>DBYH01000005.1:3845-5824 GCA_002310095.1 Firmicutes bacterium UBA1191 | reverse complement strand
TCCTCCTGTTAAAATCCTTTTCCTTTAATCCAAAAGGTGAAACATTAATTGAAAAAAATTAATAAATTAATTAATTTTGTCCACTAGATTTGCCGGCAGCTTCTCGAAGTGGTCGAACTGCATTACATAAACGCCTCGTCCCTGTGTTCTCGACCTCAGATCCGTAGCGTATCCGAACATTTCGGCCAGAGGTACGTATCCTCTTATCGCCACGGCTCCGTTGTTCATGTCGGAACCTTCGATTTTTCCTCTTCTCGAGCTTATGTCGCCGATAACGTCTCCCATGTACTCGTCCGGGACTGTTACCTCGACCTTGAATATAGGCTCCAGAAGTACCGGTTCTGCCTTTCTGGCAGCTTCTCTGAAGGCCATTGAAGCAGCGATCTTGAAGGCCATTTCCGATGAGTCTACTTCGTGGTATGAACCGTCGAAGAGCTCTACGCCTACGTCTACGACCTGATATCCCGCTACAGGACCGGTCTCCATTGCTTCTCTGATACCTTCTTCGATCTTAGGAATATATTCCTTAGGTATTGCCCCGCCGACGATGGAGTTCCTGAATTCGAATCCTTCTCCCGGCTCGCGAGGGTATACCCTGATCTTAACGTGTCCGTACTGACCCTTGCCGCCTGACTGTTTGGCGTACTTATGGTCTACTTCGACCTCCTTGGTGAGAGTCTCCTTGTATGATACCTGAGGCTTGCCAACATTGGCCTCCACCTTGAATTCACGCAGAAGTCTGTCCACGATGATCTCCAGGTGAAGTTCTCCCATTCCGGCGATTATGGTCTGTCCGGTCTCTTCGTTTGTATAGGTTTTGAATGTAGGATCTTCCTCCGCCAGCTTGGCGAGAGCTATTCCCATCTTCTCCTGTCCTGCCTTTGTCTTAGGCTCTATGGCGATTTCGATTACAGGATCAGGAAAATCCATCGACTCCAGGATTATCGCTCTCCGCTCGTCACAGAGAGTGTCTCCCGTAGTGGTGACTTTGAGTCCTACTGCTGCTGCGATGTCACCGGAGTATACCATTTCGATATCCTCCCGCTTGTTCGCGTGCATCTGGAGTATGCGGCCGATTCTCTCCTTCTTCTCCTTTACAGGGTTGTAAACGTAGGAGCCGGAGGCCATCTTGCCTGAATATACTCTGAAGTACGCGAGTTTGCCCACATATGGGTCAGCCACTATCTTGAACGCCAGGGCTGAGAATGGGCCGTTGTCGTCCGCAGGTCTCTCCTCTTCCTTCTCCGTCTTAGGCGATATTCCCGTAATAGGCGGGATATCCAGCGGTGAAGGCAGGTAATCTACGACCGCGTCGAGCATCATCTGGACACCCTTGTTTTTGTACGCGCTTCCGCATGTTACAGGGACCATGTTTCCTGCTATCGTAGCCGTTCTGATCACGCTCTTGATCTCTTCCTGACTGATCTCCTCGCCTTCGAGGTACTTCATCATCAGGTCTTCATCGAGCTCAGATACCGCTTCCAGCAGTCTTTCCCTCCACATCTGCGCGTCATCGAGGAGTTCCGGCGGAATGTCTGTCTTGTCGAATTCTCTGCCCAGATCGTCCTTGTAGATCTCGGCCTTCATCTCGATCAGGTCGATAATGCCTACGAATGTGTCTTCCTTGCCGATCGGAAGCTGTACAGGCACGGCGTTGGCCTTAAGCCTGTCTCTCACCATGTCGACGACTCTGTAGAAGTCGGCTCCCATGATGTCCATCTTGTTTACGAAGATCATTCTCGGCACGCCGTATTTCTCCGCCTGTCTCCATACTGTCTCGGACTGAGGCTCGACCCCGCCCTTCGCGCAAAGCACGGTGACAGCTCCGTCGAGAACTCTCAGGGATCTTTCGACCTCAACTGTGAAGTCCACGTGGCCCGGAGTGTCGATGATGTTTATCCGCGTGTCCTTCCATTGGGCTGTAGTAGCAGCAGAGGTTATAGTAATACCACGTTCCTGTTCCTGTTCCATCCAGTCCA
>DBYH01000005.1:0-3770 GCA_002310095.1 Firmicutes bacterium UBA1191 | reverse complement strand
ATGTGAGCCATGATACCGATGTTTCTCGTTCTTTCGAGCGGAAATTGTCTATCCGGCATTTCTTCCTCCTTTCTGCTTTATTTGCAATTTACATCAGTTGCATCTACTGCCCTGCACTAGAATCTGTAGTGTGCGAACGCCTTGTTGGCTTCTGCCATTCTGTGCGTGTCTTCCTTTTTCTTTACTGACGCGCCTGTGTTGTCAGCGGCGTCCATCAGTTCCTTAGCCAGTCTTTCTGACATTGTCTTCTCGCCTCTCGCTCTCGTGTACTGAGTGAGCCATCTGAGGCCTAATGTCTGGCGTCTTGCCGGTCTTACTTCCATAGGCACCTGGTAGTTGGCACCGCCGACACGTCTCGCCTTGACTTCAAGAACCGGCATAATGTTGTTCATAGCTTTTTCGAATACTTCCATCGGATCTTCGCCAGTAGTTTCCTTGATCTGGTCGAATGCGTCGTAAACGATCTTCTGAGCTGTTCCCTTCTTGCCGTCCAGCATGATGCTGTTGATCAGCTTGGCAACAACTACACTGCCGTATACAGGATCCGGAAGCACTTCACGCTTAGGTACATTTCCTTTTCTTGGCACTTCTCTTTCCTCCTTAATTACTAATTCGGTACTCGTTGACTCCCTGCGGAATTTCTTCGGACAGTACTTACACATACTCTCTTACATGCAAAAGCAGTCTTGCCTTTGCTGTCCGCACGGGGCCCCCGTGAGCGCTCCTTTATTATCAAAAAAGTTGCGCTACTATTACCTTGTTAACTTACTACACTTAACGTGTTACTTCTTAGGCCTTTTGGCTCCGTATTTGGATCTGGCCTGTCTTCTCTCTGCAACGCCTGCAGTATCGAGTGTTCCTCTTACGATGTGATATCTTACACCAGGGAGGTCCTTAACTCTGCCGCCTCTGATGAGTACAACACTGTGCTCCTGAAGGTTGTGGCCGATTCCAGGAATGTATGCTGTTACTTCGATACCGTTCGTAAGACGTACTCTGGCGACCTTTCTCAGAGCCGAGTTCGGCTTCTTAGGGGTAACCGTCTTGACGGAAGTGCAGACTCCGCGCTTCTGAGGTGAATTGACGTCAGTAGCAACTCTTCTCAGAGAGTTCATGCCCTTGTTCAGAGCAGGCGCAGTCGACTTCTTCTCGCTGCTTGTTCTGCCGTTACGTACGAGCTGGTTGATTGTAGGCATCCTTTTTCTCCTTTCTTCTGAATATTCGCTCGGCAAAAATGGGCGCAATAAGCCCATAGCCGAGAGGTATTTTATCACGCTGAACCCTTATGTGTCAACGCTTTTATCAATTTGAAGGCCGGTGGCTCATGCCACCGGCCTGATGTTAAAAATCGGTTGTGCTGCCTTTGCCTATTCTTCGATCTCGATCTCCGTCTCATTGACGAATTCGTCCTCAGCCGCGTAGGCCTCGGCCGACTCCAGATCGTCGGCAGTCGCCATCTCAGGAGCTACTCCCTCCATGTCCTCTACGAAGGCTTCCTCTTCCTCATCGTCCTCAAGCAGAGCCTGCTTGTAGGCCTCGATAAGCTCTTCGTTTACACCGTAGTCGAGCTGGATGTTCCTGTACTTCCTCATGCCGGTACCTGCCGGGATGAGCTTACCGATGATGACGTTCTCCTTGAGACCTTCCAGGTGGTCGGTCTTGCCCTTGATCGCCGCGTCGGTCAGTACTCTCGTGGTCTCCTGGAAGGATGCCGCCGAGAGGAATGAGTTGGTCGCCAGGGATGCCTTCGTTATTCCCAGAAGGATGCGCTCAGCGTCCGCAGACTCCTTGCCCTCGTCTTCGGCTGCCTGATTGGCTTCCTCGATCTCAAACTTGCCGTACTGTCCGCCCGGCAGAAGTCCCGTATCTCCAGGGTCGTTGACCTTCATCTTCGAAAGCATCTGGCCTACGATGACCTCGATGTGCTTGTCGTTGATGTCTACGCCCTGGTTCTTATATACTCTCTGAACCTCCTTGAGCAGGTACTGGTAAACGCCCTCGACGCCCTTCAGTCTCAGGATGTCCTTAGGATCCAGAGGGCCTACTGTGATATTGCCGCCGGCCTCCACATAGTCGCCTTCGGCAACAGCCAGTCTGGCGCCGTAAGGAATGATGTACTTGTTTTCCTTCTCACCGCGGACTACGACTTCCGTCTTGTTGTCCGGTGTCGATGAGATGGATACGACCGTGCCGTCGTCCTCGCAGATAGTCGCGAGTCCCTTAGGCTTTCTGGCCTCGAAGAGCTCTTCTACTCTAGGAAGACCGTGGGTGATGTCCGAACCGGCAACGCCGCCTGTATGGAAGGTTCTCATTGTGAGCTGCGTACCAGGTTCGCCGATTGACTGGGCCGCCTGGATACCTACGGCTTCGCCGATGTTCACGCTCTCGCCTGTGGCCAGGTTGCGGCCGTAGCACTTGGCGCAGACGCCCGATCTGCTCTTGCATGTCATGACCGATCTGATGGCTACGGATTCAATGCCCGCCTCTTCGATCTTCTGAGCGTCTTCTTCCTTGATCTCGCAGTCTTCCTCGACTAAGATTTCACCAGTCTCAGGATGTACAATGTCCAGAAGAGCAGTTCTTCCGATGATACGGTCCTTGAGCTTCTCGATGACTTCCTTGCCGTCGGTGAAGGCCGTTACCTCGATACCTTCGACAGTTCCGCAGTCGTCTTCTCTTACTATTACGTTGTGTGATACGTCGACCAGTCTTCTCGTCAGATAACCCGAGTCGGCCGTTCTGAGGGCCGTATCGGCGAGTCCCTTACGGGCTCCGTTCGATGAGAGGAAGTACTCCAGTACTGAAAGTCCCTCACGGAAGTTCGCCTTGATAGGAATCTCGATGGTCTTTCCTGTTGCGTTCGCCATCAGGCCACGCATTCCGCCGATCTGTCTGATCTGGTTCTTGGAACCTCTGGCTCCCGAGTGAGCCATGATGTACAGGTTGTTCAGGGTTCCCAGCGATTCCATGAGCGAATCGGCTACGTCGTCCGTCGTCTTGTTCCAGATCTCGCAGACCTTGGTGTATCTTTCCTTTTCGGATACGAGGCCTCTTCTGTAGGCCATGTCGTACTTGTCGACCTGAGCGTCGGACTCGGCAATGATGTCTTCCTTGTCCTCAGGGATCTTCATGTCGGAGATTCCGATGGTTATGGCCGCTATTGTTGAATAGTGGTAACCAGTTCCCTTGATGTAGTCAAGCATGAGGACAGTGTCAGTGTTGCCGTGGATACGGTAGCATCTGTCGATGATGTCTCCGAGCTTCTTCTTGTCGCAAAGGAAGTCGATCTCCAGGGAGTAAGGATCTTCCTCTCTATCCTGGACGTAACCCAGATCCTGAGGGATTCCCTGGTTGAAGATGAACCTTCCTACGGTCGACTCTACGAGTCTGCCTCTCTGGTCATCCTCATCCGCGTACATTCTTACCTTGACCTTGGCATGAATGCCGACTTCACCTGTGCGGTAAGCCATGAGCATTTCATCCATGTCGGTGAAGATCTTGCCGTCGCCCTTCTCAGGAACTCTGGCGAATCCTTCTTCGGAGTGGTCTTTGAAATCGTCCAGACTCTCGTGAACCTTGCCATTCTCATCCGTCATTCTGATGATTCCCGGATGAGTCAGGTAGTATGATCCGAGGATCATGTCCTGAGTAGGCGTGGTGATCGGTGATCCGTCCTTAGGAGCCAGGATGTTGTTGACCGACAGCATGAGGAATCTGGCTTCCGCCTGGGCCTCTACGCTGAGCGGTACGTGAACAGCCATCTGGTCTCC
>DBYH01000003.1:6855-20677 GCA_002310095.1 Firmicutes bacterium UBA1191 | reverse complement strand
GACCTGAAGGTTGGCGACAAGATCGCTACTCTGGTATCACTGTCACTGACACCACTGGTAATCGAAGAGATCCACGAGATGAGACCTGCAATCGACCAGGTTGACATCACCGGACAGGCTATCCTGTTCCAGAGCGGAATCTATGCTAAGCTTCCTGACGACATGCCAGAAGGTCTTGCTCTTTCAGCACTGGACGTTGCCGGAGCTCCTGCTCAGACAGGCAAGCTGGTACAGCAGGGACAGAAGGTCCTCGTAATCGGCGGCGGCGGCAAGTCAGGTCTGCTCTGCCTCTACGAAGCAAAGAAGAGAGCCGGCGTTACCGGTCTGGTAGTATGCGCTGCAGGTTCACAGAAGTCAGAAGACAGAGCAAGAGCTCTCGACCTGGCGGACGAGTACTTCCACATGGACGCTGCTGACGCAGTAGGAATGTATGAGAAGGCCATGGAGCTGACCAACGGCGAACTGTACGACGTAGTAATCAACTGCGTATCCATCGAGAACACTGAGATGGGCTCCATCCTCAGCTGCAAGGACGACGGAACAGTATACTTCTTCTCAATGGCTACAAGCTTCACAAAGGCTGCTCTGGGAGCAGAGGGCGTTGGCAAGGACGTAAACATGATCGTCGGCAACGGCTACACTAAGGGCCACGCAGAAATCACTCTTCAGGAGCTGAGAGAGCATGAAGGTCTCAGAAAGCTCTTCGAAGAAATGTATGCATAATCATTCCCGTATAAATCATGAGATGAAAAGGAGAAATTAAATGGCTATTAGAAACTGGAAAGACATCCCTCTTTTCAAGGATGTAACAGATGAACAGTGGAACGACTGGCACTGGCAGGTAGCCAACAGACTCAGCACTGTTGAGCAGATCAAGGCGGTTGTAAACCTTACTCCGCAGGAAGAGGAAGACATCAAGAAGGTTATGGACGGATTCAGAGTTGGAATCACTCCTTACTACGCTTCACTGATGGATCCTGATGATCCTAGCTGCCCTGTAAGAATGCAGGCTGTTCCTACGCTGGCTGAGACTCACAGAGGCGAAGCCGACATGCTCGACCCTCTCCATGAGGACGAAGACTCACCGGCACCTGGACTTACTCACAGATACCCTGACAGAGTTCTGTTCCTGATCACTGACCAGTGTTCAATGTACTGCAGACACTGCACCAGAAGAAGACTGGCAGGCGAAACTGACGGCGCTAGAAGCATGGAAGACATCAACGCTTGCATCGACTACATCAAGAGAACTCCTGTTGTAAGAGACGTTCTGCTTTCAGGCGGAGACGCTCTCTGCGTAGAGACTGACGTTCTCGAGTACATCATCAGCGAGCTGAGAAAGATCGACCACGTTGAGATCGTAAGAATCGGATCAAGAACTCCTGTAGTTATGCCGCAGAGAATCACTGACGAGCTGGTTGACATGCTGAAGAAGTATCACCCAATCTGGCTGAACACTCACTTCAACCATCCTAAGGAATTCACACCTGAATCAGCAGAAGCTTGCAGAAAGCTGGCTGACGCAGGTATTCCTCTCGGAAACCAGTCAGTACTCCTCAGAGGAGTTAACGATGACGTTCATGTAATGAGAAACCTGGTACACCTCTGCTGCAAGAACAGAGTTCGTCCGTACTACATTTATCAGTGCGACCTGTCACTGGGTATCGAACACTTCAGAACACCTGTATCAAAGGGTATCGAAATCATCGAAGGACTCAGAGGACACACTTCAGGTTATGCAGTACCTACATTCGTAGTTGACGCTCCTGGCGGCGGCGGCAAGACTCCTGTAATGCCTCAGTATGTAATTTCACAGACTCCGGACAAGGTTATCCTGAGAAACTACGAAGGCGTTATCACTACTTACACAGAGCCTACAATGCTTCCTAAGCTGCAGTGCAGCTATGAGAACTGCAAGAACGTAGAAGAATATCACTATGAAGGTGTCGCGGGACTGGCACAGGGCGAGAGAATGTCCATGGAGCCGGCTCACCTGCTCAGACACGAAAGAAACAAGAAATAATTAAGTCAACATGTGCCTGCTGCAAAAACTATCTGAAAACTACAAACGAATCTCCATCGTAGGAATGGCGAAGAACGCGGGAAAGACCACCGCCCTCAATTATCTTATCGAGGAAGCGATGGACGAAGGCCTGACGCTCGGAGTCACATCCACAGGAAGAGATGGAGAGGGAACTGATATTGTAACAGGCACAGACAAACCCAGAATTTTTCTGGATACAGACACTATCGTATCGGTGCCTAAGCAGCTGTATGCTCTGGCGGATGCGGGACTCGAGATCCTCAGGATGACCGAATACGGAACCGCTCTCGGGCAGCTAATGCTCTGCAGAGTGGCCGACGCCGGATACGTCCAGGTGGCAGGGCCTGTAATCAACGCCCAGCACATACAGATGTGCGAAGAAATGCTTGCTCTTGGAGCTGATCTGGTGCTGATTGACGGTGCGATCGATCGAAAGTCGATCGCAGCACCGGACATCTCAGATGCGATAATCCTTTCCACCGGAGCGGTTTTATCGAGGAAACTGAACAAGGTCGTGGAAGAGACGGCTCACACTGTTGAACTCTACAGCCTGCCGATCCTCGAAGAAGGGATGGAGAGGAGAATAATAGAAGAGCACGCGGATAGTGATCGTGTTTTTACAGTAAGAGACGGCGAAGCCGTTCAATTGAATATAACTACGGGACTCGGATCGGGTAAACTCCTTGATAACGCGATTGATGACAAGGTCACGCACGTTTTCGTGCCGGGTGCGTTCACCCAAAGTGTCGTGGCCGATATCGACCGGCGGAAACTCAAAACCACCACGTTCGTTCTGAGAGACCCTACGAAGATCTTCATAGACAAGGCTACGTGGGGCAAGATGAGGAAATACGGCCTCAGGGTCGAGGTCCTCGAGAACATAACAGTGGCAGCAATAACCGTCAACCCGACGAGTCCTGCAGGATATTCATTCGATCACGGAGAAATGGCAGACGCAATGCAGAAGGCAGTGCCGAATATTCCCGTCATCGACGTAATGATGGGATAGAAGACATGAGTGAAAACGCAAAGAGACTTGCAAACAGAAAAACACGCAGTGAGACAGGGCTGGATTATGTTGTAGGCGCGCTTAATCTGCTTACACCGTTCGGCACAAGGATCATCAAAGAGCAGAAGCCGTACTTCCCCGGACAGGAGGAAGAACTGGAGGCTGAGCTCGAGCGCGTGCAGAGAATGCTGGACATAGCGGCTGCCAATGAACGCGAGATAAGCGTTCTGCAGGAAACGTTCATGATGATGAAGGACAATTCTTTCACCATTGAAAGAAGCGCCAACGCGGCGCTGTCCGTCGTCGAAATCTTTGAAATCAAGAGTCTGTTGCTGCTGATCGACAAGGTCAGGAAAACAGCGGATAGGGTGCTTTTGCCTGAAGAGTTCGTTCCGGGAGACATTACGGATCTTCTGGATATTCTGGACCCGGGCAAAGACAGGCTCAACACCTTCTACATCTACGACTCATTCTCCGAAAGGCTCGCGCAGCTGCGTGCCGAAAAGAAGGAGCTGGAGCGTGAAAGCCGGAAGGAAAAGAAAAAGAGAAAGAGCGACCTGCTGGCCTCTACGGGCCTGAGTCTGACGCCGAAATTCGATATCACGGTATCGAAAAGCGACTCAGAGCGTATGAAAATGATTGAAGAGATCTCCGAGCTGGTGAAATCGGAGGAAGATTATATGTCTGTTACCTTCACCCTCGCGCCGACAGAAGGCGACAACCTGCTGCAGAAGAAGATGGATGAGATTGTCGCCGAGATCGAGGAAGAGGAACTGAAGGTCAGGGAGGAACTGTCACAGGAGATCCACAAGTGGGAGGAAGTGCTCCTTGACGGATGCGAGAGAATCGGAAGACTCGACATTACGCTGGCGAAAGCGCTGCTTGCCGCCAGAACCAACTGCGTGAAACCTCAGATCACCAAAGAGCACGTAGTCGAGTTCACCGACGGAAGACACCTTCAGGTCGAAGAGATAATCAGGAAGAAGGGCGGGGAGTACTGCCCGGTAAGCCTCTCTCTGAGACAGGGCGTCACATGCATCACAGGAGCAAATATGGGCGGAAAAACTGTTTCTCTTAAGCTGGTTGGCATGATCGCCATAATGGCCCAGTACGGATACTTTGTACCAGCGGCCAGCGCGCGCATCGGCCTTTCCAACTTCATGCAGATCCTCATAGGCGACAGTCAGTCCATCGAAAGGGGACTCTCGAGCTTCGGAAGTGAAATGGAGGAGCTCAAGGAAATGATGGACAACAGCCGCGACAGGTCTTTGCTTCTCATAGACGAGATAGCGAGCGGGACCAATCCGGTTGAAGGACTGGCGCTTACAAAGAGCATTACGGACTACCTGAAGCAGCAGCCTTACATCTCGCTGATTACCACTCACTTCGAGGCGGTGACCGAGGACAGGGATGTTGTGAACATGCAGGTAACGGGTCTCGCTAATGCAGACTTTGACAGACTCGACAAGGAACTTCGTTACGCAAACAGGAGAGAGCGGATAAACGTCATTCAGAAATACATGGACTACCGCCTCACCCGTGTCGACGACAACAGAGAAGTTCCGAAGGATGCCCTTAACATCGCGAAAATGCTGGGCATCGACAAAAGCATAATAGACAAGGCAAAACAATACCTGGATTAAAGGAGAAAAAGGATGGAAAGTAAACTTAACCTGGACCCTAAACAGGTCGATCATGCCAGAGCGAGCGCGAGAAAGATCGCTGAAAGCATGCAGGAATTCATCGACAGACACACTACTGTCAGCACCGAGAGAACCATACTCAGACTTCTGGGCGTTGACGGTGTCGATGAAGTAGACACTCCACTGCCTAACGTAGTTGTAGATCAGATCCTCGATGCGGGCGGCCTCCCGAGAGGAGTTGCTTACTGGATCGGAAACGCGATGATCCAGACAGGCAAAGAGCCTCAGGAGATCGCAGAGGAAATGGCGGCCGGAAACCTCGACATCACCAAGCTTCCGCTGGCTCCTGCAAAGGAAGCGGAAGAGAAGATCATGCCGAAGGTTATGGCGGCGCTCAAGGTCATCAGATCACAGACCGAAAAGAGAAACAACTACCTTGCAACGATAGGCGAAGGCAGAAGACCTTACCTCTATGTAATCGTTGCTACAGGCAATATCTACGAAGACGTCGTTCAGGCTCAGGCGGCAGCCCGTCAGGGAGCTGACATCATCGCGGTAATCAGAACCACCGCTCAGTCACTCCTCGACTACGTGCCATACGGACCTACGACAGAAGGCTTCGGCGGAACATACGCAACTCAGGAGAACTTCAGAATCATGAGAAAAGCTCTCGACGAGGTAGGCGAAGAAGTCGGAAGATACATCAGACTCTGCAACTACTCATCGGGAATGTGCATGCCTGAGATCGCTGCTATGGGAGCAATCGAGAGACTCGACGTCATGCTCAATGACGCCCTCTACGGAATCCTGTTCAGAGACATCAACATGCAGAGAACTCTGGTCGACCAGTTCTTCTCGAGAGTCATCATCGGATACTGCGACATCATATTCAACTCCGGTGAGGACAACTATCTTACTACAGACGACGCGTTTGAGAACGCTCATACAGTTCTCGCTTCCCAGCTCATCAACGAGCAGTTCGCCGTACTGGCAAACGTAAAGGAAGAGCAGATGGGCCTCGGCCACGCGTTCGAAATGGATCCTGACATCGAGAACGGATTCCTCTACGAACTGGCTCAGGCAATCATGGCAAGGGAGATCTTCCCGAACGCTCCTCTGAAGTATATGCCGCCGACGAAGTACATGACAGGAAACATCTTCAAGGGCAACGTTCAGGACGCGCTGTTCAACATCATAGCAATCTGGTCCGGACAGTCCCTGCAGCTTCTCGGTATGCTTACAGAAGCTATTCACACGCCGCACATGCACGACAGATATCTCTCAATTGAAAATGCTCAGTACATCTTCAACAACATGAGAGACCTGGGAAGCGATGTGTACTACAAGGAAGGCGGAATCATCCAGTCAAGAGCGCAGCTGGTACTCGACAAGGCTGACAAGCTCCTCGAGGAGATCGTCGAAGAAGGACTGTTCTCCACCATCGAGCAGGGCAAGTTCGGCGGAGTCAAGAGACCTCGTGACGGAGGCAAGGGCCTCGCGGGCGTATGCGTCAAGGATGACGACTACTTCAATCCGTTCATTCCACTGATGTTAGGAGGTGTAGAATAATGGCAGCAGAATGCAATACAGCTGTAGCTCAGATCGATCTGACTAAAGTAAAGCCATATGGCGACACGCTTAACGACGGTATGACGGAAGTGGCGTTCACTCTTCCTGTACCTTACGGTGATGAAGCCAATGAAGCGGCCAAGATTCTGGCCAAGAAGATGGGCCTCGACGAGCCGAACGTAGTTTATTCCAAGGCTATGACCAAGGAATACACATTCTTCGTAGTTTACGGCAAGTGCCAGCACACTGTCGATTACACGACCATCAAGGTCGCCAAGGTCGATGTTGATGTTATGGACAGACTTGAGTGCGCGGAGTACATCAAGGAAAACATCAAGAGACCGGTAGTAATAGTCGGCGCGTCAACAGGCACTGACGCTCACACTGTAGGTATCGACGCCATCATGAACATGAAGGGCTTCCACGGCCACTTCGGACTCGAGAGATATGAAGGCATCGAAGCTTACAACTACGGATCACAGGTTCCGAATGAAGACCTTATAGCTCACGCAAAGGAACTCAAGGCGGACGCGATCCTCGTGTCACAGACTGTAACACAGAAGGATATCCACATTCAGAATCTGACCAACATGGTTGAACTTCTCGAAGCAGAAGGAATGAGAGACAAGGTCATCCTCGTATGCGGCGGACCGAGAATCTCCCACGAGCTGGCTCAGGAACTGGGCTATGACGCGGGATTCGGACAGCACAAGTACGCGGAAGACGTAGCGTCCTTCGTTCTGACTGAAATAGTTAAGAGAAATATGATCTGATCTGTGGTATAATAAATCGTTCGTATAACGCAGGCATACAAGAAAGGTAAAGCAATGTTCAACAAAATCGTATCAGCCGATGAGGCGGTAGCAGGCGTACAGGACGGCATGACCATAATGGTCGGCGGATTCCTGGGAACAGGATCCCCTGAGGTACTTATGGACGCGCTGGTAAGAAAGGGCGTCAAGCACCTGACTGTCATCGGCAATGACGGCGGTCTGGCGGAAGGCCAGCCAGCCGGAGAATTTGCAGGAAAAACTCCGAGAGGAATCGGCAAGCTTCTCGAGAACCACATGGTAGATCACGTTATCATGTCACACGTAGGCGTTAACCCTCGCCTGAACGAGCAGTTCGCTGACGGAACTCTGACATACACTCTGGTTCCACAGGGAACTCTGGCAGAGAAGATCAGAGCGGCGGCTTACGGACTTGGCGGAGTACTGACACCTGTAGGTCTCGGAACACCGATGGAGACAAACCTGGATGAACTGGGAAGAGAAAAGGAAGTAATGGAAATCGACGGCAAGAAGTACCTCTTTGAGAGACCTCTTCACGCGGATTACTCCTTCATCAGAGCATCCATGGCGGACGAGTTCGGCAACTACATGTGTTCCAAGGCGACGAGGAACTTCAACATCGTAATGGCAGGCGCGTCCGATCATACCGTTATTGCAGCAGAAAAACTGGTTCCGGTCGGCACTGAGAATCCTGACATCTGGCAGGTAGCCGGCGTACTGGTTGAATCGATCGTGGAAGGAGAACCGGCATGGCAGATTTAAAAGAAAGAATTGCGAAGAGATGCGCAAAGCATTTTGTTGACGGTGACTTCATCAATCTGGGAATCGGCCTGCCTACAATGGTAGCTGACTATCTCCCTGAGGACGTCATTATCACATGCCACTCCGAGAACGGATTTGCGGGCATCGATATTCTGGCTGACCAGGACACTCTCGATGTCAACATCATCAACTCCGGCGGACAGTATGTAACAGCTCTGCCGAGAGCAAAGTTCTTCGACACGGCTGAGAGCTTCGGACTCGTAAGAGGCGGCCACGTAAAGGCTACCGTACTCGGCGCTATGGAAGTTGCTGAGAACGGCGACCTTGCTAACTGGATCGTGCCTGGCAAGAAGGTAGCCGGCATGGGCGGAGCCATGGACCTCTGCGTAGGATGTCCTGAAGTAATCATCACTATGCTGCACACCCAGAAGGGCGCTCACAAGATCAAGAAAGAGTGCACACTTCCGCTGACTGCAGAGAAGTGCGTAACCGACATCATCACTGAGATGGCGGTAATGAAAGTTACTGACGAAGGTATCGTAGTTACTGAGCTTCACCCTGACTACACGAAGGAAGAAGTTCAGGAAGCTACCGGCGTAGACCTCATCTGGTCACCAGACCTGAAGCCTTACGACGAGACCTGATCGTAACATTCGGCAAAACCAATCAAAAAATGCTCCCCTTTCGGGAGCATTTTTATTTGTGTTGCGATGCCGCTATGTGCTCTTGGACAGCTGCGGTGCGGTCTGCTTTTGCATGATTATGCGCCGCCTTATGACTCGTTCACGAGTTTGCCTGTCATGTGGTCAGGCGTCAGCTGCAGACAGCATACAACCTTGCCAAGCTTGTTGAACTCGTCCTCCGCGTAGCCGTCTTCTGCCGGGAAGTTGCCCACCAGGCCGCGGCAGATCTCAAGCTTCTTGTCCATATCCTCAACGATCTTCATGGTGCCGAAAACTATTACGCTCTTTATGTTGAGAGCCCAGTCGCCTTCCTCTCTGTAACCCTCATCGTAGATGCACAGGGAAACTTTGTCGTTGGCTTGTATTGCGTCGATCTTATGGCCCGTCCTGGCGCAGTGGAAATAGAAGCAACCGTCCGCTTCGTTGTACCAGTAGTTTATCGGCAGTCCGTAGGGATATCCGTCCTCGCCGTGAACAGACAGCACTCCGCGCACCTGGCCCTTTATGACCTCCACGCATTCATCCTGAGTGAGCTGCTGTTTGAATCTCCTCATTTTTCTGAACATGATAGTGCCCTCCTTACTTTGCTCCCCCTGTGACACAATTCTACACCATAAACGGCGGACTTGCCACCGTGTTTTGTGATTAAGGCAGCTCAACAAATCGGGATTTGACGAGGAAATTATTATAAAAGGGAAGCGAATTATCAAGGGTTTCGGCAAACACTTTTGTTGTAACCCGGCAAATCCCGGTTTGTCCGGGCGTCGGCGGGAACGCATTTGCGCTTGCGGGCGCGTTGGGGTAAAATCTATCTTACGATGAGCACGGTTAACACAAACACAACTGACAACAGAAAGACTTACAGGATAATAACGTTCGGGTGCCAGATGAACGAGCACGACTCGGAGGTCATCTCCGGCATGCTGACCCAGCGCGGCTACATGGAAATGCCGGCGGCAGGGGAGGCCACTGAGGGAACCGACGTCGCGAGCCAGCGCGACCCGGATATCATGATAATCAACACCTGCAGCATCAGGGACAACGCGGACCAGCGGTTCTTCGGGACCTTGGGGCAGCTTAAGAAGATCAAGGCGCGCAAGCCTGATTTTGTCGTGTGCGTGTGCGGATGCATGATGCAGCAGGAGCACATCACGACGCGGATACGCCGGAGCTACCCGTGGGTGGACGTCATCTTCGGGACCCACAACATTCACGAGTTCCCGGACATGCTGGAGGAACTGTACGAAAATCGTGCAAAGGCAGCCCGCGCAGAAGCAGGAGATGCAAAGGCAGCCGGTCCCGCGACGGACTCCGCGGATGAAAAATCCGCGTGCGCGAACGCCGCAGCCGACTACGCCCGGGCCAAGCACGAGATCCGCAGCGCCAAAGACACCCGCGTAGACCGGATCTACGAGGACGCGGAGAAGATCGTCGAGGGCCTTCCGGCAAAGAGGCTCTACAATCACAAGAGCTTCGTAAACATCATGTTCGGCTGCAACAACTTCTGCGCTTACTGCATAGTGCCGTACACGAGGGGCCGCGAAAAGAGCAGGTGCCCGGAGGACATCATCAGCGAGGTCAGGACCCTGGTCGCCGACGGAGTGAAAGAAGTTACGCTTCTGGGGCAGAACGTGAATTCGTACAGGGGCGTCGACAGGGAAGGAACCCAGTGGGATTTCACCGATCTCATATACGCGCTGAACGACAGCGAAGGTCTGGAGAGGATCAGATTCATGACATCCCATCCTAAGGACCTTTCTGACAGACTCATTGATGCCTTTGCGAAATGCGATAAACTGTGCAACTACATACACCTGCCGGTGCAGGCGGGAAGCAGCGAGGTGCTGAAGCGGATGAACCGCAGATACACCAGGGAGAAATATCTTGAACTGGTCAGGAAGCTGCGCGAGGCCGTACCCGGCATCGCCATAAGCACGGATATAATAGTAGGATTTCCGGGAGAGACGGAGGAAGATTTTGCGCAGACGCTGGAGCTGGCGGAAGAAGTCCGCTACGATTCTGCCTTTACTTTCCTCTATTCGCCGCGCCCTGGAACGCCTGCGGCGGAGTATGAAGACCAGATTCCGGAGCAGGTCAAGCACGAGAGATTCAACCGTCTGGTCGAGACCATGAACAGGATCAGCGCCGAGAAGAACGCCGCCTACGTGGGCAGGATCTGCAGGGTGCTGGTCGACGGACCGGACAGAAAGAACAGCGGCATGCTGAGCGGCAGAACAGAAGAATTCAAGCTTGTGGACTTCGAGGGGCCTGAAGAAATCACGGGCCGTACCGTTGAGGTCGAGATCACAGGTTCAAATACATTCAGTCTGAGAGGCAGATTGCTATGAATATCAAACAGATAGCGGAAGCCGCGGGCGTATCCGTGGCGACAGTTTCCAGGGTTCTGAATCATCCGGAGAATGTAGCGCCGAAGACGAGGGAGAAGATCCAGAAGATCATCGACGAGGAAGAGTACACTCCGAACTGGTTCGCCCAGGGACTCAATTTCAAAAAAACGAGGACCATAGGACTGGTCCTTCCGCAGAACATCAATTCGGCCAACATGGAAGTGGCCAACGCGGTCGAGGAGGTCGCCCGCCAGAAAGGGTACATCACTCTGATCTGCAACATGGAGAAGGATCCGCGCAGGGAGAAGGAGTATCTGGATCAGCTGATCACCAGAAAAGTGGACGGCCTGATTTTGCTTTACTCCACTCTGAACGAGGAGTACGCCAGCTGGATAGAAGATGAGAATGTTCCAGCGGTTCTTATCGGTGAGACGAGGGCCAGGGACAACTGGGATTCGGTGTTCGTCGACTGCAGAGCCGGCGCGGCGGAGATGACGGCCCATCTCATAGAGTGCGGCCACAGGCGCATCGCAATGCTGTGCGGCAAGGACCCGGAGCCTGAAGCAAAAGCAATGCTGCAGGGCTACAAGAACGTGCTCAAGGCCAGCGGCATCAAGGTCGAGGAGACTCTCATCTACCAGGTCAACAACAACATCGAGGGCGGCTACATCGGCATGAAGAAGATGATCGGAAGACTGCCGAAGAGGCCTGACGCTGTTTTTGCTTCAAGCGATGAGATTGCCTACGGCGCTATGGACGCCCTTAAAGAGATGAAGCTGCGGGTGCCTGAGGACATAGCCGTGGCGGGCTTCGGAAATGACAGAATGTCGTCCCTCATGGAGCCGAAGGTCACGACGGTGGAACTGCCGTACAGAAAGATGGGCATATACGGAGCGCGAATGCTCTTCGATCAGATAGAAGAGAAAGAGTCCAAGGCGCCAAAACGCAGACGCGCGAAGAAGATACAGCTCCAGACGAAGATAAGAATCCGCAAATCCTGCGGCCACAGAGAGAGAATAGGAGAGATGTTCTGATGCTTAACACAACATTCCTGGGAATGGAACTTCCAAATCCGGTCATGATCGCGGCGGGTCCGTGGAACCGTGACGGCAAAGGTCTTAAGGAGTCCCTCGAAGCGGGGGCGGGAGCTGTCGTGACTGAGAGCATTGTCAGCGACACCATGCTGGACGTCAGGCCCCGCATTTCCTGCGACAGGCTGGGCGCGGAGAACATAAGAATGTACAGCGACATCCAGGTCGAAGGATGGGAGCGGGAGATGGACATCGCCAAATCGGCGGGCGGCGTTGTGATCGCCAGCATCTCCGGACACACACCTTCCGAGCTGGCGTATCTGGCAAGCAAGATGGAGAGGTTCGGAGCCGACGCCATAGAGCTCAGCGTGTCGAATCCGGCCGCCGAGTCCCTTGAGGTAGTGGCCTCACACGCGGACATCCTCTTCGACATGACGAAGGAAGTCGTGTCGGCGGTCAGTTTACCGGTCATGGTCAAACTGTCCCAGAATACGACGAATATTTCCAAGGTCGCAAAGGCAGTAAAAGCCGCCGGAGGGTCCGGCGTCACGGCCATAAATACCGTCAGGGGAATACTTGGAGTTGACCTTGAGAAGGCCGTTCCGTCCCTTTCAACATATGGGGGAATATCCGGCGAGTACATAAGGCCTCTGGGGCTGGCTTCCGTCGCCACGATAGCCCAGACGGTGGATATTCCTATCTGCGGAGTGGGCGGTATCAGTTCGGCCCAGAACGCTCTGGAGTATCTTATGCTGGGCGCTTCGGCTGTTCAGGTGGGCACGGATGTGATGATCCAGGGCAAGGATTCAATCCGCAAGATTGTACAGGATTTGGAAATATGGGCACAAAATCATAACGTGAGGAGCCTGGAGGAAATCCGCGGAAAGGCCCTCGAAAACCTGAAGGCCTTCGATGAAATGAAGTTTGAGCCGGCTGTCAGCCACGCGAACGGCGTTCCCTGCGGGGAAAACTGCAGCCTGTGCGTGAACGCCTGCATGTACAGCGCCATTTCAAGGAGCGGCGATTCGATCAGCATAGACAGATCCAGATGTACGGGCTGCGGCCTCTGCACGTCCATCTGTCCAGCAAAAAAGTTAAAATTGGACTTGTAATGAGCCAAAACCCCCTTGTATTTTTTAATGAATGTTAATATAATATGGTTGATAAGTATGTAACCGGTTTCACTGATTTTCGAGCTAGAATATGGCGAAACGGTAACGTATATAATTTTTCATCATATTTCATCAAGAAAAGGAGGATGAATCATGTATAAGTGTAGTTTAGAAAGAATGTCAGACAAGATCAGGACATTCGCACAGTTTGGTGACGCAGGTCACGGCGGAATCACCAGATACTCACTGTCACCGGAAGCTCACATGGCAAGAGATGAGTTCGTAAGAAGAATGGAAGCTATCGGCGCTAAGATTGAATGCGACGACTGCGCTTGCCTGTATGCTACTCTGGAAGGTTCAGACCCTAACGCTAAGAGAATCGTCATGGGTTCCCACTGCGACTCAGTAAAGAACGGTGGTAACTATGATGGTATCGAAGGTGTAATGACCGGAATGGAAGTACTGGAAACAGTAGCAGCTGAGAACATTCCTCATAAGCACCCTCTCACAGCGATGATCTGGACTAACGAAGAAGGTTCACTGTATCCACCTGCAATGATGGTATCAGGAATCATCTGCTATGACTATCTGCCTGATTATTTGAAGCCTAACTTCATGTATGACAACATGATGGCTTCAAAGCCAATGGACAAGTCAGAATTCGCTAACTTCGGCGAGGCTCTGGCAGCTTCCAAGTACAAAGGCGACAAGGCTAACAGAATCAGCCCTGACAAGTACTGCGCAATGTTCGAGACTCACCTCGAGCAGGGACCTATCCTTGAGGACAACGGCAATGAAATCGGCGCTGTACAGCTCGTAATGGGTATGTT
>DBYH01000003.1:0-6839 GCA_002310095.1 Firmicutes bacterium UBA1191 | reverse complement strand
AGATTCCACGGATTCACAGCTCACGCAGGCACATTCCCAATGGCTAAGAGACACGATGCTCTCCACGCTGCTGCAGAGTTCCTCTGCAAGCTGCATGAGAGATACAACGAGTACAACAAGGAGCTCATCGAAAGCGGCGAAAGCGAATATGAATTCGTATTCACCACTGGTGAGATCTATGTACACCCTTGCATCCACACCTGCATTCCTGACGAAGCAGAGTTCTCACTGGATGTAAGACACCCTGACCAGAAAGTTCTTGATAAGTGCATGGAAATCCTGAAGGAGATGGCTGGAGAAATGTATCAGCAGTGCACTTGCGACATCGAAGAGCAGTGGAAGAGAGATCCAGTACCATTCGATTCCAGACTCATCGGCTTCGTAGAAGAGTCAATGGACGAGATGGGTGCTAAGTGGCAGAAGATTCTGTCAGGCGCTGGCCACGACGCTCAGTTCTGCGCTTATATGATCCCTACTACTATGATCTTCTCAAGAACTAAGGATGGTCTGTCACACTGCGAGCCTGAACACGTTTCAGACGAAGACTGCACAGCTGCTGCTACCGCAACTCTGAACGCAGTTCTGAAGTGCGACGCTTCACCTGAGTTCTAATCGGGACAATTTTAGAGACTAATATGCAAACTGACGGAAATCATTTCCGCCAGTTTGCTATCTAGGGATACTGTCCCTGGAAGGACACCTGAAAAGGAGGAATCAAATTGAGTAAAGTAGTAAAAGCAAAGTACACTGCTGAGGCTGTTCAGGGATTCACTCACAGAACAGCTTTGGAAGAAGCAGCAAGATGTCTGCTGTGCCACGATGCGCCATGCAGCAAGGGCTGCCCTGCAGGAACTGACCCTGCTAAGTTCATCAGATCGATTAGATTCAGAAACGTCAAGGGCGCTGCTGAAACGATCAGAGAGAACAACGTACTCGGCGGAACCTGCGCAAGAGTTTGTCCATATGACAACCTCTGCGAGGAAGCGTGCTCAAGATGCGGCATCGACAGACCTATCGAGATCGGCAAGCTGCAGAGATACGCAATTGAACAGGAGAAGCTGTTCAAGATGAAGACTCTGAAGGCTCCTGCCAAGAAGAAGGCTGCGACGGTTGCATGCGTTGGCGCTGGTCCGGCATCACTGGCATGTGCTGCTGAGCTGGCCAAGGCCGGTTACAAAGTAACGATCTTCGAGAGAGAAGCCAAGGCAGGCGGAGTACTGACTTATGGAATTACTCCATCAAGACTCCCACAGTCAGTAGTTGACCACGACATCGCTCAGGTCAAGGGCCTCGGCGTTAAGTTCGTATTCAACAAGGAAGCTAAGGCCGAAGATCTGGAAGACTTCGATGCTGTATTTGTTGGCGCCGGACTTTGGAAGCCAAGCCTTGATACCCACGGATTCAAGGGCGCTAACCTGAAGGGCGTTTACAGCGCGATCGACTTCCTGAAAGAAGCAAGAACCAAGAAGAACGACTTCTACCCTGGCGACAGAGTTGTTGTAGTCGGCGGCGGCGACGTTGCAATCGACTGCGCGGTAACAGCTAAACTGCTGGGCGCTGAGGACGTTAGAATCCTCTACAGAAGAACTATCGAAGAAGCTCCTGCGAACATCAACGAATTCCACTATGCACTGTCACTCGGCATCGGCATAACGACAGGTCTGTATCCAGTCGCTGCAACCGGTACGAAGACTCTGCTGAAGAAGGTTGAAGCCGCTGGATTCTATGACAAGAATGCAAAGGCTGAATTCAGCTGCGACGCTCTGGTATTCGCAACAGGCCAGAAGCCTGAAGACATGTCAGCTCTCGGCGAATTCGATCTTGACAAGAAGGGCCTGATCGGAATCAAGAAGGGCGGCAAGGCAGGCGGCAAGTTCTTTGCTGGCGGCGACATCGTCAACGGCGGCAAGACAGTTGTTGAAGCAGTAGCGGAAGGCAAGGAAGCGGCCGAATCGATCATTGCTTATCTGGAAAAGAAAGGAGTGAAGTAGAATGGCAGTTAAGAAAGATTTATCACTGAAATATCTGGGTGTTGATTGTCTGAATCCGTTCTTCCTTTCATCATCACCAGTAGGCGGAAACTACGACATGGTAGCTAAGTGCTACGAGACTGGTTGGGGCGGATGCTTCTTCAAGACCATAGGTATCTTCGTAGCCGACGAATGCTCACCTAGATTCGACCAGACTAACAAGGAAGGTCTCCCATGGCTCGGATTCAANNAAGAACATGGAGCAGATCTCCGACAAGCCGACTGAGGTTAACTTCGAATACATGTACAGATTGAACAGGGATTATCCTGAGCACATCACTGTTGCTTCCATCATGGGTTCAAGCGTAGATGAGTGGAAGAAGCTGGCCAAGATGGCTGACGAGTGCGGAGCCAAGATCATCGAGGGTAACTTCTCATGTCCTCAGATGACTTCACATGACATGGGTTCCGATGTTGGTACAAACAACGAACTCGTAGAATCATACTCAAGAGCTGTTGCTGAGACAGTTCCACACATTCCGTTCGTAGCCAAGATGACTCCGAACTGCAAGAACATGGAAGAGCACGCAAGAGCTGCCATCAAGGGCGGAGCTGCTGCTGTATCAGCCATCAACACTATCAAGTCGATCACAAACATCGACTTCGAGAACAACACAGGTATGCCTGTAGTTGATGGTAAGTCATCCATCTCCGGTTACTCCGGAGCGGCTGTTAAGCCGATCGCGCTGAGATTCTGCGCACAGGTTCTGCAGGACGAAGAGATCCACAAGATGGTCAAGAAGGGCAAGTGGGACTTCGGTCACGGCCACGAGATGTCCGGTATCGGCGGTATCGAAACCTGGAGAGACGTTGCTGAATTCCTGGCAGTAGGATGCAGAAACATTCAGGTTACAACCGCTATCATGCAGTACGGTTACAGAATCGTAGAAGACATGGCTTCTGGTCTCATGCACTTCATGGACGAGAAGGGTTACGACAACCTGGATCAGTTCATCGGAAGCGCGCTTCCTAACCTGATTCCTGCTGAGGAACTGAACAGAGAATACAAGGTTCTGCCTAAGTTCGACGAGAAGAAGTGTATCGGATGCGGAAGATGCTACATCTCCTGCTACGACGCTGCTCACCAGGCAATCGACTGGAACGAGAAGAAGAGAAAGCCAGAGCTGAACGACAACTGCGTAGGATGCCACCTCTGCCTGAATGTATGTCCTGTACAGGAATGCATCACTCCGGGCGAGATCAAGTGGAAGGTTCGCGACAAGGACGGCAACGCTGTTCGCATGGCGAAGGACCCTACTCACATCAAGTTCACAAAGAGCGCGAAGAAAGACAAGAAGCTGGCGCTCAAGGCTCACTACGAATAATATCGATAGTGCAAAAGCAACAAAGAGGCTGCCGCAATGCGGCAGCCTTTTTTATATGTTTATTTGTTTCTGATTATCTGTTCCGTACGCCGTTATAATCCGAAGGCCTCGGCGAGGGCAACAACCGCCTCCGCTTTAATAATACGCCTCTACCCCACAGGTATTTTTAACACATCATCACAAAGAAGCGAAAGAGTTTAGTGCCCGAATCAGCACAAAGAGAATACAGTCCGAATCTGATTTTGTGATATAATACACACAGGAGATATAGACGGAATGAATGCTGTAGATATCATCAATAAGAAGAGACGCGGCGAGGCGCTGAGCGCGGAAGAAATCAAATTCATGGTCATGGGATTCACCGATGGAGTGATTCCCGACTATCAGATGTCGGCCCTGCTCATGGCCATTTGCCTTAAGGGGATGACGAAGGAGGAGACAGTCGTTCTCACCGGGATCATGAGAGACTCGGGAGAGACGGTCGACCTTTCGGACATCAGAGGCATCAAGGTCGACAAGCACTCGACGGGCGGAGTCGGAGACAAGACTACGCTAATAGTCGCGCCTGTCGCTGCCGCCTGCGGCGTACCGATCGCCAAGATGAGCGGCCGCGGACTTGGATTCACGGGAGGAACAGTCGATAAGATGGAGTCCATTCCCGGTTTTGTCACGTCTATGGAACGTGAACGCTTCATCGAATCCGTAAACGAGAAGGGCATAGCGGTCATCGGCCAGACGGGCCACATAGCTCCGGCCGACAAGAAGATGTACGCCCTCCGCGACGTAACGGGAACCACGGAGAGCATAGCCCTGATCACCTCCAGCATCATGAGTAAAAAGCTTGCGGCCGGCGCCGACGCCATAGTGCTCGACGTCAAGTGCGGATCCGGAGCTTTCATGAAGACATATGAGGACGCCAGGGAGCTGGCGACCTGGATGGTGGACATCGGAGAAAGCAGCGGCAAAAACATGACAGCCGTGATCTCAAGCATGGAGCAGCCTCTGGGAAAGGCCGTCGGAAACGCTATGGAAGTACGCGAAGCAATCGATGTTCTGAAGGGCGGAGGTCCTGATGACATAAGGGAAATCTCCCTCAGACTGGCGGCGGAGATGGTACTTCTGGGCGGACGCGCGGACAGCAGAGAAGCCGCCGAAGGCATGGCTCTTGAAGCTCTCGAAAGCGGCAGGGCCCTTGAGAAATTCAGGGAGTTCGTCGCCAACCAGGGCGGAGATGAGAGAATCACTGAAGAGGAAGACCTGCTTCCTCAGGCTGCCTTTGCAGTAGAGGTAAGAGCCGATGAAGCCGGGTTCGTGACGGGTCTCGACGCCATGAAGATCGGGCTGGCCTCACAGCACGCGGGCGCGGGAAGAGAGAAAAAAGAAGACGAAATAGACATGGCTGCAGGCATCCTGCTTGAGAGGAAAACCGGCGACGAAGCCGCGGCAGGAGACCTGCTTTGCACAGTGTTCGGAAACGATAAAACCAGGGTCCAGGCGGGGGCAAAGGAAGCCCGCGAGGCCTATCGGATCGGTCCGGAGAGACCGGAAAAACCGGAGCTTATAAAAGAAATAATCGACTGAGAAGAGACTGAAAAATCCGGGAGGATAAAGAACATGAAGATTGAATTTTGCGGAGCTACGACTGGCGTTACAGGATCGTGTCATCTTATCACGACGGAGCATCACAAGGTGCTGCTTGACTGCGGGCAGTTTCAGGGAGGAACGGCACAGGAAGAACTCAACTACGAACCATTCCCTTTCGACCCTGCAGAGATCGAGTACCTGGTGCTCAGCCACGCGCACATTGACCACTGCGGAAGGATTCCGCTTCTGGTCAAGAGAGGATTCAAGGGACTAATCTACTGCACCGACGCGACGGCGGACCTTCTGGGCATTATGCTCAAGGACAGCGGACATATCCACGAACAGGAAGCCGAGTGGAAGAACAGAAAGAACGCCAGAGCGGGAAGACCTCTCGTGGAACCTTTGTACACAGAGCGGGACGCTGAGGAATCGCTGAAGTTCGTAAGACCGGTTCTCTACGATCAGCTCATCGAACTCAATGACGAAGTGAACATCTGCTTCAACGACGCGGGGCACATTCTGGGTTCGGGCGAGATAGAAATATGGGTAACAGAAAAGGATAATGAAACCGGCGAAGACAATACTTCGAAAATAGTATTCTCCGGAGACCTGGGCGTCATGGACAGACCGATTCTCAGAAATCCTACCATTATTAAAAAGGCCGACTACGTCATCATGGAGTCGACCTACGGCAACAGGAATCACCCGGACAACGCCATGGACGTCAACCATCTCGTGGATATTATCTGCGAGACGGCCAAGCGGGGCGGCAACTCAATCATTCCTTCATTCGCCGTGGGCAGGACTCAGGAACTGATTTTTGAACTCAACAGAATTTACGAGGATCCAAGCGATCCGAGATCCAAGCAGCTGGCGGACATAAAGGTCTACGTGGACAGCCCAATGGCGTCCGCCGCCACGGAAGTTTTCAAGAACAACGCGCAGGTATTCGACGAAGAGACGAAGGATTACATAAGCAAAGGCGAGAATCCGCTCGAGTTCGACAACCTGAAATTCACTCAGACCACGGAGGAATCCCAGTGGCTGAACATAGACAAGGAACCTAAGGTAATCATCTCGGCCAGCGGCATGTGCGAGGCAGGCAGAATCAGGCATCATCTGAAGCACAATCTGTGGGACGCGAGAAACAGCATCATCTTCGTCGGCTATCAGGCAGAAGGCACTCTGGGCAGAGGCATCATCGACGGCGAGAAGGAAGTAACCCTCTTCGGCGAGAACGTTCAGGTCAACGCCCAGATACACAACCTTGAGGGATTTTCGGGACACGCCGACATGGACGGACTGCTCGGCTGGCTCAAGGGATTCCAGCAAGGTCCGAAGAAGCTGTTCCTGGTTCACGGCGAACCGGACGTCAAGATTGAATTCGCCAAGACCATCAAAGAACAGATCGGCATCGACGCGATCCCTGTCAATGTCAACTCCGAGTATGAACTCGAGGTCGGCGGCGGCGTCGTGACCATGAACGCGGCTGTTGCTGACGCGGCGGACGAAAAGATGATCAACGAGGCCAGAGAGAACCTGTATAACGTCAGGAGAAGACTCGAGGACATCATCTACAACGCGAACCTCAGCGTCAGCAAGGAGATCGATCCTGAGAGACTGGCCAGGATTAACAACATCATTCTCGAGCTCGAGAAGTCGGCCATCAATCTGGGGTCCGTCATCTCGGAATCAGACGCCAGCGAGAACGTGGAGCTGACGGATGAGCAGATCGCCGAACTGAAGGCGGCCCGCGAGGAGACTATCCGCGAGGGAAAGAAAAACAAAGGCAAGAAAAACAACGCCTGAGTTGATACGATAAGGCGAAACACATTTGTTTCCTAAAATGTTTCTTATATAAATAATGATATATTTTTCAAGGAGGAAAAGAAATGTCAGA
>DBYH01000021.1 GCA_002310095.1 Firmicutes bacterium UBA1191 | reverse complement strand
GCAACACCGACGATGTTTCCTGTACCTATAGTAGCTGAAAGCGCAGTACACAGAGCTCCGAATGATGATACTTCACCGGAAGCACCTTCTTCGTTTCTCACCATGTACTTAAGAGCTCTTCCGAGCTTGATGAACTGCATACCCTTCAATCTGATGGTAAGCAGCAGGCCTGTACCCATTATCAGTACGAGAAGAGGAACTCCCCATACAAACGAGTCGACCGAATCGAGAAATTGTGTTACCATTTCGTTCTCCTTCTTTCAATAAACAGTAAAAAATGCTTGAAATAAAAAAGTCGAAAAATCGCATAAGCAGTATTCCGACTTCCCGGAGAGGTACAAATACAAATAATTGCTGGAACTATCTGCCCTGTCCTTTTGCCTGAGAGATTACGTTTATTTGAGTCTTCCTCGGTGACCCCTTAACGCGTACACCTTCGGCGCCCGGTCTTTCCCGGAACTCTCCAGAGAATTATAGTTCGTTTACCGCATTACATTAAAGCAATAATGCGGTTCCATAAACTTACGAACACAATATAACACACCATTTTGTTGTTATGCAACCGTATTTACGCATTATATTGTATACAAGTTTGCTGTATTTGAAAAAACGGCGCCGGCTGAAAAACCGGCACCGCTGTAAAGAATGCGTGTCCGTATTCTAGTTTCTTCTGCGCCTGTACAGAAGTGTCACGAGCAGCAGTCCGCTTGCCGTCATCACTAACAGGTAAATGAACGGGCTGGCTGAGTCGCCTGTCCTCGTGCCGTTTCCGGATGATTCGGAATCACCAGGATTGTCCGGATCATCCGGGTCGCCCGGATTGTCAGGATTGTCCGGATCATCCGGGTCGTCCGGATTGTCAGGATCGTCCGGGTCATCCGGGTCGTCCGGATTTCCGGGATCGCCCGGTTCCTCAGGGTCATCCGGTTCCTCGATATTCGTCACAGACAGTTCTAGGTTTTCGCCGTCCCAGCTGTATTCGTCAGACTGCCCGGTAAGGAACCTGTATAACCTTGTAAGTATGTTCTTCAAACCTGCTTTATCAACTTCCTTCAGTTTGAGATCTTTGTCGATCGTTATCTCAAAGGTGCCTTCCGCGGCTGTATATCCCTCAGGCGCCTTGACCTCAGAGATGACATACTCGCCTTCCGTCAATCCGGTCACTGTCGCAACGCCTTCGATGGTCTCGAATGTTCCTACTTCCTCAAGGCTTTCGTCTTCGCCCTTCTTCTCGACCTTGAACTGGGCTGTATCTGTTGTTATCAGGTTGCCTTCTTCATCCACCTTGAGGATCCTGAAGCCTGTGACTCCCTCCTCTACAGTTGTTGCAGGAGTCCAGGTGTTAACTATGGTTACAGCCCCGTCTGCCGATGTCACGGTCGGCACCCACTTGCCCAGGATGCGGTAAGCAGCGCCGCCTCCGGACAGTTCTTCCTCTGTTGTTGAGAAGATGTAGAATGCATCGTCATCCGCTTCCTTTGATACGGCAGGCGNNTTTGATCCGCCAGCCGTTTCTGATGTAATGGCTGTCTCTGATACCGAATAACTTATCTCCTTGCCCGCAGGCGTGGAAGCCGGCAGCCCTTCGAAGGTGTAAGTATCCTCCGTGTTCGCTGACACAAATGTATGAGTTGTTGTGATGCCTTCAGGCAGCGTGTATGCCTCTCCGTCCACCTTGGCGGAAAGTGTTACCGTCGCCTCGAAGTTGTCTGCGCCTTCATAATTGACCCAGGTCTTGCTGACAGGCAGTTCTACCGTCTTATACTTGTTGATGAAGACCAGGGCGTCATCGCCGGTCAGGTTTCCTGTCAATGTGCCGGTCTTACCCTGCGCATAGATGAACCCGTCCGCCGTTTCTGGTATTTCTTCTGTTATCTTATATGCCGCTCCCATCTCAAGATCTTCGATCAGTGCTGTCTCTCCGTCCTTGAGTTTGATTTTGCCGTCTGTAGTGGTTTCTTCTGTCTGTTCGCCGGCTGTGCTTGTCAATGTATATGCGCCCACATACGGGCTGAGTGAACTCGCGCTCTCCCCAGTCATGACCACGAATGTGAATTCCTTGTCAGCATTGGGGTTCGTTGTGGATCCTTCCAGCTTTTCAACCTTTTTCTTGAATTCAAGGTCTACCTTAACAGTTGCGATACCCAGATCGTGATTTCTCGTTATATAGTGCGACGTCGTGATATCATCTGTTGCCGGCAGCTCTATGCCGGTGATGTAAGATCCATCGACCACGCCCCACACTGCTGTGCTTCTCGTACGCTCATAGTCAGCGTCAGAGTCAATGTCATCATTCCCGTTGTCATTGGCGTCTTTCTCCGTAACGTGGTACCTGTTCGCAATGGTTTCATCGTCGTTATTGAACCTCAGAGCGTATGTGCCTTCCGGCATGTTCGTGAAGTCGTACTGGTAGCCCGACATGCTGCTGAGCTCGCCGCTGTTCAGGTCAAGTGACTTGCCCAGCTGCACGGTCGCCTCGCTGCCGCTCCCGTATGTGAATACATTATAATCGCCGATGTCTGACGGGTCGGCATCCGCGGCGTCACTCAGTTTGAGCAGCGTGACTGTGATAGGCGCGACCGCGTTGTCTGTCAGCTCTTCCTGATCCTGTAGTCCATCTTCATTTTTATCGACCCAGGCAAGGCCTCTGATGGATCTCTGGACCACGTATGTCCTCGCGAAGTTCGACATTCCGTCAAGAGATACCGAGTGCTGGAAGAAATCTCCGGCCTTATCATCAGGTACCGAAAGCAGGGTGTATGTTTCGAGTCTTCCGTTGCCCGGAATCGTTCCTATCACCGCGAAGGCCGCTATATCAGTGGTATCTGTGTCGCTGAGGTCTACCTTGCCGTCTTCGCCGACAGTAAGTTTATGCCAGCCATTGCCCACATTTATCTCACCGGCGGAATAATCGTCCCGCTCGTATGAACCGGTGTCTGTCGTATACCAGACCTCATATCCTGCAGGCACCGTGAACTCGGTTATGGTCCTTTCTCCCGTGTAGTGCGTGTTGTTGTATCCGTTCATCGGGACATGGACTATCAATGCCGAAGGTCTGTCGTTGTTGCTTTCGTTGACCACGGTTGACGTGAATCCAACCTCATCTTTAGCATCAACCGCGATATGATCTGCCCTGTCTACAAGAGACACCGACGCAAGCTTCGATATGCGGATGGTCTGATAGGCAGAATTACCGTTTTTAGAATCCTTCGGCCTGATATTGTCTTCCGTGCTCTCTATGGTCGTCGTTACCATAAGCTGATCACCATCTTGCACGTCGTTATCCGTGCCGGCTTCGCCTATGTCGCAGGAGAAATATATAGGTTCAAGATCGGCGGTATCGCCCGTTATCTGATCCCAGTACACCGTCACTTCGAACACGTACTTCAGCGTCGTGGTGCCGTCCGGGTTTTCTGTAACGATCGTGTCCAGAAGCTTTCCTCCCGAAACGCTGCCCTGCCTGCCTTCACCTGCCTGTTCATATGTTCCTCCCTGGTACGATGAGTCCGGTATGTAGTGGAGTTTTGCCGGGAGCGTGGTCTCAATCGTCACTTTAGTCGTGTACGGTTCACTTCCGCCGCCGCTGTCACTGTTCGATCGCCCATTCGCCTCGATCCTCGGATGGATGACATAATCCACGACTCTCTGACCGGTATCCATGTCATATGTTTCTTTCTCACCGCCTGAAGCTTTATTCTGAGCGCAGTCTATGGCGATGCCTGTAATATAACCTATGACCAGAACGGAGTCTCCGAAGTGAGGATAGCTTGGCGAAGGATCATATGGCGTACCGTCAGCATCATATTGGGTCTTAACATAGTTTATGAGTCCTGCATCTGTTGAAGGCCTTTTATCCGCCGTCTGTTCAGTATAGTTGTCATAAGTGTAGCAGTCGCCCTCTCCGGCTTTCAGTTTACTCGGGAATACATTATTCATGTATTCCGTTATCTGCTGTTCACTCGGCTCTGCAGTGTCATAATACTCCTGGATTTCTGCCGTGAGCTTGTCGCGGGTCCATGCATGTCCTTCATGGCTTATCATGAACACCTTGTTGAAGTTGTCTGTATCATATATGGCTTTACCATCAGCAACTAAAAAGAAGTTCAGCGAAACATTATTGACAAACTCCGTGCCCTGCCTGAATTCACCCAATACGCCCACGCAGGTGTATCCGGCATTTTCGAGCGCTTCGAGCGACGAAAAGTAGACCAGATTATCCGCCTCGGTCTCCTTCATTTGTTTATCGTAGAGTTCTCCTTCAGGATCCTGCCCATAATGATCCCATCCGCTTCCATCGCTTTTGGCTGCGTACAGCACACGGGAGTTCATTTCATCCGGATGCTCGTTATATATCCTTCCTTCCTCGATTTCGAAGAAATCATTATCAAATTTCAGGAGAATATCAGCCGCCATATATATGCGGTCAAGATCTCCCTGTTTGATATTTGTGTAGGCCACACAGTCAAGATTACCGCCGGCGAGTACCCAGTCCTGTCCGTTTCGGGAACACTCGTCAGTCTGCGGATTGACGGGGGTCTTTCTGTACTTCTGGTAGACACTGTAAAACTCTATCTCGCCCGAAGCCACCAAATCGATTCTGCTGGTGAGCTTGTCATCTTGTTTTACGGGATTGTTCTGGTTTGAATTGTCGGCCGGGTCCGGATTTTCAGGATTGGCAAACGGCACCGACTGTCCGCTCATGCTTGTCACGCTCATCATTCCATCCTGGATCGTAAACTGTACAGTTCCCGACTCTCCATTCATCCTATCAATCGCGGACTCGCCTTTGACAACTGAAACGCTTTCTCCTTCGCCTGAGATGTCATACTGGTAGAACGGGGATACGAACCATATTTCACCTGCCGAGAAGCACGCAGCGTACATGTCAAAACGGTCTCTTCTCTCGCGCGGCAGATAAGTGTAAGATGTGGCTCCAGCGTCCGATCGAGGGATTTTGTCAATGTCGACTTCATAATCTGAGATGGTGAAACTTACCACCTTTCCATTCTGGTTTCCCTGCCATGTTCCTCCGTCATAGCAATAGGCGACGGTTCTATTAGTCCACCCTGAATTGAATGGAGCGGCCGTAACAGCGTACTTTTCGATTGAAGCCGGCAGTTGTCTTCCGTCTACCTGAGTATTGCCGTTCTTATTTCCTTCCACGCTCCAGAGAACAGGATCAAAACCTTCAGAATTATAATTAGTCCCGCTCTTTCCCACCAGGTTCAGTTCCGATAATTTCAGCTTTATCGTAATATCGCTGCCGTCAGGCAGTTCGCAGCCTTTTATCCCATTTCCATCCGGCCTGCGGATCTGGATGGTCAGCCCGTAGCAGAACGATCTTCCGTAAATGGATGTATCTGTTTCTTCGTCTGCAGAATATTCGCCGGTCTTGAGATCCCAATAACCGGCAGCCCTGGTCGATGATGGTTTGGCCTCCTTTAACTGCGCATTGTACCAAGGCGCTGCAGAAACTTTGACCTGCCCGCCTTCTATCGTTATAGGTTCCTTTTCGCCGTGTATCGCGCATGCGCCCGAGTAGTCCTTGACGAAAATGTAGTTGTCCGTTGGAAAGTCGCCAATGGCCACGTCACTTTGCGGAACGTCATTGTACTCCATCCAGAATGTGTAGTACGGCTGTACCGTTTCGTTGTTGCACATCGCGAGCACGGTATACGCCAAACCAAGTTCCTGACTGGCTGCACCTATGGCAGGCTGCGTGTTGTCCTCGCTTTCCCACAGAAATCTGCCGCGCATAACCTGATACGTCTTGCCATCCTTTTCGACTTCAAAGGTCGCGTAATCCGCCTGCTTGACATCCAGCCAATTCATGGCGTCCGTTGCGAATTCAACCTGCTTTGATGTTCCTTTGAGCACGAATTCAAATCCCACATATCCCTTCTCATACGTAGTAAAGTCCATGCCTTCGTATACGTCATTGTATATCTCTACTTTGTCGGTGACAGTGTCGAAGGTACGCACTATCTTGTTGCGCGGGCCGCTGTCATATCCGGGACCGTCTTCTGCGTCAAACTCTGCCGTTCCGTCTATTGTATCTGTAAGCCTTGAGAACTCTTTACTTAAATATGCGACGTCTTCATCGACGATATCTCCGCTGCTGTTGTTAAAGATCAGGATACTTTTGCTGTTTTCGGCGACCTTGGCGCCGTCTACGTATGCTTCATAGAGTATCGTATAAGTTACCTGGCCTCTTTTACGCTCATTCGAGTCCACATCTTTTGCGTTCAGTATGCTGGTTTCCGGATTGTAGTCCTGAGATGAATCAAACTGAGAGTGCGGATTTGATGGGGTAGCGCTCACGACGCTGACAGAAGCTGTCGTATCTACCTCGCCATCCTTTCTGACCTTAACGCCATCGAGAAGGTCTATGTCCGTATTAAACTCGTTCTGATCCGCTATCTCGCTTACATCGATAACATAACTGGCGTCCCTGTTCTTCTGAACGGACTTCTTCTCCTTTGCCGGCTGTGTTGGTTGTTCTGGCTGTTCCGGCTGACTTGACTGGTCCGGCTGCTCCGGCTGACTTGACTGGTCCGGCTGCTCCGGCTGATCTGATATGACTGGATCGTCTTCTTCATCGTCAGCTGCTTCATCATCAGTTTCGACTGTGATGTCTGTTACTTCAGGAACGTCAGAATCGGCATCCTGATCAACCGCTTCATTCTGAGCTGAAACAGTATCGGTTCCATCGAATTCGACGCCAAAAACGCCCATCGGAATCATGGTAACAGTAATAGCAATTGACAAAAAGAAGCTCAAAAGAACTTTTCTAACATCCATCTTCAACCCTCCAAGATGATACTACCCTAGCATAACTATAGGCCTCATCAGTATAAACTGCTAAAGCAATAATGTCAAACCAGCCCACATGCAAAAAAAGCAGGGCGTGCTATGCCCTGCTCAGTTTCAAACGTCAATATTCTGATGTCCTCTTTCTGCCGGTATTACTGAATGTCCGCGTTCTCCCAGAGGAAGTCCAGCACCTTCTCGTAAAGCAGTTCTATGTGCACGTACTGCTTCATCGTTCTCCCCGTCTCAAGGGAGACCATGTCCTCGTCGTATCCCTGCTTGATGATATTCTCCTCGAGCGCTTTCGCTTCATCGTCAGTATACGTAATGCCCTCTTTATCAGCAATGTATTCGACGAGCATTTCCTGTTTCGTCAGGACTTTGGCGCTGTCTCTCAGCTGCTTCTGCAGTTCGCTCTCCGACGCGACCCCATAGTACTGGCCTATGAAATCCGTTCTGTCCAGACCGTACTTATCGGCGTAGTAATCAACCTGTTTGTCGAAGGTTTCAACGTAGTGCGCGACGATCACGTTCGGATACTTCTTCACCTTCGTCTTGCCGAGCACCGTAGACCAGATTTCTGTCTTCTGGTTATTCTCCGCCTCGGCCTTCTTCTGTTTGTAGAGTTTCTCCTCTACAGCCTTCTCGTACTCCTTGGTGTTCTTGTAATCGCCCAGGGTCTTCACGAAGTCATCGTTGTACTCAGGCTGCTCTGTTCTGAGCGCATCCTTGATCGTAACCGTAAAGACGACATCCTTGCCCTGCAGTTCCTCGGAAGAATAGTTCGGCGGGAACGCCAGATTCAGTTCGATGTTCTTCTCACCGACCTTGTGCCCCACCAGGCCTTCTTCGAATCCGTCGATGTACGTGCCGGTCCCGAGAGTCAGCTCCTGCTCCTCGGCAGTTCCGCCCTCGAACTCCTTGCCGTCAACCTTTCCCACATAGTTGATGATTACCGTGTCGCCTTCCTTGACCTTATCGCCCTTATCGAGCTGCTTCTCGGCAGACGAATCCTTCAGATCCTGATTGATGGCGTCGGCAAGTTCCGACCTCTGGACCTCGACCTTTATCTTCTCCGCCTTGACGCCCTTGTACTCGGGCACCTTGATGAAATCATTCAGATTGAGGTCGCTGTAGGGATCCAGCTCCTCTCCGCAGGCTGTGAGTCCGAGCATGCTCACCGCGGTTATGACGCAGACGGCCAGCAGCCCGGCCCTGCGGATTGTTCTGTTTTTTAAACTCTTCATGGTGCGATTCTACACTCCGTTCTTGTAGTTTCTGTGATTATTCTATCTTAAGTTTGTTAGGATTCTCGATTTCATTGCGGCGGGCAAGCTGTTTCAGGAATTCCCTGATCTCTTCGTTCACCTGTTCCACCTCTTCCCTGAAGTCATTTGCTGACAGTCTCTGGGCGTTGTTCCCAAGTATTATCATCTGCTCCAGCCTGTCCGAAGTCGCCACGCGCACGCGGTACCGGTCAGGGCCGCTCCTGCCTTTGCCCGAAAGTTCGTATGTCGCGCGTTCGATGTATGCGTCCGCCGTCTCCGCCTCTTTTGTGTAGACGACCGTAACGCCGCCGTGGGTCTCGAAGTGACGCTGGCCGCCCTTGACTTTGTAAGCGTCGAAGACCGCGATGACGTTGTTTTTTCTGAACCCCTGGTAGTTGCCGAGTATCTCGATCAGCGCCTCCCTCGCGCTGTCGATGTTCTCCTTCGCCAGCTGCTTGAGCTCGTCCCAGGCGAATATGATGTTGTATCCGTCAACGAGCAGATATTCAGGCAAAAGCAGTTCGGCCCGTTTTCGTTCCGCCTCAGCCGCCCGGCGCCTGCGTTCGGCAGCCTTTTTGCGGCGCTCCAGTTCGCTGTCGAACTCTCTGGCCTCGATGCTCGGCTTGTCGGATTTGGTGCTCCTGAATGTTCTGTCGAATATCCGCTGGAGTTCCTTGTCTCCTGCTGAAGATGCTGTCGAGTCTGCCGACTGTGCCTGACCGGCCGCCGCTGTCTCCTGCTCGCTTTCATCATCCGCGCTCTCCCTTCGAGGAGGGCTCACGTGCATCATCGCGTCAGCTTCGTCCCACCTGATGAGGTGCCCCGCTCCGTGGGAGCAGAATACGGAATCCGCCGGTTCCCCGGTGTCGGCGTCAGGGTCGTATCCCGACGCCTCCGCCACTTCATCCTGATTGTGGCAGACATCGTAACCGCCGTAGCTCAGGGCCAGCCTTCCGCGCCCTTTCGTATATGACGCGACCTCGGTCACGTAATCCTTCATCTCTGATACAGGCGCGCGTCCTCTCAGAATTGTCATTCCGTCCGCGCCGCCGCTGTCCGTCTCCTCCGGCGCGCCGCAGTCCCCGCTCATGCGCTGGATGTCAGCCATGCTGCGTCCGACCATCTCCCGCGGCACCTCCAGCTCAAACTCATAGTACGGCTCGAGAAGGACCATGTTTCCTGCCGCCAGGCTCTTCCGCAGTCCCTGGCGGATGGCCCTGTATGTGGCCTGCCTGAAGTCGCCGCCTTCTGTATGTTTCTCGTGGGCCCTGCCTGCGATTATGCTTATCCTCATGTCCGTGACAGGGGCTCCCGTCAGAGTGCCCATATGCTCCTTCTCCAGAAGGTGCGTCATGATCAGCCTCTGCCAGTTCCTGTCCAGAATGTCCTCGCTCAGCTCGCTTCCGAACTCCATGCCTCTGCCCCGCGGCAGCGGCTCGAGCAGAAGATGCACTTCCGCGTAGTGTCTGAGAGGTTCGTAGTGACCTGCGCCGATGACGGGTTCCGCTATGGTCTCCTTGTACGCGATCCGGCCCTCGGTGAAGGTGACGTCGATGCCAAAACGCCTCCTGATCATTTCCTGCAGAACTTCCAGCTGGACCTGCCCCATGAGCTTCAGCTGAATCTCCCGGAGCTGGCCGTTCCACGTAACCTGAAGGGTTGGGTCCTCCTCGCCCAGCTGTCTCAGCTTCGCATATGTTTCATGGACATTCACGCCATCCGGCAGCCTTACTCCGTAAACCATCAGCGCCTCCAGAGCCCCGTCATTCTCAGGCAAAAGCTCCTGCGGCCCTGTCACCTGGCATACTGTGCCCGGTCCCGCTTCCTCTGCAGTAACGTATTTATCTCCCGAATAAATTCTGATCTGGTTGACCTTCTCCCCGGCGATCTCATCCCGCACGAGGAGAGTGCCTGATAGGATCTTCAGGTGGGTGAGCCTTTCGCCCTGTCTGTCCCTGGTCACGCGGAAGACGCGGTATTCAGGAGCGGCATGACCGTCGTCCTCACCGCCATGTTCCGAGTCCCTGAATTCCGGGGCCAGCCGCGCGATTCCTTCCATGAGCTCGTCGACTCCCTCCATCTTCAGGGCCGAGCCGAAGAAACAAGGGAATAACAGCCTTGCTCTGACTGCCTTTGCGAGAGAGGCGTCCGACAAGGTTCCGCCCGCCAGATACTCCTCGAGGGTCTCCTCGCTGCACATGGCGATCTCCTCGGCGCTGCCCTCTCCTCTGATGAAAGCGTCCATCCGGCAGCATGAGGCGTCGAGCCGGCTGCGGAGTTCGTCCATGATGGTCTCCGCGCCTTCGGTCTCCAGATCCATCTTGTTGACAAAAATAAACGTCGGAATCCCGTAGCGTCCCAGCAGCTTCCAGAGCGTCAGCGTGTGGCTTTGGACGATCTCTCTGCCGCTGACCACCAGCACCGCGCAGTCGAGGACCTTGAGAGTCCGCTCCATCTCGGCGCTGAAGTCCACGTGTCCCGGCGTGTCGAGAAGAGTCACTTCGGTGCCGCCCGCGCCGCCCGAAGGCAGATCGAACACAGCCTGGCCCGCGAATATGGTGATGCCGCGCTCCTTCTCCTGGAAGTCGCTGTCCAGCATGGCGTCGCCGTGATCCACGCGGCCCGGCTTCCTGATGGCTCCGGCCTTGTACAGCAAAGCTTCCGACAAGGTTGTCTTGCCGGCGTCCACGTGGGCCAGTATTCCGATTGTGATCTTCCTGTCTTTTTTCATGGTGTTATTCTACCACAAGTGCGCAGGCATAAAAACGAGAGCATAAAAAAGAGAAGGACGCTCGTTCCTTCTCTCAACTATTCATGCACTGATGACATGTTTTGCCGTACTGCTTACTTGGCGTTTCTTGCTGTTTCGCAGAGAGCCGCGAATGCCGCAGGGTCAGTGATAGCCATCTCTGACAGCATCTTTCTGTTGATGTCCACGCCGGCCTTCTTCAGTCCGCCGATGAGCTTTGAGTAGCTCATGTCGTTCATTCTTGCCGCGGCGTTGATTCTGGCGATCCAGAGCTTTCTGTAATCCCTCTTCTTGTTCTTGCGGCCTACGTATGCTGAACGCAGCGCTCTCATGGTTGCAGGCTTGGCAGCTCTGTAAGTGCTGTGCTTTGCGCCATAGAAGCCCTTAGCCATCTTGAGTACTTTCTTATGTCTCTTGTGTGCGTTTAATCCTTTTTTTACTCTTGCCATTTCCGTACCTCCTTACTTGCTCAGAACTTCCTTGATTCTTCCGTGATCAGCGCTGGTTAATGTAGTGGACTGTCTGAGTCCTCTTTTTCTCTTCTGGCTCTTCTTAGTAAGAATGTGGCTCTTGTATGCTTTGTTTCTCTTTACTTTTCCTGAACCTGTTACTTTGAATCTCTTGCATGCGCCTCTGTGAGACTTCATTTTGTTTGCCATGTCTTCCTCCTATGCTAATTATTATTTTGAACTTGATTTTTTGCGCGGGTTACCTGTCGCTCTTTGGCGTGAGTATCATTGTGAGACTCCTGCCCTCGAACTTAGGCTTCTTTTCGATTTCACCCACTTCCGAAACGGCTTCAGCAAATTTCTCCATTACTTCCTGCCCTCTCGAAACGTAGTCGCGCTCTCTGCCTCTGAATCTCAGGCTGACCTTCAGCTTGTTTCCGTCTTTCAGGAACTTGGCTCCGGTCTTGGCCTTGACCATGATGTCGTGGTCTTCGATGAACGTGGAAAGCCTGATCTCCTTGATCTGCGTAGTGTGCTGTCTCTTCTTGGCTTCCTTCTCCTTCTTCTGCTGGTCGTACTTGAACTTGCCGTAGTCAAGTATCTTGCAGACAGGCGGTTCAGCCTTAGGAGCGATGCAGACCAGGTCCAGGTTTTTCTCCTCAGCGATGCTGAGGGCTTCTTCTCTGGACATGATTCCCAGCTGTTCTCCGTCGGCAGAAATGACTCTCATTTCTTCGGCACGAATTTCTTCGTTTATTAAAGCTTCCTTTGCTATTGTTCTGTACCTCCTTCGTACATAACCGTATTCCCACGGTATTAAAAACGCGGATACAGAAAGTATCCGCGCACAAAAAGCCTTAAGACTCTGTAATCGTATCAACCCGGGCGCCTTGGCCCCCTAGGTGAGAAGCGGATAACTTCTGCTTACTGCCTCGAGTATATTATCATAGGGACCGGCCCAATGCAAGAGGTTTTTTTACTCCTCCCCGAGGGCTGCCAGGTATGCAGCGGCCTCGTCTATGTCCTCTTCCGCGAAGACCTTGAATCCCGCGTCGCGAAGCATTTCGACCGCCAGACCCTGCCCCGAAATCTTCGTGTCAGTGAACGTTCCGTCGTAAATGAATTTGCTTCCGCAGGACGGGCTGTCCTGTTTCATTATGCAAAAAGCAACCTCATTCTCTTTTGCCAGTCTTACGGCCTCGACAGCGCCCTTGGTGTACTCTTCAGTCACGTCAGGTCCTGTGCAGGCTACGACTCTGTCTCCCTGTCTCTGTGAATCAGGGCGCGGCGTAGGAAGTCCGCCGAACACTTCCGGGCAGATCGGAATGAGTCTCCCCTCTTCCTTCCACTTGAGGTACGTCGGATGTGTTTCAGGAACCTCTCCTCCGTCATATCTTACGATTCTTCCGCCGTAAAGGCATTCGCTCGTCAGTATCTTCAGCATGTCGTCTTCCTCCTTACTTTAAGCTTTTCTTCATGCACACACACTCAAACGGACCGCAGACCACGACCTTAGGGTCGATGATCTCGTATCCGAGCGTCTCATAAAAACCGATGGCGTTCGTCCTGCTGTCGACGCCGATGTTCTCAAATCCCAGCTCCCGGATCCATTTTTCAGCCTCTTCCATTGCCTTTGCGCCGAGACCTCTGTCACGGTACTCCGGCAGCACGACAACGCGGCCGATCATGACCAGTTTTTCCAGGCCTTCATAGGACGCCCCCGAACACGAAGTGCAGCCGTCCGACGCGGCTTCAAAGAACCTGCACGTGGCGACGGGATACCCATCGTCCAGAAGTACTATGTATCTGGTTCCCGGACCGTCGAATTCGTCGAACTCCTCACGCAGCGAAATGTGGTGCTGGCGGTTCATCCCCTCGATGCGCACCGAGTAGGCGCCGGCTCTCTGCCACTCCTCCTCCGCGCGCATGACCTCTATGTCATTGTAGTTGAAATCTGCTTTGCTCATTTTTCCAGTTCGCTGTACCCCGTACTGTAATCTATCACAACTCCCGGCTGCACGTTGTAGCAGTAGACGTTGAAGGATATTCCTTCGCCCTTGTCCTCAACGGACAGCGCCTCCATCTGCACGCCCCGGCAGACTAGTTCCTTGCCCTGGAATACCGGCGTGATCCTGTACATCACGTGATTCTTCGTGCGCCTTATGTAGGACGCCACGCTGTTCTCATAGGGCAGCATTCCGTCCACATTGAAGTATCTGGTGCCCGTGATCAGGTTCCGCGGCTCCTCGTTCTCGCCCGTCAGCTGCCAGCCGATCATATGGCACCTGTTGAAGAGGAATCCGCCGTTGTCTATGAAATCGTACTTGGCTATCCGCCAGCCCGACGGTCTGACCTCCTCGATTTCGCCCCGCTCGCCCTCAGGCATGTGTTCGCGGTCAAGACAGGCCTCGACAGGTCCGCATCTTCCCAGACTGTCCAGATCGCTGAACTTCTGGTAGAAATCCGTCGTCAGGTCTTTGTCTGCAAAGGCAGGTCTGCCTCCGTTGACCTCAACTGCCGGCTCCCCCGTGTATTCGGGCAGTTCGCCGATATCGTATACCTGCTCCTGCCCGGTCTGTTCTTCCTGTGGCTGATTATAACGGTCCCAGGCGTACCATCCGCCGAAGCCCAGAAGCAGTACTATGATTAATACAATAGTCTTCTTCATTGTTCTGACGCAGCCTTACGCGACAAGCCACTTGTGCTTCTCCACGCTGTAAAGCGGGACAAACGGAATCATGATAGGCACAGTCTTCGCGTATTTGACATATTCCGGATCGTCTCCGTATGTGCGGTTCTGTCTGAGTTCAAGCCTGCGTGCGCCGCTGAACATTACGTAGATAATGCCCAGATAGCCGAGCAGGCATATGATCCACTGCACTGCGCCCATGCCGGCGCCGAAACCTGTGATGAATATCCCTGTCCAGAGGGCCAGTTCTCCAAGATAGTTCGGGCAGCGGACAAAACTGAAAAGACCGCGGTCAACAAAGCGTCCCGGATCCTTTTTCTTCGCCTGGCTCTTCTGGTAATCCGCCCCGACTTCCAGAGCCACGCCGACGACCGCCAGTATTAGTCCTATTATCACGAAGACGTCCGTCCTCTCACCGTTCTCAAGTCTGAAGAGCACCGGGGCCGTCTGACAGGCGTAGAGCAGCGCCGCCATCAACCATATGGCACATTTTACTCCAAAAGGTATCGTGCTGCCGTCCTTGATCTCTCCTGCCATCTTCTTGTTGTAGGAAGTGAGTTTCACCTCGCGGTAGGCCAGATAGCCGCCAAGCCTGCAGCCGTAGACAACAAGGAGAATGCACAGGATCAGCATTCCCGCGTCCATGTGCCCGTGGAAAATGATGATCAGCGCAATGGCGATCGCGGCTATGGAGAACCCGTAGCCGATGGATATGAACCATATGTACTTTTTGAAGCCGATGGCGCTCGCGAGGAGCGCAACGGCCAGAGCGATCAGAAAATTAATCATTGCGTAAGTCTCCTGGTCCTCAGCGGCAGCAGAACATGTAATTTCTGAGGAACTCCTCAGTCTTATCTTCACCCATCATCTTTCTGAAGGCGTCCACGGCCGGTCCGCCGTTTTCAAGCAGGCCGTCCACGAATGCCGCGTTGCACTTCTTCTTTTCATCCGGATCGCACGGAGCGCACTCCTCCAGGATCCCGAAATACAGTTCGCTGTAATCCCTCATCATCGGGAATACATCGTCCCTGATCTTCCGTCCGCCCTTGAAATCCGAAACCGGCAGACGCAGATTGTCGTACCAGTGCTCACCCGGATCGTGGGCCGGGACGTGAGCGTACCGCTCTTTGACTTCCTCCAGTTCCGCGAACGCCGGATGAGAAATCGTTGTATCGTAAAGCTCCAGGATAAAAGTTTCCTTCCCGGCCGCCTTGATGTAATCGAAGCTGAAAAGAGGTCCGTCTTTTTCCGTCGGCGAAAAAACGCCGGTGTCCATGTGCATAAGACCTGCCGGGCCCTTCATTTCCATGAGGCAGAGCCTTCCGGCGCCCTCGGCGTCAAAAACTCTCGTCCTGAACTTCATGCCTTTGCCCTTCATTTCCGCAAAAGCACCGATATTCTGTTCTTCAATGCGGAAGTGCGCCTCCGCCGCGTCTTTCATTATATTGATCATGATTACTCCAGTTCGAGGCGCATTAGAATGAGCGGCTGCCATCCGGTATACCTTGAGCGGAAGCCTCTTGGATTAAGTCCGTACTCGGTGAATCCAACGCTCCTGTACAGCGCGATGGCGTTCTCATTCTCCACCGCCGCGTCGAGCTCGAGCTGGGCGTAGCCGGCTGCCTTTGCGCACTCTATGCAGGCTTCCGTAAGAGCTCGGCCGATGCCGAGGCTCCAGTAATCCTTGTCGACGCTGATGCCGAAGGTTGCGCGGTGCTTTACCTTGTCCTTGTCGCCCACGGCCTCGATTCCGGCCGTTCCGACGATTTTGCCATCGATTTCGGCTATGATCTCGATCTCATTCGGGCTCTCGGTTTTGGCCTTCAGAAACCCTGCCTCACCTTCGACCGTGAAACTGTTCTCGTCAGGATACGACAGGAGATAATCCGTCTGTCCGTGAGTCAGATCAAAAACGTCGACGACTGCCTTTGCGTCATTCTCTGTGCCGTTGCGCAGAACGCACTCTCTTCCGTCTTTAAGTGTAATCCTTTTGTTATATTCCATCTTGCCGCCTTCTTAGCTTTTTATCAATATTACTATTTAACCGGCTCCATTGCAATGCGCTCAGATTTTCTCAATGACCAGTTCCGCCGATCCCTCTTCCAGGGAATTGTACTCATCATAATGGATATGGCTTCCCTGCGGCTGCTCAGCCAGCGCGTTCAGCTGCTTCGCCAGCGAAAGCAGACCCTCTCTGTTAGCGCCGATAACCACATCGCCGTCTGCTTTGACTCTGATTTCAAATCCATCAACCCATTCAATGTTCATGATCTCACCCTCTTGTTTTAATACTCTTGTTTCCATCCTCATGGATTCTGCTCTTCCCATTCCGATCTCAGGATGCTGTGCATGGCAGCGTCAACAATGCCTTTGTTGCTGCGGTCCGCCTGACGCATTGTTCCCTCATATCTGAGTCCGCACTTCTTCATCACGTCGCCCGAGTGAGGGTTGTTCGGATCATGGCGCGCCTCGATTCTGTTGACATCGGTTTCTGTGAACAGGTATTTGATTACCGCCTTGAGTGCTTCGGTCATGATGCCTTTGTGCCACCACCTTCTGCCCATGCAGTAACCGACGTGGAACATGTTTATCGATTCATCTTTTTCAACCACACTGATCGAGCCGATCGGCTCATCTATCTCCTTCAGTACGATGACCCACTGGTAAAAATCCGGATCTTCATACTGCCCGATCCATTCCCTGATGATTTCCTCCGACTCGCTTACGTCCTTATGTGTCGGCCACGTCAAAAACTCAGTCACTTTATCGTCTGACATCCAGTTTTCAAAAGCAACCTCTGCGTCAGATAAACGTATCTGCCTAAGGATCAGTCTTTCCGTTTCAATTGTCTTTGTTCCGCAATGATTCATGTATTATCACCTTGTTAAACGGGAATTTGAAGATGGATCCAAGAGTCTACACATCTCAGCTTGAATGCACGCAATTTGTGTAGGTTTTTCTTTTTTTAAGTTATTAACAAGAATCAACATACACATTCTTTAGCTGTTTCCCTTCATTTGTGTAGGTCCTTTGAACAAAAATTGCGTAAGCACCCAATTGGAGAAACATCCTACACATTTCAGCCGATAATCCTGATAAATGTGTATAGTTTTGGGTTATATCAACCCAACTGCCTCGCTAAATCCCGATTTGCCGTCTTCATTTTATGATTTGTTCTATTGATTCTACCAGTTTTACCAGGCCTGCCCTGTCTTCCTCGCTGAAACGCGCGGGCACAGGGCTGTCGATGTCCAGAACCGCAATCACTTCGCTGTCTCGTCCTTCGCTGCTGTATCTGTGGATCGGCACGACTATCTCCGACCTTGACGCGCAGTCGCAGGCGATATGTCCCGGGAAAGCGTGAACGTCGGGAACAAGCTGGACCGCGTCTTCTGCCCAGGCCGTTCCGCATACTCCTCTGCCCTTCTCAATTCTGACGCACGCGACCTGTCCCTGGAATGGTCCGAGAACCAGTGCTTCGTCTATGCCTTCGTCCGCGCCTTCATCAGTGCCGGATTTCACACTATAGAATCCTGCCCAGTTTACATCCTCCATGGAATGATACAGCAGCGCCGATACATTCGCCATGACGGGTATGCGGTCCGGGCATTCCTCCGCCAGCGCTTCCATCTGTTTTATTATCAGTTCGTAATCCGTATGTTTGTAATCTGCCATGAATGACAACTCCTGTTTTACTCTCTATACCTTCGATCAGATCTCCAATTAATCCAGTTCAAAGTACCACGCTTCGTCAATATTCCGATGCGGCCAGATCCTTCCGGTTCCATCCGTCAGGTCGTAAACCACTGACCACTGAAGCTTGTCGAGATCACCGTCGTAAATGCCAATCCTGTTCAGCAGTTTCTCGCACTGCTCCATCGTGAGCACGTTATCGTTTTTCTGAAGAGCTTCCTCAACCGCGTCATAGCGTTCAAACTCCGTGAAGCCCTCTCCGATGTTCAGGCCTTTGTACGCGATGAAATTTGACGCAATCTGGTAATCTTCATCAGGTTCGACGACCTGCAAACCGCCGTCATAGTATTCGACGATTACCGACTTTCCCGTGACGTCCGCTATCAGATAATGACTCGCAATGCCGCCGGAAAAGTAAATGTTGTATTCTCCAAGCATCTCCACCGCTTCATCGACGGAAGCCGCTTTATCGAGGACCAGCCTTACGGCGGTCGTTGTATTCAGAGTCACTTTGTCAGGGTCGTCCGTTGCCTGCGCTTCGGGAACCGACAGGAGCGCCATGCAGACTCCCTTCTCGTTCATACCATCAAAAGCAAGATACGGTGCAGCGAGAACAGGGAAATTGCCAATGCTTATCCCTTCCGTAGGAAGATTATCCTTTCCGTATCCCGCATAGGACAGGTTGACCGTCGAAACCGACGCGTATCCGTTATCCGGCTTGGTAAACACCTGAAGACACGGAGCGTACACGAAGTCAAAATTCCTTCCGTAGATTACGTCCCCATCTTCGTTGCGGGTTACAAAGGCAGTACATCCGGGATCTGCAGAATTGATATTGATCGGAAGTCCCTTCATCAGCCTTTTTGTTACGTAATTCTCTATGTCCGCGTCGCTCTTCGCTCCGGATTCCAGAAACTCATCAAATCCGTAGTCCCCGTCGTAGGTCATGGTGTAAACGCCTTCGCTCTTTTCCTCCAGTGAGCTCAGCGTTTTCAATTCGTGCCTGAAGGCGAACAGCATCGCAACAAGGATCAGGACAATTATCGCCAGAATCACTATTAAAATAATCCTTATCCTCTTCTTCACTCTATCCCCTTTCATGTCTCTCTCAGAATCCCAACTGCTCGGTTAGTTCGCACATCTCGTCGATCATCGAACCGATGTAATCTATAGTCTCAAGCAAAGGCAGGCTGGTGGTTATGTCCACCCCCGCGATCTTCGCGAATCCGACAGGATCCACAGTGCTGCCCGCGCGCAGGGCCTTCTTCCAGTCCTCGACTGCGCTGCCGCCGGCCATGCTGCCATCGCTCTCGCCCTCTTCAAGTATCCTCTTCGCCATCTTGGTTGCGATGGTGAGTCCGGCGGAATATGTGTATGAGTAGAGTCCCATGTAATAATGCGGCTGACGCATCCATGTGAGCTCGGCTCCTTCGGTCAGTTCGACATCGTCTCCCCAGAACTTTTTCAGGACATCCTTGTAAATTCCCGACAGAGTCTCCGCCTGAACGCTTCCTCCGGCGTCGATGATCTTGTACACCTCGCGCTGGTACGCCGCTTCAAGCAGATGGGTCACGAAGTTGTGGTAGTAGGTCTTGCCCACGGTATTTCCCAGCACCCAGCGCCTGAACCTCGGATCGTCGCTCGTCTTCTCCAGATAGCCTGTAAGCAGAAGCTCGTTGATCGTGCTCGGTGATTCCACATAGTACATCGGCACCAGGGTATCGAAGAATCCCTGGGCGTTGTTGCACTCTCTGAAGTGTCCCGCATGGCCCAGTTCATGAGCCAGAGTAAAGACATCAGACATCCTCCCCTGCCATGAGAAAAGAATGAATGAGGCAGGCACTCCGTAGGTGCTCTCGCAGAAACCGCCTGTGCACTTTCCGTCGTTCGTAGCGTAGTCGATCCATCTGTCCCTGAACGCCTCATGAACCATGTTGACGTAATCCTCGCCCATAACGGCAAGTCCGTCGGCGATGTACTTCTCCGCTTCCTCCATGGTGACCCTCGGGTCGTATTCAGGATCAACGGAGAGCAGCAGGTCGGCGTACGTCATCTTTTCGAGGCCGTAAACCTTCTTTATAAGAGCCGCGTACTTCCTCATGTGCGGCGCCAGCTTCTCCATGATTATGTCGATCTGTCTGTCGTAGAGTTCCATCGATACCTCTTCATCAAAAAGAAGATACTCGAAGACATCCTTGAACCCTCTGGCATCCGCCAGGCGCTTGTCTCTGCACACGTGGGCGTTGTAGGCCGCCGCGGTCACATTCTCATATTCCTTTATCTTGTCCGAGAAATGCCTGAACGCCGCGCGCCTTACGTCGGTGTCTACCTCATAGGCGTACTCTTCCTCGAACAGAGCGTAGCTCAAATCATATTCTTTGCCATTTACCGCAAAGGCATCAAATCTAATGTCAGACAGCTTCGCCTGCCTGTAGACGCTGTAAGGCGTCTCCATGAAATCCCCCAGCGCGGCCAGTACTTTTTCAGTCTCCGGCTGAAGAATGTGCGGCTTCCTTCTCAGCATCTTCTTCAGGTACAGGGATACTGAGCCGCCGATCTCAATGGCTTCCTCGAGAACAGCGCTGTCCGCTTCAAGTATCTCGCTTTCTATGAAGCTCGTCTTCGCGCGGAAATCCGTTACGATGCTGTCAGCTTTGTTAGCGTTTGAAACCGCTTCAACATTAGTGAGATCGGTCTCCATCGCGAGGCCGAAGTAATCTGAAAACCTGACCGCAAGTTCGTTCATGCGCTCAAGCTGGTGGAGACAGGATACTATTGCCTTTGCATCCTTGAGGTTCCCCTTATATTCTTTCTCCGCCTGGTCCGCCAGTTTCTTCAGTTCCTCAGCGTCCTGCCACGCCTCCTCAGATCTTTCGTATATCAGTCCCAGATTCCAAGTCTGCTCTAAAGGTACTTCACTTCTCTTCATGTTATTATCTCCTGTTCAATACTTCTTCTATCAGACGAACCGCTTCAGCCGTTCCGTTTTCAGCTCTTACCTTTACGGATATTTCCTCGGCGTTCTTCTTTTTCTCGTCATATGTGCTGTTCATTTCTTCGATGGCGTCAACGATCAGCTGCTCTGTAAGATCCTTCGCTCCGAGAGGGATCGTCGCCACGCCGATGTCGACAAGCTGCTTCGCGAATCCCATCTGGTCGAGAACATGCGGCACCGGAATCGAAGGTATTCCGTAGATCATTGTTGCCGCCGTCGTTCCGAATCCGCAGTGGTGAATGACAAACTTTCCCTTCCTGAACAGCCAGCTGTGCGGCACACTTCCGCAGGCCATCATTCCCTCAGGCAGTTCGTACGTCTGCATCGTTTTCTGGAATCCCTGTATTACCGCTCTGCACCCCGTCCTTCTGAACGCGTTGACGAACATGTCCAGCTTGTCCTCTTCAGACTCGTCTTCAAATGACATGGCACCGAGGGCAAGTATTACGGGCTTATCGCCGTCCTCTACGAATTCCGCCAGTTCTTTATCCGGAACGTAGTCCTCTTCATCCTCAAACCAGTATCCTGTTATCACGTTCTTGTCTTCCCAGTACGGGTTCCGCTCAAGAACATACTTGCTTATCGGGATGAGGTTCAGTTCTTTGGACATTATTTCATCCGCTGATTTGACCGGTTTCAGTCCATACACCTTCCTGATTTCATTGTATGGTTTTGCGACCTGTTTCGCTATCATGTTTCCTGCCAGTTTTTCCCTCAGTTTCTTCGGTCTGAGGGCTTCGCCGATCATCTCCTTCTGGAGAGTGACATTGACCGTCGGTATCCCCAGCACCTCAGCTTCAACTGCACCCATCTGGCTGTGGCTTACAACTATAAGATCCCTGCCTTTGCATCCCTCGAGTATTTCGTCGGTGGAATGCTGGATTATTTTGAAAACAAAGCCCATTGTTTTCAGCATGCTCAGCGTCGGATTCGGGCTTTTGCCTCTGATTACCGCCGCCTCTTTTTCGATGTCGATATCCGGACCAATCGGCAGGAAATCAATCCCGGCCTCCTCGATAAGATCCTTCCAGCATGGATGCGAACCCAGTGTTACCTCGTGTCCGTTCTTCATCAGTTCCTTTGACAGGAATATGTATGGCTGCACGTCGCCTCTTGTGCCCATGGTGAACATTGCTATCTTCTTCATCAGTTCTTTGTTTTTTTCCCCCCCGTTAACCAAGCACTTCTTCAAGTATTATGTGCAGGGATCCTCCCGAATACTGCTCACGCGGCGCCCGGCCACAGTTCGGAGCGGCATAGTCCGGATCCGCTCCGGCGTCCCTCAAAGCCTCAAGTATTCTCTTCAGATCGGCGTGTACTTCATCTGTGAACAGCCTGTCGTCTCTTTCTGTTTTTTCAGCCCAGTTGTAACTCGGAAGAACCTGCGCGGCCTGCAGACAGAATCTCCATATGGCGGAATTTCCATTAGAATCGAGCCCGTTCGGGTCGGCGCCCTTTTCGAGCAGCGTTGTCAGGATGTCGAACGCTTCATCCGCCCTCTCCTTTGTCGAGTTCACCTTGAATCCCATGTAATCGCTGTTAATGTTCCATCTGGAGCACATGACCGCCGCATTTATCGCGTCGTGAAGAACCGGTATCCTCCAGCCCGGAACGGATTCGTCTTCGATGTGATTCAGGTCCGCCCCCATGTCAATGAGGAACCCGGCGATATCAAAGTTGCCCGTCTTGATCGCCACCTGCAGCGGCGACTGTCCGTTGTCCTTCTTCGGAGGCGGAGTGGCAACGCAGTTCACCAGTTCTGGTTTCTTGCCTATTATTTCCTTCACCAGTTTCAGGTCGCCAGCCCGGATCGCCTTGAACAGCTTCTTCATTTCTTTCTCCTTAATGTCCTCAGGTAATCCTTCTGCTCGGGCGTGATGCGGTAGCTCTCAACGGCCTTCTGGATGGTCTTGTCCTCGTCGAACTGCCTCGGTACCTTCTTATATACCAGAACGACCTTAGCGCCTTCACGCGCAAAGGCAGCCGCAGTCGCCGCCCCGATTCCCTGGGGATTGTTCGCCCCTGTAATCAGGGCGACCCTGTTCTTTAATCCGTAATCAACCATCGATAATCTCCTGTTTCCATGGTCTCTCTCTGTCGAGCCAGCCCTGTTCCTTCCAGTAATTGTAGTCTGTGTACTCAGGATTGTCCTTGCCAAGGCCTGTCTGCATTTTGCGTACTATGTAAAACTTTATCTTTGTGACGATGCTCGCGCCCGCTGGCCTGCTGTAGTCGATTCCGAGATACTGCCGCGATGCGGCCCTGAGGCTCGCCTCGATCTTGCTGCGTTTCTTTTCGGGGATCCTTTCCCAGACGATGTCGCTCATCAGCCTGTAACTGCAGACCTTGATGCTGCTGACTCCCCACCAGGAGAGGCTGTCCTTCATATCCTTCGCCGTGGATTTGCCGCCCGATCCCAGACACTGCGTAATAATGACCGCGCGTTTTCCGAACATCTCTTTTGCCGGACGGTGCGGCATCCATCTGTATCCGAAATGATCCAGCATGGCCTTCATCGCTCCTGTCGCGTGGAATACGTACGCCGGCGATGTGAACACCAGAAGATCCGCTTCAAGAAGCGCCTTCTCTATCTTTTGAACATACTCCGCGTCCTTGCATTTGTGCTCATCGCCCAAAAAGCAGACCGTGCACCCTGAGCAGAATCCCGGACAGTCCTTCGGAAGATAGAACTCGGTAATGTCCGCCTTGCCCCTGAAAGGCTCGAGAAATATCTCCTTGAGTCTGTACGTTACTCCCTGTTTTTCGGTTCCGTTGATTACAGTAATTTTCATTGTTTACCTCTTTCAAATACCCTCTTTATTTCATCAGCTCTCAGCTGCAATTTCCTCCAGAAACTCTTTTGCCTCCGCAACTCCGCCACAGGCGTGGAAGCTGTCTGAGATCCTGATTGCGTTCTCCTTATAGTCAGGGTTGCTCAGAACCCCCGTGACGGCGCTCATGACGTCTTCTTCCGATATGGATTCCAGCATCACTCCCGCGCCGAGTTCCTCTACCCTCTTGGCCACAGCGCCCTGCTCCGGCGTCTGCGGGAACAGAACCAGCGGAACCTTGAAATACAGTCCCTCGGAAGCGGAATTCATGCCACAGTGAGTGATGAACGCGTCCGCGATGGACAGCACCGCCATCTGGTCCACTCTCTCGTGGATCTGGATGTTCTCCGGCAGATCGTCAAAGTGCTCCGTATTCGTCCCCATTGAGAAAATGACCTGCCAGTCCGTCTTCCCGAGGGCATTGATACAGTTCCTGTAAAACTCCCTGTTCTGATTAATTGTTCCCATGGAGATGTATACCGTCTTATCCGCCGTCTTGGCGACCGGTTCTGTGACCGGCCTGATCGACGGACCGATGAAGTGATATCTGTCAGAGAACGTGTCAGCGCACGGCTGGAAGTAATCTGAAGTATATACGATTGTATTTGTATCGTTATCGTTCTGCACGATGTCCAGGATGCCCTTGACCGGGTATCCCTTTTCGCGCAGGCGTTTTAGGTGCTTGTTTATCTTCGGCATGGCGAAGAGCATCCTGGCGATGTCCCAGGACGACTCCTGCATGTACTTCGCCGAATATTTGTTGAAGGCGAAGGTCGTGGTCGACGAAACGTATGGTATGCCGTGTTTCATGGCCACAAGTTTTCCCCAGAAAGCCACCGAATCCGAGACGATGATGTCCGGTTTTATTTCCGCAACTTTCTCTGTCGTCATCTCATCGAGTGCGAGAGTAGATGCGACAAGAAGTTCAGTTGCGAACACCTTGTCCTTGCCGACACGGTCCGCGTTTTCCTTGTCCTCCATTTCAAAATCGTAGCCGTCGCAGCTGATAAACTCGGCGCCGACCCGTTCGATCTTCTCTTTGAACATATCAAAGGAGAAGTAGTAGACCTGATGACCCGCAGCTGTCAGTTCCTTTACCACTCCCAGAGTCGGGTTCGTATGTCCGTGAGCCGGAATGCAAAACCAAGCTATCTTCATGTCTGTTTCCTTTCTGTCCTATTATCAGAGGGCATGTCCGCCCGATACCTTTATTACCTGTCCTGTTATCATTCTCGCCTGCTCACTCGCCATGAACAGAATAGTTTCAGCGATATCCTCCGGCTGAATGATCTCTCCCATCGGGATTAGCGGAATGACCGCCTCCTCCAGATCCGAGTCGATCCATCCTGTCTGCGTCGGACCGGGCGCAACGCAGTTTACGGTTATTCCGTACTGCCCTACCTCAAGGGCTATGCTGCGCGTAAGTGCTTCCAGAGTCGCCTTGCTCGCGCCATATGTAATCTGGCCGGCAAAAACCTGCGCTGCGTCCGTTGATACATTGATTATTCTACCATATTCGCCGCGGCGCCTGATGAATTCCCTCATCATCAGAATGCTGCCGCGCACATTGACCGCGAAGGTGTCATCGATCACATCCCGTGTGATCTTTTCGATGGTATCAAGGCCGTCCATGTCGCCGTCGGCCGCATTGTTGACTAGAACGTCAATTCTTCCAAACCGCTCCATGACAGCCGAATAGATTTCCTTAACGGCGTCCTCGCTGGAAATATCGCTCTCAAGCACCAGGTAGTCGGCGTCCATTTCCCTGAGGCCTGCCTCAACGATAGCCGCGTCTCCGGCGTTTGCTTCGTAATATCTGTCGGCACCGTTCCTGTCGGTCTTATCTTTGTCGAATTCTCTCGGCACTTTCTTATATACCAGGACGACCTTCGCTCCTTCACGCGCAAAGGCAGCCGCAGTCGCTGCGCCGATTCCCTGCGGATTATTGGCTCCAGTTATCAGAGCCACCTTATCCTTTAGACCGTAATCAATCATCTATACGTCCCTTTCATTACTTCTTTTTCTTCGGCGCGGGCTGTTCCGGATACGTGGCTTCCAGCAGTTCCCTCAGGAACTCCCTGTCCTCTACGTCGTCCACGAGCAGCATTGCCTTTGCGCCTTCATACGGAAACTCGCTTTCCGCGTCAGGCATCATTGCCTTTGCGGACTCCGTCGGCTTCACAAGGAACCTGTCGTCGTAAATGCCGCCAACCACCTTGTCGCGGTAGTAGATGACATATTCACCCATCATCGCGCGGCAGGAAATATCGCCGATATCGGAAAGCTGTTCCATTATGTAATTCACGTAATCTTTACTTGATGCCATTGTGCCACACCACCTGTTTTTATTTCTTTCTCCTCGCCAGCCACGCAATGGCGCTTGTGATCGCTTCAACCGCAAGACACGCGATCACTGTAAACGAACCGACAGACAGATAACTGGACATTTCCATTGATTCGGCTCCGTAAGCATAATCTTCGGCAACCATGTACAGAATGAATCCCAGATATACTGCCGGTACAATGAGCCATTTCAGCGGCGAGCGGATTTTCCAGCCGTACCAGCCTCCGATCAGAGCGCCGGTGAGCGGGAACAAAAACATGTACACGATCACCCCAACGAGAATCGCTACGCCCGTGTCTGTTGAATGCGACGCGACAATTCCGAGAATGATGCTGATGATCACTGCCAGAATCGCAAATAGTATTGGCCAATGCTTTTTTATCATGTTACTCCTCGACTAAAAATGTATAGCAGGTTTTGGATTTGAAAAGCTCTCCTGCCTTTGCAATACCACCTGTAAAGTTCTCTTTGTTTATTGCGTCCGGGAAGAACCGGGTCTCGAAACATACGCCGCCCCGGTAATTATATACTGCGCCACCCTTTCCCGGCTCGTGTTCCCTTCGAGTTTTCCAGCAGAAAAAGGTTTGCTGTGTTTCCGTCTGCAGTTGTTCCAAAATACTTACGCATTTGTTTTCTTTCCTGGGTCCTATGTTAATATCGGGCGAGGTTTCACGCCCGCCCGATTCTAATTCGTCTGTTTGTGACTTCTCATTATTTCACTTTGATCTTGAATGTGACGTCCTTGGTTATAGTTTTGTATTTTACGTTGCCTGCCGCTTTGACTCTGACCTTCACTTTATACGTTCCCTTTTTCAGGCCCTTCTTGATGGTGACCTTTCCGGTCGTCTTGTTTATCCTGAAGTATTTTTTGAAGCCCTTCTTGCCCTTCTTTGCGGAAAGAAGCGTATAGGTCTTCTTGTCCTTTGCGGCCTTCGTGAACTTGATTACCTTGGAGCGTGGCAGTTTGACGCTCTTCTTTTTGAGCGTCTTGCGTTTCACCTTGACCTTCTGTCCCTTCATTAACAGAGGGTTTTTCAGCTTGATGAAAAGCTTCGACTCGCCGTTATATAAGACGCCCGCGTTCGTCTCCATGCATGCTGTCACAGTGTAGTAATTAGCTTTGGTCTTATCATATGCCGTATCGGTGTATTCTGTCGCGTCGACCTTCTCCTTGATCTCAGGTTTTGCCTGGGCGATGTCTGCATATTTTGCATACTTCCGCACCAGATAGTAGTCTGTATTGTCGACCGCGGACCAGCTCATGCACATCTGACCATTACCGATGGACTTGACCTTCGGTTTGCAGAGGACTCTGTCGCTGGCGAGCTTGAGGTCGTAGTCGGTTCCAAAACGGCCTTTGCTAACAAGCCGTATGGCCTGTATTATATAGGTGCCGGCCTGTTCGGCTTTACAGGTGACCGTCGAATGGAATTCCTCCTTGTGTATGTCACCTCTCTCGTCCCAATCCCCAACTCCAACTGCAACCGTATCTCCGTTCTGGTCCTTGATACGCAGGAATGGTCCAAAATTATTGCCGGTCATGCCTACGCTGATTGTCTCGTTCTCTTCCAGATTGATATTGTACTGATGATAGTAGTAGCCATGGCCATCTATCACCTCACCAGCGCTGTTCACTTCGTCGACATAGTCGGTTAGTTCAGTCAGGGTGAAATGGTCTTCTGTGCAATAAGGTTTCTGATCGATGGTCTTATGTTGATTCCCATTGACAGTTACCTCACACTGGACATCTTCGCACGTTCCGCACGATACCGTAATCGTGGCAGTGCCAGGTGCCTTTGCAGTAATCATTCCGTCACCATCCACTGTAGCGACGTCCTCATTGCTTGAAGTGAAAGTTACATCAGTGGTGTTTGTGTTGCCAGGATAAACGGCATATTCAATGCCTGTCTTTGCCCCTTCGTTCAAATTAATACTTGTCTTGTTAATAACGATCTTCTCCGGATCTGTCTTGTCAGCAAGGAGATTCTCCAAGGCCGTATTGATATTGATTCTGCCAAACCCCTGGCCGCCTTTTGCCGGCGAAAAATCCTCCTTGCCTGTGCTTGTGTAGAGCAGATTCTTGATTTCTCTCGGCGTCAGATCGGGATCTGCATAAAGTAGCAATGCCGCAGAACCAGTTACGACAGCTGCGGCTACAGATGTTCCGTCAAATCTAATAGCATAGCCGTTTACTCTGGTCGTATGCAGATAATCGCCTGGTGCGGAAACATCTTTTTCTAAACCGTATGCTGAATTACCAACAGGGCTACCATCCAAATTATGGCCCATGACAGTGATTGCATACAGACTGTCACCCGGATAGTGTGTTTCGTCCGTTTCAACGTTTCCAGCGGAACATACGCAAAGAGTACCATTGTCCCACGCTTCTTTCACCGCGCCCTCACAAAGATAGTCGCTACCGTAAAAGCCAACGCTGAGATTAATCAAATTGGCGCCCTGATTCTTATCTATTGCATAATATATGCCCTTGGCTATGTCGATAGAATAAACAACGTCAGGGTCTCTTGGATTAGCTTTTGGCATGTTATCATCAACGACAAAAATATTTACCCGATTGCCCGCAATGCCGGCAATTCCTGTCAAGTTGTGAAGATTGGCCCCGATTACGCCTGTGAGTCTTGTGCCGTGTCCATTATCATCGGGGGCATTGTCGCCATCTTCAAATCTCAGTTTCTGGCCATTATTGAATGTTACACACTTGTTTTCAATGATTGGACCCTCTCCATCATGGCCATTTAAGTCTTCGTGCTTGAAGTATACGCCTGTGTCAATTACTGCTACGACCGGTTTTTTCTGTTCATCTGGTTCCTCCAGGTGGCTTTCGAATTCTGCCAGCTGATCCCATGCGCCTTTTGCGTTGATGCTTCCCGGTTCACCTCCATCTCCGACAGGCGCAAGATATCTCTTTTGTCCAGCATAGTCCCCCTGATCGTCAGAATAATTGCCGTGATATATGGGATCATTTGGATACTCTACTGAATCTCTAACTTCCGAATCGTCTCCGTTCTCTGCATTTGATGATTCATTTAATGTCTGTTCGTCCGTGAATTCATCCTCTTCCAGTTCGTATATATAGTTTGGCTGCACATACAAAACCTCGTCTTCACACTCGAGCTCGGCGGCCGCTTCGAGTTCGCTGCCCTCTTCAACCTCGATCAGCGCCATCTTTGAGCCATCACCCAGAGCGGACATGGTGTCCACCTGGCCATCGACCCCCTCGACAATGGATTTCATCTGTTTTTTGCTCGTGTTCTGCTCGGTTACAACGATGAGCTCTCCCGGCTCATAGTCTGGAGTCACGGCTTCTTCTGCTGCCGCGGTTCCGTCATCACCGTTTCCTGTTGCCGCGGCTGCGGACATTGGGAAAACCGTGAATGCCATTACCAGCGAAAGCATGATCGCTGTGGCCTGTGCTGTCATGAGTCGCATTTTTTTATTCATTTTGCGTTTCCTTCCATCTGGTTATATCTGAACACAAATACTCGTATAACTTGTCGATTTCCTCAAATCCCATTTTATCATACATCTGCTTTGGCGTGTCATCTTCGTCGGCGTGCAGGAAGAGAATCGTGTCCGGGTACATGCTTCTGACATGTGAAATGAGCGACGTGGCAACATATCGCTTCCTGTACGCTTCATCAACGATCAGACCGTCGATGCACGTAACATCATCCGTGCAAAAACTATGGCATGCGCCGACCAGTTTCCCTTCAAGATACGCCCCGTGATAAGTTAGTTTCTCGTAAGTGCGCTGGATATTTCTTCGCGTAAAATCCTCTCCGTACTGCTGGCCAAAGTGTTTTACCTCCAGTTCTTCCAGTTCGCTGGCCGACGGCGTGCGGAATTCAACGTCAGGATTAATTGTCCAGTCAGTCCCGCCTGACTTCAGTGCCATTGTTATTGTCACGCTCTCCTCTAGTCCGAAACTGTCCTCCAGAGAATCGTCGCACTCCAGTTTGATAAACCCTGCGCCGGCCTCTTTCTGATACTGCACTGCCTTTGCGAACTCATCCTTCGTCGGCTGACCGCAGCACTCAAAAAAGTTATGATCATATTTGTCCGGGAGCATCTTATCTTCCCACTTCATCAGATGCTCGGAAAAGGGTTTGCGTTCCGAAAACATGCTTATATGCTGTTCTTCATTATTTCTGGTTCTGTCTTTAGTCATGTCATATACAGCCACGATCTCGTTGCCGCACATTTCCCCGTTCTCCACGAAGCCGTACTTCCGGTAAATCTCTCTTGCCCGGGTATTCTCCGGCTCATATGACAGCCAGACTTTTTCCGCAGGACCGAACGGGAATGAGCGTATCAAAGCAAAGGCAGCATCCAGCGTCGCCTTTCCCAGGCCCTGCCCCTGATACTTCTTGTCGATCATCAGCCTCCAGAGGCTGTAATTCTCTTTAATTAAGTCGCTCTCATCTTCATTGCCCACGGTTCCCTTGCCTATCATGACGAACCCGATAAGCGTATCATCGTTATAGACTGCCAGAGGCAGGGCGTTATTGCCCTCGTTTCTCGTAGCATATGCCTCCGCCAGACTCTGAATGTTTTCCGCCACGAAATCCTTCTGTTCCTCAAAAGGCTCAAGAAGGCACACCTTCCTTATATTCTTGTTCGTAATTTCCTCAAATCTAATCATTGTTTTACACTCTTTTCTTTTTCTTTTTGGGAGCCGGCAGTTCAGGATACATCGCCTCAAGCAGTTCCCGCAGGAACTCCCCGTCCTCCACATCATCTACAAGCAGCATTGCCTTTGCGCCTTCATAAGGTATTTCCTGATCCGCGTCAGGCATCATTTCCATCGCTGCCTTCGTGGTCTTCACAAGGAAACGGTCATCATAGATACCGCCGACAATCATGCCGCGATAATAGATAATGTACTCTCCCATCATCGCCCGATAAGATATGTCGTCCACAACCGAAAGCTGCTCAATTATGTAATCCAGATAATCTTTACTCGATGCCATTGTTTTATCCCTTTCACAATACTCTTTCGGCCACTAGTTTTGGCCAGCCGTTCACATCTGTTTCCGCAATGATATTAAATCCGTTCTTCTTCCAGAAATGTGTGGACTGCGGATTCCCCTTGTCGATCGCAAGGCGGATGGTCTTTTTCCCGACAGCTTCAAAATATGCTGCCACTTCGTCGATTATTGCCGTCCCTATTCCCTTCCCCTGATAGTCAAGGTTCATCATGAACAAACCAATATAGGCGATTTCAGGTTCAGGCCAGCCGTCTATCAAATCCATTATTGCAACGATAATCTCATCGTCGAATAATCCCACATAATACTTATCAGTAGCGTCTATACCCGGAGGTGTTATCTTCATGTCATCAAGCACCTGTTCCCTGTCCGGACGCGCGTCTGTGTACTGAAAAAACAAAGTATTCCGCCGGTACACTTCAAGTATCTGATCAACGTCAGATTCCTTTAGAACACGCACCTTATATTGTTTACTCAATCCTGAAATATTAACCATACACTATCAATATGTCATGTTACAATTACTTGCTCTTATATAATGTCCTTCCTGTATCGCGGCAAAAGTCGCAACCGCACTGACGACTGCCCCACTATATTTCAGGTCAATGAGTGTCAGCGTCAGCGGCAGGACAAACAGCAACATTCCTGTCACCTTATTCATCACTGTGTGTAGGACAACCAATTCATTTCGCATTACATATCCGGAAACCAGATTGATCACTTTAATCGCAGCGATCACGATGATCCAGATGATGAGCCACATCGGGATATTGATGACCGGAAGAATCTTTATCAGGCAAACAATTACCAGAACAAAATCAGCCGCTGTATCCAGTTTCGACCCAAACTCACTGGCGGTCCCTGTTTTTCTCGCAACTATTCCGTCCACCATATCGCTGACTCCAGCAGCGATATACAAGGCATAGAACGCTGTTGAAAACACGGGAACGAACAGCAACGCTATACTGCAGACTATCCTGACACCTGTAATGATATTTGCCATTTTACTCCCTTGACATCTTCGTCAGTCTATCGAGTGCTTCAGCATTGTTCCCGGTAACCATTTCAAGCTTTTCACATGTATTCATTTCGATGCAGTTTCCGCAAGACTCAACAGCCCTGCTCAATGCACACTGTCTAATCGGACAAAGTGAATCGCAAAAATAAGTTTTAACTCCTTCAATACGGCAGCCTGTGCAATTGATCATTTCCGCAGTAATCTCAACTCCGTTCAGTTCCGACCACTTCCTGGCAACCTTTTCGCGAAGTTCATTATCATCATTTATCGTTGCAAGACGTGCTTCACATGACTCACAGTCCAGTCCGCAATATGCGATATATTTATTCATAACTATTACTCCTTCAGTCATTATATGTCAGTAAACAGACGCACTCCACATGCCCGGCGTTCGGGAACATGTCTACGGGCGCGGCGGATATCAGCTCGTAACCCTCTTCATGCAAAAGCTTCACGTCCCGCGCCAGTGTCGCCGGGTCGCAGGATACGTAGATGATGGCAGGTATCGAAGCGTCCGCGATTGCGCGCAGCAGTTCCGGTTTGCAGCCTGCCCGCGGCGGATCCAGTATCGCAATATCGGCTTTAGCCTCGTCGCGTCCTTCCGCCGCCCACTGAGGCAGCAGTTCCTCCGCCTTGCCGCAGATGTAGGTGGCGTTCACGATGCCGTTGATGACGGCGTTTCTGTTAGCGTCGGTTACCGCGTCCTTTACGATCTCGATGCCGTGCACATGGCTCGCCATGTCCGCGACGCAAAGGCCAATCGTCCCGATTCCGCAGTACAGGTCCAGGACAACCGGGCCGTCAGCCCCATTGCCGTTATCCCTGTCTCCCCACGCCTCCTTGCAGTACCTGCGCACGATAGCATAGAGTTTTTCCATCTGGTCGTGATTGACCTGATAGAATGAATTGGCCGAAATCTCGAATTGCAGTTCGATCGACTTCTCCGCATCGGCAACGACGGGATGCGCTTCTTCTATTGTCACCACGTCGGTGATAGTATTCTTTCCTGCTATGACTTCCGTCTTTTTATCGTTTCTTATTACCACGCTCTCAAGTGAGCCGCCGGCCTCGTAGACCGCGTCGTCAAGATACTCCACGAGCTTGGCTGCGTTCGGAATGCCTTTGCCATTAATGTCGTAAATCACCATGACCTCTCCGGTCCCAAATGCAGTCTTCACTGTCATCTGTCTCATAAGTCCCTTGTCCCAGCGGTCGTCGTATGAGCAGATGTGGTCTTCGCTCATGAACTGTCTGGTCGCCTCAGCCGCTGCCATGGCAGTACCGACCTGCAGACGGCAGTCAAGGCAGTCGACGACATCGTGGGTTCTGGCCTGGTAAAAGCCGATGCGCGGTTCGTGTACAGGCTCCTGAACACCGCCCTTTCTTGTCATCAAACCGCCGGTGGAAATCTTCATCACAGCCTTGTTCCTGTAGCGCTCGCCCGGAGCCACGTCCGTTGCCTCATCCATCCCGGCAATCGGCTCCATGTTCGGCTCCACGCCGCCTATCCTCTCGAGACGGCTTCTTACCTGCAGTTCCTTCAGTTCAAGCTGTTTGGCGTACTCAAGTCTGCCGTACGGGCAGCCGCCGCACTGATCCTGGTACGGGCACCACTCATCTGCGCGCCTGTATTCAGACTCATGCAAAAGCTCCACAGCCCGTCCGAGGGCGTAGTTCTTTTTCACTTTGGTCAGTTCGACGCGGGCCGTGTCTCCCGGCAGCGCACCAGACACGAATACGACCATGCCGCCGATCTTGCCGGTGTCTTCTCCGATCCCGTCGACCCTGCCTATCCCCTGGCCTTCCGCGCTGATATCTTCAATTGTCAGTTCAACAAAGTCTTCCCGATTCATTTTTACCCTATTGTTGACAATAGACAAGATAACTCGCTCCTTTGTCAACATTCTTGCTTAAAATACAAATTTACTAGCCGAAATGCGACTATTTTGACAAAACGGTTGACAAAGCAGACGAAAACAGCCCATTTTGTCAACTTTATGAGATAAAAAGTGCATTCAACCGCCGTTTACAGCCCTTTGGCTATCTCGCTGATCCTCCTGAGTCTGTTATTCACCCCTGATTTGCTCAGCGGCGGTGAGAGCAGCTGTCCCAGCGCCTCGATACCCAGATCCGGGTTTTCGAGCCGCAGCATTGCCACCTCGCGCAGCTTAGGAGAGAGACTCTCGAGTCCCTGCCTGGCCGCTATCTTCTTAATATCCGACACCTGACGCTCCGCAGCCTGGATGGACTTGTCCATGTTGACCAGATCCAGCTGTTCTATCTTGCGGGCAGCGGCCAGAGTGTCCTTCCTTATGATCTTATCCTGATAGTCGAAGTAAGCCTTGCTGGCACCCATTATTGCCAGAGTGTCCGCGATCTGGTCGCGTGCCTTCAGGTACACGCCGTAGCCCGTCTTACGCTCGACTATGCGTGCGTTGATGTCCACGAAAGTGTTGATCATTCGCCTCAGTTCCCTCGCGCAAAGTTCAGACGAGGTGTTTATCTCAAAGTGGTGGCTGACCTCAGGATTGTTGATGGTCCCGGCTCCGAGAAATGCTCCGCGCAGGTACGCCTTACGGCAGCACTTGGTTTTGATGAGCCCGTCGTAGATGCCGTCGCTCAGGGTGTTCATTCCCTCGCGTACGATGAGAATGCCCATCTCGCGCAGAATCATCTCGGAGTTGTTCTCCGGTTCAATGCGGATAATGTATTCCTTTGCCTTTGCGCCCTTAAGACCACGCGCCGTCATGGCGCTGCTGCCCACTTCGATGTCCGTGTCGACGCCGAAGTAACTGCGTATCAGTTTTTTGTAGTGGCGGACGACAGCCAGATTCGGCGTCGTCATGACCATGCGGAACTTTCCGCCTCCCGCCAGGCCGACGCTTCCCGCAAAACGCATGAAGCCCGCGATCTCCGCCAGCATGCAGCATTTCTTCTCAGGCTCTACCCGAGCAAGCTCATTTTTTGTTTCCGATGCGTATGACATATGTCATCTCCTCACGTGCGCACGTTTACACTCTCTGCGTGTGCCCATAATATGATGAAAAATATACCGGGAAGAAAGCTTCCCGGCATATCATTTTCGTCTTCTTCTTATTTCGCTCTTGGAGGAATGCTCAGAATCTCTCTGGCTTCATCCGGAGTAGCGACTTCTCTGCCGAGCAGCTTAGCCAGTTCAACAACTCTTTCGACCATCTCGCCGTTGCTCTTGGCCAGGACGCCCTTCGACATGTAGAGGTTGTCCTCGAAACCGATTCTGCAGTGTCCGCCCATGATGATGGATGCAGCAGCGATCTTGAAAGCGTCTCTGCCGATTGCGCAACCAGTCCAGGTGCATCCCGGAGGAACTGAATCAACGCAGAACGCCAGGTCTCTTACCGTCGCGCTCATCTGTACGCCCAGTACGAAGTCGAAGTGCATCGGCATATCCAGATAGCCCTTGCGGCCTGCAGTCTTCAGCACGATGTCCAGCATGCCCTTGTCGAAGCATTCCAGCTCAGGCTTCATGCCCTTTTCCTGCATGGTCTTTGCAAAGTTGATGATTGTATTGTCAGTGTTTACGAAAATCTCGTCGCCGCCGAAGTTGCATGTTCCGCAGTCAAGAGTTACGAACTCTGGCGTCGGAGTAACGTTTGTCGAGTCGAGTCTCTCCTCGTCAGTCATGCCTACAGCACCGCCTGTTGAAGGCTGGATGATTACGTCAGGACATACTGCATAGATAGCGTCCATGCATTCCTGGAATCTTTCGTGTGACTGAGTCGGTGTGCCGTCGTCTTCTCTTACGTGAAGATGAATAACAGCAGCGCCGGCATCATAAGCCGACTTGGCTTCTCTGACGATTTCCTCTACAGTATATGGTACTGCAGGATTGTGTTCCTTGGTTACTTCCGCTCCGCAAATGCAGGCAGCGATGATCAGTTTTTCCATAACAAATATTCCTCCTCTAAAATCATATATGATCTGTTGACCATTTACATACCTTGCCTATTTTATCACTATAAATCCCTGTGTTCAAGGGTAGTTCTAATGCCTCTCGCCGTCAGGCGGTCGTTGAGATCGTTCGCCAGGGTTACGGACCTGTGGTGCCCTCCCGTACATCCGAAGCAGACGCTCAGGGAATACTTGCCTTCCTGTTTGAAGAACGGTATCAGGACTTCTATCATCCCCCTCACCTCTTCAGCGAAGAGCTTCGCAATTTCGTGGCCCATGACATAATCCCTGACCTCCGGGTCGTTTCCCGTCAGCGGCTTGAGTTCTTCGACATAGAACGGATTAGGCAGAAATCTCGTGTCAAAAACCATGTCCGCCGATACCGGCATGCCGTTTTTGTACCCGAATGACATGATGTTAACCGTGAATGTCCTGTCGTCTTTTCCCGCTCCGACGATGTTGCTGATTTCGGACGCCAGCCGGGCGTTGTTGAAGTTGGAAGTGTCGATTATCGCGTCAGCCTCGCTGCGCAGTTCGCTCAGACGTTCCTTCTCACGCGTTATGCCCTTTGCGACTGATTCGCCGTGAGCCAGCGGGTGCTCCCTTCTCGTCTCGTTGTATCTCCGGGCCAGAACGGAATCCGATGCCTCGAAGAAGAGGATCTTGAAGTCCACTTCCTCCTTTTTCATGTAGTCAAGGGCGTCCTTCAGGTCGTCGAAGAGCCTTCCGCCTCTTACGTCTATTCCAAAGGCAGCCTTATCGATTTCTTTATTCTTTGTTGCCATCTCCAGGAAGTTCCGGATCAGTGAAGGCGGCATGTTGTCTATGCAGTAGAACCCCATGTCCTCCAGCACATCCATGGCGTGCGTCTTCCCGGCACCGGACAGTCCCGTAACGATAATGATCTTCATTACTCTGCTTCCTTTAATCTGATGTTAACTATGCGCGATACGTCGAGACCCGCGTCGAGGGCTCTCTGGAGAGCCGTTCTGAAGCTTCCCACCGCGTCAGGCGTGTGGGCGTCGCTGCTGATCACGAACTGGAGGCCTTCGACCTTCATCGCTTCCTTTATCTCTTCAGTGGTCAGATGACCGTGTCTGCCGTTTATCTCGATCAGAGTGCCCGTCTCTGCGCAGACTCTGGCGATCTCAGGGATGTCGAATGGACCCTTGTCTCCAGGGTGCGTCAGAATGGCAATGTCGTTCTTGCGCAGGGCGTCGGTGACCATCTTGGTGTTCGACTTTCTGAGGCTTTCCTCGCCCGCCTTGAAGCCATGTGCCCAGAGCCAGTTCTTCACGGAGCTGCAGTTGAAGCATCCGTAGTGGAATCCCGCTATGATGAAGTCGAACTCCTCGAATTCCTCCGGCCTGATATCCAGACCGTTGGCGTGATTCGTGCCCGGCTCCGCGTGAAGAATGTTCGCCTCTACGCTTGCCTTGACATTCATGCTCTGATACTTGATCTGCATCTTATTGATGTCGTTTTTGAAATTATCGAAGTCCCGCCTGTTTATCCCGTAGAATATGTGTCCCGGACCGTGATCCGAAATGGCCACGTATTCCAGGCCTTTCTCCATCGCTACCCTGACGTTGTCAGCCACGGAACCTGTTCCGTGGGAATAGGTCGTGTGGGTGTGCAGGTCGTAGATCATCTCGTAGTCGTCGACAGTCGCCACAGCCTCAGCTGAGACAGCGTCAGCGGCTCCCTTCGGCTCCTCACCGATGATGCGCACCTCAGGCTCCAGCATCACTCCGAACTTGTCAAAGACGCGTCCCTGCACCAGCTCCTTGAGTTGTGTTATATCTGTCGCAGTAGCGTTGCCTTTGTTGATTATGAAACCACTGTGGAGAGTCGAAACCTCGGCGCCGCCCACCGTGAGGCCTTTGCATCCAGCGTCCTGCACGAGCTTGCCCGCGAAATACCCTTCAGGTCTTTTGAAAAAGCTTCCCGCGCTTGGATACTGAACCGGCTGCTTGGAATTGCGCTTCTTCGTGAGCTCAGCCATCTGGTTTCTGATCTCTGCCTCGTCTCCCTCCTCCAGTTTCAGGACGACTTCCGTAACAACGTCGCCCGTCTCATGGAGAACGGTGTGTCTGTATCCCATATCAAGCTCGTCCGCCGTCATGGTGAACTGCCTGCTTCCGTCTGCTGAAATGACACGGACCTCTTCGAGAATGTCCTTCGTCTCTCCGCCGTAGGCTCCCGCGTTCATGAACACGGCTCCGCCGATGCTTCCCGGAATCCCCGACGCGAACTCAAAGCCCGCAAGCCCTTCGGATGCGGCTTTCTTCGCCACTGCCGACATGAGCGTACCGGCTCCGCAGATCAGCCTGTTACCTTCCCTGCGGGTGTAGCTGAAGTCGTCGCCGATCTTAACTATTACGCCTCTGTATCCGCCGTCGCGGACCAGAACGTTCGAGCCGTTTCCCAGAACCATGTGCGGCACATCAGAGAGGACCGCCAGCACCTTCTGAAGCTGCTCCTCATCAGACGGGCACACCAAAAAATCTGCGCATCCGCCCGCCTTGAATGAAGTGTGGCGGGTCATATCCGCATTCTCCGTGATCTGTTCCGGTTTGAGAATCTCTTTGAGTTTTTCCAAGATAGCTTCCATCTACTAACCGTCCTGCTGCTCTTCGTCCTGCTTTTGCCCTTCGGCGTTGAACTCCACAAGGGTCGCTTCCATGATCGTGTGTCCGTCGTCCTGCGCCTGTTTTATCTCCTCGTCGGTCATCTCAGTGACCTCGTCCTTAACGTATCCGCTGACGATGTCTTCGATATCGTCCTTCAGAACAGGCCTTGACCGNNACGAGGCTTCCGCGTGCGGTACTTGTCGACCTTGTAGTCGAGAGTATTGGTGGAGAAGCCCTTCTTGGCCAGACGCCTGTTGAGGGCCCTTCCGCAGTACGCGTAGATAACCGCAAAGATCGGTATGCTCAGCACCATTCCGACGAAGCCGAACAGTCCGCCTCCGACGAGCACCGCGAAGAGTACCCAGAAGCTTCCGAGACCCGTGCTGTCGCCCAGGATCTTCGGTCCCAG
>DBYH01000019.1:8352-32865 GCA_002310095.1 Firmicutes bacterium UBA1191 | reverse complement strand
CCCCTATGAGTTCAATATACAAGGATATAGATATGGATTCTGCAACTTTAGGCGCATGGGGCGCAAAGCTCATCGACATCTGCACCGCCCTGGGCATCAAAATCATTCTGGCGCTGCTGATATTCATCATCGGCCGCGTCGTGATCAAGAAACTGCTGGCGGGAGTGGCAAAGATCAAGGCAATGGAGAAGCTTGATCCCGCAGTCAAATCGTTCCTGATGAACTTCTTCAAAATCGCTCTTTACGTCATTCTGGTCATCTCGATCATCAGTGTGCTGGGCGTTCCGATGGCGTCCGTCATCACCGTGCTGGCGACCTGCGGACTGGCTGTGGGCATGGCCCTTCAGGGCGCGCTGTCCAATTTCGCGGGCGGCATCATGCTTCTGATCTTCAGACCTTTCAGCATCGGCGACTATATCGTCGCGGCTGACGCAGAGGGCGTCGTCAAGGATATGAACCTGTTCTATACCGTCATAAACACAGTGGACAACAAGGTCGTGATGGTTCCGAACGGTACGCTCATGGGAGCCAACATCACCAACGTCACCAAGGAAGACCTGCGCCGCGTAGACATGACCTTTAACATCAGCGGAGCCGACATCGCCGGCGCGCGCCGGGTAATGCTGGATCAGATGGGCGCTGTCGACAAGGTTCTCAAGGAGCCGGAACCGCCGTTCGCCCAGCCGGTTGAAGGCATACCGGGCGGCATGTCATTCACGGCCCGCGCGTGGGTAAAGAAAGAGGATTACTGGGACGTCTACTTCGCCCTCATGGAGGCCATCCCGACGGCCCTCGGCGAGGCGGGTATCGGCGGACCGCTGCCTGCGTACAATATCGTCACCGACAAGTAAGCAAAAGCAGTCTGCACTTTGGCAAAAAACAAAAGCAGGGGGTCTCGGGACCTCCTGCTTTCTATAATGAAATGCATCGGAAGAACGTTCCTTCCAACACACACTATGAATTCTTTTGGGAGTTCAATATAACACAACTGAATGGCTATGGCTACAGGTTTTATTTACCAGTTCAGACTGCCTTTGCATTATGCGCTACATCCACTGCTGAAGGTCGACTTCGTCGTCGATGTGAGACACGCCGCCGGTGATCTGGCGCCTGATGTTCTGCATGCGCATGTCGAGCTCGGCGCTGGCGGTCGCGCACTGGAGCAGGTCCTCCACGATTCTGTCGTTGATGTCGGCCGGCAGCTCTTTTTTGTATTTGAGCTTGTGCTCCAGGCTCGCCCAGAAGTCCATTGATATGGTTCTCAGCTGCACCTCGACCTTCATGTCGCGCTTCTCGTGCTCCAGGAAGATCGGCACGGAAACGATCAGGTGCAGGCTTCTGTAGCCGTTCGCCTTCGGGTTCTTTATGTAGTCTTTGCAGTCGATCAGCGTGATGTCATCCTGCTGCAGAAAGCAGTCCGCCACGATATAGATATCCTCTGGGAATGAGCAGATCACGCGGATTCCCGCAACGTCCTCGATCTTGTCCTCGATGTCCTCGAATGACGGCTTGACGTTGTAAAGATGCGACTTGGCCACAAGACTGTCGATGGTCTTGAGCCTTGATTTGATTGTCTCGATAGGGCTGTATTCACGAGTCAGCTCGAACTGGGCGTTCATGACCTTGAATTTGGTCTCAATCTCCATCAGGGCGCACTCGTAGTAAGTCATGAGCGTTTCCAGCTCTTTGTCGTTCTTCTCGAATAGCTGTATGTATTTGTCCGTGTTTAACTGTTCGTACTCTTTTTTCTTCTTCTTTTCCTCGATAAATTCTCTGATATTCATCTCTAAACCTCTTTGTATTTTCTCTGATCCCGGAATATTTCCTCAATCCCGAAAACAGTATATCACAAAGTGAGGGGAGTATATGGCGAGCCGGTGAAAAATACAGAGAAAAACATAATTAAAAATCGCAAAGGCAGCCGGGCGGTCGTTGTTGCGGCTTGGGCTGATTTAGATATATAATAAGCGGTGATAGTGAAAGGCGAAGACTGATATGGATAAACTGACAAAAAAGGAAATACGCAACGCGGTGCTGGCCGAGCGGAGCGCCATCGATGAAGAGACGGCGGCCCTCGCGGCGCAGGTCATCTGCCGCAGGATAATGGACATAGATGCGTACGAGGATGCGACGGATTTGTGCCTTTACATGCCGACGAGGAACGAAGTGGATGTGCTGCTTCTGGCCGAGCCGGCGGAGGCCGCGGGCAAGAGAGTCTGGGTGCCGAAGGTCGTCGAGAAGACATCGGGCAAAGGCAGCCAAAAGCAGGCCGGAACTATGGTCTTCAACCGTTTCACGGGCCTCGGCGAGAACGACATCATCACCGGCGCCTACGATATCCGCGAGTCAAGATCGGAAGAGATTCTGGAGCCGGGCGAGGGGACACTGATCATCATGCCGGGCGCCGTTTTCACGCCGTGGAAGGACCGCATCGGATATGGCGGCGGGTTCTATGACAGATTCCTTGAGGAGCACCCTGAGTGCAAAACCATCGCAGTCTGCTATGACCTGCAGGTGGTCGACGAGCTGCCGGTGGAAGAACACGACATGAAGCCTGACTACGTGGTCTGCGAGACCAGCGTATTCAGATAGAGAACAGACAGAAGACGGACTGCAGACAGAAGACGGATTATAGACAGATAGAAAACAAGAAGATAGATGAACATACTTGAAACGACAATTAAAGCACGGGAGCTGTTCAGCGAATTCGAGCTGTGCCGCCTGCAGGAGCAGGAGACGCAGAAGCTGGCTGAAAGGCTGGAGAACAAGAAGATAACCATCGCGGTCATCGGCCAGTTCAAGCGCGGCAAGACGACTCTGATCAACACGATACTGGGCAGCGAGCTGCTGCCGGTGGGCATCGTGCCGATCACGGCGGCAATCACGAGGATAGAGTACGCCGATCCAGGCGCAGTGAAAGCGGCGGAAGCGGCCGTCAAGACCGAGCCGACGGCAACCGTCTACTTCACCAACGGCCTCAGCGAGGAGGTGCCGGCGGCGGACCTGCACGAGTACATCAGCGAGCAGGAAAACCACGACAACGAGCGCGGTGTGGCCGAGGTAGAGCTGCTGACCGACGCGGATTTCCTCAAAGGCGGTCTCACACTGGTTGACACGCCGGGAGTGGGCTCGGTGCACGAGCAGAACTCCAAGTCTGCCATGGACTTCGCGCGGGAGAGCGACGGGGTCATCTTCATGATCTCCGTGGACAGCCCGCTGAACCAGATCGAGGTGGACTTCCTCAGAAAAGTCCGCAAGTTCGCGGGCAAGTTCTACTTCGTCGTCAACAAGATCGACCGGGTTGACGAGGAGGAACTGGCGGAGTACATGGACTACTGCCGCAGCCTCATCGTCGGCATCATGGACCTGGACGACGATGAAGCAAAAGCAATAAAGCTTCTGCCGGTCAGCGCCAGAAAGGGCACCGGCGTGGAGGAACTCACGGAACTCATCAGAGAGGATCTCCTCACCAGGGGCGCAGAGATCATGGAGCGCTCCGTGGGGCTGAAGCTTCTGGAGATACTGAACAACACCAGGACCCAGATCGCTTCGTACAGGGAAGTGCTGAAGATGGCGCCGAATGTCTTCAACAGGCGGTTCAAAGAGATGAGCCTGCTTTTGCATAATCAGAGGGAGCAGATTGGGAATCTCGAGGACGGCCAGTACATGCGGGCGCGCCTCAACGAGGAGAAGGCATTCCTGACGCGAAAGGTGCGGGAACTTTTTGGGATTGAGTATTACTACTACGTGGACCGGGGCGAGGCGGCGGAGCTCATGAGGCGTGACGAGTACGCGGCGGAGCTGACGGCGGTCTACGACGAGCTGGAGAGTACGATCAACAGCATTTTTATGTACAAGGAGGAGAACGCCTACGCGGTGGCGAGGCGGATCGAGGATCTCAACATACTAATACACGAGATGAGAAAACTCACTAGGCAGATCGAGAGGGAGCTTAAATGAGAGAAGACTTTTTGAAACAGATTCTGAAGGACGTGAAGGAAGGCAGCATGTCCGAGGAGGCGGCCTTCGAGCAGCTTAAGGAGCTGCCGTACAAGGAGATGGGATTCGCGAACCTGGACAACCACAGGCAGATCAGAACAGGCTTTCCTGAGGTCGTCTACTGTGAGGGCAAGACTCCGGGGCAGATAGGCGAGATCTTCGAGGCCCTTTCCCAGCATGGCACCGTAATGGGGACCAGAGCCACAAAGAGAGACTTCGCGGCGGTGCAGGAAAAACTGCCCCAGGCTGTGTTCCACGAAGCAGCCAGAATAATAGTGTGCAAAGGCAACACGGACTCAGGCACGCTGACCCAGCCTGAAAAACTCGGCAGGGTTGCCGTCGTAAGCGCGGGCACCGCTGACATTCCTGTGGCTGAGGAAGCCGCGGTAACAGCCGAGACTCTGGGCAACGACGTCGTCAGAGTCTACGACGTGGGCGTTTCCGGAATCCACAGACTCTTCGACAAACTTGAAATCATCAGATCCGCTGACGTGGTCGTCTGCGTTGCGGGCATGGAAGGGGCCCTTGCCAGCGTCATCGGCGGACTTGTGGAGGCGCCTGTGATCGCCGTTCCGACAAGCGTCGGATACGGGGCCAACTTCGGGGGACTGTCGGCTTTGCTTTCCATGCTGAACAGCTGCGCCAACGGAGTCAGCATCGTCAATATCGACAACGGCTTCGGGGCGGGCTACACGGCTTCGGTAATCAACAAGAAGCGGTAACAAAAAGTAGATACATAAGTAGCATATATGGTATAATTACTTGGTAATCACACCTGAAATACACAAAAGGTAAGTATATTATAGGTACATTAAAGGAAGGTCTTTATGAAACCAAAATACAAGTGTGTGCTGATCAAGGTCAGCGGCGAGGCCATGGCCGGAGAACAGAAATTCGGCATCAACGAAGAGATGACGGCTGAGACTGCCAGACAGCTTAAGGAAGTCGTCGACGCGGGCGTGAAGCTGGTGGTAGTTCCGGGCGGCGGAAACTTCTGGAGAGGCAGAAGCACCGAGATGATGGACAGATGCGCGGCGGACTACATCGGCATGCTGGGCACAATGATGAACGCCATAGCCCTGCGCGAGGCCCTGGAGTCACTGGGAGTTCCGTCGGTTGTACAGACAGCCATCGAAATGGACCAGATAGCCGAAGGCTTCAACGTAAGAAAAGCCAAGGCGCACCTGGACGAGGGCAAGGTTGTCATCTTCGGATGCGGAACAGGTCATCCGTTCTTCTCAACCGATACGACGGCTTCACTGAGAGCCATCGAAGTCGGAGCGGAAGTCATCCTCATGGCCAAGAACGTGGACGCCGTATACTCGGACGACCCGGCCACGAACCCTGACGCCATAAGGTACACGCACCTGACTCACGAAGAAGTGCTGAAGCAGGATCTGAAAGTAATGGATTCCACGGCGGCAGCCCTTTGCAAAGACAACGGTCTGGCAATACATGTCTTCGGTCTTGCCGAAGAAAACGGAATTATGAAAGCAATTTGCGGTGAAGAGATCGGAACGATCGTAGAGTAACCCGGGAGGTAACAAGATGAGCGATTTTTCAATGGAACTGTTAGAAGAGAAGATCAAAAAGAGCGAGAATCTTCTGAAGGAAGACCTGGCCACTGTCAGAGCGGGCAGAGCCAACGCGGCCATCGTCGATAAGGTAATGGTCGATTACTACGGAAGCCCTACGCCGCTGAAGGCCCTGGCTAACATCAGCGTGCCTGAACCGAGAACACTCCTGATCACGCCGTTCGACCCTAAGAGCATCGCGGAGATCGAGAAGGGCATCAACATCGCCAACATCGGAATCAATCCGATCAACGACGGCAAGGTAGTAAGGCTTCAGATCCCTCAGGTAACGGAGGAGCGCAGAAAGGAACTGACCAAGACCGTCAAGAAGATGGGCGAGGACACCAAGGTCGCGGTAAGAAATCTCAGAAGAGACGCCAACGACAAGGTCAAGAAGCTGGAGAAGTCCGGCGACTACACTGAGGACGACGTCAAGGATACCCTCAAGGAGATCCAGGAGCTGACGGACAAGTCCATCAAGGAGATCGACGAGATCGTCGAAGCCAAAGAAAAGGAAATCATGGAAGTTTAATCGGCCCATAAGGCAGACGGATATGACTGAATTAATTAAAGAACTGATGCCTCAGCACGTTGCCATCATCATGGATGGCAACGGCCGCTGGGCTAAGCAGAGAGGCGTACCAAGGGTAGCAGGTCACAGAGCGGGAATGGAGGCGATGAAAAAGATCGTGGACCATTCGGACAAGCTCGGAATCAGGTACCTGACAGTGTACGCTTTTTCTACAGAAAACTGGAAACGTACGGCTGAGGAGGTCTCGGGAATCTTCGGACTTCTGGTCACCTTTGTGAAGAGGGACCTGAAGGAGCTCATCGATAACAACGTGCGCGTCGAGGTCCTGGGCGACTATTCGTCCATCCCTGAAGACGCCCGCAAGTCCCTCGAGAAGACCCTGGCGAAGACCAAGAGCAACACGGGTCTTCAGTTCAACATCGCCTTAAACTACGGGGCCCGCGACGAGATCCGCCGCTCCGTGGAGGCTATCGCCGCCAAGGCAAAGGCAGGAGAGCTTGAGCCGGAAGATGTGACTGAAGAGCTCATAGCCAGAGGACTCTGGACGGGAGAAGACCACGCCTGCAGCCCTGATCCTGAGCTCATAATCAGGACGAGCGGGGAGGAGAGACTCTCCAACTTCATGCTGTGGCAGGGGGCCTACAGTGAGTTCGTCTTTTCGGACGTGCTCTGGCCGGACTTCACGCCGGAGGAATATGAGAAGTGCATCGCCGAGTACCAGTCGAGAGACCGCAGGTTCGGAGGACGGTAAAATAAAGAGACAGTCAGACAAATAAGAGATAGTAAGACACTGACGTTTCGGAGGTAGATAGATTATGAAAACTAGAGTATTGTCGGGACTCATAATGCTCCCGCTTCTCGTAATAATAATACTTAGGGGATGGGTCCTCTTCGCGGGATGCTTCGTGCTGAGCCTGTTGGCCGTGTACGAATTCTTCCGCGGATTCAAGGAACTGGACATCAAGCCGAGCTACCCGATCGCTGTGGGATCCACAGTCGCCCTTTATCTGATGGGCATGCTGTGCTTCCTCGGAAACACTTTCAGCACGGGCATGGCGGCCAGCATGTTCACATTCATGCTGTGGACCTTCCTTACAGTGCTGGCGTGCCTGCTGTATCTCTTCAAAATCGAGGAGAGAAAGCTGGAAGACGCCATGGTCACACTGGTCGGAATCTTCTACGTGGTGTTCTTCTGCTACCACCTGGCTTTGCTCGGAATGCAGGAGTTCCTGGGAATCACCGTATGGCTCGTTGTCATCACGGCCTTCGGAACTGACATCTGCGCATACTTCGCGGGCGTCACCATGGGCAAGCACAAGCTGTGCCCGGTCATCAGCCCTAAGAAGACATGGGAGGGAGCGATCGGCGGAATCCTGGGCAGCATGATACTCTGCCTGATCTTCGGTCTCATCTTCATGAGACACGCCATACTCCTCTGCCTCATAGTCGGCTTCCTGGGAAGCATCATCTCCATGTTTGGAGACCTGACGGCGTCCATCTTCAAGAGAAAGATGGGAATCAAGGACTACGGTAATCTCATTCCGGGACACGGCGGAATTCTGGACAGATTCGACAGCATCCTGTTCACAGCGCCGCTGGTGTACTATGTGGTCAATATACTTTCAACCATGGGCACGTGGAGCTCCTGGGGTTGAACATAACAGCTATAAAGAACTGACTGTAATATAACAACAACCAGAAACGGCAAAAGCCGGGGACTTATCGATGAAGAAAATCGCAATTCTCGGGAGCACCGGTTCCATCGGAACCCAGGCCCTCGAGATCATTCGCAACAATCCGGATAAATACGAGGCGGTGGCGCTGAGCTGCGGCAGGAACACAGAGCTTCTCAAAAAGCAGATCGAGGAGTTCAGTCCCCGCATGGTCTACTGCGAGTCGGACCCAGGTCTGAACAAAAATGCGGACAGCCTCGTTGACATAGCGACCATGGACGATGCCGACATCGTCCTCAATTCTCTCATGGGCATGAGAGGCCTGGAGCCGACACTGGCGGCCATAGAGAAAGGCAAGGATATTGCCTTTGCAAACAAGGAGACGCTGGTTGTGGGCGGAGAGCTGGTTATGGATGCTGTACGCCGCAATGGAGTCAAGCTCCTGCCGGTGGACAGCGAGCATAGCGCCATATTCCAGGCACTTCAGGGCAACGAAGGAAATCCAATCAAGCGCATTCTGCTGACTGCGTCGGGCGGACCTTTCAGAGGCTACACCCGGGAGCAGCTGGAGAATGTGACCCTGGAGCAGGCCCTGGCCCATCCGAACTGGTCCATGGGAAGCAAGATAACAATCGACTCGGCCACCATGATGAACAAGGGACTTGAGATCATCGAGGCCAAGTGGCTTTTTGATGTGCCTCTGGACAGGATCCAGGTGGTGATTCATCCTCAGAGCATTCTGCACTCGGCTGTCGAGTACGAGGACGGATCAGTGATCGGGCAGATGGGAGTGCCGGACATGAAAGTTCCGATTGCCTTTGCATTCTCATATCCTGAGAGGATCGATCTGCTGAGCGACGGGACCGCCAGAAGCCTCGACCTGTTCAGCCTGAAGGATGGAATGACTTTCTATCCGGCTGACGACAGCGTTTTCAAGACCATGGCACTGGCGAGACAGGCAAGCGAGACGGGCGGAAGCTGTCCGGTGGTGCTCAACGGTGCGAATGAAGTGCTGGTCGACATGTTTTTGCATGGGAAGATCAGATTTGTGGATATACAGGACACTCTTGAGAGGGTGCTGGACGAACACGAGCCGAAGTTCGGTCTGGACCTTGAGGGAGTGCTTGAAGAGGATAGAAAGATCAGAGATTACGTGAGGAATCTGTTCGGATAATTCCGGGAGATGATTCAAGGGGATAATTAACGGAAGGAATCAAGGGATGACGATAATCTACGCGCTTATAATTTTCTGCCTGCTCATCTTCGTGCATGAGCTGGGGCACTTCATGGTGGCGAAGGCCTGCGGAGTCAAGGTCAACGAGTTCGCCATCGGCATGGGACCGGCCATCTACTCGAGACAGAAGGGCGAGACAAAGTACTCGATCAGGATTTTCCCGATCGGCGGTTACTGCGCCATGGAAGGCGAGGATGAGGACTCGGACGAACCGAGAGCCCTGAACAACCAGCCGGCGTGGCAGCGCGCCTGCATACTGGCGGCGGGATCGGTGATGAACTTCATCACCTGCGTTATTCTGCTCATAATAATCGCTTTCTGGGCAGGCACGGCGACGACAACCATCGACCATGTCATGGACGGTTCGCCTGCGCAGAAAGCCGGCATCGTCAGCGGCGACACGGTCGTGAGCGTTGACGGCGAAGCAATAAACGAATGGGACGATCTCATTCAGGCCATAGGCTACAGCAAGAATGAGACCGCTGAGATAGTCGTGGACCGCGACGGCAAAGAGGAGACTCTGACGGCCGAGCTGGAGTACGACAAGGAAGCAAAGCGCAACATGATCGGCATCACGCCGACGGTGGAGCACAGCGCCCTCAAGGCCATACCGGGGGGAATCAAAAACACCGGCGCCATGACGGTCATGATGTACACGGTGCTCAAGCAGCTCTTTACGGGCGAAGTGTCTGTCAAGGAGCTGTCGGGACCGGTGGGCATAGTCTACGCCACCAGCGAGGCGGCCAAATCGGGCATAATCTACGTCATCTACCTGGCGGCGCTGCTGTCCCTGAACCTGGCAATCATCAACATGCTGCCGTTCCCGGCCCTGGATGGCGGTCGGCTGCTTTTCCTGGTCATCAGGCTGTTCACGGGCAAGCGCGTGTCCGACGAGACGGAGGGCAAGATCCACTTCATCGGCATCTGTCTGCTCTTTGCGCTGATGATCTACGTGACATTTAACGACGTAATCAAATTCATAATACCGATATTCTAGCCATGAAAAAACAGGTCAAAGTTGGAGACATTTTAATAGGCGGCGGGGCGCCCGTGAGCATCCAGTCCATGTGCAACACGAAGACTTCCGATGCAAAGGCAACCCTGGCTCAGGTCAGACGCCTTGAGGAGGCGGGCTGCGAGATCGTGCGCCTTACTGTACCCGATCAGGACGCGGTCGAGGGTTTTCGTGAGGTCAAGCGGCACGCGAACATCCCTATAGTGGCGGACATACACTTCGATTACCGCATGGCCATCGCGGCCATGGAGGCGGGAGCGGACAAGATCCGCATCAATCCGGGCAACATCGGCGGCGAGGACCGGGTGAAGGCCGTAGTGGACAAGGCCAAGGAGTGCCATGTGCCGATCAGAGTCGGCGTTAATGGAGGATCTCTGGAGAAGGACATCCTGGAGAAGTACGGACGCGTGACGGCTGAGGGACTCGCTGAGAGCGCTCTCAGAAATGTGGCGCTGCTCGAGAAGTTTGACTTTGGTGACATAGTCATCTCACTGAAGTCTTCGGACGTTCAGATGAACTACGACGCGTATAAGATAGTCCACGAGAAGTCCGACTATCCGCTCCACATCGGCGTGACTGAAGCGGGAACGCCGTCCCGGGGCCGGGTCAAGTCGGCCGCAGGCGTGGGAGCTTTGCTTCTGGCGGGCATCGGGGATACGCTTCGTATATCTCTGACGGCTGACCCTGTGGAGGAAGTGTACTTCGCCCGTGAACTGCTGGCGGCGGTTGGTTTGAGGAAGAACGGACCGAACGTGGTGAGCTGCCCGACATGCGGAAGGACAGAGGTGGACCTTGAGAAGATAGCCACGGAGGTGGAGCGGCGCCTGGCGGATCTGTATAGGGCCGGCGGTCAGGCTTCTGGCGGCACAACAATCGGCGACCTGACTGTTGCCGTCATGGGCTGCGCGGTCAACGGACCGGGGGAGGCCAGAGAGGCCGACTACGGAGTGGCCTGCGGAAAAGGGGAAGGACTGCTCTTTGCGAAGGGCGAGATTATCAGAAAGGTAAAAGAAGAGGACATCGTCGACGAACTGATGGCCCTTATACAGCAATAGATACAGAAAGCATTAACTGATGGAACAGATTCTGGAACAGATCGCAAAGGAGTCGATCGACTTTTCGAAAGCACCGGAATTTAATATAGACGACCTTAAAGTCACACCGCTAAGAGCATCTCTCGACAGGAACAGCCTGGTGCTGAGCCTTGAGCTGGAGCTCAATTTTATTGTGAGCGCAATCACGGCCGAGAATATCAAATCAGCCGTCCGCCGCGCCATGCCTGACTTCCGCGACGTGGAACTGACCATCGAGTACAAGGACGTGAAGGGCAGCGAGATCCCGAAGCCGGAGAAGAAGACCCGCAACGGTTCTGACGAAGACGGCAACGGATGGAAGGGCCCGAACGGCAAGGGAGGCAAAGGCAGGCGCCACGGTTACAGGCCGGTCAAGGGTAACGTTATCATGGGCAACCCGATAACCATCGACACCATGCCTCTGGACGAGATCGAATCCGAAAGCGGCACCGTTGCCTTTGAGGGAGAACTGTTCAAAAAGGAAGCCCGCACAATAAACGAAGGCCGCAAACTGGCGAGCCTGTACGTTACCAACAAGCGCAACAGCATCTGCGTCAAAGCTTTCGTCCACAACAAGAAATGGGACGACATCGTCGAGTATCTGCCGGAGGGTTCCCAGGTCAAAGTCAAGGGCAAGGCCCAGTGGGACAGGTACGACAACGCGGTGGTCGTGACCGCCGACAGCATCGAGAAGAGCGAGAAGACCGAGCGCACGGACGAGGCGCCGGTCAAGCGCGTCGAGCTGCACTGCCACACGAAGATGAGCGCCATGGACGGACTCATCGTCACGGCCGACATGATGAAGCGGCTCAACGAGTGGGGCCACAAGGCCGTCGCCATTACGGACCACGGAGTCGTGCAGGCCTTTCCTGAAGCGGCAAAGAACGCCGGGAGCGTGAAGGTGATTTTTGGATGCGAGGGTTATCTGCTTGACGACGAAGGACTCATTAATGAGGATGGTTCCATCAACTACAAGACCCGCCGCACCAATCACATTATTCTGCTGGCGAAGAACCGCACTGGGCTGAACAATCTTTACAGGCTAGTATCAAAATCCCACATAGACTACTTCTACCGCAGACCGCGTATTCCGCGTTCTGTTCTTGACGCCCACAGGGAAGGACTCATCATAGGCTCCGCGTGCGAGGCGGGTGAGCTTTACGGCGCCATCAGAGACGAGGCGGACGAGGAGCGCATCGAGAAGATAGCTTCGTACTACGACTACCTGGAGATACAGCCGCTGGTCAACAACAGGTTCATGATCAACAACGGCATGGTCAAGGACGAGGAGGCGCTTAAGGAATACAACCGCCGCATCGTGGCTTTGGGCGAGAAGATGGGCAAGCCTGTCGTGGCAACCTGCGACGCCCACTACTTCGACGAGGAGGAAGCCCTGTACAGGCGCATCATACAGGCGGGACAAGATTACAAAGACGCCGAAAGCGGCCAGGGTCTCTACTTCAGGACCACGGAAGAGATGCTCGAGGAGTTTTCGTATCTTGGCGAGGAGACTGCCTTTGCGGTAGTAGTAACGAACACCAATAAAATCGCGGACATGGTCGAACCGATGCAGCCGGTACCGGAGGGCAAGTTCCCGCCGCACATCGAAGGGGCGGAGGAATACCTGCGGAAGGCCTGCGAGGAGAGGGCGGCGGCAATGTACGGAAATCCGCTGCCTGAGGCCATCAGGGAGCGTATGGATAAGGAACTCAACTCCATCATCGACAACGGGTACGCGGTCATGTACCGCGCCGCCGAGATGCTGGTGGACAAGTCCATGGAAGCGGGCTATCTGGTCGGTTCCAGAGGTTCCGTCGGATCGTCTTTCGCCGCGACCATGGCAGGCATCACCGAAGTAAATCCGCTGCCGGCCCACTACCTCTGCCCGAAGTGCAAGAACATCGAATGGGACGAGACGGGCGAGTACGACTGCGGCGTGGACATGCCGGACAAGATCTGCCCGGTCTGCGGAACGCCTTACACCAAGCAGGGCTTCACCATTCCGTTCGAGACCTTCCTGGGCTTCAATGCCAACAAGGAGCCGGACATCGACCTGAACTTCGCCAATGAGTATCAGACAACAGCGCAGAAATACGTTGAGGAGATCTTCGGACCGGAGAACGTTTTCAAGGCCGGCACAATTTCCACGGTCAAAAGCAACAAGGCCTTCGGCTACGTAGCCAAGTACTTCGAGGAACTGGGCCAGGAGGTAAGCAAAAGCGAGCTGGACAGGCTCACTCTCTGCTGCGAGGGCGTCAAGGCCACAACGGGCCAGCATCCGGGCGGCGTCGTAGTAGTACCGCGCGACCACGAGATCTACGAGTTCTGTCCTGTGCAGCACCCGGCGAACAAAGCCGAATCGGGAGTCATCACGACCCACTTCGACTACCATTCCATAGATGAGAACCTGCTGAAACTGGACGTGCTCGGACACGATATTCCGTCCATGTGCAAGCAGCTCAAGGACCTGACGGGGGTCGATCCGCTTGACGTTCCGCTTAAGGACGACAAAGTCATGTCGATCTTTGTGGGCACAGAGGGTCTGGACATCAAGGATCCGGACTACAAGTTCACCCACGGGTCCTACGGCATCCACGAGTTCGGAACGTCCTTCGTGCGCCAGATGCTGGATGACATTCAGCCGACGACGGTCGAGGAGCTGGTCCGCATATCGGGCCTGTCCCACGGCACCGACGTATGGCTTGGCAACGCCCAGGACCTGGTCAGGGGCGGCGTCACAACCATGCGCGAGGCCATCGCCACCCGTGACGACATCATGAACTACCTGAGGAAGAAGGGGCTGGAGAACAGCGACGCCTTCACCATCATGGAAAAAGTCAGGAAGGGCAAAGGCGTCACGGAGGAGCAGGAGCAGCTCATGGTCGAGCACGACGTGCCTGACTGGTACATCGATTCCTGCAGGAAGATCAAGTACATGTTCCCGCGCGCCCACGCGGTGGCGTACGTCATGATGTCTTTGCGTGAGGCTTACTACAAGGTATACCACCCGCTGGAGTTCTACGCCGTCTACTTTACTACAAAGGCAGAACACTTCGACGCGGCGACGATTCTGCGCGGCAAAGAGGCTGTGCTGGAGCGCATGGCCGAGATCGACCGCATGGGCAAGGACATTACCAAGAAATACGAGGATGAGTACACTGTTCTGGAGGTGGCCTACGAGATGTACGCCCGCGGCTATGAGTTCGCACCGGCGAGGCTCGGGGTTTCCGACGCGCTTCGCTTCCGTGTGAACGACGGGTGCGTGGTCCTGCCGTTCGTGGCCATCCCGGGCATGGGAGAAGGGGCCGCGACTGCTTTTGCGGGAGAATACGCCCGCCAGCCGTACGAGACCGTCGAGGACGTCATCGACCGGGGACGCGTGAACAAGACCGTTCTGGAGAAACTCCGCGACCACGGCGTGCTGGAAGGTCTGCCGGAGACAGCGCAGATCAGCTTTAACTTGGAGATATGATGAATATAACAGTTTACTTGGGATCTTTTGACGGACACGATGATTCGCTGCGGGACGCAGTGCGCGAACTGGGCGAATGGATAGGAAAGAGCGGCAACGCTCTGGTTTACGGCGGCTCGAAGATAGGGCTCATGGGCGTTCTGGCTGAGAGCGTAATTCAGTCGGGCGGCAGAGCCACGGGCGTGGAGCCGGGGTTCTTCATCGATAAGGTTCTGCAGTACGATGAGCTGACCGAGCTGATCGTGACTGAGAACATGTCCGACCGCAAAGCCAAGATGATCGAGCTGGGCGACGCTTTCATAGCGCTGCCGGGCGGCACGGGTACTCTGGAGGAGATCGCCGAGATCATGTCAGCCGTTTCCCTGGGACTGATCAAGGCGCCTTGCGTCGTATACAACTACGAGGGCTACTACGACAGCCTTCGCGATCTGCTGGATAAGATGGTCGAGAAGGGACTGTCTTCGGCGGACCGCCAGGAGGGCATCTACTTTGCGGACAGCCTGGAGGAGATCATCGAAATCCTGGGGGAATAGGGAAAATCCCTTAACCCCTTGCATTTTCAAGGGTTTTGTGTTACTATCGTCAAGGTTAATATGTAAGTTATCACTGGAGTGGGCAAGAGGCCCACTCCTCTTTTATGAAAATGGAGCGCCTCCAGCGCGGGAGGGCGGCAGAAATGGCTAAGAAGAAGATAACGGACGTCGTGGCCGAGCTGGCGGGGGAGTACCTGGCGGAAAACGGCTACGAGCTTTACAACACGGAGTTCGTCAAGGAAGGGCGCGACTGGTTCCTGAGGGTCTACATCGACAAGGTGCAGACCGAGGCGCAGGCCCAGGATGCAAAGGCAGACGAGCCGCTGCAGGCCGAAGGGACTGAGCCGCAGTACATCAGCACCGAGGACTGCGAGAAGGTCAGCAGGTTCCTGAGCGAGAAGCTCGACGAGGCGGATCCGATCGAGCAGAACTACTACCTGGAGGTCAGCTCGCCGGGGCTGGACAGACCGCTTCTGCGCCCCGAGCACTACGCGCGCTACGTGGGCGAGGAAGTCGAAATAAGGCTCTACAAAGCCGTCGACGGCATAAAGAACATCCAGGGTGTGCTTGAGAGCTTCGACCCGGAGACCGAAACAGTAAAGGTAAGGTGCGCCGCGCCGCTGCAGGCGAAGGGCAAAGGCAGGAAAGCCGTAGCCAGACCGGACAAGGTCTACGAGCTGCAGCTGGCCGAGATCGCCAAGGCCAACCTGGCCGTCGTGTTTTAAGTCTAATCATAGTTAAACCTATTGAGAATATAGAAGATATGAGGAAAAGAAAATGAGTGATTTTATGGACGCAATCAATGATCTGGTGAAGGAAAAGGGCATCACGAAGGACGTGATCATGGAGGCTATCGAGTCAGCCCTGGTTTCCGCTTACAAGAAGAACTACGGCACCGCTGCCAACGTTCGCGTCGAGATGAATGAAGAGACGGGCGACGTTGAAGTACTCATGCAGAAGGACGTAGTAGAGGAAGTCGAAGACGACGCAACCCAGATCTCTCTCGAAGAAGCCCAGGAGATCGACCCGAGATACCAGGTGGAGGATATCGTCGAGTATCAGGTAACGCCTAAGGATTTCGGCAGGATCGCGGCCCAGACAGCCAAGCAGGTCGTAGTGCAGAGACTCAGAGAAGCAGAGCGCGGCATGGTCTATGACAACTACATCAAAAAGCAGGGCGAGCTGGTCACGGGCGTAGTGCAGAGAATCAGCAACGAGACCATTTTTGTGAACATCGGCAACACCGAGGGAATCCTCGTCGCAGGCGAGAGAGCCGCGGGAGAGCGCTACAGAGTCAACGACAGGATCAAGGCCTACATCATGGATGTAAGAAAGAGCAACAAGGGCCCTCAGATTTTCCTGAGCAGGACCCACCCTGGATTCGTCGAGAAGCTGTTCGAGCTTGAGGTTCCTGAGATCGAGGACGGCGACGTTGTAATCAAGAGCATCGCCAGAGAGGCCGGTTCCAGAACCAAGATCGCTGTCTACACAGAGGATGAGGACATCGATCCGGTAGGAGCCTGCGTCGGCCAGAACGGCAACAGAGTAAGAAATATCGTGGATGAGCTTTGGGGTGAGAAGATCGACATCACCACATGGGACGAGGATCCGGCGATCCTGATCAGCAACGTCCTGAGCCCGGCCAAGGTCGAGGCTGTCGCCATCGACGAAGACGAGAAGGCGGCCATCGCGGTCGTTCCTGACTACCAGCTCTCACTGGCAATCGGCAAGGAAGGCCAGAACGTAAGACTGGCGGCGAGACTTTGCGGCTGGAAGATCGACATCAAGAGCCATTCCCAGTACTTCGGCGACGAGGAGCCTGAGGAAGGCGACTATGACGAGTACGATGAGTACGACGACGAAGATTACGCAGATGAAGAATAAGAAACCCCCAATGCGCCGGTGCATCGGCTGCATGGAGTCAAAAACTAAAGAGAACCTCGTAAGGATCACATGGTTCGAGGGCAAATTGGCCGTCGATCCCACAGGCAAGGCGAAGGGCCGCGGCGTTTACATCTGCCGCGACGCCGGGTGCATAGCAAAGGCAAGAAAAAAGGGCGCCGTCGCCAGGAGCCTGAGGATAGACCCGGGCAAAGAGCAGCTCGAGGCGGTTTTCGGAGAGCTCGAGGAGCTGGCAAAGGCGCAAGCCGCCGGACAGAGGTGAGACCAATGAGGGATAAAGCGATGAGCCTGCTTGGTTTTGCGAAGAAGTCGGGGAACCTGGTTTCAGGAGTCAACACCTGCGGATTCGCCATAGCCAAAGGCAGGGCGAAGCTCGTGATCCTGGCCGAAGACATATCGGCGGGGAGCGAGAAAAAGATAATGAAAGAGATAAGAAAGAAGGGCGTTCCGTTCATAAAGTACGGCACCATCGACAGCCTCTCCCAGATTGCGGGAGAAAGCGGGAGAAGCGTGTTCGCGGTGCTGGACGGGGGATTCGCCCAGAGCATACTGGAAGCGACCGGCGAGACTCCGGAAGCGATCAAAGAATCATAGCATAAAGGAGGATGTGCGTATGAAGATATCTGAACTGGCAAAAGAACTGAACATGACCGGCAAGGAAGTGCTGGAGAAGGCCGTGGCCATGGGAGTGCCCGTGACCAAGACCACCGACAGCATGTCGGACATTGACACTGTCGCTGTGAGAAACACACTCACGAGAGCAAGCGGCAAGGCGGAGACCAAGGTGGCGAGAAAGAGCGCCGCGAAGAAGACGACCGCCGAGAAAAAGGAAAGCGAACCGAAGGTGACCGTAAAGGCCGCCAAGATTCCTTTGCCTGACAAGAAGACGAAGAAGGCGACGGTGACCACTGCGTCCGGTACCAAGCCTGTTTCACCGACTGTAGCGGCGGCGGCGAAAGCGGCGGCGGCAGCGGCAAAGGCAGCCAAAGCGGCAAAGACAACGGAGACGCCGACAGGAAAGGCGAAGCCGCCGGTTGGCGCGCCTAAGGTTTCAAAGGCCAAGTTAGAGGAAAGGATCGCTAAGGAGAAAGCCGAAGCGAAGGCAAAGGCAGCCCAGGAAGCGGCGGAAGCCGCGAAGGCAGAGGCCGAGAAGGCCGCTGCGGCCCAGGCTGAAGCGGAAGCTGCCCAGAAAGAGGCGGAAGCTGCTGAAGCGGCCAAGAAGAAGGCCGAAGCAAAGGCTGAAAAGGCCGAGAAGGCAGCAGCAAAGGCGGAAGCCAAGGCGGCCAAGGCAGGCGAGAAGGTAGCCAAGGCCGAGGCGAAGGAATCCGCGAAGGCAGAAGCCAAGGCTGAGAAGGCAGCTGAAGAGCCTAAGGAAGAGAAGCCTAGAAGCAGAATCAAGATCATCAAGAGAGCTGAAGACATCAGGCGCGAAGAGAAGGAAGCCGCGGCCCGCAAGGCGGCAGCCAAGAGAGAGCGCGAAGAGGCAGAAGAACCTAAATCCTCCAGGAAACCTGCCAGATCCACTGATAAAACAGACTCCCGCAAGAAGACAGACAAGTCCGCAGCTCCGACTGCAGCGAAGACCTCCACTCACAGCAAGAAGGGCAAGGACAGAGACAGAGATAAAGAAAGAGACAAGTTCTCAAGGCTCGAAAGAGGCGGCCGCAAGTCAGGCAAGCCTGCCATCCCGGCGTCACTTGAGAAGCAGGCCAGACCTAAGAGGCATCAGAACAAGCCTAAGGTAGAGCATGAAGAACCTGAAATCGAACTGGAAGCCGGCACCGTTCTGATCAACTGCCCGATCACAGTAGCGGGATTCGTTGAGCAGACTAAGACCACCCTCTCGCAGGCCATCATGACCCTCATGAAGATGGGCGTCATGGCCAACCAGAACCAGAACCTGGACGAGGATACAGTCCAGCTCCTTGCTGACGAGATGGGCATCCAGATCGCTATAGGAAAAGTTGACGAAGAAGAGGAATACCTGGAAGAAGAGGGTATCGAAACATTCGAGGACAAGGAAGAAGACCTGAAGCCGCGTCCGCCGATCTGTACGGTAATGGGACACGTCGACCACGGTAAGACTTCACTCCTCGACGCTATAAGAAATACAAACGTTACGGCAGGCGAGTCCGGCGGTATCACCCAGCACATCGGTGCTTCGGAAGTCGAGATCAACGGACAGAAGATCGTCTTCCTGGATACTCCGGGACACGAGGCGTTCACGGCCATGAGAGCCAGAGGCGCCCACGCCACGGACATCGCGGTACTGGTAGTCGCGGCCGACGACAGCGTCAAGCCGCAGACCATCGAGTCCATAAGCCACGCAAAGGCAGCCGGCGTACCTATCATCGTAGCCATCAACAAGATGGACAAGCCGGGAGCCAACCCGGATAAGGTAAAGAAGGACCTGGCCGAGAACGGCGTACTGGTCGAAGACTGGGGCGGCGACGTCATCAGCGTTCCGGTATCAGCAAAGACAGGCGAAGGCATCAAGAGCCTGCTCGAGATGATTTTGCTTCAGGCGGAAGTACTCGAGCTGAAGGCCAACCCTGACAGACTGGCCATGGGTACAGTACTTGAAGCCAGACTGGACAAGGCAAAGGGCCCGATCGCCTCGCTGCTCGTTCTGAACGGCACACTGAAGGCGGACATGAGCGTCGTAGCGGGTACCTGCTCAGGCAAAATCAGGCTCATGACCAACAGCAAGGGCGAAAAGCTCAAGAAGGCAGGCCCTGCGACGGCCGTAGAGATCCTGGGCCTTTCGGACGTACCTGTGGCGGGCGACCAGTTCAACGCGGTCAAGAAGTCCAGCCAGGCCAAGGAAATCGCATACCAGAGACAGCAGAAGGTAAGACAGGAGATACTGGCGAGAAACGCCAGCACGACTTTGGAAGAGCTCTTCAGCCAGATCCAGGAGGGAGAGGTCAAGGAACTGAACCTGATCATCAAGGCCGACGTACAGGGTTCCGTAGGAGCCATCGTAACGTCGCTTGAGAAGCTGTCAAACGACGAGGTCAAGGTCAACATCGTACACACAGGCGTCGGCGCCATCAACGAGTCCGACGTAATGCTGGCGGGCACTTCAGGATCCATCATAATCGGATTCAACGTGCGTCCTAGCGTGACCGTAACGGGCATGGCCGACAGAGACGGCATCCAGATCAGAACCTACAACGTAATCTACAACATCATCGACGACGTAGAGAACGCCATGAAGGGCATGCTGGATCCGGAGTACAAGGAAGTCGTTCTGGGTACAGTGGAGATCAGAGAGACCTTCAAGGTGCCGAACGTGGGCATCATCGGCGGCGCGTACGTTACAGACGGCAAGGTCGTCAGAAACGAGTCCGTCAGACTGGTGCGTGACGGCATCGTAATCCACGAGGGCAAGATCTCGTCCCTGAAGAGGTTCAAGGACGACGCCAAGGAAGTGGCCCAGGGCTACGAGTGCGGTATCGGCATCGAGAACTACAACGACATCAAGCAGGGCGACATCATCGAGTGCTACACCATGGAAGAAGTCGCCAGAGGTTAAAAAATGGCTAAAGGATACAGACAGGGCCGTATAGGCGAGGAAATACGCAGGATAATAAGCGAGATGCTCCTGTCGGATCTGAAGGATCCGCGCCTTGACTCCATGATAAGCATCACGGATGTTGAGGTGACCAGGGACAACAGCTACGCGACGGTGTATTTCGCGCCAATCGGCGTTACAGGAACAGATGAGGAGCTGAAGAAGCACCAGGACGAGGTCCTGGAGGCTTTTAACAGCGCCAAGGGCTTCATCAGGAGCCGCGTAGGCCATGAACTGAAGCTCAGACACACGCCGGAGCTCATCTTCAAGGTGGATCACACCGAGGAGTACTCCAGGCACATAGAAGATATCATCAGGACACTTTAGTATGAACAAAAACACTGATCTCAGGACAATTACAGACAAGCTGTTCGCGGCGAAGAAGGTCGTGTTATTCCCTCACGTTAATCCGGACGGGGACAGCACAGGCTCCTGTTCGGCTCTCAGCCTTGCTCTCAGGCAGGCTGGAGTCGAGTGCTACGTGTGCGCGGGGCACTATCCAAGCTACATGAGGCATATCAACAGCGAGACCTTCACTTTGGACCCGGATATGGTCATGGGCGCGGATATTACCGTGGCCGTGGATTGCAGCGCCGACAACAGGCTGGACAGCCGTCTCGAGGCATACGAATCAGGCAAGCTGAAGATGTGCGTAGACCACCACATGAACCAGGAAGGGTACGGCGAGCTCTACTACATCGACGAGGACGCCGCCGCGGTTAGCGAGATCGTGTTCGAAATCATCAAACTGTCGGGCGTGGAGATAACCAGAGACATAGCGAACGGCCTTTATACGGGCATTGTGACCGATACGGGAGGCTTCAGGTACTCGAATACCACCCCGAAGAGCCATGTGCTGGCCGCTGAACTGATGGAAATAGGGGTTGACCATTTACAGATTATAGTCAACCTATATCAAAACAAAAGAATGAAAAAAGTGCGCGCTGAGGGCAAGGCAGTCGGCAATATGCTGCTGTTCGCGGGCGGAAAAGGCAACATCAGCCACCTCACGAGCGCTGAAATGGCCGAAATGGACGCTCATCCGGAGGACTGCGACGAGATAATCGACAAGCTCAGGGACGTAGACGGCGTCGAAATGGCGGCCTATCTCGAGGAGAGAGAGGAAGGGATCAAGGTCAGCATGAGAGCCAAGACCTGGTCCAGCGTCGAAGGTATATGCAAGAGGAACGGCGGAGGCGGTCATGATAAGGCTGCCGGCTGCACTATCGCCGACACCATGGAGAACGTCTACGCCCTAATCAAGCATGAAATGGAGATGGCTCTCGAGCAGGAGCCAAAAGCAGACTGATGAAAGACGGGATCCTGGTACTTTACAAGCCTCAGGAGTGGACTTCCAGCGACTGCGTGGCCGTATGCCGCAGGGCTCTGGGGGTCAAAGGCGTCAAGAAGGTGGGCCACGGAGGCACTCTGGACCCCATGGCGACGGGCGTTCTGCCGGTTTTCGTCGGTCAGGCCACCCGGATCATGGAGTACATGGAGCTGGATTCAAAGACCTACGTATGCTGCGCCAAGCTGGGGATCACCACGGACACTCTTGACATCTGGGGCGAAGTCATCAGCGAACAGTCCTGGGAAGAAGTCCGCGCCACGTGTGGACCTTCAGGAAGCGGCATTACAAAAGCCGATCTTCTTGAGGCAATCGCCTCATTCGAGGGTGAAATAGAGCAGGTCCCGCCGAAATACTCGGCGGTACGCATAAACGGCAAGAGATTATACGACTACGCGTACAAAGGCAGGGAAATCGACATCGAGATAAAGCCGAGGAAGGCCTTTGTCCACAGGATTTCCGTCATGAACGTCGATATGGAAACGGGACAGTTTGCCTTTGAGGTAGAGTGCTCCAAGGGAACGTATATCAGGACGATCTGCAGCGATATAGGCGAGAAACTGGGCTGCGGATGCGTCATGACGGCCCTTGAGAGGACGGCTGTGGGCCCGATCAGCGTCGAACAGGCCAGGGTTTCGGCCGAGGATGTGAAAAACATGGACTCCGGAGAACTGGAAAGCCTGCTTTTGCCTGTGGATAATGCGCTTGTACATTTCGGGAAGGCTGTCATGCCGGCGGAGCGGGCAGAGTATTTCCGCATGGGAAACAGCATCTGGCTCACGCAGATAAAAATCGAAGAGGAGACTGATCCGGCGGTCGCGGGGCTGAAAAACGCCCGGGGCAGGGATTACAGCCTCATTTACAGGGTTTACGAGGAAGAGACGGGGAGCTTTCTGGGGACCGGGTACATGGACCTGGAGGAAGGCAGACTCAAGGCAGACAAGGTGTTCGCTGCGAGGCGGAACATGGGAACAGATGATAGTATTTGAGAGACTTGAAGATATTAAGAATATTGAGCCGACGGTGGTGGCTCTCGGCAATTTCGACGGGATCCACAAGGGCCATCAGGAGATAATAACGCGTACGGTCAAGGAAGCGGAAGCGGCCGGACTGAAGAGCGCTGTCTTTACGTTCTCCAATCACACCAGCTCGGTTCTTGAGGGCGTTCCGAAGGTCAAGAACATCCTCTATCCGGAGGACAAGCTGAGGATTCTGGAGGAAATGGGCGTGGATTACGTCTTCAACGTGCCTTTTACGAAGGAGATCCTGAGAATGAGCCCCGAGGAGTTCATCGAGGAGATTCTGGTGAAGACATTCAACATCCGCGAAGCCTACTGCGGATTCAACTACAGCTTCGGCTACAAGGCTTCAGGAACCCCGGAGGTGCTTATGCACGAGGGACTGAAGCACGGATTCGGAATCCACGTTCAGGAGCCGTACATTATAGACGGCGTGGTAGTCAGCAGCACCTACATCCGCCAGCTCATCGAGGAGGGGCGCATGGAGGAGTGCACGAAGTTCATGGGCAGAATGTATTCGGTCAGCGGCGAGATTATCGTCGGCAACAAGATTGGACGCACCATCGGCTTCCCGACCTGCAACATTCTGGTGGACGACACCATGATAACACCGCCGAACGGGGTCTACGTCACCACCTGCACCATCGAGGGAGTGACGCGCCAGAGCGTGACCAACGTCGGCGTCAAGCCGACCATCGGGGATTATGAGAAGATGATAGAGACCCATATCTTCGACTTCGACGAGGACGTCTACGGCAAGGAGATCCGCGTGGATTTCATCAAGCACACCCGCGGCGAGAGAAAGTTTGCCGGCGTCGAGGAGCTGAAGAAGCAGATAGAGAGCGACAGCATAGAAGCCAGAGTTTGGCACAGACAGAACGGATAGGGTTAGATTCTAACAGCAAAGGAGGTTGTTTCGATGAAAAAGAAATCAACAAATATTTTTGCGATTATCGTTGGCCTGCTGATGGTGTTCGCCTTCATGCCGCTGAACATGGGGCAGGCTTATGCGGAAACTGAAACCATAGTTGATGGAGTCCATTACGCGCTAAATGACGATGAAATGACAGCAACTGTGATCGACTGCGATGATGATCAATCCGAGATCACGATTCCTGTAACAGTCGGGGACAACCCGCAATATACAGTTAAGAGCATTGCGAATGGAGCTTTTAATTCTAAAAGCGGACTAACCAAGGTTGAGTTTGCAGAGGGGAGTCAGCTTGAGAGCATCGCCCAGGACGCATTTGCCTGGTGCACCAGTCTGGAATCCATCATTATTCCTGCGAGCGTTGAAAACATAGGGGAAGGCGCGTTTTGGAAAAGTGGTGTTCATGCTGTCACTTTTGAGGAAAAAAGTAAACTTAAAAACATAGGAAATTCTGCATTTTGGAAGTGCGACAGTCTGGAATCCATCATTATTCCTGCAAGTGTAGAAAGCATTGGAGATAGTGCGTTTTTGGAGAGCAACGTTCAGAGTGTATTATTTGAAAAGAACAGCAAATTAAAAAGCATTGGAGCGTGTGCATTTATGGCGTGCGACAGTCTGGAATCCATCATTA
>DBYH01000019.1:0-8347 GCA_002310095.1 Firmicutes bacterium UBA1191 | reverse complement strand
GAAAGCATTGGAGAAAGATCATTTGAGAGTAGCGGCGTTCAGAGCGTATCTTTTGAAAAGAACAGCAAATTAAAAAGCATTGGAGCGTGTGCATTTATGTTGTGCGACAGTCTGGAATCCATCATTATTCCTGCAAGTGTAGAAAGCATTGGAGAAAGATCATTTGATAGTAGCGGCGTTCAGAGCGTATCTTTTGAAGAGAACAGTAAATTAAAAAGCATTGAAAATAGACTATTTAATTCTTGCACAAGATTGGAATCCATTGATGTTCCAACAAGTGTGGAAAGAATTGGAGACGATGCCTTTAATGGCTGCACAAGCCTGTCATACATCGCAATACCTTCAAGTGTAACATCAATAAATAATGGTGCATTTTATGGTTGCGATGCAATTACAACATTCAACTACCTTGGACCAAAGGCTCAGTGGGATACACTCAGTGTGGACACAGGATTTCAGGTTCAGGACGGACATGAAATCTTTTTCAAGAACAGTGACGGGACCGAATTGCAATATAGTATCATGAAGTCTGGTTTTACGCCGCAGTATGTGGGAGCGATTCCTTACATTGAGGCGGATGAGCAATACATCTACACATTCGCAGGATGGTATCCGGAAATCACAGCAGCGGACGGCGACGCGACATACACAGCGAAGTACAGCAAAACAGAGAGAATCAGCCTTAAGGGCGCCAAGGTGGTCCTGTCCGCGAAAGCCTTCACATATAACGGTAAAGTCCGGAAGCCAACGATCAAGACGATCGGCGGAAAGAAACTGACTGCGGGAACGGATTACGAGGCAGCCTGGGCAAACTCGAAGAACGTCGGATCATATACTGTGACTGTAACAGGCAAAGGCAAGTACACGGGCACGGCAAAGGCGACTTACAAGATCAACCCGAAGGGCACTTCAATCACAAGCACAAAAAAGGCTAAGAAGGCCTTCACCGTCAAGTGGAAGAAGCAGCCCGAGAAAATGTCAAAGAGCAGAATCACAGGTTATCAGGTCCGCTACTCAACCAAAAGCAGCATGAAGGGCGCGAAGACCGTGACCGTCAAAGGCTACGCCAAGACAACCGCGAAGATCACCAAACTGAAAAAGAAGACGAAATACTACGTCCAGGTGCGGACATTCAAGACAATCAGCTCCGCGAACTACTACAGCGGCTGGTCAAAAAAGAGCACAGTCAAGACCAAGTAGCAATATATCTTGGCTGCGAAAAAGTATTTGATTTCATACTGATATAGTGCTACAATTCTTTTCGCACGGGTCTGCAAAGACCTGTCGCCGGAGTATGGCGCAGCTTGGTAGCGCGCTTCGTTCGGGACGAAGAGGCCTGGGGTTCAAATCCCCATACTCCGACCAATAAGGAACGCAGGATACACGCCCCTGCGTTCCTTTTTTATGCTTTGGGGCATAAAATCGAAAAACGTGGGGTATTGTACCCCAAGGATTTCAGAAAACATGCCCCAAAATAATACTCTTAGATAAAGATTTTGGGGCATATAATTGAAAAAGTATGGGGCATTGTACCCCATGGATTTCGGTAATCGTACCCCAATACAACGTAGGAGTGATATAATCAACTCATGGAAAAATTCTTACTTACTAAACAAAACGGGTATCAGGTCCCGTGCATAGCCGAGTTCCCGGAGGGGCTGCGGAAGAATGTCATAGTCATTCATGGATATGACAGCAGCAAGGAGAGCGCCAACGTGGAGAATCTCATGGAAATGCTGCCGCCCCAGGGCTTCGGGGTCATTGCCTATGACCAGCCGAACCACGGAAGCGAGGAGGCCGCCAGGGAGGATCTGAGCATCGAGGCCTGCCTGGACAGCCTGGCGCGGGTGGAAGAGTATCTCACGGAGAGGTATCCGGATAAGGAGATATGCTATTTCGGCTCCAGCTTCGGCGCGTACATACTGGGCATATACCTCACCACAAGGCCGCACAAAGGCAACAGGGCCTTCATGAGGTGCGCCGCGGTGAACTTTCCGGAGCTTGATCTGGACGAAAGGGCAAAAGCAATAGAGCCTGTGGATCTCTACGCTCTGTTCGACGAAGCGGATCTGGGAGACGTGGAGATTGCCTTTGCACATGGGGAAATGGACAGTTCGGTGCCCGTGAGCGCTGCGGTTGACTTCGCGGAGAGGTGTGGGTATCCGATCACGGTGTTCCCGGGCGAGGAGCACCCGATATGCACGTTCCCTGAGGATCCGCCGCGCGTGGCGCAGCTCGCCGCCAGGACATTTGACCTGTGACAGGCAGTTAGATTTGTCTTTCGGGGGCGGTTATGGTATCTTTTAGGCAGGAGATATAATCTTGAAATGGAGGTGGCTGTAATGAAGAAACTGATATTTTCATTGATGATATCCGTCATGATGATATTTACCATGATTCCGTTGTGTTCATACGCTGTAGTAAATACGCTCCAACTCAACGGGCTGAAGGTGCCGTATGCTGGGGAAACGCCGGTAACCGAAGGCGTAACATCGAATGTGGGCGATGTTGAAAAAGTTGAATGGCTGGACTCATACGGCCAGAAGTTTTCGGAATCAACTTTCAAACGTTCCAAGGCCTATTCGGTGAGAGTCACACTGACAGGGGACAACGAGGCACTAGAGGCGTTAGATACATTTGAATTCGATGGCGAGTCATTCTACAGAGACGACGATTTTACGGATTACTATTCTTCGGGAGACAGTTGGATCCTTAAAATCTACTTCGGCCCTACACCTGCGGAAGGCTTCTATGTCGACATAGACGACAGCGACAGGACGGCAATCATTACCGACAATGACGACTTGTTTAACGAGTACGAGCTCGTGCCTCATGGCGCGACGGGAACGGTCAATTATGAGATATACCTGTCCGATTCCAAAGGCAGCAAGAATGGCAGCCCGATCTTTACGAAAAAGTCAGCATCGGACAAGCGTGCCATGTTCACACCGGGAGAACTGGCTGAGAACAAAGTCAGCCCGTTCAAAATCGTTGGCAAGTACTATTTCCTGCTCTGCACAAATGATAATCTCGCAGGGGATAAACTACTGTTTACTATCACTTACCGGTACAACCTGGCATACGCCAAGATCAAGATCAAGGATGTCACCTACAACGGCAAGAGCGGCAGAGCTCCGAACATTACCATCAAGGCTCTCGGAGATACTCTGACCAAGGGAAAAGAGTATACCCTCAGTTACGCGAAAGCGGCGTCAAAGCGCAAGAGCGTAGGCACATATAAGTTCACTATCGACGGCAAGGGCTATTACTTCTATCTTGAAGAATCCGACATGGACACCAGCGATTCCTTCAGGATCAACCCTAAGGGAACGACCCTTAAGAGCGTTAAGGGCAAAAGCAAGTCACTCGTTGTCAAGTGGAATAAGCGTTCAACAAAGATGGCGACCAAGAGGATTACCGGATACCGCATCATGATCGCTACGGACAAGGCCTTCACCAAGAACGTAAGGACTTACAAGGTCAAGGGCTACAAGAATACTTCAAAGACAATCAAAGGCCTCAAGAAGGGCAAGAAGTACTATGTCAAGGTCGGCACTTACATGACCCTGAAGTCGGGTACTTATAAATCCACCTGGAGCAAGAAGATGTCCGCAAAGACAAAGTAAAAAGACTAACTGTGTTAATGCATTGAAAGAGAGGATAGAATTATGTGGGATAGGAAAGAAGTTAAAGAATATGGAAAACTGAGGTTCAAAGCCAACTACTGGTACAGTGTGCTTTGCGCGTTCCTGATCATGGTCCTCACGGGAGGAGCGTCGGGAGCATCGAGTATATTCTCATCGGGCAGCAGCAGCGACATCGACGTGGACAACGACTTTGACGACGCTGTGGTCAATATCGATCCGGACGCCATTCCTACTGACAACGGATTAGCGATCGCGGCAATCGTCGCAGGTATCCTCGCGGTCCTGTTTATAGTGTTCGCCATCGTGTTCCTGATCAAGATCTTCATCATCAACCCGCTGCAGGTTGGATGCTACGGATTCTTCAGGGACAACGCGACCGGAGTCAACGCCGACGCCAGCGCGATCGGAAGCGGCTTCTCAAACTACGGCCACACCTTCGTGACCATGCTGCTGAGGGACATATTCCTGATGCTGTGGACTTTGCTTTTCATAATACCGGGCATCATCAAGGCGTACTCCTACAGGATGGTACCGTTCATCCTGCGCGACCACCCGGAAATGACAGCGACAGAAGTCATCACCGAATCGCGCCGCCTCATGGACGGCCAGAAGTGGAACGTCTTCGTGTTCGACCTTTCGTATATCGGCTGGTTCCTGCTGAGCATCCTCACACTGGGCCTGCTCAACATCTTCTGGACCTACCCGTACCAGCAGAACGCCAACGCGGCGATCTACCTGAAACTGATCGGCGAAGAAAGAATCGGCGCAGAACCAGTTGCGGCAGAACCGATCCCGGTATCGGCAGAACCAATACCAATCGAAAGCCTGAGCGACCCGGGACAGGAAGAAAAGACTGAAGAGTAACGAAAGAGTAATTGAAAATAGGAGAATTGCGGGCAGGGGCACCCCCGCCCGCACCGCGCGGATGTAGTTTAGTGGCAAAATATCAGCTTCCCAAGCTGAGGTTGGGGGTTCGATTCCCCTCATCCGCTCCATAGCGAAAAGAGACACCCAAACGGGTGTCTCTTTTCGCTATGGACCTGACGTCGGGAATCGAACCCGAAAGGGCCGGAGCGTTAAGCAGAACTGTCCGGTGGACAGTTCTGTAGCGACGGGTCCAAGCCGCCTGTGCGGGGCGGCGCAGGACGGCGATTTGCCCTGCAAATCGCGCAATTCCCCTCATCCGCCACATTGCGATAGCCAGTAACCAGTTTCCTGTTATATAGAGGGAAAAGATGGTATAATATGTCTAACTATTACAACAATTTCTGATGGAGGTACCTCTAATGAAAAAATGCGTGGATTGCGGCTATGAAGGCGAGGAAATACTAATCTGTCCTAGATGCGGCGGAAACATGGAACACATCGAAAGCCTTATCGAGGAAATGAACGAAGAGTTTCCGAAAGAGCCGATACAGACGTACACCCAAAGCGAGCCTGAGAAGAATGCTACAGGCGCTAAACTTACCAGAAAGGAATACTGGATTAGAGTCCTGATTGCCTGGATAGGCGGTTCAATAGTGGCAGGCATTATTTCGCAAATAACCGGTGCAGATATTGTGACTGGTTTATTCGCAATAGCGCTGTGGATCTACTGGATTTACGTCCAGGTCAGACGCCTCAGAGACGCTCAGAAATCATATCTGTGGCTTTTGCTCGACCTGCTCACAATAGTAGGCGTCATTGTAATAGGGTGCTTCCCATCAGCTGAGAGCAATCAGAGATGAAAACCTGTCCCAGATGTGATTCGGACAAAGTAGTGCGTGTGCTGACTTCCAGCATGATATTGGCCGTCCCGGAACTACGCAAAGAAGTCCAGGAGGGACGCGCCGTCATTTGCGGCGCCTGCTGCGGAACCGGAAGTAGCCGCACATTCAGATGCAAAAGCTGCAAACTGCAGTGGGATGAGAATATGGAAGAGGAGATAAGAAAGGCGCGGTGAACCGCGCCTTCTTTTGCTAATATGGTCAAATTCAACTAAATCATCATTGCCGTTTAATTACATCATTTTACAGCAAAATGATGTAATTAAACCTTGACATGATGCAATTAAATGGGTATAATTCAATTACATCATTTTGATTGACATTGATATAATTGAACTGCAAATGAGGTAATTGAAATGAGATCGTTTGATTATGAAAACATATGGAGAGGCCTTTTAGAGCCAGAGATAGTTTCTCTTTTGACTACAATTCATGAGTATCGTGGGAAAGAAGCTTTATATATGGAGGCAAAGCAGGATGCTCTTACGCAGTTGATGGAAATAGCAAGGATTCAGAGCACAGATGCTTCAAACAGGATAGAAGGTATATTCACATCCGACGAACGTCTTCGTAAAATTGTTATGGACAAAACTTCACCGAGCAATCGTAGTGAGAGTGAAATAGCCGGGTACCGTGATGTATTAGCAACGATTCATGAAAACTATGACTACCTTCCGATAAAAGCATCGAGCATATTGCAACTCCATCGAGATTTATATAAATTTGATGGCAACTCAATTGGAGGGCAATATAAGATTAATGACAATGACATCACTGAAATCGATGATAAAGGGAAAGAATTTGTCCGTTTTCATCCAGTACATGCATGGGAGACTTCGGAAAGTATTGACCGTTTATGTGAGGCGTATAACAGTATAATTAAGAAGCCTTATGTTGATCCGCTTCTCATTATGCCGATGTTTATTTTAGATTTTCTGTGCATACATCCGTTTTCCGATGGGAACGGCCGCATGAGCAGATTGTTAACTCTCTTATTACTATATCAAAACAGATATAATGTCGGAAAATATATCAGTATTGAAAAAGTAATAAACAATAGCAGAGAAACATATTATGAAGTATTACAAGAGTGTTCTATAGGATGGCATGAAGAACAGAATGTGTACCTTCCATTTGTTCGCTATATGCTTGGGATACTAGTCTCGGCATATCGTGATTTCTCGAGTAGAGTATCTCTTTTAAGCACAAGAGGATTATCAAAACCAGAAATTATCCGCGAAGTAATAAAAGAAACCATAGGAACGATAACAAAAGCGGAAATCATGGCAAAGTGTCCTGATATTAGCCATATTACTGTGCAGCGTGCACTAAAAGAATTGCAGGAAACAGGAGAGATAATAAAAATCGGCGGCGGCCGCTATACATCTTACACTTGGAACAGGGAGAAACAATAATGATTACAGGTGAACTTAGGAACAAAGTAGATGGTATTTGGGATATCTTTTGGGCAGGCGGATTGACCAATCCGCTTGACGTTATCGAGCAGATTACTTATCTGATGTTTATTCACGATTTGGATGACGCAGATATTCGTCGTGCCAAAGAAAGCGCAATGCTCGGACTGCCATACGAAAGCACCTTTACAAAAGAGGTGGAGATAGGTGGCCGGAAGATTGATGGAAGCCAATTAAAATGGTCTGTCTTTCGCGATTTTCCTGCTGATCGTATGTATTCCGTGATGCAGGAATGGGTATTTCCATTCATCAAAGAGCTGCATGAGGATAAGGACAGTGCCTATTCAAAATACATGAGCGATGCTATCTTCAAGGTTCCTACACCGCTTATGCTGTCAAAGGTTGTGGATAAGCTAGACGATATCTTCATTACAATGGCAGAAGCTCAGGATGCAGATGTCCGAGGAGATGTATACGAATATCTCTTAAACAAGATTTCGCAGTCAGGCATCAATGGCCAGTTCAGGACGCCGCGGCATATCATCAAGATGATCGTCGATATGGTGCAGCCAAAGCCTACTGATACGATCTGTGATCCGGCATGTGGCACGTCAGGCTTCTTAATTTCCGCAGGTGAGTATCTGAAAGAGCATCATAAAGAAGAAGTGCTGTTTGACCAGACGGGCAAAGACCATTACATGAACCATATGTTCTATGGTTATGACACCGATAGAACGATGCTCCGTATCGGTGCCATGAACATGATGACCCACGGAGTAGATAACCCGTTCATCGAGTATCGGGATAGTTTGTCCGACCAGAATCCAGACAAAGACAAGTACTCGCTGATTATGGCAAATCCACCGTTCAAAGGCAGTCTTGATTACGACATCGTATCGGCGGATCTCTTAAAAGTTTGCAAAACCAAGAAAACCGAACTGCTCTTTCTCACGCTGTTCCTGCGGATGCTGAAAGTCGGCGGACGCTGTGCATGCATTGTTCCGGACGGAGTATTATTTGGGTCATCGAAGGCACATAAAGCTATTCGCCAGGAAATCGTGGAACACAATAGATTAGAAGCTGTGATTTCCATGCCTTCAGGGGTATTCAAACCATATGCGGGCGTGTCAACGGCTGTGCTTGTTTTTACTAAAACAAATGCCGGCGGGACCGACGACGTCTGGTTCTATGATATGAAAGCAGACGGATATAGTTTGGATGACAAGCGTTCGGAAGTCAAAGAGAACGATATTCCAGATATTGTAGAACGATTCCACAACCTGGCTGATGAAACAGATCGCAAAAGGACAGAGCAAAGTTTCTTTGTCAAGAAAGAGATAATTGTTGAGAACGACTATGATCTCTCAATCAACAAATACAAAGAAGTTGAATATGTACCAGTGGAGTACCCACCTACAGAGGAAATCTTGAATGAAATCAAGGGTATCGAAGCCGACATACAAAAAGAACTATCAGAATTAGAATTATTACTTAAGTAAATTGAGATTTGTAGGGATGA
>DBYH01000016.1 GCA_002310095.1 Firmicutes bacterium UBA1191 | reverse complement strand
TTTCAAGGAGGAAAAGAAATGTCAGAATTAAGAACAGCATTACCTAAGATCACGACTCCTCTGCCTGGCCCTAAGTCGGCAGCCCTGTTCGAGAGAAGAGCGGCGGCGACGCCGAAGGCCATCGGAACGGCCTACAAGGCTACGATCGCCAGAGGCGAGGGCGCGATGTTCGAGGACCTGGACGGAAACATCTTCCTGGACTGGATCGCAGGCGTCGGCGTACTGAACATAGGATACTCACATCCTGAGCTGATCGCAGCGGTCAAGGAGCAGGCGGACAAGTACTTCCACTCCATGTTCAACATCACGACTCACGAGCCGTACATCGCACTGGCTGAAGAGTTCTGCAAGATCGCACCTGTAAAGGGCGAGGAGAAGCAGGCATTCTTCGTATGCTCAGGATCGGAGGCTGATGAGAACGCGGTAAAGGTAGCGAGAAACTACACAGGAAGACCTAACATCATCGTATTCACGGGAGCATTCCACGGAAGAACTTCGCTGACAATGACCATGACGGCCAAGAAGTCATACGCCGTAGGCATGGGACCATTCCCTGACGGAATCTACAGAGCAGAGTTCCCGAACCTCTACAGAGCGCCGGGCAACCTGGAGGGACAGGCGGCCATCGACTACTACGTAGGCAAGCTGGAAGAGGTATTCATCGAGGCTACTCCGTATGACGCGTGCGCTGCCATCCTGTTCGAGCCTGTACAGGGCGAGGGCGGATTCATCCCGGCTCCACTGGAGTGGGTCAAGGCAGTAAGGAAGATCTGCGACGAGCACGGCATCCTGATGGTATGCGACGAAGTACAGTGCGGCTGGGCGAGATCCGGAAAGATGTTCGCTTCAGAGTACTACAAGGACGCGGGATGCGCTCCTGACATCATGACCACAGCCAAGTCCATCGCAGGCGGAATCCCTCTCTCGGCGATAGTAGCGAGAAAGGAGATCATGGACAAGGTCAACGGCGGAACCATCGGCGGAACCTACGGAGCGAACGCTCTGGCAGCAGTATCCGCTCTTAAGGTCATCGAGGTCATGACCAGAGACGACTTCCCTGCGAAGGCGCTGCACATAGCTGACGTGCTGGGAAAAGGCTTCAAGGCAATGCAGGAGAAGTATCCATGCATCGGCGACGTGAGAGGAACGGGAGCCATGATGGGAATCGAGTTCGTAAAGGACCCTGCGACCAAGGAGCCTGATGCTGAAATCGTAGGAAAGATCGTACAGAACGCGATGAACAAGGGTCTGATGCTCGAGGCTGCAGGAACCTACAACAACGTAATAAGGATCCTGTGTCCGCTGGTAGCTACGGACGAGCAGCTGGCTGCAGGTCTTGAGATCTTCGAGGCGGCTCTGGCTGAAGCTGTATAATCATCTGACTAACGCGTACGCAGCATAAAAAACAATCCCGCAGAAACGGGGCCGTTCCGGTCACGCGGATGCGGGATTTTTTATTGCTTTAATTTGATAAAACATAGTAAAATAAACACAGAAAAAAGCGAGATGAAACATATAGTCATAACGGCACGAGAGGAGGAAAGCAGAACATGAAAAAGATTCTGGCCATATTGTTGTCCTTTGTTTTCGCGTTCACGATTTTCGGACTTTCCGGATGCGGAAACAATGACACTCAGGAGGAAGAAGCGGCGGCTCCGGAACTGAGCGCGGAGTATACTGCCTTTGCGGACGCAGTGGATATTGACTTTGCGAAAAAAGTTAACGAGACAGTCGCATCCTTCGGAGATGACGAGGCGGTAGGCATGAGATCCGCGGGATCACCGGCGGAGTATGAGGCCTGCCAGTACCTCGAGGGCGTGATGAATGACATAGGTCTGAACAACGTCACCGTAGATGAAATCACTGTCGACGGATGGACGTTCAAAGGCGCGAATATCACATTCACAGACGCCAACGGCGAAGAACAGAAGATAGATCTGGGCGGTTACCAGACCACGATTCAGGCGGATAACCAGGAGGTCGAACTGGTTTACGTGAACCGCGGAACAGAAGCGGACTACGAAGGACTTGATGTAACGGGCAAGCTGGTGCTCTACGAGATCAACCAGGAGGAAGACTGGTGGATCAACTACCCGGCAGTTCAGGCAAAAGAGAAGGGAGCTCTTTGCTCCATCGCCATGAGAGAGTTCGTTGAGAAAGATGAAGACGGAACGAGAATCGGCGTTCAGGACGTCTGTGCGCCTTCGGACGCTCCGGCCCTTGCCATCAGCCGCAAGGACTGCAATGCTCTGAAGAAGGCCATCAAGGCTTCGGGCGAAGACTCCATCAAGGTTACGTTCAATGCGGATTCGCAGGTTACCGAGAACGCGACTTCCCACAACCTCTACGGCGAGATCCCGGGCGCAACGGATGAGACAATATTCGTATTCGCTCACATGGACGGGTACTTCCACGCGGCGTACGATGACGCGTGGGGATGCGGCGCGAGCATGGGAATGGCAAAGGCGATGATCGACAGCGGATTCACTCCTGACAAGACCATAAGATTCTGCATCCACGGCGCAGAAGAGTGGGGCCGCGAAGGAAGTGAGTACGACTGGTCGACTGGAGCATATGAAGACATCATGACGAATCACCCTGACTGGGTCAACGGCGGTTTCGCGATAGTGAACATGGACAGCGGATACACTGTTGAAGGCGAGACATGCAAAGGCACTCTTTGCTCGGTTGAGCTGAAAAGCTTCGCAAAGAAGAGCATAGCTGAGCTGGCTGACAGCTCCAAGTACACCTGGTCTCATGGAGATCTCAGCACATATACGGAAGATTTCATGTGGACTAGAATGGGAATTCCGGCCATCTGCGCGGGTGACGGCGACGGCACGAAGTACGAAGATGTCGGATATCACTCGACTTATGACAGCTGGAAATACCAGCCTCTGGACGAAGAGGGCTATGTTGAGATGATGAAGACATTCGGAAAAGTCATCATCGATCTGGACTCGTGCCTCGTGAGACCGATGAACTTCAAGGCCAGGATCAAGGGCTTCGAGAAATCGCTTAATGACGATGCTCAGGCGCGGTTCTCCGAGGCCATAGAGGAGGCTTACGCCGCTGCCGACGCTCTTAAAGATAAGATGAACGTAGTCGAAAAATCCGGTGACGACGCGGCCGCAACCGACCTGAATGTAAAGACCCAGAATGTATACCTGGCCTTCCAGGATTCACTCCTCGGGCTTGACTTCTTAAATGTCGACGCGATCATCAGACACGACATGTACGAGGACAACGTCGCCAATCTTGACGCTGCCATCGCGGCTCTTGAGGAAGGAAACGTTGCGGAAGCCTACGACGACTATCTGTCGGAAGTAGACTGGTCATGGTACGACATGAACTTCGACAAAGCCACATGCGACTACATGAAGAACCAGCTCTTCGACAAGCGTGACGACACCTGGGGCGCTGGTCTCATAGAGTGGCCGCACGCGGATACCAACGCCATCGTAGTTTCACTCGGCGAGAAGTATGATGCTGAGAATCCTGACGTAAGCGAGGAGATCGCGGCTCTCAAGGAGATCAGAGAGCAGCAGGCAGGATACCTCGAGGAAGTCTACAAAGCGGAACTCGAGGGCATCGAGAGAGCAACCGTAATGATGAACGCCGCTGCGGAAGAATAGTGGCTGCGGTTAAGAGATACTTATGCTGCTTATAATCAACGACAGTAAGAACGCTTACTACAACCTGGCCGCGGAGGAATATCTCATCGACAATTTCGATGAGGATATCGTCATGCTCTGGCGGAACGACAATACTGTCGTCGTAGGCAAAAATCAGAACACCATCGAGGAGATAGACAGTCAGTTTATCCGTGATAATGGCGTCAGTGTGGTCAGGAGACTCACCGGCGGAGGAGCGGTCTTTCACGATCTGGGAAACGTGAACTATACGGTCATACAGACATACAGGGAAGGACTCTTCTCGAACTATGAATATTTCACTGAGATGGTGAGAGATTTCCTGCGGAGCCTCGGCGTTGAAGCGGTCCTCAGCGGCAGAAACGATCTCATGATAGACGGAAAGAAGTTCTCCGGAAACGCCCAGTGCGTCAGAAACGGAAGGATGATGCACCACGGCACGCTCATGTTCAGCATGGACGTCAGCGACATTTCCGGAGCGCTCACTCCGAATAAAAAGAAGACCGAAAGCAAAGCGGTCAAATCTGTCCAGTCACACGTGACGAATATCTCGTCGCACATGACGGAGCAGCAGGTGAAAACAGAATCAGAAGGAGGCGGCATGGACGCTGAACAGTTCATGCTGCTTCTCTATGATTATTATCTTAAGAATTATCCAGACGCGGTTTGTTATGAACTGACCGAAGCGGACAGGACCGCCATACAGAAGCTGGCTGACGGGAAGTATTCCACCTGGGAGTGGAACTACGGAGCGTCGCCTGCTTTTGCTGTAGCGGCGAGCCGCAAGTATGCTTTTGGTCTTGTGGATGTCAGGCTGAACGTCAGCCGCGGCCGCATCAAGGACATCCGGATCTTCGGCGACTATTTCGGCATCAAAAGCATTTCGGAAATCGAAGAACTGCTGACGGGCGTCGAGTACAGACCTGACGCCGTGCTGCGGATCCTTTCGCACGCCGATCTCGGTGATTACATCAGCGGCATGACGGCAGAAGAACTGACAGATTTGATCACGCAGAACTAAACGAAATTTTTTTAGTTTACACATACTCTTCTGTTTTGCCAGTCATTTGTCCATCCCTAAGAGTTTTAGTTTTGATGCAAAGGCAGACCAAACTGTACTTGGCAGCTGCCCACCAAACAGGGATTTGTCGGGTTTGGTTCTCTGTTTAGCTTTACACATACCCCCTAGGGGTATATAATAAAGGCAGTCAGGAGGACGAAAACAATGAACAAAGCGATACAGGACAACTGCTGTACAAGAAGAGAGGCTGAAGGCAGAACCAAGGAAAGGTCCCCGGAGGAATACAGGGACCTGATCAACAGGCTCAGCCGGATCGAGGGCCAGATAAGGGGTCTGAAGCGTATGGTCGAGGAAGGCGCCTACTGCCCGGACATACTGAACCAGAGCGCCGCCGCTAGCGCGGCTCTTTCGAGTTTCAACCGGGTGCTCATGTCGAATCACATCAGGAGCTGCGTGATCAACGACGTCAGGGCGGGCAACGATGAGACGGTCGACGAGCTTCTGGGCGTACTGCAGAAACTAATGAAGTAGACGGAGACTGCAAAGGCAGAATTCTTTTATGGAACATTATTCAGTTACAGGAATGAGCTGCGCCGCGTGCCAGGCGCGGGTGGAAAAGGCAGTGTCAGGCGTGCCGGGTGTGGAATCGTGCTCAGTGAGTCTGCTGACCTACTCCATGAGTGTCGAAGGGACGGCGGACGCAGCGGAAATAATTAAAGCAGTCGAACGGGCCGGCTACGGTGCGCGTCTAAGGAAATCCGAAGCGACTGAGGATATCCTTAAAGATACGGAAACTCCGAAGCTCAGAAAGCGCCTGATCATTTCGGTCGCTCTGCTTCTGGCGCTCATGTATTTCTCCATGGGCGTAACAATGTGGGGATGGCCGGGAGCCGGCGAAGCGGGGGATGCCGACGGACTGACCGCCGCGATGATAGGCATCATCGAAATGATCCTCGCCGGAGTCATTATGTACATAAACAGGGCGTTCTTCACGAATGGTTTCAAGGGCCTGATGCACGGCGCGCCGAACATGGACACACTGGTGGCCATGGGTTCAGGTGTGTCATTTCTTTGGAGCGCGTGGGTGCTGTTCTACGAGATTATTTTTTACGGAAACGGTGCCATCTCAGTATCAATATATGACGATCTGCAGATGGCGTCCCTGCACAAACTGTACTTCGAATCAGCGGCGATGATAGTCACACTGATCACCGTTGGCAAGCTGCTCGAGGCCATGGCAAAGGGCAAGACGACCGACGCTCTCAAGAGCCTCATGAAACTGGCGCCGCAGACGGTTACGGTTTTTGAAGACGGCACGGAAAAAACTGTTCCGATCGAAGAGGTACGCGCGGGTGACATCTTCATCGTGAAGCCGGGCGACAATGTGCCGGTGGACGGCGTGATCATCGAGGGAGCGACGTCGGTAAACGAGTCTGCCCTCACGGGAGAAAGCGTTCCGGTGAACAAGGAACCGGGCGACCAGATATCCGCTGCGACCCTCAACCAGTACGGCAGCATTAAAGCAAAGGCAACCCGTGTCGGCGAGGACACGACTCTGTCGCAGATTATAAAGATGGTAAGCGACGCTGCCGCGACGAAGGCGCCTATAGCCAGAATCGCGGACAAGGTTTCCGGGATATTTATTCCGGCGGTTCTCGTCATTGCTCTTATTGTGATAATCATCTGGCTCATCGCGGGAGCCGAAGCAGGTTATGCGTTGGCGAGGGGAATATCGGTCCTCGTCGTCAGCTGCCCGTGCGCCCTGGGCCTGGCGACGCCTGTGGCGATCATGGTCGGTAACGGCGTCGGAGCGAAGAACGGAATCCTCTTCAAGACGGCCCAGTCCCAGGAGGAGACGGGGCGAGTCACGACGGTGGTCCTGGACAAGACAGGAACCATTACAGAAGGCCGCCTTGAGGGCGGGGATGTTATAAGGGAGGAAAGTCCCGAAGCGATCCGCCAGCTCAGGAACATGGGGATCCGCACGGTCATGCTGTCTGGAGACAAAGAGCACATCGCCCGAGCCATCGGAAAACAGGTGGGCGTCGACGAGATAATCGCGGGCGTAAAGCCTGAAGGAAAAGAGAGAGTAATAAAGGAACTGCAGAAGTCCGGAAAAGTCGCCATGGTCGGCGACGGAATCAACGACGCGCCTGCCCTCACGAGAGCGGACGTGGGAATAGCCATCGGAGCGGGAACCGACGTGGCCATCGACGCCGCCGACGTGGTGCTCATGAACAGCAGACTGACGGAAGTGCCCGCCGCGATCAGACTGAGCAGGGCGACTTTGCGCAACATACACGAGAATCTGTTTTGGGCGTTCATATACAATATAGTGCTCATACCGGTTGCGGCCGGGGCGTTCGTTCACCTGACGGGATGGACCATGAACCCCATGCTGGGAGCGGCGGCTATGAGCGTATCCAGCTTTTGCGTATGCATGAACGCGCTGAGGCTGAACCTCTTTGACATTCACAGCACCCGAAGGGACAGGGAGAAAGTAGCGAAACCCGCGGCGAACATACAGACAGATACAACAGATACAGAAGCGGAAACTGATACAGAGACAACGGAGGAAAAACAGATGGAAAAGACGATGAACATCGAAGGCATGATGTGCATGCACTGCGAAGCGACGGTGAAGAAGGCTCTCGAGGAAATCGACGGAGTCGAGGCCGCTCAGGTCAGCCATGAGCAGGACAGAGCCGTGGTTACGCTGAACGCGGACGTTGCGGACAAAGTGCTGAAGGAAGCGGTGGAAGCGAAGGATTACAAGGTCATCTCCATCGAATAACAATCAGTTGAAATGACTCTTTCACACGTATTGCATGCAGTGTGATGCAGTGCTAAAATCAAGTCATGTCAATAGTTTACGATTATTTCGGCGGATTATACATTAATCTCACCAACAAGTGCACCAACGCATGCGAGTTCTGCATAAGGAACTTCACGGATTCCCTCGGCGACGCCGACAGCCTCGTGCTGAAGGAGGACCCGACGGTGGAGGAAGTCAAGGCGGAACTGGAACGCTGGGATGTGAGCAGATACGACGAGGTGGTTTTCTGCGGCTACGGCGAGCCGACGGAGAGACTGCCCGAGCTTCTGGATATCGCGCGCCACATTAAGGCCAAGTACGGCAAGCAGATAAGGCTCAATACCAACGGTCTGGCGGATCTCATCTGGGGCAGACCGACCGCCCAGGACCTTAAGGGTGTGGTGGACGCCGTGTCCATAAGCCTGAACGAAGCGGACGCCCAGAGCTACTGCGATCTCTGCCATCCCGAGTTTGGACTTGAATCTTACGACGCGATACTGAAGTACATCGAGGATGCCAAAAAGTACGTTCCATACGTGGCGGTATCGGTGGTGACGGGCGCGATAACCAGCGCGTCGGTGGCGGCGTGCCGCGCAATGGCAGCCGAACTCGGCGTGGTGTTCAAGCTGAGATAACACAGGCAAATCAAACAGTGAAACACAGGCAAAGCCTGTTCAGATAATTCTTTTTTAAGAGGAAGTGAAGGTAACAACGTGGAATGGATGACAACGAAAAATGAACCGGGCAAGACTTACCTGATGCAGGGTAACGAAGCAATTGTCCGGGGAGCCCTGGAGGGCGGAGTGCATTTCGCATCGTCATATCCGGGCTCACCATCGTCCCAGGTTCTCGGAATGCTGGGGCACATCGCAGAAGACCAGGGCTTCCGCGCTGAGTGGTCGACGAATGAGACCACGGCGCTGCAGTCATGCATGGGCGCGTCTTTCGCGAACGGCAGATCCATATGCATAGTCAAGCAGAACGGACTGCTGTTCCACAGCGACACGATCCACTGCGGCGCGTTGGGCGGCATCAAGGGAGGAATGGTCATAGTCAGCTCCGACGATCCGGATTCCCACTCCAGCACCAACGAATTCGACTCCAGACACATGGCGGTTTCGGCCAATATTCCGATGCTGGAGCCGGCGAGCGTGCAGGAGACTAAGGACATGATCCCGTACGCTTTCGAGCTGTCAGAGGAACTGGAACAGATGGTGCTCATCAGAGTGACCACCAGAATATGCCACGGCAGAGGCAGCGTAACTCTCGGCGAATTACCTGAGAGAAGACCGTTCACGCCGATAGGCATCTGGGACAGAATGGTAGGAATCAACTGGCTTCACGGCTTCCTGCTGGAGAAACTCGAAAGAGCCAGGGAAGCATTTGAAGTGAGCCCGTTCAACCACTACATGGGCAAGGAAGACGCGGACAAGCTGATCATCACCGGCGGCACGGGAATGAAGTACGTGCAGGAAGCGCTGGAAGAGTACGGGCAGGAGGACGAAGTAGGCGTGCTGAGTTTAGGCTGCCTTTGGCCGCTTCCTGAGAAACTGATACTCAAGCATCTCGCAAAGGCAACGAAAGTTCTGGTAGTCGAAGAGGTCGATCCGTTCCTTGAAGAGCATATCTCGGCGATAGCCGGAAAGGCCAAACTTACAATAGACATTCAGGGAAGAGCAGACCTTATCCCTCCGATCGGCGAACTGAATCCTGAAGTAGTGTTCAAGGCCGTGGGTGAATTCCTCGGCGAGAAGCCGAAGTGCGGCGGCGAAGGATGCCCGGCCATTGAAGGCGTCAACATCCCGGCAAGAGAACTTACTTTCTGCGCCGGCTGTCCTCACAGAGCGTCCTTCTTCATTCTGAAGCAGGCCCTGAGGCAGGAAGGTCACAAGGGCGTGGTCATGGGCGACATAGGCTGCTACACCATGGCGGGACAGAGAGCCGGCCAGTACGGCTACCACTTCATGAGCTGCATGGGCTCAGGAATAAGCGCGGCGGAAGGACTCGGTCAGCTGACCAATTACGGATTCGATCAGCCGGTAGTCAGTCTTTGCGGCGACTCGACTTTTTTCCACTCGGTAGTTCCGGGTCTCATAAACGCCAAGATGAACGAGGCGAACATACTGCACATCGTTCTGGACAATTCGGCGACGGCAATGACCGGATTCCAGCCGCACCCGGGCACGGGACAGACGGCCATGGGATACGAGACTGAGAAGGTTTCGATTCAGGCCCTCTGCGAATCCCTGGGGTGCAGAGTCTGGAAGGCCGACCCGTTCGATGTTGAGAATACTAAGAACCTTATCTGCGAACTGATACAGATGAAGGGGCTCAAGGTGCTTATTCTGGAGCAGCCTTGCGCTACGCTGGCGGCCAAGACCAGAGCCAAGAAGAAGGTCTGGGTCGACACTGACATCTGCAGAGGTTCCAACTGCGGATGCGACGGATACTGCAGCAGAGTCTGGGGATGCCCGGGCAACATCTGGGATTTCGAGAAGAATTGCGCGGCCATCGACGAAGTCGTATGCGTAGGATGCGGAGCCTGCGCGAGCATTTGCCCGTCAGGCGCGATCAAGGTGGAAGGAGGCGATGAGTGATGATGACCAACGTAGTTATCTGCGGAATAGGCGGACAGGGGAACATTCTGGCATCAGGTCTCATGGGCTCCGCCCTCGTTGAGATGGGATACAAGGTAGCCGTCGGAGAGACCTACGGCGCGTCCCAGAGAGGCGGTTCGGTAATGAGCCACCTGAGGGTATCCGATGATGTGGAGCGAGGAGTTCTCATACCGGAAGGAAAAGCCGACGTCGTGGTTGCTTTTGAACCTGTAGAGGCGCTGAGGATACTCCGTGTGTACGGAAATCCTGAGACCAAGGTCATATACGACACACGTCCGGCGTACCCGCTGGGAGTTCTCATCGGCGAGGACGAGTATCCTTCCATAGAGGATATCGACGCTGAGATCAAGGCCCGCAGCAGCGTGAGCTATCCGCTGCCTGCCACGGAGATGGCGGTGAAGGCCGGAAACGCCAAGGTTGCCAACATACTGATGATGGGCGCCCTGGCAGCTCTCGACGAGATGCCGCTGGAGCCGGACGACTTCTTCAAGGTTCTGGAGCAGAACTTCCACGGAAACGCTCTGGAACTGAACAAGGAAGTGTTCATGACAGGATACAGATTCATCAGGGAAGGAGGGGCGAAGTAATGACAGATGTAATGAAACAGAAATGCAGATTCGCGCACCCTCTGCGCAGGACATTCTATGAAGCGGATGTTCCTGTGGATATGACTTTCAAGGAAATACAGGAAAGTCTCATCGAGGAAGGCTTCATCGACGAAAAGAAGGGCGGATACCAGTTCATATTCGAAGATCACATGTGCAATCTGGCTGCTCCGCTGTCTGATTACGTTCCTGAAGGAGTGGAATGTATGGAAATCAGAATTCACGGACTCCTGATTATTCTGACGTAGAGAGGAGGTGCGTGATGTACAGTATTTTAGAACTTGAAAGAAAAGTAGTAGATACGGGTATCTGCACCAACTGTGGCGCCTGTCAGGGCATGTGCCCGTACTGGAAGTCCTATCAGGGACGCACCTTCGTGGATTACGACTGCGACAGGACAGAAGGACGCTGCAAGTACTTCTGCCCGAGGATGCCTGCGGACCTCGATGCACTGCGCGAAAAACTCTACGGCAAGGACGGATGCGATATCATTCCTGAACTGGGACCGTTCAGGGCTCTCTATCTGACGAGGGCGGCGGATCCTGAGATCAGAAAGAACGCTCAGCACGGAGGCACCATGACGGCCCTCGTGGAATTCGCGCTGGCGGAAGGATTCATCGACGCGGCGGTTCTCTCAAAGGCAGCCGAGGCCGATGGAACTCTCGACCCTGCGGGATGTATGGTAACTGACCCGGCTGAGGTCAGAAACTGCAGCGGATCAAGCTTCCAGATACCGCCTACGCTGGCGGTGCTCAACGAAGCTCTGGCGGCCGACGAGTACAAGAAGATCGGCGTAGTCGGAACGCCTTGCAAGGCTCTGGCCGTGGCGAAGATGAAGGCCAAGCCTTATGAGGACAACGACAACCACGCGGACAACATCGGTCTGGTGTTCGGGCTGTTCTGCGGATGGGGTCTTGACTGGAAGGGACTGGCGGCTCTCGGTGACGCCGGCCACGTTGACATTCTCCCGAGCAAGTTCCACCGCATGGACATGGACGACCGTCAGGTGGATCTGGACGATGTCCTGCCTCTTGTCAGGAACGCCTGCAAGTACTGCGACGACATGACGGCTGAGTTCGCCGACCTGTCAGTAGGCGGAGCCAGAAGCTCCGAGGGCTGGGAAGTGGACAAGGGCTGGAACCAGCTCATCGTCCGCACGGCGAAGGGCCAGGAGCTCGTCGACAGAGCCATCGAGAAGGGCGTCATAGAGACGAGAAGCTTCGGCGACGAGGACGCGGAGACGGCCGCCATGGACAAACTGATGAGAGCGTCAGAGTCAAAGAGAGCAAAAGCGCTCAAACTTTAATAAATAAGCCTATTTACAGGGCCTTTGGACCGCCGGGCGGAAATAGCCGCACGGCGGTCTTTTTTGCCCCTAAAAGACCCAAATAGAGCCTTTCTTTCACGGAAAAAGGTGGAAACCCATATTTTTTTGGTGTATAATGTACTAACTATAATTATGCGTATCTGCAGAAAAGAAATTTCGGAGGAGTCCGCGCATGGAGATGATTGAGATAATCGCCATAATCGCGACCGGCGTTCTCTGTGTTCTTTGTGTTGTTTGTATTGTCGCTTTGGTCAGCAGCAAGCGCCTGGCGAAGGAAAACAAAACAGCGATAAAGGACATTAAGGACAGCCTTGGAACATTCGGCGATTCAATAAATGAAAAAACGGACAAGCTGATCGAGCACCTTGATAACAAGCAGCCGGTGGAAGCCAAAGCGCCTGCAAAGGCAGAAGAAGAGACCGCGGCGGCTGCTGTTGCTGATGAGCTCGGTGAGATCGATGATATTGATGAGATTGGCGGGATCGAAGAACTCGGTGATGAGATTGAACTGGACGATCTGTTCAGGGAACTCAGCGTAATGAGCGCCGAGGAGGCCGCGCCACAGCCGGCGCCACAGCCTGAGCCTGCCCCTGCGGTTCAGCCGGCACCTCAGCCAGCGCCACAGCCAGCGCCTGCTCCTGCGGTCCAGCCAGCGCCTCAGCCGGCACCGTCGGCGGAACCGCGCAAGGAGAGCAGATATCACCAGGGATATAACATTGGAAGAAGCGGAAGAGAATACACAGCAGAAGAACTGAATGTGCTGATAAGAGAATAAAACTAGTAACTGAAAAGAAACTAGAGGAGGAACTAACAAATGTATTGCAGTAAGTGCGGAAATCAAATTGCAGACGGATCAAGATTTTGCAGCTTTTGCGGAGCGCCTGTGGAAGCGGTGCCAGCCTTCACGCCGGAGCCTGCCGCGCCGGCAGTAACGCCGGAGCCGGAAGCTGCGCCTGAACCTGTGAGAAGACATTTCATCGAGGATATGAACTGGAATGTCAATGAGTATCCGACTACAGACACCATCGAAAAGACAGATGACATAGATTTCGACTGGGGAGCCGACCCTGCCGAGCTCAGGGAGAGACTTTCGAAGAGATACCCCGAATCAGTAAAAGCGGAGATCAACGAGAAAGCCGACGCTCTTAACGTGGAAGATCTTATCCCTGGCAGATCGGAGCCTGAAGTACCGGCGCCGGCAGTCGACAGCGGTGAAATCAGCGCTGCGGAAAAGATTGAGAAGTTCTACACTTTCAGCAGAAAGAATGAAGAGTTCCAGCAGTTACTCAACAGAGAATACGACAAAATCAAGGGCGGAAACCTTATAGAAAAGGAAAAGGAAATCGCCGACAGAGCGGCTCAGGAGAAGTTCGAGGCCAGGACTGAGGATCCTTCCATGGAAGCTTTCCTTGAGAGAGAAGGAGTTAACAAGCCTTACGAACCTAAGGCATTCGAGTCCGATGTTCTCGAGAGAATAGAGGCTCACGAAAGAGCTCTGGAGCAGGCGAGGGCTGAGGAAGAAGCCCGCCGCCAGATGATAGAAGAAGAAAGGGCAAAGGCAGCCGAACAGATGAGAGCTGCTGAAGAAGCCCGCATCAGAGCGGAAGAAGAAGAGAGAGAAAGAATAGCCCGCGAAGCGAGAGCCCTTGCGGAGGCAGAGGTTCGCAGAGCGGAAGAGGCGGCAAGAATCGCGGCGGAAGAAGCGGCGAAGGCCGAAGAAGAAGCATCAAGACTCGAAGCTGAAGCGGCAGCCAAGCTCGCGGCAGAGGAAGAAGCCAGAAAACTGGAAGATGCCAGACTGGCCAAGGAGATCGTCGAAGAGACAAGAATCAAGACTGAAGAGAGAGAAAGAGCTGAAGCGGAAGCGAGATTGCTGGCTGAGGAAGAAGCCCGCGTCAGAGCCGAGGAAGAGGCACAGGCAAAGGCAGCCGAAGAAGCCAGACTCGCGGCTGAAGAGGAAGAGAGAAGAAGGGCGGCTGAAGAGGCGGCTCTGCTTGCGGCGGCCGAAGAGCTCAGGATTCAGCAGCAGGCCGACAAGATCAGAGCCCAGCAGGAAGCCAGACAGGCAGCCACCGAAAAAGAGAAGAGAATTGCAGAGATAGAGAGACGCCGTCAGGAAGAGGAAGATCTGAAGAACAGCCTGGAGAGAAAGCAGGAGAATCTGCGCATTCAGGCTGAGTCAGCAGCTGCCGCGGAGGAAGCAAGGAAAGTCCTCGCGCAGACTGCCAGAATGAGAGAAGAAGAGGCTGCCAAGATCAAGGCGGCCATCGCGGGACTCAAGGGAGAACCTGTAGAGGAAGCACCTGCAGCTCCTGCGCCTCAGGCGGAGCCTACTATAACCATAAAACCGGAGATGCTCAGAGCGGCGGAAGTCGCCGCCGCGGCAGTGGACAGACCTACGATCGTCCCTAAGCCTGAGGCTCCGGCACCAAGAGAGATAACGAAGGAAGAGGCAGCCAGAATCGACGCGCACAGAGCGACCCAGGCGGACCTCAGCACAATGGCGCGGGCAAGGGCCCAGTTCCTGGCCGAGTTTGGCATTGACCCGATTTCGGGCAAGGCGCCTGAACCTCCTGCGGCACCGGCAGAACCTGTTCCGGCAACTGTCGAAGAGCTTCTCGGCGAGAAGCCTGTAACCGGCAGGGAGACTATGATCGGACACGCTGCCGGCAACATGCAGACGAGAACAGTAAGCAAGGATGATGTGATCAGAGGCCTTGAGAACACCAGAAGAATCAGCAAGGAGGAACTCAGGGAGACTCCTGTGATTCCAGCTGAAGAACTGGAATCCGAGCCGCTGACCATCAAGGAAATAGAACACACAAAGACAGTGGAGCAGATGCTGGAAGAGCTTTCCGCACCTGCGGAAGCGACGGAACTCGGAGTCGCCATGTTCGAAGAGCAGGCTGCTAACGCGGCGGCTGACGCCACCCCCGAAGCAGTTGAAGACATCGCCGGACCCAGAGTGGAGACGGCGGATCTTTCAGCAGGCGAAGCAACGGAAGAACCGGAAGTCGAAGAAGCGCCGGAAGAACCTGAACAGATAGCGGAAGGTTTCGCCGCCAAGGAAGAACCTACTGTTCTCCCTGACGATGAAGTATTCGAAGGCATGAAACCGGGGCTCAACGATACGATGGTAATGACCGCCGCCGAGATGGGAACCGAAGGCAATATCGCCGATGACAGTTTCGCGGACTACGGCGAAAAGGAAGCCGAAGAGCTCAAGAAGATGCAGGCGGAACAGCCGGCTGAAGCGGCCGCCGCTGCTCCTGCGGCAGAGGCTCCTAAAACTGAACCTACCAAGAAGGACGCAAAGAAAGAGAAGAAAGAGCAGAAGGAAAGGGAAAAGAGGGAGAAGAGAGAACAGAAGGAAAGAGAGAAGAAGGAAAAAGCTCCTAAGGAGAAGGGCGGAGCAGGAAGAGCTGTGCTCAAGGTTCTGCTCGTCATCCTCATTGTTATATTCGTAATAGAGCTGGCGGGAATAGGCATCAGGTGGCTCGCACCGGACAGCTCAGCCGCTGAGGCAATAGATAAACAGCTGAACAAAATCATTCGTCTTATCACCGGAAGCGAACCAGACTACACTATTCCGGGAATCGACTATGAAGTATAGTCATTACAAGGAGGTTAACAGAATTGGAGAACACTAACACCAATACCAATGGCAAGAAGAAAAAAATCGGAGTCAAAGGGATCATTATAATCATACTTCTGATCATACTGATCTTCGTACTCCTCATCAACTGGCTGACAGACCTTATGTGGTTCAAGGATCTGAGTTATCTTTCAGTATTCCTGACCAAACTGTTCACTCAGCTCAAGATAGGAATACCGACGTTCATTGTCGTTACGTTCCTGGCCTACGTGTATCTCAAGTTCATCAAGAAGGGGTACGTTAAAAGGATCGAGTCGGATGAACTGCCGGACAACAAGAAGCTGAATCTGATCACCTGGGGTCTCGCGGGAGCCTTCGGCGTTGTAACGACTTACTTCGCAGTCACAAGACTGTGGTTCCAGACGCTGCAGTTCACCCACAGCACTGACTTCGACATAAAGGATCCGCTCTACAACATAGACATATCCTTCTATGTGTTCAAGCTCAACTTCATTGAGCAGCTCAACGAGATAGTCATACTGCTGATTGTTGCTTTTGCGGCACTCACATTCATCTACTATTCAGTGCTGCTTTCTGTGAGAACACCGCGGATCTTCGAGACTGTCGAGGAGAACACGGAGCCTGAGGAAGAGCCTGAAGAGGAATACGAGTTCGACGACGGCGACGAGTACGAATATGAAGAAGACAGATACACAGGCGGAGAAGGCGGACGTCCTATCGACGACAATCCGTTCAGTGAGATCAATGACATGTTCGGAAAGTTCAGCAAGCAGTTCATGGGCGGCGGACGCGGCGGCCAGCAGGGCGGCGGCGGAATCTTCGGAAACCGTCCTCAGAGACGCGCTCCTAAGCAGAAGAAGCAGATTGACAACAGAAACGTCAAGATGATTCTGCACATCGCTGAGAAGCAGCTCATCATCGTCGGCGTACTGTTCTTCCTGATGGTCGGCGTATACTTCCTGCTCAAGCAGTTCGATCTGCTCTTTGGAAGCACGGGCGCTGTATACGGCGCGGGATTCACAGATGTCAACGTAACCCTCTGGATGTACCGCATACTCATTGGACTTTCGATCCTGGCGGCTATAGGAGTGGCGTACGGCATCTCGAAGAAGAGGTTCAAGCCTGCCGCGGTTGTTCCGGTGATCATGATCGCCGTGGGACTGCTCGGAACAGGAGTTGGACTTGTTGTCCAGAACTTCATAGTATCCCCTGACGAAATCAACAAGGAGAGCAAATATCTCGAAAGAAACATAGAATACACCCAGTACGCCTACGGACTCGACGGTGTAGACATGAAGGCCTTCAAAGCGTCGGAGGACCTGACCAGCAAGGACATCGCGAACAACGAAGAAACAATTTCAAACATCAGAATAAACGACTATGCTCCGGCGAAGAAGTTCTACAACCAGACCCAGACTATGAGACAGTACTACGACTTCTATGACGTAGACGTCGACAGATACACAATAGACGGGGACTACACGCAGACCTTCCTCTCTGCGAGAGAAATCAACGAGGAAAAGATAAGCAACACCTGGCTGAACAGGCACCTGAAGTATACTCACGGATACGGCGCGACCCTGTCCAGAGTAGACAAGATTACCGCCAGCGGACAGCCGGATATGCTGATCAAGAATATTCCGCCTGAATCCGCTGTGGACGTTCAGATCACCGAACCTGAGATTTACTTCGGCGAGATGACAAACGACTACGTACTGGTCAACACCGATGAGGACGAATTCGACTATCCTGACGGCAACAGCAACAAGTACTGCCAGTACAAGGCGGACGCCGGAATCAAGATGAACCTGCTGACGAGATTCATGTTCTCCGTAAGAGAGAAGTCACTGAAGATGCTCGTATCAGGAAACATCAACAGCGATTCTAAGATCATGATCAACAGAAACATCTCGAAGAGAGTACATGAGATCATGCCTTACCTCGACTACGATACTGATCCTTACATGATCACCGTGGACGGAAAGCTCTACTGGATCATCGACGCCTACACGGCAACTAACAGATATCCGTACTCGGAGCCGTACAGCAAGGAAACCGACGTCGACTATGTGAGGAACTCCGTCAAGATCGTTATCGACGCTTACACTGGTGAGACGAACTACTACATCGTAGACAAGACTGATCCGATTGCGCAGACATTCCAGAAGATATATCCGAAGCTCTTCAAGGATTTCGAGGAGATGCCTGACGGAATCAGAGCTCACATCAGATATCCGGGAACACTGCTGAACATCCAGGCGCAGATCTACCAGAGATATCATATGAATGACGTCAAGGTATTCTATCAGAACGAGGACATGTGGCAGATCGCCAGTGAAATCTACGGAACAGAAGAGCAGTCCATGACGCCGAACTACTACATCATGAAGCTGCCGGGCGAAGCAAGCGCTGAGTTCGTCAACTCCATTCCGTTCACACCGAAGGATAAGAAGAACATGATGGGTCTGCTCGTTGCGAGAAATGACGGCGATGAGTACGGTAAGCTGGTACTCTACCAGATGCCGAAGAGCAAGATCGTATACGGACCTATGCAGGTCGAGGCTCAGATAGACCAGAATACAGAGATTTCCAAGGAGTTCTCACTGTGGAATTCATCCGGATCGACGTACAGCAGAGGAAACCTCTTCGTAATTCCTATCGAAGACTCACTGCTCTACGTAGAGCCTGTATATCTGGAAGCTACGAACTCCAGTATTCCTGAAGTCAAGAGAGTTATCGTAGTATTCGGCGACGACATCGCTTACGAGCCGACTCTGGCAGAGGCTCTCAACGAAATGTTCGGAGAGGGCAGCGCCCACGAGAGCAAAGGCGGCGAGGACGCTGATTCCGGTGACTCCGGCAAGGATTCCGGCGGCTCCGCAGAGATGTCAACTCAGGAGCTGATCGAAGCTGCTCAGGCCGCGTACGACAACGCTCAGGAAGCGCTGCAGAAGGGCGACTGGGCAGGATACGGCAAGTACATGGACGAGCTTGAGAAGTATCTGAACAGACTCGCCAAGTAAGCCGGACCGGCAGAAAACGAAATTAGAATAAGGTAAGAAAGTATATATAGAACATGCTGGAATTTGATTTTGACAGAATGCTCTACACAATACCTGCAGCTAATCACAGCGAAGAAGAAATCCGGGGGGCCTTACTGGCCCACCCGGAGATTAAGTTTATATCCGTTGTAGGTATCGACGTAGGGGGAAATGACACGGATGAGAAGATCCCGGTTGAAGAATTCCTGAAGGACATTGAAGGGTTCCTGAAGAACGGAGTTCAGACAGACGGGTCTTCTGTTGTGCTGCCTAAAATCGCCGAACTGAACAACGGCAAGGTGGACATCATTCCTGACAGGACTGTCAATTGGTTCGTTGACCACAACTTCAACTACACCGATTCCGAAACGGGACTGCCTATCGGCACGCTCCGCATACCATCCAGCCTGATCCACAACGAGTCGGACAGAGTAGGCTCCAGAGTCATACTCCGTGACGCCGTCTTCAATTTCAAAGAAGACCTCATGGAGCTTTTGCGCGAGAATCCATACGTCTTCGATTACATGGACATCGACAGCGTCGACGACATAGAGAGGCTGGACGTCACGGCTGCCACCGAACTGGAGTTTTGGGTAAAGACCCCTGACGATGACGCCGACAGGGAGCAGCTCTCCACAGCCCAGATGCTCAAGGAGCAGTACTGGAAGAGAACTACGGGACCTGTAAGGACGGCCCTCGAGGAAGTGCTGCAGGTTCTGAACAGATACGGCTTCGAAGTCGAAATGGGCCACAAGGAAGTAGGCGGCGTAAAGGCCAAGTTCGGAAACTCCGGACGCTACGACCACGTCATGGAGCAGCTGGAGATAGACTGGAAGTACACGACGGCCGTACAGGCTGCCGATAACGAGAACCACATCAAGTACGTGGTGAGAGATATATTCAGAAGATACGGACTGGACGTCACGTTCATGGCCAAGCCTATAGAAGGCGTTGCGGGAAGCGGCGAGCACACTCACATGGGCATCGCGGCGGATCTCAAGGACGGGCGCAGAGTAAACCTGCTGTCTCCTGCAAAGGCAGACCTGGACACTCAGTTCCTGAGTCCTGTAGGTTTCGGAGCGCTAATGGGCCTTCTGAAGAATTATGACGTGATCAATCCGTTCGTAAGTTCGACCAACGACGCTTTCAACAGACAGAAGCCGGGATTTGAGGCCCCTGTCTGCGTGGTAACATCGCTGGGACACAGCGCCCGTGTTCCGTCCCGTAACAGGACGGTACTGGTGGGACTGGTAAGAGAGTACGACAGCCCGCTGGCCACAAGGTTCGAGATGAGATCGCCGAACCCGATGAGCAACACTTATCTTGTTCTGGCGGCTTCATACATGGCCATGCTCGACGGCATAAAGGAAGCCCTCGAGCACCGCATGACTCCAGAGGAACTGGAGAAGTCCATTTCCAAGGCCTATGGCGAGCCGGACTTCTATCTTGATAAGGACAGAGTCTACAGGAGCGAGCTGAACGTGTTCGACGATTACACCGAAGAAGAGAGAACCAGATTCTTCGGCGAAGTGCCGAGGACCGTATGGGAGAACATGTGCGCCTTTGACAAGTACCCTGAGAAGCTTGAAATATTCAAGAGGGACGACGTCATGACCGAGATGGCTCTCACATCATACAAGGAAGCGGTGCTCGGACAGTGGGCAATGGAGCTTTCGGGCAGGATCGTGCCTGAGACAATGGACCTGCTCCGCCACTGCAGAAGAGCGCACAAAGACGATGATTTCGCGGACTATGACCGCCAGAACTGGGGCGAGTTCGTACGGATGCGTAATTATCTCGGAAAGAACACTCTCGACGAGACCTGTCTGCTGACCCGCATAATCGACGCCCTGGAGGCGGGAGATTACGCAAAGGCATCAGATTTGCAGATCGAAATGCAGGAGAAGGTCGAGGAGATGAGAGACCTTTACGTTAAATACAGAAAGAATCTTTTCTGATAAACAACCCGGAGGTTACTAATGCTTGACATCAGGAGAATAAGAGAAGACTACGAAGGCGTTAAGAAGGCCGTCGAGTCCAGAGGTAAAGGCGACTTCGGAATCGACAAGGTGCGTGAGTACGACCTCAAGAGAAGAGAGATACTCGCCACCGTTGAGAAGATGAAGAACGAGCAGAAGGTCAAGTCGAAGCAGATTCCTGTCATGAAGAAGAACGGTGAGGACACCACCCAGCTCATGGCGGAGATGAAGAAGCTGAGCGACGACATCAAGGAACTGGACGGACAGGTGAGCGAGGCGGAGGCGAATCTGAAGGAAGCCCTCCTCGAAGTACCGAACACTCCGTACAAGGACGTTCAGGAAGGACTGGACGACAGCGATAACGTTGAACTAAGAAGATGGGGAGAGCCGAGAAAGTTCGACTTCGAGGAAAAGGCCCACTGGGATATCGGCGAAGCCCTGGACATTCTGGATTTCGAGAGAGCGGCCAAGATAGCCGGCGCCAGATTCACCGTCTACAAGGGACTGGGCGCACGTCTCGAGAGAGCGGTCATCAACTTCATGCTTGACCTTCACACCGAAGAGCACGGATACACGGAGATACTGCCGCCGTTCATGGTCAACAGAATGGCGATGACGGGAACGGGACAGCTTCCGAAGTTCGAGGAGGACATGTTCTACATCCCTCAGAAGGACTTCTTCCTGATTCCGACGGCTGAAGTGCCTGTGACGAATCTCTATGATAACGAGATACTGAGCGCGGACCAGCTGCCGATTTACCACACGGCGTACACTCCTTGCTTCAGGGCTGAAGCGGGAAGCGCGGGACGCGACACCAGAGGCCTGATCCGTCAGCATCAGTTCCAGAAGGTGGAGATGGTCAAGTTCGTAAGGCCTGAGGATTCCTACGCGGAACTCGAGTCCCTTACCGATAACGCGGAAGAAGTGCTCAGAAAGCTGGACATTCCGTTCAGGGTCGTAAGGCTATCCACAGGAGATCTGGGATTCTCTTCAGCCATGACATACGACGTGGAAGTCTGGATGCCGAGCTACGGCAGATACGTGGAGATCTCATCGTGCTCAAACTTCGAGGACTTCCAGGCGAGAAGAGCGAACATCAGATTCAGGCCTGAAGAAAAGGGCAAGCCTGAATTCGTACATACACTCAACGGAAGCGGACTGGCAGTAGGCAGAACAGTCGCCGCGATCCTTGAGAATTATCAGCAGGCCGACGGATCAGTGGTGATCCCTGAGGCGCTTAGAGGGTATATGGGAACCGACAGAATAACCAGAAAATAGAAGGCGGTTTCTTATGCTGGACAATATCAGAGAATACAAGAAAATGTACATAGCGCTCTGCATTGCACTTGCTTTTGCAGTGGCGGGAGCTATCGTTTTCAACCTTATCGTTAAACCTTACGCCGTATACGCTGACGGCACGAAGGTCGCCGACCCGTGCATCGTTTCCGCTGACGGCGAGGAACTCTTTATCGTTGAGAACGAGGAGATCGCGGGCGACGTCATCCGCAGCGTAATGGAAAGCTACGTTGCTGAAGACGGAGACCTGGATTCTCTCCAGATCGAAGAGCAGCTCAAGATCGAGGACAAGACTCTCTTCGTAGGAGTCAAGCCTCCTAGGGTGCTCACCGAGGAGGAGGCCGTGGAGAAGGTTCTCCAGAGCAACGCGACGGATAATCCGATGATGCACGTAACGACCAAGACGGATGTTGACGTTACGAAGAAGGTTGAACCGGAAACGGTCTACGAAGAAACGGACAATCTTTTCGCGGGCAACAAGGAACTCAAGAGCGAAGGTGAAGCCGGCAAGAAGATCGTGACCAACGAGGTGACCATCGTCAACGGTGAAGAGACAGATTCGAAACCTGTAGCTGAGAAGGTCACTGAGAATCCTGTGGACAGAGTCGTTTATCTTGGCACCAAGGCCAGACCTGCCGATACAGCCTGGAGGGACTACAGCGGTTCGATCCTCGGCGAAGACAACGGCCAGAACATGGTCAACTACGGACTCCACTTCGTAGGCAATCCGTACAGATACGGCGGAACGAGCCTGACCAACGGAACAGACTGCTCGGGATTCATTTATTCCGTATACCGCCACTTCGGTTACAATGTTCCGAGACTTGGATTCTACAAAATGGGCAAAGGCGTATGCCTTGCCGAGGCCAAGCCTGGCGACGTAGTATACTATCCTGGTCACTACGCAATGTACATGGGCGACGGCAAAATCGTCCACGCCTACAATTCACGCGCGGGCATCTGCGTCAGCAGCGTATACGCGCCGGGAAGGATTCTGACCATAAGAAGATTCGTGGATCAGACTGTAGAGTAAATAATGAGCAAAAAGAATAAGAGTGCAAAAAAGACAAACGCCATGCGGATCCTCGATCAACATGGCGTGTCCTATATAACCCACGATTATGAGTCGACGGGAGCCATAAGCGGCGTCGAAGTCGCGGCGGTCCTGGGACAGGATCCGGCACGTACATTCAAGACGCTGGTGGCCGAAGGCGCCGGCACGGTAAGCAAAGGCAATGGCGAACGTGTCAGGGAGCACTATGTTTTCGTCGTTCCCGTTGCTGCGGAGCTGGACCTGAAGAAGGCGGCTGCGGCCGTGGGTGAGAAGAGCATAAGCATGATAAAGCAAAAGGAGCTTCTGCCTCTGACGGGATACGTGCACGGGGGATGCTCTCCTTTAGGTATGAAGAAGCAGCTGCGGACCATTATTGACAGCAGCGCCGAAGACAAGGAAACCATAATGTTCAGCGCGGGAAGGATAGGCCAGCAGATCGAGACTGCGCCGTCGGAGCTTGCGAAAGTGCTGGAATTTGAGTATAAGGATATCACTTGAAATCAGGTTGAGGTGAAATGAAAGTCATCAACATTCAGGGAAGAAAGAAAACCGGAAAGACCACGACTGTTACGGCCATAATCGAAGAGCTGTGCAGGCGCGGTGACGGATGTCGGTAAGCTGGTGAATCTCTTGGAAGAAAAATGCGAAGAGGTGTGATATGAAAAAGATAGTAATCGCAGGAGCAGGAGCAACGGGAAAAGCCGCGGCGCGACTCATGAATCCGAACAGGGTGGAATTCCTCGGGTATGCGGATAACGATCCCGACACATGGACGGAGCCGGACGGCAGCATGCCGAAGCATTGGGATTCATCGGATGGAAGGATGCCTGTATTTTCCGTTCAGACAGCCGTGGAACTGAAGCCTGATGAGTTTCTTATCAGTGCTCTGGACAAGGAGAGAGCGAGAGCCATAGCCGAGCAGCTGAAGGTGTGCAGATTCTACGGAGACATCGTGCAGCTTCACGACATAAACGAAGACTTTGACATAAGGAGCCGCTGTCTGAGGGATCTTGCCGAACGCCTGACCGACGTTCAGGGAGACGCCGCGGAGGTTGGCGTTTACAGAGGCGATCTGGCCTGGCAGATCAACGAACTTATGCCGGAAAGAGATCTGTATCTCTTCGATACCTTTGAGGGATTCGACGAGGCGGACCTGGTCACAGAGAGAGCCTACGCCCTGTCGAACGCGGAAGCCGGGGAATTCTCGGACACATCGGTAGGAGATGTGCTTTGCCGCATGATAAACCCTATCAAGTGCCACATCAGGAAGGGGCATTTCCCGGAAACGTCGGAGGGACTGGAGAATAAGAAATTCGCTTTTGTGAGCATGGATCCCGGTCTCTACGAGCCTGCCTTTGCGGGAATGGAATTCTTCTATCCGCGCATTAATGAAGGCGGGATAATGATCGTCGGAAATTTCAGCAACACGCGCTTCAGAGGAGTGCGACAGGCGGTGAGAGACTACGAGAGGAAAATCGTTTCAGAGGGAGAAGCTCCGCTGAAGATGGTGCCTCTGGGAGACCTTCACGGAAGCTGCGTAATCATTAAATAACGGGATATTCACTTATGAAGAAGATAAACTGGAACGAAATGTGGCGCGGCACGGAGGATTCCATAGAGCGCTCCAATAATCTTGATTTCTGGAATGATTTCGCTCCGAGATTCGGAAGGAACACAGAGGAGAAAGATCCGTACATCGAGACTTTTTATGAGTATCTGGAGACAGCGCCGGAGGAAACTCTTTTCGACATGGGATGCGGACCCGGGACTCTGGCCATACCTTTCGCGAAGAAGGGACACGAGGTGTATGCGGCGGATTTCTCTCCGGAGATGCTGAAACACCTCATGATAAGAGCCGAAGCCGCAGGAGTGGCTGACCGCATCCATCCAATAGAGCTTAACTGGAACGAGGACTGGAGTCTGAGAGATCTGCCGCAGTGTGACATAGCCTTTTCGTCACGCTCGTTCATATCGCGGGATCTGACGAGTTCACTTGAGAAACTGGAATCAGTGGCGAAGCGCAGAGTGTGCATTGCCGCCTGGGATCTTCCGGCCTCAGGTTACGACAGACATGTCGCTAAGGCGATAGGATACGAGCGGCCCGGCATCGGCACCCATTACATGATAATGGGAGAACTCATGGACAGGGACGTTTTCCCTGAGATGAAGTACATATACACACCTTTCAGACTCGACAAGTACCCAAGCCGGGAAGCGGCGGAGGAAGCCCTGAGGAAGGCTTTCGATCACATGACTCCCGAACAGGAGGAGAGGTTCAGAAAGTACATTGAGGAGCACCTGAAGTACCACGATGAGAAGGCGGTATTTCAGGGGAAAGACATGGACGGGTACTGGCAGCTGGACCACAATGACAACAGTTCCATAGCGTTCATAAGCTGGAACATGAAGAGCGTATACGAGTAAAAAATGTTGGCACGCCAACATTTTTTATTATATGATTATGGTAACATAACATGCGGAGGCAGGTAACATGCAGTATCTGGAGAGCGTAATTGACAGCGGTCTGCTTAACGAACTGAAAAAAACAAATTACGTGGAGGCTTTCGAACAGCTCAAGATCTCCGGGCGAAACTACAAGTCCGGGGAGACTGTGTTTTTTGAGGGAGATGTTATCGATAAATTCTGCATCGTAAAGTCCGGCAGCATAAGAAGTGAGAAGACATATCTTAACGGTGAGGTACACATTATAGACATTTTCGAAGAAGGGTCCGTATTCGGCCTCGCCGTCGCAGCGTCAAAGAGCCGCATTACACCTGTGGATTACATCAGCAATGAGGAGACCACGGTGGTTTTCGTATCCATGCATTCGATCCTGAAGAGCAAGTTTTCAGGAGAAATGCAGGAGGCTCTCACCCACATGCTTGCGGACAGCAATATCAAGATGAGCAACAAGATCGAGATCCTGGCTGAGAAGGGCCTGAGGGACAGGATCATGATATACCTGAACATTCTGCGGATGAAGTCCGGAACGGATACCGTGACCGTCAGACTCAGCAGAGAGCAGCTTGCCCAGTTCCTTTGCGTCAACAGATCCGCTTTGTCGAACGAACTCAGCAAGATGAAGAAGGAAGGGATAATAGATTTCAAAGGACCGCGGTTTAAAATATTGTAAATTATGTTGTCGAAACAACATACAAAAGGCTTTCAGGGAGGTATCATACGATTGTAAAGCAGCGGAAACGCTTTGATTATTGACTTATTTGACTTGGAACAGCAGCGGGGAGACCCGCTGTTGTTTTGTTTGTTCAATCGAAAAACAAAGCGCATATGTTGTTAAAACAACATTTATTCAGCCTATGTGTTCTATAATCAAAACTGCGGGGAATCATTATCGGAGAGACTTGTTATGAAAGAAATCAAAACAACAGAGGCCGTGGGACAGGTGCTGTGCCACGACATAACGCAGATAATCAAAGACGTCAGCAAAGGTCCCGTATTCAGAAAGGGACATATCATACGGGAAGAAGATATTCCTGTACTCCTCAGCGTGGGCAAGGATCACATTTACGTATGGGAAAATGACGAAACCATGATGCATGAGGACGACGCGGCAGAGGTGCTCTGTGAAATATGCAGAGGGGAGAACGTCGGCCGCGGGGAAGCGAAAGAAGGAAAGATCGAGCTCTTTGCCGAGCGCGACGGACTGCTGAAGATAGATGAAGATAAGCTGAACATGGTCAACTCATTCGGTCAGATGATGATCGCGACACGTCACGGCAACTTTCCTGTCAGCATGGGCGACAAGCTGGCGGGCACGCGAATCATTCCCCTGGTGATCGAAAAGGAGAAGATGGATGAGGTTAAGGAGAAGGCGGGAGAAGGCCCTATCCTTACCGTGCTTCCGTTTCTTAAGAAAAAGGTTGGCATAGTAACGACAGGCAACGAAGTTATCCACGGGAGAATCGAGGATACGTTCACCCCTGTCGTAATAGATAAAGTGAAGGCTTTCGGCGCTGAGATCATCGGCCACAAGTACAGCGACGACGCAAACGAACACATAGAAGAGGCCATAAGGGAACTGCTTGCCGACGGCGCCGACATGATCCTCTGCACGGGAGGAATGAGTGTCGATCCGGATGACAAGACGCCTCTGGCCATAAGAAACGTGTGCGGCAATGTGGTAACATACGGCGCGCCGGTGCTTCCTGGTGCAATGTTTCTCCTCGCCTACTTCGGCGACCGGAACATTCCGGTAATGGGACTTCCGGGATGCGTCATGTACGCCTACAGAACCATATTTGACCTGGTGCTTCCAAGGGTCATGGCCGGTGAGGTACTTACAAAAGAAGACTTCGACAGTCTGGGACAGGGCGGTCTGTGCCTCGACTGTGAAGTGTGTACATTCCCGAACTGCGGTTTCGGCAAATAGACAGGCAAAGGCAACACAAACCATGTTGGATCGATTCGGCAGAACAATAGATTACATGAGAATATCCATAACCGACAGATGCGACCTGCGGTGCCGCTACTGCATGCCTGCGGAGGGCATTGAGAAGGTGGCAATGAGCAGGATTCTCACATATGAGGAGATACTGCGCGTCTGCAGAGCCGCGGCAGGACTTGGGATCACAAAGTTCAAGGTCACAGGCGGAGAACCTCTGGTTCGCAGGGGCTGCACGGATCTGATCCGCGAGATGAAGATGATCCCGGGAGTAGAGCAGGTGACCATGACGACGAACGGTCAGCAGCTCGCCGCTGTCATCGATGAGCTGGCCGAAGCAGGGCTGGACGGACTCAACATCAGCATGGACTCTCTCAGGGAAGACCGTTACAGAAGTGTTACAGGCCGCGGGGAGCTGAGCAGAACTCTTTCTGCTGTTGATGAAGCAATCAGCAGGGGGATCAGGACAAAGGTGAACTGCCTTTTGCAGAAGGGATTCAATGAGGATGAAATAACCGATTTCGCTGCCTTTGCATTCGAAAAGGGCATCGATGTGAGATTCATAGAGATAATGCCGGTAGGTTTCGGAAATCCGGAAGACGGTGTTCCGGGAGATGAAGCGCTGGAGATGATCAGAGCGGAATACCTGGGGCTCATAAGGGATGAAGCGGTTCACGGCAACGGACCCGCGGTCTACTACAGACTTCCGGACAGTAAAGGCGCTGTCGGGTTCATCAATCCGATGCACAACAGCTTCTGCGGAAGCTGCAACCGGATACGCCTCACCTCTCAGGGCCAGATAAAACCGTGTCTGTGTTATGAAGAGGGCGTCGATCTGAGACCGGCCCTTGAAACAGGCGACGAGGCCGTCAGGGAAGCAATCGAAAAAGCGATACGGATGAAGCCCGAGGGTCATTCATTCCATGAGATAGAAAAAGTCGAGCCGAGAGCCATGTCTGAAATAGGAGGATAAAGTGGGGAAACTCATAGCCATATGCACAAGTGAAAACAAAGGAACACAGAAGGGGCAGGTGCAGTCGGCGGTCCTGAGAGAAGATCACGGCGTCGAAGGCGACGCACACGCAGGCAGCTGGCACCGCCAGGTGAGCCTTCTTGGACTCGAAAAAATAGAAGCTTTCAGAGCTCTGGGCGCCGAGGTCAGATTCGGAGACTTCGGAGAGAATCTTGTGATAGAAGGTTTTGATTTCAGGAACCTTCCTGTGGGAACGCGCTTCAGCATCGGAGACGCGCTGCTTGAAATGACGCAGATAGGCAAGGAGTGCCACAGCCACTGCGCAATTTACAACATGGTCGGCGACTGCATCATGCCGAGAGAAGGCGTATTCGCGAAAGTAATACGGGGCGGCGAAATAAAGGTCGGCGATGTTGTTACGATGATTGAAGCCGATCCGGAGAGAGCGTTTACCGCGGCCTGTGTAACACTCTCAGATAAAGGCTCCCAAGGGCTGAGAGAAGACGAAAGCGGTCCGCTTATTGTTAGCATACTAACAGAAAACGGATACGATGTTATTGAAACAATTCTCATTCCTGATGATGAAGATATACTTAAAAAGGAGCTAATCAGACTGGCCGATCAGCGCCAGGTAAATCTGGTAATGACCACCGGCGGAACAGGTTTTTCGCCGAGAGACATTACGCCTGAAGCGACTGAAGCGGTCTGTGAGCGGATGACGCCGGGGATATCGGAGGCAATTCGCGCCTACTCGATGACAAAAACTCCCCGTGCGATGCTCTCGAGAGCGGCGTCCGGAATTCGCGGAAAAACCCTTATCATCAACCTTCCGGGAAGCCCGAAAGCTGTACAGGAGAGCATGGAATTTATTATGTCTTCATTAAAGCACGGTCTGGAGATCCTGAACGGCAGGACATCCGACTGCGCGAGAAAGTAATCAGGAGGAGAATATGAAGAAAACACTATTAGCATTGCTCACTTGTCTGGCAATGGTATTCGCGTTCACGGCCTGCGGAGGCAGTGACGAGGAGACGGCGACAGATGAAAGCACGGAAGTTATCGTGTTCGCGGCCGCGAGCATGCAGTCATCACTGGAAGAACTGGAGGCGAGCTTCGAGGCTGAGAACCCGGGAATCGACATAATTCTCAACTGCGACAGCTCAGGAACGCTTCAGGAGCAGATTCTTGAAGGCGCCCCTTGCGACATCTTCTTCAGCGCGGCGCAGAAAAACATGGACGCCATAGAGGAAGAGGGACTTGTCGCAGAGGGAACACGCTCCAACGTTCTCAACAATCAGCTTGTAGTAATCACCCAGCCGGACAGCGAAACCAAGGTAACAGGTCTTGAGAATCTTGGCGACGCCGAGAGCATCGCGCTTGCTGACGGAAGCGTACCTGTAGGCAAGTACACACGCAGAGCGCTGATCAACCTTGGAGTTCTCCCTGAGGTGGAGGATCCCGCAACCATCACAACCCAGGAAGTTTCAGAAGCTCTGGGCGGAGTTGAGATCAGCGAGCAGGGCAACGTAAGCAAGGTACTGTCAGCTGTACAGGAAGCATCGAGTGAAGTCGGTACTGTTTACCTTTCCGACACATACGGACAGGAAGATACAGTCAAGATCCTGCAGGTCGTTTCATACGATGTGGCCGGCGACATCATCTATCCGATTGCTCAGATTGTAAACCAGGATGCTGACGACGCGGAAAAAGAGGCGGCAGCGGCAGTGCTCGAGTATCTGACCAATGACAATGCCAAGTCAGTATATGAGACTCATTTATTCGACATCAATGTAGAATAAACTATTCGTCCATAAGCAGGCATGATCCCGGTCGGAGTCTCTTCTGATCGGGATTATGTTTATCCGCAGGGAAACAGGTATCTAAAAATGATGGATTTTCTTGAAAGTCTGGACTGGAGTCCGCTCATAATTTCATTGAAGACCGGAGTGGTTGCCACGATCATCTGCTTCTTTTTAGGAATGTACGCGGCGAGAAAGGTAATAAAGCTTTCCTATAAAGCAAAGGCAGTCGTTGACGGCATACTGACTCTGCCGATGGTCTTCCCGCCAACGGTCGCAGGTTTCATTCTGCTCCTCATTTTCTCGAGGAGGAGACCGATCGGAATATTTCTCGATCAGCAGCTGGATATACAGGTCGTGCACACCTGGCTGGGATGTATCCTTGCGGCAACAGTCATAGCGTTTCCGCTCATGTACAGGAACGCCAGAGCGGCTTTTGAGCAGATTGACGCGAATCTCGTCTATGCGGGAAGAACTCTGGGAATGTCAGAGATGAATATATTCTGGAAGATTGTAGTTCCTACCGCGGGCCCGGGAATCGCCTCGGGTACCATCCTGACTTTCGCCAGAGCAATGGGCGAATACGGGGCCACATCCATGCTTGCCGGCAATATCCCCGGCAAGACGGGAACCGTCTCTCAAAGAATCGCCATGGTCATTCAGGACGGCGACTTCGCGACGGCAGGCTTCTGGGTCGTGGTGGTGCTTCTGATTTCATTTGGAATAATATTTCTGGTGAACATGGTAACGGGAAGCAGGATGAAGAACATAAGGCGCTGGTAGTTTATGAGCATTTCAGTAGATATCAGGAAAAAACTCGGGGATTTCTTACTGGAGATATCCTTTGAAACAGATTCGAAGCGCATAGGCATTCTCGGTCCTTCAGGGTGCGGCAAAAGCATGACGCTGAAGAGTATCGCCGGCATCGAAAAGCCGGACAGCGGCTGCATAAGCATCGACGACAGAGTGCTCTTTGATCAGGATCAGAAGATCAACCTGAAGCCGCAGAAGAGGAACGTGGGTTATATGTTCCAGAACTACGCGCTATTTCCGACGATGAATGTGGTTCAGAACATCGGAGCCGGACTCGGCCTGACCGCTGAAGGAAAGAACGAGCGCGTCAGGGAGATGATCGAACGATTCCACCTGAACGGCCTCGAAAAGCACTATCCGGGTGAACTGTCGGGCGGTCAGCAGCAGCGGGTGGCTCTGGCGAGGATAATGGCATACAGGCCGGATATTATTCTTCTTGACGAACCCTTCTCCGCTTTGGATGAGCACCTGAAGGAGCGGCTTCAGCATGAGATGATGTCCATGCTCGAGGACTATGAAGGTCAGGTCATCCTTGTTTCCCACAGCAGAGATGAGATATACAGGTTCAGCGATGAACTCCTTATAATGGAAGACGGACAGGTTCTCGCCAGAGGAAAGACAGCAGACCTGTTTGACGATCCGGGAAGCGTCGCGGTCGCGCGAATGACAGGATGCAAGAACTTCTCACGCGCGAAACGGCTGGATGAACACAGACTCAGACTCACGGAATGGGGCATTGAACTTGAACTGGAGCGCGCGATTCCGAAGGGGACAAACGCCATAGGTTACAGAGCCCACGCATTCGAGCCTGTCTGGGGAGAGCGGCAGAAGAACTGCCTGAAGTTCAATGTATCCGGAGTAGACGAGCTGCCTTTTGAGCGCAGATACTACATCTTCCCGGAAGACGCCGGAAGCAGAACCGGGGCAACTGAGCTCATATGCTGGTTCATACAGGACAGCGAGAGAGCGCAGATGGATGGACAGCCTGCTCCGGACTATCTGAAACTTAGAGAAGAGTCGATAATGCTTTTGCACGAATAGAGGTAATTATGGAATTCACACATTTTGACGAAAAGGGAAACGCCCGCATGGTAGACGTTTCAGGAAAAGACATCACCCATCGCGTGGCGGTCGCGGAGGGAACTATTTCCGTAAGCCGCGAAGTGATGGACGCGATCAAAGGCAACAAAGTCACTAAAGGCGATGTGCTGACAGTGGCTCAGGTGGCTGGAATCATGGGGACTAAGAAAACGTCCGAGCTGATTCCGATGTGCCATCCTCTTTCGCTTACCAACGCGGAAGTTACTTACGAAACAGATGATGAAGCCTGCGAGATCAGGGCCATATGCCGCGCTGTCACGGACGGAAGGACCGGCGTCGAAATGGAAGCGCTGACGGGCGTATCAACAGCGCTGCTCACCATATACGACATGTGCAAGGCGATAGACAAACGAATGGTTATAAAGGATATCCACCTTGTCAGCAAGGAAGGCGGCAAGAGCGGAGAGTTCAGCTTTTAATGATTTGGATGTAATTATGAAGTACACACTAAGCGCAAGAAACCAGTTCCCTGGTGAAGTAATAGGAGTTGAAGAGGGGGCAGTCAACGGTATCGTGAAGATTAAGGCACTCGGAGACAACGTGATCAGCGCGACTATTTCCATGGCTGCAATTAAGGAGCTGGGGATTGAACCCGGCGCTGAAGCGACGGCCGTTATCAAGGCTACTTCAGTCATGATCGGGAAATAAAGACTTCGGTTCAAAGCATAGATATATTTGTGAATTAAGGGGCCGGCGTGTCTTATGCGCCGGCCGTTTTCGTGTTATAATGTGCAGGTAGCATGCAGGTGGAGGTAACAGTCATGACCATAGCAAGACCGGGAGGGTTCACAGTTACGGACAGAGTCCTCGAAATAGCGGATTACAAGGCGAAAAGCCGCGTTCTGGACGTAGGATGCGGGGAAGGAGATACCGTCGATTACATGAACAAAATGGGCCTTGAGGCCGAGGGCATAGACATCAATCTGGCCAAGGTCGACGTGGCGAAAAAGCAGTATCCGGGCATCAACGTCAGATTCGGCGACGGCGGCATTCTGGAGGACTATATGTCCTACACCTTCGACGGCATTATCATGGAGTGTTCACTTAGCACCCTGCCTCAACCTGACGAAGCCCTGCATGAGGCGTATTGCGTTCTGAAGAAGGGCGGCAGGCTCATAATAACCGACTATTATGAGATTGATCCTGACCCTCAGCAGGTCAAGGCTGTCGCCATCGAGGCAGACAGGCAGTCGAGGATCCCTCACAATGAGGGGGACTGCGAGGCGGGAACCGTAAGCCACTTCACGAACTTCTGCTTTGAAGGCGCCTTCTACAAAGAGCCGCTCATCAGTATGCTCGAGGACGAGCTGGGCATGAGGGTCATGGCCTTCGAGGACAGGACCCACGACATGGACGGTTACTATACAAAAGTCAAAACCGAGGTTGGCGGAAAAGAGCGCAAAATCGGCTACTTCCTGCTGGTTGCCCAGAAGCCGGTCATGTAGCGCGCAGCTGAAACAGTGATCAGAGGAGAGTGACATGGCTGACAAGATTTCATACATAGCCAGAAAATTCATAGAAGAAAACGTTCCTTTCGTAATCGCTAGGGTCATCGCCACAGAAGGCTCAGCGCCGAGAAAGCGCGACGCTGTCCTGCTGATGAACTTCGAGGAGAAGACATGGGGAACTGTAGGCGGCGGTCTTATTGAATTCGAGACGGAGAAGCGCTGCCGCGAGCAGCTGAAGACCAAGGAGAAGCTTCGCACCTACGAATTCGTTCTCGACGAGAACGCCACAGGTGAAGGAGCCCTCGCCATGGGATGCGGCGGCGACGCGACCATCCAGATACAGTACGTGGACCCGAAGGACCCGGGAACCTTCGTCGAGGACTTCAAGACATCCACGTCAGCATACATTTTCGGAGGCGGACACGTGGCACTGGCTCTGGACCCTGTGCTCAGGCACATTGACTTCGACACAACTATCATAGACGACAGGGCGGAGTACGCCAACGAAGAGCGGTTCCCGGAATCGAGGACCATCGTGTGTGAGAACTTCGACCACTGCTTCGACGAGATAGAGCCTGACGAGGACAGCTTCCTCATCATAGTCACGAGAGGACACCGGGGAGACCTTCAGGTTCTGCGCCAGGCCCTGAGAAAACCTCACGCCTACCTGGGGATGATCGGCAGCCGCCATAAGAACAGCATTCTTTTTGAGCAGCTTCTCAAAGAAGGATTCGCACAGGAAGAACTGGACAAGGTATATACTCCAATAGGTCTCGACATCAAGTCGGAGACCCCTGAGGAGATAAGCATAAGCATCGCCGCGGAGATGATCATGGTCCGCGCCGGGCACAACGAAAAATGCGAATAGGCTACAACAGAGACAAAAGTGAAGAATACGGCGCCCGCTTCGGGGCGGTTATCCTGGCAGCGGGTCTGTCGTCGCGGATGAAGGACTTCAAGCCCCTGCTTCCTGTGGATGGACGCACGGCCATCGAAGGCCTTATCGAGACTGCAAAGGCAGCCGGCCTGACCGACATCACCGTCGTTACAGGACACGGGAGAGAGCAGCTTTCGCAGGCTCTTCTTCAGCACAGAGTGAACGAGGCCTTCAACGAAGACTATGAGAGCGGCATGTTCTCATCCATACAGGCAGGCCTGGAAAAGGCATGGCAATCCGGCAAGGAGGGCTATCTTCTGATGCCTGTGGACTGTCCACTGATCAGCATAAGCGTGATGCGGGCCGTGATGGACAGGGTAATGGAGGACAGCGAAGGACAGAATGCCTTTGCGGTGGCAGTGTTCGAAGGAAAGAAGGGACATCCTCTGTACATACCTGCAGGCCGCATAGACGAGATACTCAGTTCAGACGGCCGGGGCGGACTTGCCGCGATTACGGACAGATACGCGGACACCATGCTGCGGGTCGAGACCGGCGAGGAAGGGTGCATTCTGGACATGGATACGCCTGAGGGCTACGAGGACATCAGGAAGTTCGTGGCCAAGGGCTTCGCCCGGGAGAAGCTGGAACTGCTGACGGCGCGGAAGAGGATAATCCTGGTGCGTCACGGAGAGACAAGGCAGCACGAGGAGCCTATGTTCATCGGCCAGTACGATGTACCCCTCTCGGATGAAGGCCGCGCTCAGGCCGTGAAACTCGGGCAGGAGATAGCGGGGCTCATGGCTGAGGATGTTGAAGCGGAACTTCTCGGCATGGATAAGTTCGGCAAGGAGCCAATGCCCGCAATCGAGAGGATCTACTCCAGCGATCTGGTAAGAGCGAAGGAAACGGCGGAGATAATTGCCGAAGAGATAAACAAAGCCTATCCGCAGCTGGCGGAGATGGCGGGCGGACCAATTGGGGTCCGTTACAATGAAGGGCTCAGGGAGATAAGTCTCGGCGACTGGGACGGTCATCCGATCAGGGGGGTCTCTGAGAAGTATCCGGAGGAGTACGAGCGCAGAGGACGGGACATATACAGCTTCAAGATGCGTGGGGCTGAGAGCTTCTACGACATGCAGTACAGAGCGCTGGACGCTTTGCGCGGGATACTGAGAAACGACGACGCCAAGGACATAATCATCGTCGCCCATAGCGGAGTCATCAGGGCTCTTGAGAACAACATCCTCGGCAAGAGGGTGGACGACGAATGGGATCCGGTGGAGAAGGGCGGACTGCGCATGCTGGAGCCTTTCCCTGAGAAACAGAATGAAAAGGTGCACGGCGACAAACCTATGAACATGAACGATATGACCATGGAAGCCGTGCTTGAGATGTACGAATAAGATGGAAAAACTGCTGCACATAGCGAACGAAAAAGAAACTGAAAAGCTGGGCGAGACCATCGGCCGCGCGGCCGTTCCCGGAATGGTCATCGCGCTGATCGGCGATCTCGGCACGGGCAAGACGACCCTGACCAAGTCCATCGCCAGAGGCCTGGGGGTGACCGAGACGGTCACGAGCCCGACTTTTAACATAATCAGAGAGTACAGAAGCGGAAGGCTGCCTCTCTTCCATTTCGATGTCTACAGGATCGGGGATCCTGACGAGATGTTCGAACTGGGCTACGAGGAGTACTTTTACGGCGATGGCGTCTGCGTCGTCGAATGGGCTGACATAATAGAAGAGCTTCTTCCTGAGGACGCGGTCATCATCCACATCGAACGCGGCGCCTGCGAGGAAGAGCGTGAATACAGAATAGAGGGCATGGACGAAGACGCATGTATATTCTAGCAATCGAGACAACTGGAGCATTCGCGTCGGTGGCTCTGGCCGAGTGCGGCGAATCGCGCGGCGGGGCGGAATGCAGAATACTGGCTCACGTGGAAGGCCACGACAGATACTCCCACCTGCAGAATCTGACTCCTCAGATCGGGCAGGTTCTTTCTGACGCGGGCATCTCCGTAGATGATCTGTCGGCCATAGCTGTGGCAAACGGCCCGGGTTCCTTCACGGGAATCAGGATCGGCGTGTCCACGGCAAGGGCTCTGTCTCAGGTCAAAGGAATCCCGTGCGTTCCGGTATCCAGCCTTGAGGCCCTCGCCATGAGAGCCGGTGCAAAGGCAGGCAGGCTCATTTGCCCTATACTCGACGCGCGAAGAAGCCAGGTCTACGGCGGCGGGTACCTTATTGAGGAGGACGGCGGCGCGGCGGTGCTGAAGGAAGTCGTCAAGGCTGGTCCGTACACCATCGATGAGTTCATGGAAGAAATCAGGGATTACGACGAAGTCTTCATGATGGGAGACGGCGTCGACACCTGCGGGGAGAAGATAAAGGAAATCAGGGCAGGCGGGATTGCCTTTGCGCCTGAAGACATAAGATACCAGAGGGCGGAAGAAGTCGCGCTGCTGGGAGCCGTCAGATTCGCGGCGGACGGCGGAGTGACCTTCGAGAATCTGGAGCCGGAGTACATGCGCATGGCCGAGGCCGAGAGGAAGCTCAAGGCGAAGCAGGCCGAAAGCCGGGCCGCGGAGCAGACAGAGGTGAATTCAAATGGCTGACGTGACCATTAGACAGGCTAAGCCCGGGGACGAAGGAGCCATTTACGAGATCGAGAAGATCTGTTTCCCGGATCCCTGGAGTCTCGAGTCCATACGATACGAACTTGAGGAGAACGAAAGAGCTTTTTATGTGGTCGCCGTTCACAGCGGCCGAGTCGTGGGCTACGCGGGACTCTGGTGGGTTCTGGACGAGGGGCACATCACCAATGTTGCCGTGCGGCCGGGATACAGAAACAGAAAGATCGCGGAGGGTCTGCTCAGCGTTCTGATCGGGCATACAGTTGAAGCGGGCGTACTGCACCACACTCTCGAAGTGCGCATGAGCAACGAGCCCGCCATTAATCTCTACAGGAAGTTCGGCTTCGAGGATGCCGGCGTCCGCAAGGGATATTACAGGTTCGGCGGCGAAGACGCCCTTATCATGTGGAGGCACGAGCCTGAGAGACCTGAAGAAGAAACGGAAGAAACAGAAGAGACAGAGGTTTAAGAAGTGATAGACGGCAAATTCGCTATTCTCGCAATTGAATCAAGCTGTGACGAGACAGCAGCGGCAGTCGTGCTCGAAGGGCGCGACGCGCTTTCGAATGTCATTTCTTCGCAGATAGACATACACAAGGCCTACGGCGGCGTAGTGCCTGAGATCGCTTCCCGCCATCATCTGGACAACGTGAACTGGGTGTGCCGGAAGGCCCTCGATGACGCAGGCGCGTCCATGGACGACATCGACGCCATCGGAGTTACCTACGGACCGGGACTCGTAGGAGCCCTTCTAATAGGGCTGGCCACAGCCAAGGCCTACGCCCTCGCCACGGGCAAGCCTCTGATTGGCGTTCACCATATCCACGGCCACATATGCGCCAACTACATAGAGCACAAAGACCTTGAGCCGCCGTTCATGGCTCTGGTAATATCGGGCGGACACACCAACATAGTCGAAGTCACTGACTACAACGAACTTAAGGTCCTCGGCGGCACGAGGGACGACGCCGCGGGAGAGGCCTACGATAAAGTTGCCCGCGTTCTGGGGCTCGGATATCCGGGCGGCCCTCTCATCGACAGGATCGCGAAGGAGGGCAACCCTGAGGCGGTGGAATTCAAGCGCGTGTTCCTGGAAAAAGGAAGTATGGATTTCAGTTTCAGCGGAATCAAGACGGGCGTACTCAACTACGTCAATTCCGAAAAGCAGGCCGGACGCGAAATCAACGTCGCCGACGTGGCGGCGAGCTTCCAGCAGGCAGTGCTGGACGTTGTAGTGGCCAAGACTGTCGAGGCGGCCCTGTCACTTGGCAAGGACAAGATCGTCATGGCAGGCGGAGTAGCCGCCAACAGCAGACTGCGCGGGATGATGGAGGCGGAGTGCGAGAAGCACGGACTGGGCCTTTATACCCCGTCGCCTATACTCTGCACGGACAACGCGGCCATGATCGGCTGCGCGGCTTACTATAAATACAAGGCAGAAGGGGCGGACGACCTGACCCTGGACGCCATACCGAATTTACCATTATAGGCTGTATTGCCTTTTGCATAAACATGATCGTAATTTCCGCTAACAACCTGACAAAAGAATACGACGGGTCAAACCTGGTGCTGGACAGAGTCAGCTTCGCCGTCAACGGCGGCGAGCGCATCGGCATCATCGGTATCAACGGGGCCGGCAAGACGACCCTTCTGAGGATGCTGGCAGGGAAGCTCCCTCCGAGTGGGGGAGATTTTTTCGTGTCCTCGGACCTGAAAGTCGGCTATCTTGAGCAGGACGGCGGATTCGACTCCGAGCGCACCGTCATGGAGGAAGTGAGAAAGATCTTCGAGCATTTCCCGGAGATGGATAGAGAGATGGAGCAGCTTCTCGCAAAAGCAGGCGAAGAGGAGGGCGGACAGGAGGCTCTGGACCGCTACGAGCAGATCCGCGAACGCTACGAGCGCATGGGCGGATACATGTACGAGAGCGAGATCAGGGGCATACTGACCAGCATGTCCTTTGACGAGTCCATGTACGACAAGAAGATATCGACACTTTCGGGCGGCGAGAAGACGAGACTGGCCCTGGCCATACTGCTTTTGGAAAAGCCGGACATCCTGTTCCTGGACGAGCCGACGAATCACCTGGACATCGGCACACTCAAGTGGCTGGAGCAGTATCTCAAAGGCTACAGAGGCACCATGATGATCGTCTCCCACGACAGATACTTCCTGAACGAGACGGTGAACAGGATATTCGAGATCGAGAACGGCCGCCTGAGCATATACGAAGGAAACTACGATTTCTACGCCGAGGAGCGGAGGAACAGGCGCGAGGTCGAGCTGAGGCATTACGAAAAGCAGCAGAAGGAGATTGAGCGTCAGGAAGAGATGATCCGCAGGTTCAAGCAGCGGGGCACTGAGAAACTGGCCAAGAGGGCGGCGTCGAGGGAGAAGCGCCTGGAGGCCATGGACGTGATGGAGCGTCCCGAAGGAGGCCACGGCAAGCTGAAACTGAACTTCCGCCAGAACTTCCAGAGCGGAAAGGACGTGCTTCTGGCTGAGGATCTGAGCAAGAGCTTCGGCTACGGAATGAACCGGGTCGAGCTCTTCAGGAATGTTTCCATAGATGTCAAGCGCGGCGAACGCGTCTGCATCGTCGGCGACAACGGCATCGGCAAGACCACCCTCATCAGGATGCTCATGGGGGACCTGGTGAGCACTACGGGCCATATCAGAGCCGGCCACAACGTACAGTTCGGTTACTACGACCAGGGGCAGCAGCTTCTTAACGATGAAAACACGGTCATCGAGGAGCTGCAGGACGCGTACCGCCTCTATTCCGAAGGCGAACTGCGTAACATTCTGGGAAGATTTCTCTTCAGAGGAGACGCGGTCTTCCAGGAAATCGGCGACCTGAGCGGCGGGGAACGGGCCAGACTGGCTTTGCTTAAACTCATGATGTCGGGAGCCAACACCCTCATGCTGGACGAACCGACGAACCACCTGGATATCGAGTCGAAGGAGGTCTTCGAGGACGCGCTCATGGAGTTCCCCGGCACGTGCATAATCGTGTCCCACGACAGATACTTCCTGAACAAGATACCGACGCGCATCATGGAGCTGACCGCGGACGGGCTCGTGAACTATCTGGGCAAATATGACTACTACGTTGAGAAGAAGCAGCAGCTCATCGAGTCGGGAAGCAAGTACGTCGCGGGTCTCGCAAGGGCAGGCCGCGGGGATTCGGATGAGCCGTATTCCGATACAGGCGCCGGCGAACAGCTGACCGCCGCGGAGGAACGACGGATAAAGAAGGAAAAAGAGGCCGAGGAGCGCCGCACAAAGCGCAGAAAAGAGGCTTTGGAGAGCGAAATACAGCGGCTCGAGGAGGAAATAGAGAGCATACACGGTGAGCTCACAAAGCCCGAGGTAATGACGGACCATGGGCGGCTCAAAGCTTTGAGCGACAAGATGGAAGAGGACAAGGCGGCACTGGACGGGTGCTATGAGCAGTGGCTTGAACTCACGGAGTGATTTGGGTATAATTAATGTTGCTTTTGGAGGTAAGCGTTAATGATACTAGATAAGGTAAAACAGCTGATAGTCGATCAGACAGGTGTGTCCGCGGACGAACTGGACATGGACACCAGCATGGTGAACGACCTTGAAGCGGATTCACTTGAAGCTGTTGAAATAATAATGGCGATAGAGGAAGAGTTTGGAATAGAAATCCCGGATGAGGACGCGGAAAAGTTCCTCACAGTAAGGGACATGGTGGAATACCTGGAGAGAACAGTATGAAAAAACAGCAGGCGAAAATATCAAACGCAGTAATCAGGAGGCTTCCGCGTTACAGGAGATATCTGAACGAGCTCAGAAAGAAGGGCGTCGACAAGATATCATCCAATGAATTCAGCAGCCTCATAGGATACACAGCTTCACAGATCAGACAGGATCTGAACAACTTCGGCGGTTTCGGGCAGCAGGGCTACGGATACAGTGTCGAAGGGCTCTACAATGAGATCAGCGCGATCCTGGGGCTGGACAGAGAGTACAAGATGGTCGTGGTCGGCGCGGGTAATCTGGGCAAGGCCATAGTAAACCATACTTACTACTACAAGACGGGCTTCGTCGTTCAGGGCATCTTCGAGGTTGACCCTAAGCTGATCGGCACAGAGATCAACGGCGTCGAGGTAATGGACTACGAAGGCATCGTCGAGTTCGTCGAGAACAACAACATCGACATCGGCATCATCTGCACGACCAAGGAAGTCGCCCAGGAGGTCGCGGACAAGCTTTGCTTCGCGGGCGTCAGAGGCCTCTGGAACTTCGCTCCGATCGACATCGAGACTCCGTCCCACGTGGCGGTGGAGAACGTGCACATCAGCGAGAGTCTGCACTCCCTGGCATACCACATGAGCAGGGCGACAGACGAGAAATAATAAAGCGCGGCGCGCGAAATAACGTTTAAAATTAAATGACCGCTTCTGTTGTGAAGCGGTCATAGAATTACGTTCCCGTGTTAGAAACTAGCCTTCCTTAGGAGCATCTACAGGACATGCCTCTGCACAGGCACCGCAGTCGATGCAAGTGTCGGCGTCGATAGCATAGATGTCGCCTTCTGAAATAGCTTCTACCGGACATTCGTCTTTGCAAGCGCCACAGGCGATGCATTCGTCAGAGATTGTATAAGCCATTACATTACCTCCTTATAATAACTGCAATTATCGAGTTGATTATAGCATTGCAGCAGGAAGAATACAAGAAGAATACAAGATGAAAGTTTACTCGTTATCAGGTCGGAGCGGCACCGGAAAAAGTTTTCAGGCCATCAACCTGTGCAAGGAAAAAAACATAGAGGGAATTATCGACGACGGGCTTTTCATTTACCGCAACAAGGTCATTTCCGGAATTTCGGCCAAGCGTGAGCGCACCATCATTACCGCGGTCAAGGCGGCCATATTCGCGGATGACGAGAGAGCAGAGGAAGCAAAGGCGTCCATCGCCCGCATGAAACCGGAATCGATTCTCATAATCGGCACCTCTGACGAGATGATCGACAGGATCGTCGCGCGCCTTGAGCTGCCTGAACCTTCCGAGCGAATATACATCGAGGACATAACCACAGAAGAGGAGAGAGGCATCGCCCGCAAGCAGAGAAAGGAGATGGGCCAGCACGTAATCCCGGCCCCGACCTTCCAGCTCCGCAAGCAGTTCTCCGGCTACTTCATGAAGCCGATGAGACTGTTCAAGGAGTTCGGCCCTAAGGGCGACTACTGGAAGGACAACGCGGAGAAGTCCGTAGTACGTCCGTCCTACAGCTACATGGGCAAGTACAACATCTCCGAGAGGGTTATGTCAGACATAATCGAGTGCATAAGGGCTGACTTCGGCAGCATCAGCGGCATCGACAACGTCATAGTCAAGGAGAACAGGGAGATGCGCAACGAGGGTATCGAACTGGACATGGACATCGACATGGAGTACGGCGAAAACCTCCCTAAGAAGGTCGAGACCTTCCAGACGAGGGTGGCCGACGAGATAGAAGGCATGACTGCGTTCAACGTCAACAAGGTGAACATCGTAGTAAAGAACGTGGTATAGCAATGTGAACAGGAGCGGCATATCCACTTGAAACGCGAAGACACAGTAGTAATTGTAAACGGCAAAGAAACAGATCTGGCCTCACTCGAAGGATTCAAATCGGAAGACTTCGATCTGGGCCAGATGTTTGACTGCGGCCAGTGCTTCAGATGGTTCCGCAACGATGACGGCATCTGGGAGACGCCGGAGCAGATCGACAATCTCCGCTTCTACTTCGACATGGACCGCGACTATGGGGAAATAAAGGAGAAACTGTCCTGCGGCGACCCGGTAATGGCAAAGGCAATAGAGGCCGGCGCCGGTATCCGCATTCTGAACCAGCCTAAGTGGGAGACTCTGGTCACTTTCATCATTTCCCAGAACAACAACATCCCGAGAATAAAGAAGTGCATCAGCTCCCTGGCAGATGTCTTCGGGCACTTCCCGACGGCACCTGAACTTGCCGCTGTTGATACACCCGATCTGGCCTGCTGCAGGCTGGGATACAGGGATAAGTACCTGATCGAGACAGCCAGGATGGTCGCCGAAGCGCCGGAGGAGCTGGAGAAGCTCTACGGAGCGGAGGAAGCCGCGGCGGTAGAGGCCCTGAGGAAGTATCCGGGCGTGGGCCCGAAGGTCGCCAACTGCGTGGCTCTGTTCTGTCTGGGCATAGTGGACAGCTTTCCGGTGGACGTGTGGATGAAGAGGGTCATGAACCAGCTTTACGGCATCCCTGAGGGCGACGTAAAGGCCATGCACCGATACGCCTGCGAGCACTTCGCGCCGTACGGCGGCATAGCTCAGCAGTACCTTTTTTATTACATTACACACATGGACCGGTAGACAGCCGGTTTTAGCTGCTGTATTTGCATTTTTACCTGTGATTGCACAGACTCCCGCGGAAATCAACCGCGCCGTGTATCGGCCCGTTCCAGCGTGGGAGATTTTTTATATAAAGGTGTTGACAAACGTTGGGAATGGGGTTAAATTATACTTGGCACTCAAACAGAGGGAGTGCTAACAAGGGGAATCTGAAGGGATTGAGAACCGACATTATGGGGCTTTTGCGAGCCTCTGAAAAATAAAAAGGAGATGACAGATATGAGTTATGGAATCAAGCCACTCGGCACCAAGGTAGTTATCAAGGAAGTCGCCAGCGAAGAGACGACGGCCAGCGGAATCGTGCTTCCGGGCAGCGCCCAGGAAAAGCCGCAGGTTGCGGAAGTTCTTGCTGTAGGTCCTGGAACAGAGGACGTCAAGATGGAACTTTCCGAAGGCGACAAGGTTATTTTCAGCAAGTATGCCGGGACGGAAGTTAAGTATAACGGCGAAGAAGTGATAATCCTCGACCAGAGAGACATTCTGGCAGTGGTCGAATAAAAGGAGGTATATGACATATGGCTAAGGAATTACATTACGGAGAAGAGGCCAGAAGAGCGCTTCAGGCAGGCGTCGACAAGCTGGCTGACACAGTGAAGATCACACTGGGACCTAAGGGAAGAAACGTTCTTCTCAGCAAGACTTTCGGTTCACCGATGATCACCAACGACGGAGTGACCATCGCCCGTGAGATCGAGCTCGAGGACCCGGTAGAAAATATGGGCGCGCAGCTGGTTAAGGAAGTCGCGACGAAGACAAACGACGTCGCAGGCGACGGCACAACTACAGCCACACTGCTCGCACAGATCATCATCAGAGAAGGATTCAAAAATGTCGCCGCGGGCGCCAATCCGATGGTACTTAAGAGAGGTATCGCGGGCGCGGTCGATGTAGCGGTAGACGAGATCAAGAGACTGTCACAGGAAGTAAGCACTTCCGAATCCATCGCCAACGTCGCTTCAGTTTCAGCGGCTGACGAGGAGATCGGCGGACTCATCGCTGAGGCCATGGACAAGGTCGGCAAGGACGGAGTCATCACCGTTGAGGAATCCAAGTCAATGGGAACGACCCTGGACGTTGTCGAGGGTATGCAGTTCGACAGAGGCTACTTCTCACCTTACATGGTAACCGACACTGAGAAGATGGAAGCCGTTTCGGAGAATCCTTACATCCTGATCACTGATAAGAAGATCAACAACATACAGGATCTGCTGCCTTTGCTTGAGCAGGTTGTTCAGGCCGGCGGCAAGCTGTTCATCATCTGCGACGATCTGGAAGGCGAAGCTCTGGCGACAATCATCGTCAACAAGCTCAAGGGCGTATTCGACTGCGTTGCGGTCAAGGCTCCTGGCTTCGGCGAGAGAAGAAAGGCAATGCTCGAAGACATCGCTGTCCTGACAGGCGCTACAGTCATCTCAAGCGACCTGGGATACGAGCTCAAGGAAGCTACCCTCGACATGCTGGGTACAGCCGCTACTGTCAAGGTTGACAAGGAGAACACTGTCATCGTAGGAGGCGGCGGAGCTCCGGAGGATATCGAATCCAGAATCAGCGCCATCAAGGCTCAGATCGAGCAGACTACTTCAGACTTTGACAGAGAGAAGACTCAGGAGAGACTCGCCAAGATGGCGGGCGGCGTTGCGGTCATCAAGGTCGGCGCTGCTACTGAGACTGAACTGAAGGAGAGAAAGCTCAGAATTGAAGACGCTCTCAACGCTACAAAGGCAGCCGTTGAGGAAGGCATCGTTGCCGGCGGCGGTGTAGCTCTCGTAAACGCCATCCCTGCAGTATCTGCTTACGTTGACGGTCTTGAAGGCGACGCCAAGACAGGCGGACAGATCATCGTGAGAGCTCTGGAGGAGCCTGTAAGACAGATCGCCGAGAACGCCGGATATGAAGGCAGCGTAGTCGTAGCACAGGTCAAGGAGAGCCCTGAGGGAACCGGATTCAACGCTTCAAGCGAAGAGTACGTCGACATGATCAACGCCGGTATCGTTGACCCGGCCAAGGTTACCAGATCAGCTCTGCAGAACGCGGCTTCAGCATCAGCAATGCTGCTGACCACTGAAGCGGGCGTGACCGACATCAAGGAAGACCTGCCTCCAATGCCAGCCATGGGCGGCGGCGGAATGGGCGGAATGGGCGGCATGATGTAAGCGGTTCATTGTTCGACACGTAATCCATAGAACACATTTTATAAAAACCCCGATGCAAGTAGAGCACCGGGGTTTTATATTGGTGTAATTATCTATTTGTCAAAAAAACAATCGTTTCAGTCCGTTGTTTTGACAATAGTAGATGTCTTATCGGCTATTTGTCAAAGGAAGGGAGAATAGCAAGCCTTGTTTTGACAAAACTCGTTGTTTCAGAGTTCAGTTGTCAAAAGTAGTGTTAAAAGCGTGTGCTGTTTTGACAAGTATGGTTGAAAAAACCGATAATTGTCAAAAGCCTCGGCAAAAAGCAACGATGTTTTGACAAAAAACATCAATTATCCAGGCAAAAGTCAAAACAAAGGGCGATTACATACGCTCTTTTGACAAATGTCTTCAGCGAAGGCCTGTAGAGCGAATTGGAGAAGGTTCTTTCACATTACAGCCGGCATTCTGTGCCGCATAGATCAGGTAACGATTGTCACCAGGATTTGAAATAAGCATCTGAATAACGATTTTCATTATTAGCTTTACATCTTTCGTGTCATGCTCGAAAGATAGAAAGACTTCCCGGCCAATTAGCAGACCCGCACTCTCAAACTCTGACAGCATTTCGTTGATTTCAGCGTTTATATGTTTAACGGAAGTTTTGACTTCAGGTGTCCAACCAGAATGAAGGATTTGTTTTAATAAAGGAACTTGCAAAAGCAGGAATCTCCTTCTGGCAAGTTTATGAACAAGGTCAGGCCTTCGCGTTATCCCCTTTATTCTATTGTCGGAGTAGTTGCAGAAATTTGGTGTATTATTTCGATAGCGAACATACAGTTGTCCATTTGGCAGATCGTGAATCTCTTTGATAATGCTCTTGAGATAACGGTTTAGACAATTGTTAACTGAATCAATTTCCGCACCGGACAGAGCCGGAGGGAATAGAATGTGTTGTTTTCCTTTCACCATTATGAACCCCCTTTTGTATAGAATTAAGCAAAAGCAGTATATCACTTTTGATTACAAATATAAACAATAATCCCAAAATATAACATTTTATTACGATAAAAACACAGCGCATCGTATTAAGAGGCGCTGCGAATTATTGATAATTAATCTGTTTCCTCCGTCGAAGCATTTATGCGTTGCTCCAGTATCGCCTGCAGTTCCTCCGTGCTGAATGTGTAGGCGGAGTTGCAGAAGTGGCATTTGACTTCTATGTCTTCTCCGTCGGCAATGATAGATTCGAGATCCGCCGTGCTCAGGGTGGCGAGGGCGAGGGAAATGCGCTCGCGTGAGCAGTTGCAGTAGAAACGGATAGGCTTGGTCTCGGTAATGACCAGGTCCAGATCGCCAAGAACGAGGCGGAGGATGTCTTCAGGTCCTAGACCGCGCTCCATGAGTGTGGTCACAGGTTCAAGTTCGGCAAGGGACGCTTCAAGAGCGGCAATCACTTCTTCGGATGCGTCCGGCATGAGCTGGATGATGAAGCCGCCGGAGTGAAGAACGCTGCTGTCCTTATCTATCATTACGCCGAGGGCCACTGCGCTCGGTGTCTGTTCGGATACTGTGAAGTAGTAGGCCAGGTCTTCGCCGATCTCGCCGGTCTGCAGTTCGACCTGTCCGTTGTAAGGCTCTTTCAGGCCAAGGTCCATGCTGACAGTCAGCATGCCTTTGCCTATGGCGCCGCCTACGTCCAGCTTCTGAGCGCCGCTGGCAGGATCCTCGCGGACCGGGATGTCCACGGCAGGGTTGGCCGGGAAGCCTTTGACGTTGCCGTGGGAGTCGGCGGTGACTGTTATGCTGCCTACAGGACCATCGCCTTTGACTGTCAGAGTAATCAGGTCCTTATCGCCCTTCATCATGGAACCCATCATGGCGCCGGCGGACAGGAGACGTCCGAGAGCGGCCGTCACAACAGGGAAAGTCATGTGAAGTTCTCTTGCTTTTGCAACTGTGTCCGTCGAGTCGACGGCGAATGCGCGGATGTGTTCCTGCGCAGCGGTTGCGCGTACTATGTGGTCAGTCATGTTGCCTCCTTTGAAGCCCTTCGGTTGAAGCGGCTGAATCTGTAGTTTTAGGTGTGTCGGTTATCTGTACGAGGAGCAGGGCGATGAACATGATCACGCAGCCGGTGATCTCGCGGCCGCTCATGACCTCGTGCAGGAAAATGGAGCCTGCCAGCACCGCGAAGACGGATTCCAGGCTCATGATGATCGTCGCCATTACAGGCGGAGCGGTTTTCTGTCCGAAGATCTGCAGGGTGTAGGCCGCGCCGATTTCCAGGAGCCCCGTGTACAGTATCGGGATCCGGCAGTCGATGATGGCCTGCAGTTCGACGGTTTCGAATGCAAAGGCACACACGCCGGACAGGACCGCCGAGATAATGAACTGCATGAAGGACAGCTTCATCGGATTGACTTTGTCCGCGTAGTGATCGATCAGCAGGATCTCAATGGCGGAGAATACGCAGCTCAGCAGAACGAGCCCGTCGCCCAGCTGCATGTGCAGAAACTCTCCGGCGGAGCCCGTCATGCAGAGCAGGTACAGTCCGACCAGGGCAAAGGCAATGCAGAGCCAGGTGAGACGCCGCACTTTGCGCCTGAGAAAGATCATGATTATCGGGACGCAGGCAACGTACATGGCCGAAATGAATCCCGCTTTGCCGGCCGTGGTGTAGACCAGGCCGATCTGCTGCAGGGAACTGAGACCGAAGTTGGCAAGTCCAGTCAGGATACCTGCCTTGAGCATGGTCCTGTCTGTGAAACTCATGACATCGAGGCCCTTGCTTTTGCAGTAACTGTCGTATATGAAGACGAAGGGCAGTGTGGCGAGGGTGCCGATGGAGAAGCGCATGAGACCGAAAGTCATCGGTCCCACGTAGCTCATGCCTGTTTTCTGGAAAACAAAAGACACTCCCCAGATGAGAGCTGCCAGAAACAGTAAACCTTCGCCTTTTAACTGCTGTTTCATGATGAAACCCTTCCGCTGAAACGTCGTTTTTTTCAGTTTCGCACAAGCCTGTTAAACTGTCAAGAAATCCTCAGTCCTTACTCCGCTCGAGAAAGGCAATTGCCGTCACGGAAATGAGAATGATAAGACCGCCGATAATCTGGATGGCGGTGAGCATTTTGCCGAAGATGAAAATAGAGAAAATGACTGCTGTCACAGGAAGAACGTTTTCAAAAGCGGCTACAAGGGTTGTGGATAGTTTGCCGACAGCATAGATATAGCCAAATTCGCCGATTATAATGCAAACGATTGCCGTTGCCAGCGTGACCAGTACGCCCATCGGGGTAATCGTTAAGCCCGCATGGGTTGCGGCCTGCGATACGATGACCACGGGTGTCTGAACGATCAGGCCGGAGAGGAACAGGCCGGTCAGCAGTGTAAGCAGATCATATTTATCATAAAGAGGTTTAACAACAACAATGTAGATCGTCCAGGAAACAGAGGCGGCGAACATGGCCAGTACGCCGACAGTACTGATCCCCATTGGTTCCCCGGAAACCAGCAGATAAACCCCTAGAACCGACGCCAGAATGCAAACGACCTTTAATGGCGTTATTTTGTTTCCGTAAAAAACGCGGTCTCCAAACATCCCGAAAATCGGAACGGTGGCCATAATGAGAGAGGAAAACGACGCAGAGGTCAAACCGGTTCCCAGGTTTTCTATGGTGAAGTACACTGACATGCCGATAGCTCCTGAAAGAAATACGCGAGGCATATCCTCTCTTCTGATGCGCACCCCGCCCCTGAAAATGAAGGAGCAGACAGTCAAAATCACGGCTCCGATTATGAGCCGTATGAAAGTGAACATTGCAGGGGACATAAACCGCATCATATACTCAATGGCGATAAAGTCGAAACCCCAGATGAAATTGACGCCGATGATAGCGAGTAATGGTTTGGTAATTGAATGATTCATACGAGAAATTATAACATGTGGACAGCGCAAAAGCAAAAGTGTGGTATAATCAATTATTGTTTCAAATAACAACTGACTTATGTAAATAATGCAATTGAAATATATTAGGAGGAAACAAAATGGATCCAAATGTAAGACCGGAAACTATGGAAAGAATCACAACTCCTGAGCTGGCCCAGGCCTTCATCGACGAGCAGGTCGCGGCGGTAAAGGAACAGGTAAGGGACAAGAAAGTCCTGCTGGCCCTGTCTGGCGGCGTCGACTCGTCAGTAGTCGCGGCAATCCTGATCAAGGCGATCGGCGATCAGCTGACTTGCGTGCATGTCAACCACGGACTGCTGAGAAAGGATGAGCCTGAACAGGTAATCAGAGTGTTCAAGGATGAACTCGGCGCGAACCTTATTTACGTGGACGCGGTCGACAGATTCCTGGACAAGCTGGCGGGAGTGGACGACCCTGAGACGAAGAGAAAGATAATAGGCAAAGAGTTCATCGACGTATTTGCGGAAGAGGCTTCAAAGCTGGAGGGAATCGAGTTCCTGGGACAGGGCACGATATATCCTGACATTCTGGAGTCAAAGGATGGAATCAAGGCTCACCACAACGTAGGCGGAATGCCGGAAGAGTTCGACTTCGAACTGGTCGAGCCGGTCAAGCTGCTCTACAAGGACGAGGTAAGAGTAGTCGGCAAGGCTCTCGGACTTCCTGACAGCATGGTTTACCGTCAGCCGTTCCCGGGCCCGGGTCTGGGCGTGAGATGCGTCGGAGCCATCACCCGCGACAGACTTGAAGCGGTTCGCGAAGCTGACGCCATCGTCCGCGAGGAAATCGGCAAGATGGACCCGGCTCCGTGGCAGTACTTCGTAGCCATTCCTGACGTCAAATCGACAGGAATCAAGGATGGCAAGCGCTACATGGGATGGGCGGCAGTCATACGCGCGATCCATACTGTAGACGCAGTTACCGCGAAGTCAGTCGAGATTCCGTGGGATACGCTCTGCGTCATCCGCGATAGAATAATCGCCGAGGTGCCGGGAATCAACAGAGTGCTCTGGGACTTCTCGGACAAGCCGATAGCGACAATCGAGTGGGAATAAAAGCAAAAACAGCGGGAGGCGTTGATATTACGCGCTTCCCGCATTTATTTTTTGCCGTTTGAGTACATTTTGAGTACAAATCGTGGAGTAAATGGTTTTTTGCCCTGTTTTTACAGTGGCTCCATGTTCATGATCAGTTCCATTTCGATGGTCCTGAGCTGCTCCTCATCTTCCAGGAGAACAGCCTGTTTATCCGAATCAGAACCGTATTTTTCCTGCAGTTTCATGTGATTGTCATAGAGCTGAGCCCACGTTAAATAATCCCGTTCTGCCTGAGCGTCCGTCAGATGGATCGCACCGTCTGAAACAGAGGCGTTCTTTTTTGTTGCCATAAATACCAGATGACCCTTTAATGCCGGTGTCAATCTGATTTCTGAGGTGTCTTCAGAGATAACGATGACATTTGATTTATACATTAAAATAAGCAGTCCAAGCATATCTCCAACAGATTCGATCCGAATCGTGTTTGCTTCAAGACCACCGAATACCATAGGGCTGACCATAAGCGTGTCAGCTATTTTTTTTATCTGTTCTTTTTTTGGCTGCAGTTTGTTTGTTTCGTATTTTCTGATGGTAACAGGGTGGATACCTGTGGCATCTGCCAGCTGGCCTTGTGTCAATCCTCTTCTTTTCCGGATGTACTTGATTTGTTCGCCTATCGTCATAATAGTGCACCTCCAATGTGGTCATAATAGCAGAAATGTAGCGAAAAAGCAACTATTTTTCAAAAAAATAGCGAAAAGGCTACAATCAGGGGTTGACTGTAGCGAAAAGACTACATATAATATAGACACAAGATAGAGCTAAAACGCTACAAAGCATAGGAGGAGGGATGAGAGTATGCGAGCGTATCTAACAGTCAATGATGTGGTCGAGATCCTCGGGATCTCCAGATCACTGGCCTACAAGGTCATCAGAAGCATGAACGATGACCTGGCCGCTCAGGGATACCTGACCGTAGCAGGGAAGGTCCCAAAGAAGTATTTCGAAGAACATTGGTATGGATTAGAGGATGGAGGGAAGAAATCATGAACAAAGCGAAGAAAGACCCGGATAACGGGACCTGGTCGATCCAGTATCGGTACACAGACTGGCAGGGGGAGCAGCACAAGTCGACGAAGAGAGGATTCAAGACGAAGAGGGAGGCGGAGAACTGGCTCAGCACATTCCTGACCAAACAGGAAGTCAACTTCGATATGAAGATGAAGGATTTCATCGATATCTATATGGAGGACTGCAGATCCAGGTTGAGAGAGAATACGATCCTGACCAAGGAATATATCATCAACGACAAGATCCTGCCGTACTTCGGAAAGAAGGCCGTTAACAGCATCACCGCAGCAGATATCCGGAGGTGGCAGAACGAGCTGATAGGGAAAGGATATAAACCAACCTATCTGAAGACGATCAACAATCAGCTCACGGCGGTATTCAACTTCGCCGTCAATTATTACGACCTCGGCAGCAACCCTTGCAAGAAAGCAGGAAGTATGGGGAAGGCAAAAGCTGAAGAGATGCCGTTCTGGACAGTGGAAGAGTTTGAGATATTCCTGGATCACATGATGGACAAACGCAGATCCTACGTGGCGTTCGAGCTGCTCTTTTGGACAGGCCTTCGGAAAGGTGAATTGCTGGCTCTCACCAGGGAGGATGTGGATCTGGAGAAGAAGGTACTGACAGTAAACAAATCATATCAGAGAATCAAGAAGAAAGATGTGATCACCCCGCCGAAGACACCGAAGAGCAACCGGACCATCAGTCTGCCGGACTTCCTGGTAACTGATCTTCAGGAATACTTCGATAGCGTTTACGGACTGGAACCCAAAGACAGGCTCTTCCCGGTGGGGGAAAGCCACTTCAATGATGAGATCAAGCGAGGGATTCAAAAGAGCGGCGTGCAGGAAATTACCGTTCACAATCTCCGTCACAGCCACGCCGCGATGCTGGCACATATGAAGATCATGCCGCTGGAGGTAGCAAGCCGTCTGGGACACGAGAATGTGGAAACGACGTTGGACATCTACGAGCATCTGTATCCGGACAGTCAGATGAAACTGGCAGAGGAAATCAACAAAAGGTACAAGAAAGGAGAGAGGGAGGAATGAAAGCACGATCAGGGAAAGGACACGACACCCATAAGATCAGAATCACAACGATGAGCTTCAGGGTTACAGAGGAAGAGAAGACGGCATTGGAGGCCCGCATCAAGGTATGCGGGCTCCCAAAGGGAGAATACTTCAGACAGTCTTTGCTGCATCAGCAGATCAGGATAACAGCCGGGAGATTCCACAGCGATCGACTGTCTCTGGAACTCAGGAAAATGAGAGAGACTCTGGAAGTAACGAATGACTGCGAAGAGATCGAGCAGACCATAAACGCGTGCAACGCACTGCTCAGGCAGATCAAAGAGATAGAGGAAGGAGATGATGCCCATGACGGAACTCAAGATGATCAACATGAATGACGTGGAGATCGAGAAAGTGGAGTGGCTGTGGCAGGACTTTATTCCGTATAAGAAGATCACGCTCATGCAGGGTGACTCGGGAGAGGGAAAGACTACAGCGCTTCTGCAGATCATAGCAAGTCTGACCACGGGAAGAGAAATCGTTTCAGCCAAAGATGATCCGCCGGTGAGGGGACCGGTGAATGTGATCTACCAGACAGCAGAAGACGGACTGGGAGATACGATCAAGCCGAGGCTTGTCGCAGCAGGAGCAGACTGTAGCAGGGTGTTGGTGATTGATGACTCGGAGAAGGCTCTGACGATGTCAGACGATCGATTGGAGGAAGCCATCATCAGAACAGACGCGAAGCTGGTGGTACTGGATCCAATCCAGGCGTACCTGGGGTCATCGGTGGATATGTACAGAGCGAACGAAGTGCGGCCCGTCATGAGCAGGATCTCCGCGCTGGCAGAAGAATACGGATGCGCAATCGTGCTCATCGGTCACATAAACAAGTCAGAAGTGATGAAAGCAAAGCACAGAGGTCTGGGGTCAGTCGATTTTGCAGCGGCAGCACGCAGCGTCATCCTCTGCGGCAGGGTGAGAGATGACCCGGATGTGAGAGTACTTGCACCGTTGAAATCATCACTCGTCTATGAGCCGACCCCGGTAGCCTTTCGCCTGAGTCAGGAGTTCGGGTTCGAGTGGATCGGAGAATACGACATCACGCCGGATGAACTTCTCTCCGGCAGCAGTAGAGGGAAGAAGACAAAAGAGGCGACAGAGTTCCTGAAGAGAAAACTGGAAGATGGAATGATGCCCAGCAAGGATCTGTATGAGGAGGCAGAGGCGGAGGGCATCCGCAAGAAGACATTGAGAAACGCCATGGCGGATCTACACACGGAAGCAATCAGAGATGGAGACAAATGGTATACGGCATTACCGGAGGACAAAGAGTAGAGGCAAGATGGTAAGGTGACCTATACCTATAGATATGGGCATCTTGCCACCTTGATCAGCAGGAGAGATTCCAAAGATGCTGTGATACCTATGAAAGAGGGAGATGAGAGACCATGATTTAAGCACACACCAAAGGCCTCGCCGTCTGAGAGCGAAATACACCCATCGCACAAACCCTGTCGGGTTCGTACTCTGTGTATTTCGCCCTGCGGGGCAGGCGCAGCTAACAAATTGTAAGTAGGCGATATGAGGATTGGAGATGATATGAATCGATGAAAGGCGTAACATTTGTTGAACATACGAAATTATCCAACGTAAAAGGCCGCATAAAATATATCAGCAGCAAGGCACAACAGGAGAATTTGTACGCGGTGTATGAGACGGTGCCGAGGGGGTACTGGAGAGATCTGGCGAAAGAAAATCAGGCGGATTTCAAGCGCAGCGGCACAGTGGGAACATGCATAGAAGCGAGAGAATTCATCATCGCATTGCCCAAAGAATTCTTCCATTTTGATCATGAAGAACTGCTGAAATACTTCACAGAATCATTCAAAAGGAAGTATGAAACAGAGTGCATTGCGGCCCTGCATCATAACAAAGCGAAGACGAATTTCCACATCCATCTGATCTTTTCAGAGAGGCAAAAGCTCGACGAACCGGTACAGAAAATTGCTTCCAGGAACATGTTTTTCGATCCGAATGGCAAGCGCGTCAGAACGAAAAAGGAGGCGACAAATGAACAGGGATTGCTTCCGGGGTACACGATGGTTCCGAAGGGAAAGGTCTATGAAGAGCATAAATTCGAGAAGAAAAATCCTCTGTTCAAAGAGAGAAGATTTACCGAGGAAGCCAAAGAATTCTTCACAGATCTGATCAATTATCAGCTGCCGGAGCAGATGAAAATGAAAACTTTTCCGAAGAACGGACCCTATCTTCCGACAAAGAAAATCGGCAAAAACAACCCTCGCGCAGAAGAGATCAAAGAAACAAATCAGCTCAAGGATGAGTGGAACAAAGGCATCAATCGGGCACGGGCAAGGGGCGTTCCCCAAGCCCGACTGATGTATGTGAAACGGGAGCTGATCATTCTGCCGGTGCAGCAGTCAATGAAGAAATCAGATGGGAAAAAGGATCCTGTTACCTTTAGAAGTATTCTCGCTGGAGGAGTCAAAGTCCTCCTCACAATGCTGAAAGAACTGAAGTATGAAGATCGCAACACGTGGGCCAATGCGTGGGGCGATGCCATCGGACAATTCATGGAATTCTGCATCGCGAAAGCAACCGGAGTGGATCTGAACAAGTTAAAACAAGGAAAAGATAGAAGTGCCAGATAGGCGCGGGAAGGAGATTGTATGAATTCATATGGAGTATTAACAACAGAAGAAGAAATCATGGAAATGGAACCGGAGTGTTATATCACGCCGAAGGAGGAAGGCGAATTCGAGTTCGATATAGACTTCAGGGCATGGTACAAGTATGGGGAGGCTTTGATCTGCTACGGACATAACTACAGCAATCATAGTTTCATCAAACTATTCGCCTGGAGAAGACCCGTTAACGACGAAATGATCTACGCTCCGAAGGAGACAGACATAGACATGTCGAAAGTCAAGGACGGTAGCCTTTGGACGGTAACACTCGGAAGAAACAAAAGAGGCAAGGTCGAATGGAAGACCGCCGAGTTTGCTAATGTGCGATAAAG
>DBYH01000004.1:92309-92446 GCA_002310095.1 Firmicutes bacterium UBA1191 | reverse complement strand
AAAAATCTATATTTCCCGTTCTCCGACAAAAAATCCCGACAAGCCGGGAGTTGGCGGGGGCAATTATTATAAAAGGAAAACGAATTATCAGGTGTCTCTGCAATCTCTTTTATGAGAATCAAGTCACGTGCACGCAT
>DBYH01000004.1:0-92224 GCA_002310095.1 Firmicutes bacterium UBA1191 | reverse complement strand
GGATTCAGCGATTGCTTTCATGAGAAATGAGTGAAGACTGACTGTTTATTATAAAAGACTAATGGAGTATCAAGGGTTTCGACAATCTCTTTTATGAGAACTAGACTGAACCAAGCTGATTATCATAAAAGGTCAACGTAGTATCAAGGGTTTCATCGACTACTTTTGTTGTAACCTAACAAATCCCGGTTTGTCAAAATGGAATCAGAGCCTTTTTCCTTGCCATGTGTTGCGCTGGCGCATTTCCCGATGGATTGTGTTCAGTATCGTCCGTTTCCTGTAGCTCCATTCGGGAGCGATGAGCGTTGACCGCGGCGCGTCGCCGGATATCCGGTGAAGGGTGATTTCAGGCGGTATTATTTCAACTGCTGAAATGAGCAGATCTATATACTCCTCCATTGATTCGAAAGGAACATAGTCAGGCATTGCCACGGCCATTCCACTGCCTTTTACGACATTGAGCATGTGGAGTTTCAGACCGAAAATCCTGCCGCCGCTGCCTGTGTGTCCGCATGCGTGCCGGACCGATTCCAGCATCATCTCCTTCGTCTCGCCGGGCAGTCCCAGAATGAGGTGGGTGACGACGCGGATCCCGCGCTCCGTGAGTCTGCGGACTGCGTCATCATAGTCGGCCAGACTGTGGCACAGGTTCATGGCGCGGGCGGTATCGTCATGGATCGTCTGAAGCCCCAACTCCACCCATATGAAAGTCTTCCCGTTCAGTTCCGTCAGAAGATCAAGTACGTCATCGGGCAGGCAGTCAGGGCGGGTGGCTACAGCCAGACCGATGACACCGGGAACTTCCAGAGCTGCTTCGAACTTGGCTCGCAGGTCATCAACCGGCGCATAAGTGTTAGTGTGACTCTGGAAGTAGGCCATGTATTTCAAATCGTATTTATCCGAAGGCCACTTGTCGGACAGCAGCTTTATCTGCCTGTTCAGTGCATTTGTGATGCCTGTAACTTCACTGTGGAGACCCCGTTCAGATTCGCTATCAGCACTGGCTTCAGCAACAGCAAGTGATGAAGCCATGTCGCCGGAGCCGCTTTCGGAGCAGAACAGACACCCGCCGGTGCCTTTGGTTCCGTCTCTGTTCGGGCACGTGAAACCGCCGTCAAGGGACAGCTTGACGATCTTGGCAGGGGCGGAAAGCCCCAGCTCTTCATAGTGATTCTTCAGCCATGGGCTGATCATGTTGATCCGCAGCTCCTGGCCGTCGGACGTGTCGAAAATGATCGGCTTTTCCATATCAAAAACCATGGTTTTAAGTGACAAATACGCTCTTCTTTTATCACATTTTAGCACATGATTGTGGTATAATGAATCGTTATAATAGGGTAACTATGTGGATAAGGCAATTACGTGAGGATGCCGGCATGAAAACGGACAGGAACACGTCGCCTCTCGAGGCGTTCATGCTTACAAATGAACAGCGGAATCTGATGCCCGGAGACGCCCTGGAGAAGAAGATCGATAGGATGAGTCTGCTTTTGCACAGCTGCTGCGGACCTTGCAGCAGCAGTGTCATCGAGAGACTGGCGGGGGAGTTCAACATCACCGTTTTTTACTACAATCCGTGCATCACTGACGAAGAAGAGTATAAGAAAAGGAGAACCGCGCAGGTCCAGCTGATCGAGAAGTTCAACGCCGAGAGGATAGACCTGCCGGACATCAATTTCATAGAGGGGCAGTACGAGCCGGGCGCTTTTCTGGACCTTGTGAAGGGTCACGAGGAGGACCCCGAAGGCGGAGCGAGATGCAGCATCTGTTTCAGGCAGAGACTGGATAAGACTGCCGAGACGGCGGCATTCCAGGGCTTCGACATGTTCGGAACGACGCTTACTGTCAGCCCCCACAAGAACTATGAGATCATATCCGCCATAGGAAAGGACGTCGCCGCCCGCTATGGCATCGGTTTCCTGGACCGCGACTTCAAGAAACAGGACGGCTTCAAGAGATCCATCGAACTGTCGAGAAAGTACGGGCTGTACAGGCAGAACTATTGCGGATGCAAATTCAGTAAATACAGATAGTTAACATATACAGGAGGACATTATGTCAAAACTTATTATCCCGGAGGGCTACACGCCCCAGATCGATTACATGGAAAGCCAGCGCGCCATCAAGAAGATCAAGGACTTCTTCCAGCAGGAACTGGCTTACGGACTGAAACTGAGAAGAGTTTCGGCTCCTCTCTTCGTTGCGCCTGAGACGGGTCTCAACGACAATCTGAACGGCGTCGAGAGAACAGTAAGCTTCACCGTCAAGGACATGGGAGAGAAGGAAGTCGAAGTGGTTCAGTCACTGGCAAAGTGGAAGAGGATGGCCCTGGGAAGGTACAACTTCAAGCCGGGCACGGGACTCTACACTGACATGAACGCAATCAGAAGAGACGAGGAGCTGGACAACCTCCACTCCATCTACGTGGACCAGTGGGACTGGGAGAAGGCCATCAACAAGGAGGACAGGACTACCGAGTATCTCCACGAAGTGGTCGTCACTCTCTACAACGCCCTGAAGAACCTGAACGATTTCGTCAACAGACACTACAACGAACTGAAAACCAACCTGCCGAACGAGATCTTCTTCATCACGTCTCAGGAACTGGAGGACATGTATCCGGGTCTTGACGCAAAGGCAAGAGAAGACGCTATCTGCAAAGAGAAGAGAGCCGTATTCGTAGAAAAGATCGGCGGAAAACTGAAGTCGGGGGAGCCTCACGACGGCAGAGCTCCGGACTACGACGACTGGGAGCTCAACGGCGACATACTCCTGTGGAACGACATCCTCGGAGGAGCCTTCGAGATTTCCTCCATGGGCATCAGAGTGGACGAAGAGGCCATGGCACGTCAGCTGGAACTGGCAGGAGTGCCTGAGAGAGCCGAGCTGGATTTCCACAAGAAGATATTGAACTGCGAGCTGCCTTACTCAATCGGCGGAGGAATCGGACAGTCGAGACTCTGCATGTACTTCCTGAGGAAGGCGCACATCGGAGAGGTCCAGGCCGCCATCTGGCCTGAGGACATGATCAGGGAATGCGAGGAGAATGATATCTTCCTGCTCTAGCGATGAAATACGTAGATGTAGTTATCGACAACAAGAGCAACAGCACCGACAGCTTCTTCACCTACAAGTGTGATGATGATTCGGTCAGAGTCGGAAGCAAAGTGTATCTGCCCTTTGCGCGGGGCAAGACCCTGAGGGAAGGGTATGTGGTGTCCGTGAAGGACGACGCTTCCGGCATAGACGAGGAGGTGCTGAAGAAACTCCGTGCTGTGGACAGCATCGACAGCGAGGTGTCCCTGACGGAAGAGATGGTGCGGACAGCTGTCTGGATGAGGGGCAGATACCTCTGCAGATACATCGACGCCATCAGATGCTTCACGCCTTCGGGCAGCGCGGCGGTGCGCCGCGAGAAGCAGGATTCCCTGGCGGGCGAACGCGGATACGCAGAGCCTGTCGAGGCCCTGACTGACGAGCAGGAGGAGGCTGTCAGGCAGATAGATGAAGCAATAGAAGGCAGAAAGAACGAGCGCTTCCTCATCCACGGAGTTACGGGAAGCGGCAAAACTGAAATATACATAAGAGCGGCGAAGAAGGCCCTCGGCGAGGGAAGAGGCGTCATAATCCTGGTGCCGGAGATTTCCCTCACGGGCCAGATCATCGAGAGATTCCTGGGCAATTTCGGCGAGGATTCCGTGGCGGTTCTCCATTCGAGACTGTCGGCGGGAGAACGCTACGACCAGTGGAAGAAGATTCGCGACGGAAAGACGAGAATAGTGATCGGCGCAAGGTCGGCTGCTTTTGCTCCTGTGGAAAATCTGGGGCTGATAGTAGTCGACGAGGAACACGAATCCACCTACAAATCCGACTACACTCCAAAGTACGACACGGTGGAGGTGGCGGTCAAGAGGCTTCAGGACAAAGACTCAGACGGCGTCCTGATTCTGGGCAGCGCCACGCCTTCAGTGGTCACCTTCAGCCGGGCGAAAGAGGGAATCTACAGGCTCATCGAGCTGAAAAAAAGATACAATGAGGTAAGCCTTCCGAAGACCGAGATCGTGGACATGCGCGATGAACTGAAGGAAGGAAACAGGTCCGTCATCAGCCGCAGGCTGGCCGAGGAGATGAAGCGGCAGCTGGACGCGGGCAGACAGGTCATGCTCTTTCTCAACAGGAGGGGATATTCAACATTCATCTCCTGCAGGGAGTGCGGCTATGTGGCCAAGTGCCCGACGTGCGGTCTTTCGCTCACATACCACAGAGGCAAAGGCAGCGGCGCCCAGACCGGAAAACTGGTCTGTCACTACTGCGGTCACGAGGAACCTGCGCCTGAGGTTTGCCCTGAGTGCGGAAGCAGTTACGTTAGATACTTCGGCAGCGGCACCGAGAAGATCGAGGAGACCGTCAGGAAGCTCTTTCCGGACAATACCGCGGACAGGCTTGACCTGGACTCGGTCAAAAAGAAGGGTGAGCTGAAGAGGAAACTCAAGGACTTCGAGAAGGGCGCCACGGACATACTGATAGGGACCCAGCTCATTGCCAAAGGACTGGATTTCAAAAACGTGGGTCTGGTGGGCATCGTCTCGGCGGACGTGTCGCTGAACATACCTGACTTCCGGTCGCCGGAGCGAGCGTTCCAGCTCATAACCCAGGCGGCGGGAAGAGCCGGAAGGGGCAGCGACGAGGGCCATGTCATTATCCAGACATACAGTCCCGAGCACTACGCCGTGCAGATGGCCGCGGAACACGATTACGCCAGCTTCTTCGAGGCCGAGGACAAGTTCAGGAAGTTCATGATGTACCCGCCGTACAGCGACATCTTCCAGATACTGTTCACGTCGAAGAACCAGGCGGCGGCCCTGGCGGGAGCGGAGAAGTGGCACGCCCGGATCAGCGGGCTTCTGCCGGAGGATGACAGGAGAAACCTTTTCACTCCGCAGGAAGCCTACATGAGCAAGATCCGCGACACATACAGGTACTCACTGGTAATAAAGTGTCCGAAGGGAAAGAGGCGTCTCTATTCGGATATCGTCCGCAGAGTGAGAGCGGAGGAGACCGAAGAGACCCGAGGGAAACAGGATTACATAGCTGTTGCGGACATCAACCCGTACAGCTTCACATAGAAAGAGGAGCATAAGAATGGCACTTAGAAATATCGTAACAAATGAAGATCCTATACTGAAAAAGGTCTGCAGACCGGTAGGCGAGGTTACGCCGCGCATCCAGATGATCCTGGATGACATGGTGGAGACCATGAGAGACGCCAATGGCGTCGGCCTTGCCGCGCCTCAGGTAGGCATAATGAGAAGAATGTTCGTGGCCGAGCCGGAGCCCGAGAAGGTATACTGCTTCGTCGATCCGGAGATAGTATCTTTCGAAGGCGAACAGGAGAGTACTGAAGGGTGCCTTTCCGTTCCGGGGTTTGTGGGCAAGGTCATGAGACCCGAGAAGATCGTGATCAGAGGCAGGGACAGATACGGCAAAGAGAAGGAGTTCACCTTCGAAGGTTTTGAAGCAGTAGTCATGTGCCACGAGTATGATCATCTGGAAGGCATACTCTACACTGACAAGGCGTCGGAGGTATTCCCTGCGGAACAGGCGGATCCTGACGCTGCGGAGGAGCAGGACGAATGAGACTGATATACATGGGCACACCGGACTTCGCGGTACCTCCCATGGAGATGCTGGCGCAGGCGGGACATGAAATCATATACGCGGTGACTCAGCCTGACGCGGTGAGGGACAGAGGAAAGAAGATCCATTTCTCGCCGGTCAAGGAAAAGGCCATTGAGATGGGGATACCTGTCCTGCAGCCGTCTAAGATAAGGCGCAACGAGGAGTTCGCCCAGACGCTGAAGGATGCCGAACCCGACGCCATCATCGTTTCGGCCTACGGAAAGATTCTGCCGAAGCACATCCTTGACCTGCCGAAATACGGATGCCTGAACATACACGGTTCCCTTCTTCCGAGATTCAGAGGCGCCGCGCCAATACAGGCGGCCATAATCGCGGGTGACGAGGAAACGGGCGTAACCATAATGCGCATGAACGAAGGCCTGGACACGGGGGACATGCTCGCAAAGGCAGCCACCCCGGCATCCGGCAAAACATGCGGCCAGCTTCACGACGAGCTGTCCGAAATGGGCGGAAGGCTCCTTGTAGAGACCCTTGAGGATATCGAAGGGGCTCTGTCGGGAGCGGAGAAACAGGACGACTCTCTGGCTACATACGCGCCGATGATCTCCAAGGAGGACGGTCATCTTGATTTTACACTGGCTCCTGAGGCGATCGAGCGCAGGATGAGGGCTTACGACCCATGGCCGGGCACTTTCGCGGAGATGAATGGGAAGACCTACAAGCTTTGGAGGTCGAAGGCTCTCGAGGACAGTACGGAGGCCCCTCCGGGCACAGTTCTGGCCGCGGGCGGCGAAGGTCTGGACATTTCCGCCGGAGGCCGCGTTCTGAGGGTCACGCAGCTTCAGGCTCCCGGTAAGAAGCGCATGGAAACAGGCGACTTTTTGAGGGGCAATGTAATTGAAATCGGCACTGTTTTGAGATAAAATATAGGGTGAGGTGATTTGATGTTTTATGGATTCGATCCGACATTCATACTTCTTATCCCGGCAATAATATTTACCGTGTACGCGCAGCGTAAGGTGCAGAGCACCTACGCTCAGTATTCGCGTGTGCCGACGAGGAAGAACATAACAGGCGGACAGGTTGCCAGGATGATTCTGGACAACAACGGCATGGGTCACGTGCCTATCGAAGTCGTCCAGGGAAACCTTACGGACAACTATGATCCGACCAAGGATGTGATGCACCTGTCCGAAGGGACATACGGCAGTTCATCGATCGCGTCCGTCGCGGTGGCCGCCCATGAATCGGGACACGCCATGCAGGACGGCAGCAACTACGCTTTCCTGAAACTCAGGATAGCTATGGTGCCTGCCGTAAACGTGGTGTCGGCCATTTCGATGCCGGTCATAATGATCGGAATTATCCTCGTCTGCATGGGTCAGGCGATGGGAGGTTCAATATTCAACATCGGCGTAATTATGTTCGTTGTTGTGGTTCTGTTCCACACAGTGACTCTGCCGGTGGAATTCGATGCCAGCAAGCGGGCCATGGAGCAGCTTGTCGGTCTCGGCATAGTTGAAGGAAATGAAGAAAAGGGCGCCCGGAAGGTTCTTTCAGCAGCGGCCATGACTTATGTGGCGGCGCTGTCAGTATCTCTGGTCATGCTCATAAGATTACTGCTCATAAGGGGGAGAAACTGATGGATATCAACCGCAAGACAGCATATCAGACATTAATGGACGTGGAGTCGAAGAAGGCGTATTCGAACATTGCCCTTAATCACAAAATCGCGGTCAACAAACCGGGCAATCCTGCCTTTGTAAGAGAACTTACATACGGTGTTCTGGAGAGAAAGATCACTCTGGACTACTACATCGACCAGCTGCTCAAGGAAGGCATCGACAGCCTCAAAACGCCGGAGCTCAACATACTCCGCATGGGCGTTTACCAGCTGGGATACATGGACAGGGTGCCGGAGTACGCGGCAATCAACGAGTGCGTGGAACTGGCCAAGAAGTACTGCAAAGGCAGGGCGGGCCTCATCAACGGCGTCCTTAGAGAGTACCAGAACAAGAAGATATACATGACTCTTCCGGCGAGGGACGAAGACGAAGTCAGGTTCCTTTCCGTCAAGTACTCCTACGCTCCGTGGATCATTGAACTGTGGCTGAAGTACTACGACAAGCCTTTCGTCGAGAAGCTTCTGGAGGCAGGCAACGTGACTCCTCCGCTGACGATAAGATCCAACTGGCTGAAGATCAGAAAGGGCGACCTGAAGAAGGTCCTGGAAGAGAGAGGCTACGAGGTCGAGGACGGCAAGCTCTGCCAGAACGCGCTGAACGTCAAGGGCAGCAAGCTGCTGGATACGGAGCTGTACAAGTACGGACTGTTCACTCCGCAGGATGAGAGCTCCATGCTCGTGTCCGAGAAGATCGGAGTCAAGCAGGGCGACCTGGTTATGGACGTCTGCGCCGCGCCGGGCGGCAAGACCACGGCCATCGCCGAGAGAATGAACAACACGGGCCGTGTAATCGCGTCCGATATATACCGCAGAAAGCTTGACATTGTCGACAAGGAAGCCAAGAGGCTTGGAATCACCAATATAGAAACCAGATCATGGGACGCTACCAGGGTTGATTCCACGATGGCCAAGAAGGCGGACAGTGTGCTGGTCGACGCGCCTTGCTCAGGGCTCGGCGTAGTCAGGAGAAAACCTGAGATCAAGTACAAAGAGCTTACTGACGAGATCATGCTGCTGCCTAGTAAACAGCAGGCGATTCTTTCCGCCTCGGCTGCTTACGTCAAGCCGGGCGGCACCCTCGTGTACAGCACATGCACGATTAATCCTCAGGAAAACGAGATGATCGTAGACGAATTCCTGAAGAGAAACAGAGACTTCGAGAAGGTCGAGAGGATTCTTCTTCTGCCGAACGTAAACGGCACAGACGGATTCTTCATCTGCGTGATGAAGAGAGACGACCTCATCGAATAGATGACCGCTACAGACTAATCAATCAACAGTTATCACAGACAGGGAGAAATAATAACCAATGCTGCAAATAGGATTCAAATGCAACAGAGGAGTCGTAAGAAAGAACAACGAAGACGCGTGCTTTCTCATCCCGAATCAGGACGTCTACATCGTCGCTGACGGAGTCGGAGGCAACAACTCCGGCGAGATAGCCAGCAGCACGGCTGTGGAGTCGCTGGCCTCCTTCGTAAAGGCCGGAGACATCAAGAGCCTGAAGACTCCGGAGGAGATATTCGGATTCTTCACCGAGGCTGTGGATGCGGCGAACAGCGACGTCTACGGAATGAATCAGGAGAACCTCAATTACAGAGGCATGGCCACGACTCTGGTCATGACATACATACGCGACGGCAACGCATATGTGACGAACATCGGCGACAGCAGAGCGTATCTGTTCAGAAACGGCAGACTTAAGCGCATAACCAAGGATCACACCTATGTTAATGAGCTTATCGATAAAGGCATAATCACTGAAAGGGAGGCCGAGAGCCACAGTCAGAAGAATGTCATAACCAAGGCTCTCGGAGCCGAACCGCAGGCGGAACCGGATTTCTACAAGGTCGCACTGGAGAGAGGGGACATCATGCTCCTCTGTTCGGACGGACTTTACGGTGAAGTCGGGGAGGACAGAATGACTGAACTTCTCAGAGCCGCTTACGAGAATGACACCAAGATGAACGACCTGTGCGCGGATTTCGTCGACGAGGCTATCCTTTCCGGCGGAAGAGACAACATCACAGTGATCTGTATCAGGGTTTGATTTAGGAGGAAGTTATGAGCAAAGTACTCGCAAACAGATATGAACTGTTCGAGAGAGTAGGCGAGGGCGGAATGTCCGTGGTCTACAAGGCCAAGGACCGTCTCCTCAATAGATTTGTTGCGATTAAGATTCTGAAGCCGGAGTTCATAGGCGACCAGAAATTCATCGAGAGTTTCCGGAGAGAGTCCCAGAACGCGGCCAGCATGAGCCACCCGAACATTGTCAACATCTACGACGTAGGACGGGAAGGCAACATTCACTATATCGTTATGGAACTTATCGAGGGGCGGGCTCTGAGCGACTACATTCGTGAGCAGGGACCAATGGCCTACCCGAAGGTCATCGCCCTGTCGAAACAGATAGCGTCGGCTCTTGCCTTTGCGCACAAGAACCACATCATACACAGGGACGTCAAGCCTCACAACGTGATGATAACGCCTAACGGCACCGCGAAGATCACCGACTTCGGCATCGCGAAGGCCGTGAACGCGGCGACCATCGTCGACAACACCGACGGCATCGTCGGATCCGTTCACTACTTCTCACCGGAGCAGGCGAGAGGCGGATACGTGGACGAGAAGTCGGACATTTATTCACTCGGTATCGTAATGTACGAGATGCTCACGGGACAGGTTCCTTTCGACGGGGACAATCCTGTGAACATAGCTCTTCAGCATATAAACAGCGAAATGACGCCTCCGTCCCAGCTGGTGGACGGCGTGCCGCCGGCGCTGGAGCACATCATCATGAAATGCTGCGATAAGTATCCTGTCAACAGATACGCGTCGGCGGACGATCTGATCGAAGCCCTGAACAATCTTGAGTTCGTGGGCAGTGTCGTAGGCAATTCCGTGCTCATGGGCAATACGGGAAGAGAAACGACGAGGATCCGTCCTCAGAAGTCCAGAGGCCCTGTAGCCGTTACGGACTATGACGGCGGCGACGACGAAGAGTATGAGGAGTACGCGGACAACGGAAGAAAGAAAAAGGAAAAGACAAAGAAGAACAATAAGAGGATACTTCTGATCGCGATCATCGCGGCAGCGGTAATACTGGGCCTTGTGGTAGTGCTTCACTTTGTCGGCGGCGAAGAGATCGAGGCGCCTAATTTCAAGGGCATGACACTTCAGCAGGCACAGGATCAGGCATCCGAGCTGGGTATTAAGGTCAAAGAGGGCGATGAGGTCATCAGCGACGAGGTGGACAAGGGCCTGATCGTTTCCCAGACACCTGAAGCAGGAACGACCATCAAGACGGGAAGCACCATCACGGTCAATATAAGCAAAGGTCTCGGAGACGGCAGTGTGCCGGACCTTACAGGCAAGATGAAGGATGATCTGTCCGACTATCTTGAGGCGGCCGGGTTCAAGCTGGGCGCGGTTACGACCACGGCAAGCGATCAGCCTGAGGGAATGGTGATCGATCAGAACCCTAAGGCCGGCACTGAAGTCGAGAAGGGAACAGCCATCGATGTCGTAGTAAGCGACGGATCCAAGGCAAAAGCAACCGTTCCTTATCTGGTCGGAAAGTCTCTTGAGGACGCTGAGGATGCCCTCGCCGCGGAGGGTCTGAAGACCGGAAAGATCAGCTACGACTACAGTTCGACCTACGCTGAGGGCGAAGTCATGTGGCAGCAGTACGACGCGGGGGCTCTCATAGACAAGGGTTCATCCGTCAAACTGAGGATCAGCAAGGGACCTGAACCTACGACGACCACTACAACCACCACGACCACTACGACAACGGAACCTGTAGGGCCGACGGAGCCGGAACTCGATGGACCGGCAGATAATTAGATGAGAGGAACAATCGTTAAAGGAATCGCCGGATTTTATTATGTGAAATCCGGCGAAACAGTATACAGATGCAGAGCAAGGGGCGTCTTCAAGGAGCAGGGAATCAAGCCTGCCGTCGGAGACGAGGTCCGTTTCGAGATTGGAGCGGAGGAAGACAACACTCTTGTGACCGAAATACTGCCCCGTAAGAACTGCTTTATCAGGCCTTTCGTGGCGAACGTCGACTGCTTCGTCGTTGTGACGGCGGCCAAAAAGCCGGCGCCTGTGCTCCAGACCATTGACAGGTTCCTGGTCATGGCGGAGAAGGCGGGCACGGACATCGTACTCTGCATCAACAAGTGCGATCTCAAAGGAAAACAGGAGGAACTCAGGGAGATATACGAGTCCATATATCCCGTCGTCATGCTGGGCGAGGGAATGGATGAAGGACTTGTCAGGCTGAGGGAACTCATCAGGGGAAAGAAGGCCGCTCTGGCCGGAGCCTCGGGAGTTGGCAAGTCGACCATTTTGAACAGACTGCACGCTGAGGAACTCATGGAAACGGGGAAAATCAGCGAGAAGTCCCAGAGAGGGAAGCACACCACGCGCCACACTGAGCTTTTTGAGCTGGACGATGAAGGCACAATGATATTCGATACGCCGGGGTTCACTTCCTTCGACATACTGGAGGCGGACGAGGAGGAACTGCAGTTTCTCTATCCGGAAATCGGAGCATACGCGGGAAAGTGCAGATACGACAACTGCAGGCATCTGGCTGAACCCGAATGCGCGGTGAAGCGGGCCATGGAAGAGGGAGAAATCAACCCGAGCAGATACAGATCATACAAAGAGCAGATGGAGGAACTCACAAAATGAAAAAGCTTGCACCATCGATACTGTCAGCGGATTTTTCGAGACTGGCTGAAGATGTGGCCGCCATTGAGAAGGGCGGAGCTGATTACGTCCACGTGGATGTGATGGATGGTCACTTCGTTCCGAACATATCCTTCGGATCGACTGTGATGAAGAGCCTCGAAGGCAAGACGAATCTGCCTTTTGATGTCCATCTGATGATCGAGGATCCGGACGATTATCTGGAGGACTTCCTTACGCCGGCCACTGAGTACATCACTGTGCACCAGGAGGCCTGCACCCACCTGAACAGAACTGTTCAGCACATCAAGTCCCTGGGCGTCAAGGCGGGAGTATCAATAAACCCGGCTACGACGCTGGCAACCCTTGACTACATTCTTGAGGATGTGGACATGGTGCTGATCATGTCCGTGAATCCGGGATTCGGCGGGCAGAAGTTCATACCTTCCGCCCTTGAGAAGATAAGGGAGCTGGCCGAGATAAGAAGGTCCGAGGGGCTGGATTTCGAGATAGAGATCGACGGCGGCGTCAACCTGGACAATGTCCAGGAAATAGCGTCGGCCGGTACAGATATAATAGTCGCGGGTTCCGCTGTGTTCAAAACGGCGGACATCGAGGACACGACAAAGCAGTTTGTCAGTAAGATAAGGAGCGTCTAGATGAGAGTAGTACTTGACGGAATGGGCGGCGACCACGCCCCTGAAGAAATCGTAAAGGGAGCTGTCGCGGCTGCCGAAGAAATCAGCGATGAGATATGCATCGTCGGCGAACCTAATGCCATAGAGACACAGCTCAAAAAGTGCAAATACAAGGGCGACCAGATAAAGATCGTTCCGGCTCACGACGTGATTACAATGCACGACAGCCCGGTAAAAGCCATAAGGCACAAGCCGGATTCGTCTCTTGTGGTAGGACTTAACATGCTGAAGGACGGAGAGGGCGACATGTTCGTCTCGGCTGGCAATACGGGAGCTCTCATCGTCGGCTCCAGACTGATTCTGGGCCGTATAAGAGGCATCGACAGACCCGCGCTGGCCAGCGTCTATCCTGACATGACGGGCGGAGATCCGTGCCTGCTTGTAGACGCGGGAGCGAGTTCCGAGTCCAAGGCCAGAAACCTTCTGGAGTACGGCCTCATGGGAAGCATATACGTCGAGAAGGTCTGGGAGAGGGAGAACCCTCGCGTCGGTCTTGTGAATCTGGGAGCCGAGGAAAGCAAGGGCACCAGTGTCACCAAGGATGCTTACCAGATGCTGTCCGGATCCAATCTTAACTTCATCGGAAACGTGGAGGGAAGAGATGTTCCAAAGGGCGTATGCGATGTAATTGTATGCGACGGATTCACCGGCAACGTAATCCTCAAGCTGACCGAAGGAGTGTCGATGAGCATCTTCAAGCTGATCAAAAACACTCTCAAGAGCAACGTCAAGGCCATGGTCGGCGGAGCGCTCATCAAGTCCAAACTCAGCGGGCTCAAGGATGAGTTCGACTATGAGGAATACGGCGGAGCGCCTGTGCTGGGCGTATCCGGACCGGTCATCAAGATGCACGGTTCATCAACGGAGAGAGCGGTGAGAAGCGCCATACTCAGGGGACTTCCTTACGCCGCTGAGAACGTAGTCGACATCATCAAGAGGGAGATGCTCGACATGGCGGAATACATCGAAGAAGAGTAGACCGTAAATGAGAAGTATCGAAGAGAAAATCGGATACAGCTTCAAAGACAGATCGCTGCTGGAGACTGCGCTTACGCACAGCTCCTACGCCAGGGAAAAGAGCGGCGGCGAATACAACGAGAGGATGGAGTTCCTTGGGGACGCCATGCTCGATGCTATCGCGGGCGAAGAACTGTACAGAGAGTTTCCCGGACGAGAAGAAGGATTTCTCTCAAGAACAAGGGCCGCCCTTGTCTGTGAGAAATTTCTTTTTGAGGTGGCCGGACACATCGGCCTGGGAGAGTATCTGAAGCTGGGGACAGGAGAGGAGAAGACGGGAGGACGCACCAGGCCTTCCATCCTGGCCGACGCGGTCGAGGCTCTCATAGGCGCGGTCTTTCTGGACGGAGGATACGAAGCGGCCAGAAAAGTCGTTCTGCTGCTTCTCGAAGAGGGTCTTAATGACGTCCGAGAAGGCAGGATCCTCGTTACGGATTACAAAACAGCGCTGCAGGAACTTCTGCAGGCTGAAGGAATAAGCGCGGAGAACATACACTATGTGGACGCCGGGGAATCAGGGCCGGACCACGACAAGATGTTCACCGTAAAACTTATGATACAGGACCGGGAAGAGGCCAGAGGGGAAGGGAAGAGCAAAAAGCAGGCTCAGCAGAAGGCTGCTGAGGAGGCACTTTCAAGGAGAAAATATGCTTTTTAAGAAAATCGAAATGCACGGGTTCAAGTCATTCGCGGAACCCATAACAATTGAATTCAACGAGGGAATAACCGGAATCGTCGGCCCTAACGGAAGCGGCAAAAGCAACATAAGCGACGCCGTCAGATGGGTGCTGGGCGAGCAGAGCCCGAAGATGCTGCGCGGCGGCAAAATGGAAGAGGTCATCTTCAACGGAACCGACAGCAGAAAATCCAGGGGCATGGCCGAGGTTACCCTCGTTATAGATAACAGTGACGGAAGTCTCCCTATAGACTACAAGGAAGTTGCCATCACGAGAAGGATGTTCAGATCCGGAGACAGCGAGTATCACATCAATGGAAATCAGTGCAGGCTGAGAGATATCCGCGAGCTCATTATGGATACAGGTATCGGCGTGGACGGCTACTCTCTCATCGGACAGGGCAAGATTGCCGACATCATCAGCAGCAAGACTGAGTCACGCAGGGAGATATTCGAGGAAGCCGCGGGCATAGTCGCCTACAGGACCAAGAAGGCCGATGCCGAGAGAAAGCTGGCGTCCACCACAATAAACATGAACAGGGTCCAGGATATCATCGGCGAGATCGAGGGAAGAATCGACGGCCTGAGAGAGGACAGTGAGAAGGCGAAGGAATATCTGGAACTGAGAGACAGGAACAAGACCCTTGAGATAAACATCATCCTCAAGAATGTCGAAGGACTCGAGAGAAAGAACGAGTTCGCCGAGGAAGATCTGCGTAATGTGAACTACAACCTTGATAGACTCAAGGCTGAAAAGGACAGACTCGAAGAGACCATCACCGAGAGCAACGCCAAGAACGAGACACTTGAGGCAATCTCCGTCGACGCCAGAGATGCCCTCATCAAGGCTATCGACAGACTGAATCTGGCTGTAAACAAGAGCGAGGTCGGCAAGGAGCGAATGACTTCCATCGAGAGCAACACCGCCAGGATCAGCGAGGAGATAATGGCTCTCGAAGAAAAGAAAGAGAGAGAAACAGCCAACGCGGCCGCCTTCATGCAGCAGAAGGAGGAGGCTGACGCTCAGGCCGAGGAAGCCTCGAACAAACTTGACGAGACTATATTCAAATACAACGAAGTGGCGGATGAACTCTCACGCATCGGCGAGGAAGCCGACTCGGCAAGGAACGAGATATTCCAGCTGACTTCGGATATCGCGGCGTGCAGATCCGAGATCAGCAGCATGGAGCTGATCGGCGAGACACTGGAAAAGAGAAAGGCCGCTCTTCTTAGCGAGCGTGACGAAGGCGAGGACACTGAGAAGACCACGAGGCAGAACATCGAGGAAGCCCAGCAGGAACTCCTGAGACTCAAGAACGAGGCGGGCAGGACCGAGGCCGAAAAAGAGGATACTGTCAAGGCTCACATCGCCGCCCGGAAGGAAGAGAGGCAGCTGTCTCTCTCCGCTGAGGAACTCAGACTTTCACTGGGAAGAATGTCCGCAAGACTCAAGACCATCGAGGAGATGGAGAGCAATTATGAAGGATACACAAGCGCCGTCAAGCACGTCATGAAGTCCGGCATGTCCGGAGTTCACGGCGTCGTCGCGGAGCTCATCAAGGTGCCTTCCGGATATGAGACGGCCATAGAAACGGCTCTGGGACAGTCCCTGCAGAACATAGTCTGCGATGATGACGCCAGCGCCCGCAAAGCCATCAGGTCCCTTAAGGAGAACAGGGCCGGAAGAATGACATTCCTGCCTGTCGCGTCCATCAGGGGAAGAGAAAAGCCTGACGACAAGATAAAGAACGAACCGGGATTTATTGCCTTTGCGCCTGAATGTATCACATATGACAGAAAATACGAGAATGTCATGAGTTATCTCCTGGGCAGAGTCGTTGTGGTAAAGGATCTGGAGAGTGCTGTCAGGATTTCGAAGCTCGACAGGGACATTCTGACCGTCACCATGGAGGGTGAGATCATCAACGCCCGCGGCGCCATCACAGGCGGAAGATTCAAGCACAAGACGGCGAACATTCTCGACAGAAGGGCAGAGATGGCCCAGCTGGAGAAGGATATTACAGAAGGCGGCGAAAAGCAGGAGAAATACAGTGCCAGACTCGAGAGCCTGAAGGAAGAGATAAGCGGCTACGAGGATGATCTGAACAATATCGATGAGAAGCTGCGTCAGATCGAGAGCTCCATCATGCTGAAGGACAGCGCCATCAGCGTTGCCAAGAACTCTCTCGAGGAGATGAAGAACAGCGCCGACAAGGTTGACAGAGAGCTCGAGAGCATCAGGCAGGAGCAGGAAAGATCCGCCCGCATGGTCGATGAGATCAACGCCGCGATGAAGGCGAAGCAGGACGCGATCGCTGAAGCGGAGAAGGTCTGCGAAGAGAAACTCAGTCTCTACGACGCCAAGAAGGCGGAGGCCAGCAGCATAAGCGAAGAGATCACTGCCGCGAGGATACTCGTGAACACCTGCGCTGAGAAGAAGGCCCACGCGGACGACATAGCCGACAGGATCAACGGTTCGATCGCTGAGATCACGGCCGACATAGATACGAGGAAGCGTGAACTTGAGATACTGGAAGAGGAGAAGAACCAGCTAACAGAAGGTCACACGGACATCGACGGAATGATCCACGAGCTGGAGGCCAACAAGGCTTCCGCCGAGGAACATCTCCAGACCGTTACTGACGAGAAATCAGCCCTTACGGCGCGTCTGGCAACTCTGAACAGTGACAGGGACGAGCTGACAGGAAAGATCCAGACCTTCCAGGATCAGAAGTACGATCTGGACGTGCGCAAGGCGAGACACGACACCCAGCTCGAGACCTACAAGGAGAAGCTCTGGGAGGACTTCGAGGTCTCCTACATCCAGGCCATGGAATTCAAGTCCGAGGACTTCGTAATGTCCAGAGCCGTCAAGGAGAACAGGCAGATCAAGAGCCGCATGAGGGAGCTCGGCGAGGTCAATGTAGGCGCCATCGAAGAGTACAAGCAGGTGAGCGAGCGCTACGAGTTCCTTACAAGCGAGCGCGCTGACATCCAGAAGGCCATGGACGACCTGAACGGCATAATCGCCGACACGGATAAGACGATCAGGAAGAAGTTCAAGGAGAGCTTCGACCAGATAGTTGTAAACTTTGAGAAGCAGTTCCAGGATCTCTTTGGAGGCGGGCACGCGGAGCTCAGACTTTCGGATGAGAACGATCCTCTGGAATCCAGCATAGACATAGTAGCTCAGCCTCCGGGCAAGAAACTGCAGAACATCAATCTGCTCTCCGGCGGAGAGAAGACCCTTACGGCCATAGCCCTCATGTTCGCGGTGCTCCAGGCCAAGCCGACGCCGTTCTGCATTCTGGACGAGGTGGAGGCGGCTCTGGACGACGCCAACATCGACAGGTTCATGAACTGCCTGAGACAGTTCAGCGGCATCCAGTTCGCCCTGGTCACCCACCAGAAGGCGACCATGGAACAGGCGGACGTGCTCTACGGCGTTACCATGCCGGAGAAGGGCGTATCCAAGGTGCTGTCCCTGTCTCTGGAGGACGATCTGAGCAAGTACAGCGGCTGACAAGAATACGACGGGAGTCCCACCAGCTCACGCATGTTCGCTGTGGCGACCCCATTAGGAGAAGCATATGCTTGAAGAGAAAAAAGGTTTTTTCGGGAGAATGTCGGAGCGCATAAACGACGCGCTCATGATGAACCCGACCATAGATGAAGACTTCTTTGATGACCTGGAGGAGATACTGATCACCTCAGACATCGGAATGGACACGACGATGAAAGTCGTCGACACTTTGCGTACAGAAGTCAAGGCCAACAACATGACCAAGCCTGAGGTTATCAAGATCAGGCTGGGAAAGATTATCGCCGACACCATCAACAAGGGCGAGGCCCAGAAACTTTCGTCGGAGAGCCCTCTCGTCATACTGATGATAGGAATAAACGGCGGAGGCAAGACAACTTCCATAGGAAAGCTGGCCTACAGGCTGAAGAAGGAGGGCAGGACCGTCATGCTGGCGGCGGCCGACACATTCAGAGCGGCGGCCAGCGAGCAGCTGGAGATTTGGGGCGACAGAGTCGGAGTCAATGTCATCAGACACGCTGAAGGCGCCGATCCGTCGGCCGTCATCTACGACGCCATCCAGTCGGCCAAGGCCAAGAAGATGGATGTGCTCATCTGCGACACCGCCGGCAGACTCCAGAACAAGAAAAACCTCATGGACGAGCTGGCAAAAATGAACAAGGTAATAGGACGCGAGTGGCCTGAGGCAGCCCGGGAGAATCTTCTTGTCCTGGACGCGACCACGGGCAAGAACGCCGTTTCACAGGTCGAGGAATTCGGTGAAGCGGCTGATATTACAGGCATAATCCTGACCAAACTCGACGGCACGGCAAAGGGCGGAATCGTTCTGACCATCGCCGACGAGTTCGACATGCCGGTCAAGTTCGTGGGCCTGGGCGAGGGAATAGAGGATCTGAAGGAATTCGATCCGGTAGATTTTGCGAAAGGTATTTTTGAATAATGAGTTTGCCGCTGGTAGCAGTTGTGGGCAGGCCTAACGTCGGCAAGTCCACATTCTTCAACAAAGTGGTCGGAAAGAGACTTTCGATCGTCGAAGACACGCCGGGCGTCACGAGGGACCGCATCTACGCGGAAGCCGAGTGGTGCGGGGTGCATTTTGCGTTGATCGATACGGGAGGAATCGAGCCGGACAGCAAGGACGTGATCCTTTCGCAGATGAGGGAGCAGGCGGAGATGGCCATAGATACCTCCGACGTCATTCTCTTTATGGTTGACGGCAAGGAGGGGCTGACGGCCGCTGACCGGGAGGTCGGCGAGATGCTCATGAAGACGGGCAAGAAGGTCGTCCTGGCTGTCAACAAGATAGACACGCCGGTCCTCCCGGATGACTTTTATGATTTCTACGAGCTGGGGCTGGGCGAGCCCATAGCCATATCCTCAGCCAACATGCTGAATCTGGGCGACCTCCTCGACGAGATAGTCGCCAGCTTCCCTGAGGGAGCGGGCACGGAGGAGGACGACTCCATAAAGATAGCAATGATCGGCAAGCCTAACGTGGGCAAATCATCTCTCGTCAACAAGATTCTCGGCGAAAACAGAGTCATAGTCTCTCCAATCGCCGGCACGACGAGGGACTCGATAGATACGCCGTTTGAATTCGACGGAGACAAGTACACCCTCATCGACACGGCGGGAATCAGGCGCAAAAGCAAGGTGAACGAGGACATAGAGAAGTTCAGCGTCATCCGCGCTGTAGCCGCCATCGAGAGATGCGACGTGTGCATGCTCATGATCGACGCCCAGGACGGCGTGACAGAGCAGGACAAGAAGATTGCGGGAATCGCCCACGAGGCGGGCAAAGGCATCGTGATCCTGGTGAACAAGTGGGATCTCATCGAGAAAGAGACCAACACCATGAAGAAGTTCAGGGAGGACATCGAGGCCGAGCTGGGATTCATGTCCTACGCGCCTTCGATTTTCATTTCGGCCCTGACGGGACAGAGGGTGGACCAGGTCATGGGAATGGCTAAAATCGTAGCCGAGAACCGCGCAATGCGCGTTCCGACGGGCCAGCTGAACACGGTCATTACCGACGCGACAATGATGAAACAGCCGCCTTCCGACAAAGGAAAGAGGCTCAAGATATACTATGTGACTCAGGTGGGAGTTAAACCGCCTCTGTTCTCATTCAAAATAAACTCGAGGCCGCTGATGCACTTCTCCTACTCCAGGTATCTGGAGAACCAGATCAGGAAGGCCTTCGGGTTCGAAGGAACATCGCTTAAGTTCGTCTTCCGCGAGAAAGGCGAGAAAGAAGAGGAGTATTAGTATGGGCATCATCGGAGGAGCTGACGGGCCTACTGCAATCTATCTGACGAGTTTGTTTTTCGATGGTGAAGTATCGATGGGAAAGCTATGTCTGGTTTTGGGCGTAGTCGGCCTGATTGCCTACTTCATCGGCAACATTTCACCGTCGACGATAATGGCCAAAAGGCAGGGTATCGACATCAAAAAGGAGGGGAGCGGCAACGCCGGAACCACCAACGCCCTGCGCGTGATGGGCAAGAAGGCGGGAGCCATAACCTGCGTCGTAGACATTCTTAAAGGCGTGGTCGCCGTGCTCATAGGCATGCTGGCTGCGTCGAATCCGGGAGCATATGTCTGCGCTCTTTGCGTGTTCCTGGGGCATGTATGGCCGGTCATCTACAAATTCAAGGGAGGCAAGGGCGTGGCCACAGCCTTCGGCGCTGTGCTGGCGGTCAATCCGCTGCTGGCCCTGATATCGCTGGTAATCGTCGCAATAGTGGTCTTCACATCGAAGAGGATGTCCCTTGGGTCCATTGTAGGCGCGGTTGCTTTTGCGGTACTGGCTGTATTCATGGAGCCGCTGTTCACGGCGCCAGCCATTGTGATGGCCATCATCATGCTGGTCAAGCACCGGGCGAACATAGTGAGACTGATACACGGAGAAGAGCCTGTCATGGGCATCTTCGAAAAGAAGGATAAGACAGAAACTGAAGCAGAACCTGACGAAGGAGGGTCCGAAGATGAGTAATATTGGCGTAATCGGCGCGGGCAGCTGGGGAACGGCGCTGGCCACAGTCGTGGCGGAAAAAGGCAACAGCATCAAGATCTTCGATGTTGACGAGAAGCACCTCAGATCCATGGAAGAGCACAGGGAAAACGTCGACTATCTGCCGGGGGTGCCTTTGAGCGACAATATTCAGATGGCGTACTCGAGCGAAGACGCCCTGAAGGACGCGGACGTCGTACTTTTTTCGGCGCCGGCGCAGCACTTCAGGAGCGCCCTGGACTCAGCGAAGGACTTCATCAGCGACGACGCTCTTGTCATTGACGTGGCGAAGGGCATAGAGAAGGGCACTCACAAGAGAATGTCGGAGATCGCCGAAGAGGTGATGGGAAAGGAATTCCTCGACAGATACGTGGTCCTTTCGGGACCGTCCCACGCAGAGGAAGTCGGAAGAAGACTGCCGACTACGGTCGCGACTGCGTCGGATAACCACGACGCCGCCAAGAAGATCCAGGATCTCTTTATGACCGACCGTTTCCGCGTCTACACCACTGACGATGTGGTTGGCGTAGAGCTCGGAGGAGCCCTGAAGAACATAATCGCACTCGGAGCCGGAATATCCGACGGAATGGGATTCGGCGATAACGCCAAGGCCGCTCTTATGACGAGGGGCCTGGCTGAGATAACACGTCTGGGCCTGAAACTGGGCGCCAGACCTGAGACCTTCGCCGGTCTTACCGGAACAGGCGACCTTATCGTAACCTGCACAAGTATGCACTCCCGTAACCGCCGCTGCGGTATGCTCATGGGAGAGGGAATGAGCCCTGAGGACGCCATCGCCAAGGTAGGCATGGTCGTCGAGGGAATGTTCACCGCTGAAGCGGCCTATGAACTGGCAAAAATGAGCGGCGTCGAGATGCCTATTACAGAGGCGATCTACAAGGTCACCAAGGGGGAAATCACAGCACCTCAGGCACTTGAATCCCTTATGGGAAGGGACAGAAAAGCAGAGTTCTGATTCTGACGGCTTAAGACACTCCGGGCGGCGCGTTCGGAGTGTTTTTTATTGCTTAAAAAGGGCGAATATGCAGAATTTGGCAAATTCTTAAAATACTGTTAGATATCACATTCAGGATTTTATTTTTGTTATAATCGCTTCATACATATATATATTTTTTAAAGTGGAGTAACTATGAAAACACTATATATTGATTGCACAAATGGTGTCAGCGGGGACATGGTGCTCAGAGCGCTCAGCGATCTGGCCGGCATTCTTGCTGAGAACGAGCCCCTCAGGGCGGTTTACACACACCATCATGACCACGAACACGATCATGACCACAAACACGAGCACGAACACCACCACCACGGCAGAAGCTATGAGGACGTTAAGGCTATCATAGACGCCCAGGAGCAGTATACGGCAAAGGCAAGACAGACGGCACAGTCCATCTACAGCGTAATAGCCGGAGCCGAGGCGGGCGTTCACGGAATGACTCTTGAGACAGTCCACTTCCACGAGGTCGGAAGGGACCAGGCCATAGCTAACGCCCTGGGCATAGGCGCGGCCCTGGACGTCATCAGTCCGGACAGGATTCTTGTGTCGAAGATCAACGACGGCAAGGGATTCGTGGACTGCGCCCACGGACGCATACCCGTACCCGTGCCGGCCGTGCAGGCAATGATGGATGAGTGCGGAAAGAAATATCCGGCTCTGAAGTTCGACACCTGCGCGGACGTGGATACAGAGATGGTTACGCCTTCGGGTCTGGCGGCGGTCATAGGAATCGGAGCCGTGCCGGCCGAAAGCGGAATGATGTTCATGGAAGGACGGCTGACAGGCGAGACGGAAGCCAAAGGAACAAGAGACACCGGCCGCGGCGGCCTGAGAGTGTACATCATCGAGAAATAGAGAGACAGTAAGGATTCGGCATAAAATATCGATTGTGAGGAGAAACAATGGAGAAGAACTTAGCAAAGACATACGATCCTAAGGATTTTGAAGACAGAATATACGAGGCATGGGAGAAGAGCGGCGCCTTCAGAGCGGACAGAGATCCGGACAGGAAGCCGTTTACCATCGTCATGCCGCCTCCTAACATTACGGGTCAGCTCCATATGGGCCACGCCCTGGACCAGACCCTGCAGGATGTTCTCACCAGATTCAGGAGACTTCAGGGATACAGCGCTCTGTGGCTTCCTGGAAGCGACCACGCCAGCATAGCGACAGAGGTAAAGGTCGTAGAGAAGATCCGTGAAGAGGAAGGCAAGGAAAAGGAAGAACTGGGACGTGAGGAATTCCTCAAGCGCGCATGGGAGTGGAAGAGAGTTTACGGCGGCAAGATAACGGAACAGTGCCGCAAGCTCGGAGACTCCTGCGACTGGGAGCGTGAGAGATTCACCATGGACGACGGCTGCAACAAGGCTGTCAGACATTTCTTCGTTCAGCTCTACAACAAAGGCCTCATCTACAGAGGCAACAGACTCATAAACTGGTGCCCGCAGTGCGGCACATCCTTAAGCGACGCGGAAGTCGAGCACGAGGACCAGACGGGTTCCTACTGGTACTTCAGATATCCGGGCGCTGACGGCGGCGAAGGCATTGTGGTAGCCACCTCAAGACCTGAGACCATGTTCGGCGACGTGGCCATCGCGGTTCACCCGAGCGACGAGAGATACGCGGACATGGTTGGAAAGACCGTCATTCTGCCGCTGGTAGGCAGGGAGATACCGGTAATCACGGACATCTATCCTGATCCTGAGAAGGGAACAGGCGCAGTAAAGATCACCCCGGCTCACGACGAGAACGACTTCATGGTGGGACAGAGAAACGATCTGCCTGTAGTCTGCTGTATCAACGAAGACGCGACCATGAACGAAGAGGCCGGCAAGTATGCGGGAATGGACCGCTACGAGTGCCGGAAAGCCTGGGTAAAGGATCTGGAAGAGGCCGGATACCTGGTAAAGACCGAGGAGATGGTCATTCCGGCGGGAACTTGCTACAGATGCCACACTGTAGTAGAGCCTATGCTCTCAGACCAGTGGTTCGTCAAGATGGAAGACCTGGCAAAACCTGCAATGGAAGCGGCCAGAAAGGGTGACCTGAGACACGTTCCTGAGAGATTCGAGAAGATCTACATGCACTGGCTCGAGGAAATCAGAGACTGGTGCATTTCCAGACAGCTCTGGTGGGGACACAGAATCCCGGCGTGGTACTGCCAGGACTGCGGAGAGATCATAGTCACCGAAGACGACGAACCTGCAAAGTGCACCAAGTGCGGAAGCACGAATCTCAAGCAGGATGAAGACGTACTCGACACATGGTTCTCATCGGGACTGTGGCCTTTCTCGACACTGGGATGGCCGGAGGAAACAGAGGACTTCAAGTACTTCTATCCGACGAGCGTTCTCGTAACAGGATACGACATCATCTTCTTCTGGGTAGTCAGGATGGTATTCTCAGCTCTTGAAACAACGGGCGAGGTGCCTTTTGCGGACGTGTACGTTCACGGGCTTGTCCGTGACGCCCTGGGACGCAAGATGAGCAAGTCCCTCGGAAACGGAATCGATCCGCTGGAGGTCATTGACCAGTACGGAGCGGACGCCCTCAGATTCATGCTCACCACGGGAATCACTCCGGGCAACGACATGAGATTCAAGGAGGACAGGCTCGAGGCTGCCAGAAACTTCGCCAACAAGCTCTGGAACGCTTCGAGATTCGTAATCATGAACCTCCAGGACGAGAACGGCGACTTCCTGCCGATGCTCAAGTGCTGCGAGGACTGCTGCGGACACGCCTGCTGCAACGACGCCGCCCTCACAGGGAACCTGAAGGACGAAGACAAGTGGATAATGAGCCGTGTCAACGACGCGACGAAATACATAACCGACGCAATGGAGAAATACGAACTGGCCCTGGCGGGGCAGAGAGCGTACGACCTGATCTGGAACGAGTTCTGCGACTGGTACATCGAGATAGTCAAGGGCAGACTCTACGGCGACGACGAAGAGGACAAGAAGGTCGCCAGATACGTTCTGGTAAGGGCTCTGAAGAGCATGCTGACACTCCTGCACCCGTTCATGCCGTTCATCACCGAGGAGATCTGGAGCTACCTGCCTCAGGGCGACGCAAAAGCAGACAATCCTCAGAACTTCATCATCAGAGCGGACTGGCCGCAGTACGATGAGCAGCTGAACTTCCCTGAGGAGACCGAAAAACTCGAGATGGCCATGTCGGTGATCAGGGCGATCAGAAACATCAGGGCTGAGGCTGAAGCGGCGCCGGCCAAGAAGATGTCGGCAGTCATCCTCTGCGGAGAAGGCAGAGAGGACGTTGTCAAGGCGGGCGAACGCTACATAGAGAATCTGGCCAACATATCGAAGATCACCTTCATCAGCGACAAGAAGGACGTTCCTGAAGAGACCATGTCGGCAGTTGTCGACGGCGCTGAGGTCTATATCCCGCTGGATGAACTCATGGACTACCAGGCGGAGCTCGACAGGCTGACCAAAGAGAAGAAACGTCTCGAGGGAGAAGTCAAGAGAGCTGCCGGCAAGCTGAACAACGAAGGATTCGTCAGCAAGGCTCCGGCCAAGGTCGTTGAAGAAGAAAAGGCCAAGAAGGCCATGTACGAAGAGATGCTTTCCAAGGTAGCCGACAGACTGGCGCTGGTAGAAGCGAAACTGAAGTAACAACATGACAAAAGCAGTAGATAAATTCCACGAATTTGACAGGTTCGGCAGCGTGCTGGGCATGGAGAGAATAAGCGAGCTCCTGAAGAGACTCGGCGATCCCCATAAGGGAATGAACTACATACACGTGGCCGGCACCAACGGCAAAGGCTCCGTGTGCAAGTTCATAGAGTCGGGCCTTCAGGGATGCGGATACAAGGTGGGGCTTTACATCTCACCGTACATAGAGAAATTCAACGAGCGCATACAGTTCGACGGAAGCCAGATAACGGACGAAGAACTCGAGCTCTACGGGGATCAGGCCCTCGCGAAGGCAGCCGAAATGGTTGCGGACGGCCTGGACTCGCCGACAGAGTTCGAGGTGGTCATGGCTACGGCGTTCCTCTTCTTCAAAGCCAAGAATCCGGACTATGTGGTCCTGGAGGTAGGCATGGGAGGCATCGGAGACGCGACCAACGTGATCGAGAAACCTCTGGCCAGCGTCATTACCAGCATAGGTTTCGATCACATGCACGTGCTGGGCGACACTCTGGCGGAGATAGCCGTCAACAAGGCAGGGATAATCAAAGCCGGATGCCCGGTGATATCCAACGTGAAGGACCACGACGCCGCGGCGGTAATCGCCAGAAAGGCCTACGAGGCGGGCAGCAGACTCTACGACGTTTCGAAGATCAGATGCTCCACGGACTGGATATCTCCTGAAGGAATGCAGGTAAGCTGCGAACTCTGGCACACGGATTACAGCGAAATAAAAACGAAAATGATCGGACGCCACCAGGCTGAGAATCTCAAGACAGCCCTGGCGACCATAGAAGTGTTAAGACAGAACAGAGACGTGAGCATCGAAAGAAGCGCCCTCTACGCCGGAATCGGAGAAGCCCTATGGCCGGGACGTTTCGAGGTCATGCGCACTCCGGACAGCGACTGGAAGACCTACGTTGTCATCGACGGAGCCCACAACGATCCGGGAGCAGAAGCCCTTCAGCAGACGATGGCCGACGTATTTCCGGATAAGAAGACACTCATCGTCGCCGGAATGGTCGAGAAGAAGGAGACAGACAAGGTGCTGACCCACTTCGCCGGCATCGGACAGGACTTCATCGCCACACAGCCGGACTACGAGGGGAGAGCCATGGACGCGGAGACCTTCGCGGAGCACATCAGGCAGACGAGGGATGAAGAGGGCAGAGCGCTGAACATCCTGGATGTCTGCGGAAATCCGCCGGAGGCTGTTGAGGCGGCGCGGAGAGCCGCCGCGACGGGAGACTACGACGTTGTCCTGTTCACTGGTTCACTCTATCTTATCGGTGAGATCAGAAGCATATTAAACGGAAGAACCGATTACGATTACTATCGTACACTCATGTACGGAGACGGGAGAAAAAATGACTAAGATCGCAAAAGGCAGAGTGCTGCTCTACTACAACGCCTATTCAGGCAACGGCATGTTCAAGAATAATCTGGACCACATCATCGACATGTGCCAGGACAGAGGATTCCAGGTCACTGCGGTCAGAGCCAGAAAGGGCGCTCAGATCGACAAGGCTCTGGAGAGCATCGATCAGGGCGAATATGACAGAATTATCGCTGCCGGCGGAGACGGAACGATAAACATCTGCGTCAACAGCATGCTGAAACACAACATACACCTGCCTCTTGGCATACTGCCGGCAGGCACGGCCAACGACTTCGCCTATTACTTCGAACTGCCGTCAGACATGAACGAGGCGCTTAGGATCGCTCTGGGCGATAAAACGACGAAGGCGGACGTAGGCACGGTCAACAGCAAGTTCTTCATAAACGTCGCGGCCATGGGAGCCATGGTGGACGTCAGCCAGAAGACAGATCCTTACGTAAAGAACGCCTTAGGACCTCTGGCCTACTACCTGAAGGCGGCAAGCGAGCTGAATCAGGTTCATCCGATCAAGATCAGGATGACGACGCCTGACGAGGTCATGGACGAGGAGATATACTTCATGACCGTCTGCAACGGCGAATCAGCGGGAGGCTTCAGGAAACTGTCGCCGCACTCGAAGATGAACGACGGCAAGCTGGACGTCGTCGCTTTCCGCAAGATGCCGCTTCTGGAGTTCGGACCGCTGCTCATGGAGGTAATAGCGGGCAGACACCCTGACAACAAGAACGTTCTTTACTTCCAGACACCGAGCCTGACTATTGAATCCGACGAAGACATTCCTACGGACATAGACGGCGAACACGGAGAGAAGCTTCCGCTGAAATTCGGAGTGCTGAAGGAGAGACTGGATATCTTTGTTGATGAGGAAACATGGGATTACGACTGATGACTGAAAACACGGAATACATAATCAGCGAAACTGAAGAATACGAAAAGCTAGTGCCGTTTTTCATTGAAAACGAGCTTGAATTTACGGAGGAGGACGCCGAAGAGGTTCCAACGGACATCGTAAAATGCTGGCAGATTTCCGATTCTGACGGCAGGCTCGCGGGGGCTTTCGTTCTCGCTCAGCGCGAGGGTGAATACATTTGCGACGGCATAGCGATAGATAAGAGCCTTAGGGGAACGGGTCTCGGCACAGAATTGCTGGAACTCGGGTTAGAGGAAACGGTAAAGCGCGGCGGTGAGAAAATGTATCTGGTTGCGAGAGCGCCCGAGTTCTTCCGCCGGAACGGATTCGTTACAGTAACGCGGCAGGAAGCGCCGAACTTCTTCGAGTGTCTGACCTGTCCACAGTACGGCGTTTCATGCCACCCGGAGGTAATGAAAATTGATCTTAAAGATAAAAAGTAAAATACTCTGCGCGTTCCTGACTGCGTCGCTGGCTCTGTCGCCCGTCTGCATGGCTCCGGCCTGGGCGGCGGATGAGCAGGATGTGGAATCGGAGGCCGACAGCTGGAGATACCAGGACGGAGAGATAATAGCCGAGGAGGATGTCAGCTTCACGGACGCCGACGAGGAACTGCTTGAGGACTACAACGCCCAGATGGGAAGCAGCCAGGAGGAAGAGCAGACCGAAGAATCTGAAATGTCAGCCCAGTCCGCGACTAAAAAGAACAAGTACTGGACATGGGGCGGCGGCAAATACAAGAGAGGCCCGGGATACCTCAAGGGCATCGACGTCAGCTACTGGCAGGGCAGCATCGACTGGAAAAAGGTCAAGAAAGCCGGAGTTGACTTCGCGATAATCAGATGCGGATACGGTCCTAACAAATCCTCGAAGGATGACAGCAGATTCGCCGGAAACGTGGCCGGCTGTGAGAAATACGGCATTCCGTACGGAGTATATATCTATTCCTACGCGCACACAGTTTCACAGGCAAAGGATGAAGCAGACCACGCCATAAGGCTTTTGAAAAAGAACAAATGCAAGCTGAGTTACCCGGTCTACTACGATCTGGAGGACAGGCAGGTGGCCAGAGCGTCGAACGCGACCATAGTCAAGATGGCCAACGCCTTCTGCAAGAAGCTCAGCAAGAAAGGATACGCTCCGGGAGTGTACGCCAACCTCTCATGGTGGGAGACCAAGCTTTCCAAGTTCAAGCACTATGACAGATGGGTGGCCCAGTGGAACAAGAAATGCACTTACACGAAGGACTACAGCATCTGGCAGTGCACGAGCAGCGCGGGAGTCAAGGGAATAAGCGGAAGAGTGGACGCCAATCTGCTTATGATCCCGAAGGCGAGGATGGACGACTACATGAGATACTCGGGTGTCAGGTACACCCTTGTAGAGGAAAACGGCAACACCTACGCGGTGGATTCCTGGGGGAATAAAGTCAAAAACAAGTTTATCAAAATCGAGCACTATACCTACGGATTCGGCAAAGACGGAATCATGGTGAAGGACAGGAAGTGCACGCTGAAGCATAAGACCTACATCCTGGACCGCAAGGGCAGAGCCTATATAAACAAATCGAAGACACTGAAGGACGCGCCATACTATTCAAAGAAGGGCAAAGGCAAGATCGGCACTCTGAAGAAAGGAACCAAGTTCTACGTTCTCAGAACAAGCGGTGACTGGAGCAAGATGGCCGACGGAAACTGGATCAAAACGAGCCTGACAAAGAAGACCGTCAGGTATCCGGACATCGAGCCGAGCAAGACAGTGAATTACAAGGCGGTCGTTAAGGAGAAGACCGCAAGCTATTCGGGGCCGTCCAGGAAATACATCAAGAAGAAAACATTCAAGAAGGGCGTGACCGTCAAGGTCATCGGAACCTATAAAAAATGGTCGAAGGTAAGCACAGGACAGTGGCTGCCGACGAAAAAGCTCAGGAAAAAGTAAAGGAGACAACATGAAAAAGATCGCAACAATCATATTCACATGCATAATAGGATTGTCTATGACCATGGCGCCTGCCATGATGGCTGTGGATGTATACGCTGACGACAATGAGGAGCCGGCTGTTGAATCTGACATGGAAACCGGAATGGAAGTGGAGACCGAAGCGGACGCGGAGGCCGAAACAGACGTGGAGACTGGAACGGACACAGAAGCCGGAGCGGAAGTGGAGAACGGAACTGAGGTGTCGTTCGACGGACTGGACGGAATGAATGTCAGCGATGTCGAGAACGACCCTGAACTTTGCGCCCTCCTGGATGACCCTACATTCTACAGATATTATGGCATCGATGACGACGGTGTGATATTCGAATTGCAGCCGGACGCCGACGATGTCGACACATTCATAGCGGAGGCGGACGCGAACGCTGAAGGAATTGAAGACGTTGACCGCATAGAGACGAAGGGCGACGTCAGCGCCATGGGCGGCGGAGTAACGGGAATCGGCAAGGGCCAGACTCCGGCCAAGTACAGCAAGCACAACAGATACAATTGCATAGACATATCATGGTGGCAGGGAAAGCTCAGTGACGACAGCTGGCAGAAGATCAAAGGCGCCGGCGTTACCCATGTAATCGTCAGATGCGGCTACAGCACTCTCCGTTCGGGTGAACACAACATGGATTCGACGTTCTCGAACAACCTGAACCGCGCGTACAAAGCGGGTCTCAAGGTGGGAGTGTATTACTACTCAACCGCGGTAAGCCCGGCAGAAGCCAAGTCGGAAGCCAAGTACGTTGTGTCAGTAATCAAGAATTACAGAGACAAGATCACGCTGCCGGTTGCCTTTGACTACGAGACGGGCGGCAGACTCACCTCAAAGGTCATGAAGAGCGTCGGCACAGAGTCCTGCAAAGCCTTCTGTGATAAAATAGCGGCAGAGGGATACACCCCTATGGTATACGCCAACTACAACACTCTGACCAAGTTCATCGACCACAAGACTCTTCAGAGCAAGTACAAGATCTGGCTCGCCAATTACACCACAAACGGAGCCGCGACTACCTACGAAGGTGACTACTGGATGTGGCAGTACAGTTCACTGGGCAGGGTCAACGGCATAAAGAAGGCGGTTGACATCAACTACATCTTCGAGCCGAAGGACAAGCCTTCGACGGACACGGGAAGCAAGCCAAAGGGATACAAGGCTACTGTGACATGCAAGATGAACTACAGAACCGGTCCGAGCAAGAACAAGAAGGTGGTCGGCACCTACAAGAAGGGAAAGAAGGTATATATCAAGAAGTTCAAAGGCAACTGGGCCAAGATGACCAATGGCTACTGGATCAACAGGAGCCACCTGAAGTACAAGGCCAAGACCAAGGAAGCGGTAAACTACAGAACCGGTCCTGGAACCGGGTATGAATTAGTCGGCACCTACAAGAAAGGTAAGAAGATAACCATCGTCAAAGTCAGGAACGGCTGGGCGAAAATGAAGAACGGATACTGGCTCGCGGTCAAATACACCAAGCCAAGAAAATAACCGGACAGAACAGAAATACCAAGGAACGTTTGTAACATATAGGAGCAGCTTAAATGAACAAAAAAGAGCGGGAATATCAGGAATATCTGGCTCTGAGGGAGCACGAGCAGGAAGAGGAGATAAACAGGGAGTACCTGGAACAGAATAGAAGACACGGCGCTTCAGACGCTTCGGATGAGAAGTACGGCCAGTATTTTCCCGAAAACAGAAAGAATACAAGAAGGTTCTCTGTAACTGATACCCCTTACGGCGCTTCTGACATGCGTAAGGCCCAGAAGGAAAAGGAACGCCGCGACAAGGAGATGCAGGCGTACCTCAAATCCAGAGAGGCTGACAGGAACAAGCGCGGAGTCAGATCCGGCGTCGTTCACGCCGATTACGACGAGTACGGCGGCGTCATCTGGAAGCGCGGAGCATTCCAGAAAAAAGCAAAGACAGACCGTCCGGGAAAGAAGCGCAAGAAGAGGCTTCCGGGGCCGGTAATGGCCGTGCTGCTGGTTGTTGTGCTCGCCGCGGTTATCGGGGTGCTTGGCGGAGCTGTGGTTTTATCTACTGTCGCCAGCGCGCAGCACATATCAATTGATAAAAATGAGATCGGAATCAACGGCGGAGTGGCGTCTTCACTTGACGGGTACAGAAACATTGCCGTTCTCGGCACCGACGCCAGAGCGGACGATGACGAATCTCAGGTGAGAAGCGATGCCATAATTGTGGCGAGCATAAACGAAGAGACTGATGAAGTCAAAATGTTCTCCGTATTCAGGGATACTCTCCTGGATGTGGGAGATCAGGGCCTGGACAAGATCACCCACGCCTACTTCTACGGCGGGGCACAGCAGTCGCTGTACGCCCTCAACAGAAATCTGGATCTTGATATCGACGAAGTCGTTGTCATCAACTGGAAGACTGTAGCCGACATAGTAGACTCCGTGGGCGGAATCGAGATAGATGTCCAGGAATCGGAGCTTGAAGAACTGAACAAGTACATAAAGAACACTGCCAAGAACGTCGACGGACCTAGGGACAAGGTGGAATCCGCCGGCAAGCAGACTCTCAACGGAGTTCAGGCAGTAACCTACGCCAGAATCAGAAAGGACGCTCTGACAGGCGACTACAGAAGAAACGAGAGAATGAAGATTGTCTTCAGCGAGACATTCAAGAAAGTCAAGAGCGCCGGACCTCTGAAGATGCTTTCAGTAGCGAGACACGCCATGCCTGAGGTCAAGACGAATCTGAGCACCATGGACATTATCAAGATGATGATGAACGTGAAATCCTATGACATGACAGACTCGACGACAGGATTCCCTTACGATGTGGGAAGCTGGACAGGATACGGAGGCGCGGGGTACGCATGGTACGGACCGCCTGTGAACCTGGCGAACAATGTCAGCAAGCTGCATGACCAGTTCTTCAATCAGAAAGACTATACACCGACCGAAACCGTGCAGGAGATAAGCGTAAGCATAGCGAATCTTACAGGAATCTACTAAGAGGCCGAGGGCCGGCAAGGAGATAAAATGGATCAGATTAATAAGAAAAAACTGATGCTCCTGTTCGGAGGAGTATCCTCTGAACACGAGGTTTCAAGGACATCCGCAGCGTCGGTGCTGGAGCACATAGACGCGGACAAATACGACGTGATAAAAGTCGGCATAACCAAGGAGGGAAGATGGATGCGCACTGACGCGGATCCTGAAGCCATAGCCGACGGCAGCTGGGAGAAGGCCGAAGGAAACGACGATGTTTACCTGCTCCCGGGCGGCGGGTTCGCGGGACTCGATGTGGATGTCGTATTCCCGCTCCTTCACGGAAGGAACGGCGAGGACGGAAGGATGCAGGGATTTCTGGCTATAGCCGGGATACCTTTCGTCGGATCGGATTCCACATCTTCGGCGGCCTGCATGGACAAGGCCATAACCAAGGCCGTGATCGACCAGGCCGAGGTCTGCGAACAGGCGAAATGCTGTATCGCCCACAAGGGCTGCGACGTAGAGGAAGCGGCCGTTGTCATCGGCGATTTCTTCGACGGAAGATTTCCGCTGTTCGTCAAGCCGGCAAACTCGGGTTCATCGGTGGGAATAACAAAGGTCAGGACTCTCAAAGAGCTGCCTGAAGCCCTTGAGGTTGCCTTTGCGGAAGACGCTAAGGCTGTTATCGAAGAAACCATAGTGGGAAGAGAACTTGAAGTGGCTGTTCTGGGGAACGAAGACCCGCAGGCCAGCTGCATCGGAGAGGTCATATCAGCCAACGAATTCTATGATTATGTGGCGAAATATGATAATATAGGGTCTGAAACATCGATAGTAACCGACCTTCCGGAATCTTTGGAAGAAAGCATCAGGCAGACCGCGGTCCAGATCTATCAGATAATGGGCTGCAGGGGACTCGCCAGAGTCGATTTCTTCCTTAAGAAAGGACCGTCGGGTAGTTTTGATGACGGCGAGCTTGTTTTCAATGAAATCAACACCATGCCGGGATTCACCAAGATAAGCATGTACCCGCAGCTGTGGGAGGCTTCCGGGATCGGATATGAAGAACTGATCGACAAGCTCATTGAACTGGCCGGATAGGATCTGAGATCCTGTTCAGGGCCGAAACTGAGAGCCTATGAAAAAAATCGACTGGAAAATCAACTGGCGAAAAATAAGGATTCTTCCGAAATCAACAGGACTTAGCATAGCAATTCTGGCAGCAGTTTTTGCGGAAGTCCTGTTTCTGATGTTTTTGCTCGCCCTTGATGTGTTCCCGATCAAATATGTGCTGATCACCATCCTGGTTCTCCTGTTCATTGACGCCATAGTGATCCAGCTTCTGAACAGCGTTAAGTTCAGAAAGACCAAGACGCTGATCGCGCTGATCATAGTAGCGTTTCTTCTGAACGTACTGACCGTAGGAGACATCTACATTTACGGCACCTACGACACTCTTCAGAAGATAAGCGAATGGCACGACACCTGGGAATATTATGATGTCGTGGCTCTCAAGGACGGAAGCTACGCGGAGGTCGGCGACATCAAAGACCATACAGTTTACACGGTGGACATGGACTCAAAGCAGCTCATTGAAGCCAGCGAGAGACTGATTACCAAAGAAAACGTAACTATTGACACAGTAAGCGGCCTTCTGAACCTGGGCCAGATGCTGGTGGACGACGGAAGCAAAGTCAGCGATAAAAAAGTTTCGGAACTGGGTTCCGCCACTGAGAATGAAATTGCCGAGGCGGCGGATAAGGCTGACGCCAAAAAGGATTCAAAGAAGGATGAGAAGAAGGACGGAGAACAGGCCGCCGAGACAGCGGAAGCCCCTGCGGGAGCTTCTCTCAACGACAATCTGATCCTGGTCAGCCACTCCGGATACAAACTCATAAAGTCGAACATCAAAGGGTTCAAGAAGAACACGCAGATAATATACAGAGTCAAGGTCAAGAAGAGGGAGGACGACAACAGCAAGGCCGTCGATGTTACCAAGGATTCGTTCAATGTCCTTATTTCCGGACTGGATTCCTGGGGAGACATCGATGAAGGAGGCCTGAGCGACGTCAACATGGTGATGACCGTGAACCCCCAGACCAGACAAGTTCTCCTCACGTCTATACCGAGAGACAGCTACATTCCGCTCCACACATATGGCGCGAAGGACAAGCTGACTCACTCGGGAATATACGGAAGCGAAGAGACGAAGAAGACCATAGAGGACTTCCTTGGCATAGATATCAACTATTCCATAAGAGTGAACTTCTCGATGCTTTGTGATGTCATTGACGCCGTCGGCGGAATCGACGTCTACAATGATGAGGATTTCTACTCTTCCGTCAAGGGATGGCACTACAAGGAAGGGTGGCATCACATGGACGGCCACTACGCCCTCTGGTTCGCGAGAGAAAGAAAATCCTTCGCCACCGGGGACATGAAGAGGAACGAACACCAGCAGCTCGTACTTGAAGCTCTCATCAAGAGGGTTACGAGCAGCAAGGTCATCATGACCAGGTATTCGGCGATCCTTAACGCGGTCGAGAATGAGATGCAGACGGACCTCAAGAACAGCGACATGAGAAAACTGGCCAGAATGCAGCTGACCGGCATGCACAAGTGGAAGATATCGCAGACAAACATCGTCGGTTCGACGGGCTTGGCGCCTTGCTTCAGCATGGGAAACCAGAATCTCTCATGCGTTTTCCCTGATGAGCAGACCGTGGAGGAAGCGAAACAGCTTATTCACGACACCATGTATCCGGTCGACAATACCAAGGAAGAAACGACGCAGGAGACTGAATAACACGGAATAAGATCCAATGAAAAGCGGAAACGACAAGAGAAAGATCAGTCTGATACCGGAATCGACGGCCAGCGCCATACTGATGCTGTTCACGCTGCTGGCGGAGATTCTGTTCATAGCCCTGATAATGGCGATGGATATACTGCCGATCAGGTTTTTTGCCGCGGCCATAGGAATCATCATCCTCATGGACATCGTCATGTTCCTGTTGATCAACAGCAGAAGCGTGAAAAAGGGAAAGCGCCTGACAGGGGCTTTGATCTGCGGAATAATACTGGTATGCACAGGATTCTGCGCCTACTTTACGCTGGACACATACCTGACGATGGAGAGGATCAGCAACCTGAAAGCCCAGCCGATCGCCTACGATGTCATAGTCCTTAAGGACAGCGCGTACAGCAGCCTGGAAGACATAGCTGGTCAGACCGTATACACAGTTCCTGACACCCAGGGCACGTATCAGCAGGCTAAGAGCGAGCTGGAAAAAGAAGTTGCTGTGACAATAGAAGAAGAGACGGGCTGCATGAACGCCGGGCAGAAGCTCATGTCCCTTAGCGGAACAAAGAACGACCGTGTCCTGTTCATCAGCGACGCGGAGTATGTGATGACCAATGACATCATCGAAGGCTTCGGCGATGAAACCAAGGTGATACATCAGGTCATGGTCGAGGGCTCAGCGGCAAGCAGCCGTGTAGTTGACGTTACCAGAGAGTCATTCAATGTGCTCATTTCAGGTGTCGACACGCGCGGCGGCATCAACGACGTGTCGAGAAGCGACGTCAACATGATACTGACGGTGAATCCGCGGACTGAGACGATCCTTCTGACGTCCATGCCGCGTGACTCGTACGTGCCGCTTCACATGAACGGCCAGATGGACAAGCTGACCCACACAGGCGTCTACGGAATCGACGAGACCATCAACACCATCGAGGACTGGCTGGACGTGGACATCAACTACTATGTAAGAGTTGACTTCGGCATGCTCGTCAACCTGGTCGACGCCGTAGGCGGGATCGACGTCTACAACGATATAGATTTCATGTCTTCCCCTAAGGGCTGGCACTACAAAAAAGGCTGGCATCACATGGAGGGACGATACGCCCTCTGGTTCGTCCGTGAGAGGAAAGCCTTCAAAGACCAGGATGAACAGAGGATAAAGAACCAGCAGAAGGTCGTGAAGGCCCTGCTGAAGAAGTTCACCAGCAAGAAGACCCTGGTGGCCAACTATACGGAAATACTCAAGGCGGTCAGCGAGGATATGCAGACGAGCATGAGCCAGGAAGAGATGGCTTCTCTCGCGAAAATGCAGCTGGACCGCATGCCTGAATGGACCATAAAGAGACAGTGGGTAGACGGTAACGACGCCTTCAGGGAAGTGTGGAGCATGGGCACCGGAAGAGAGTTTTTCGTTTCTGTGCCAAAGGAGAAATCGGTGCAGAAAGTTTCGGAGACAATAAAGGAAGTCATGACAGAAAAGGAGGGCCTGCATTTTGGGAACTAAACTGTACGCGGCAATCGACAATCGAAAGGTAGCCATCATCGGCTCGGGTTTCGTAGGCGCGTCAATCGCTTATGCCCTGACGATCAGGGATCTGGCAAGCGAGATCGTGCTGGTCGATTCGGAAGTCGACAAAGCCGCCGGAGAAGCGCTGGACATCCAGCACGGAATCCCTTACATGGGGACTTCATCAGTCCGCGCCGGTGATTATTCGGACTGCAAGAACTGCGACCTGATCATCATCACCGCCGGAAGAAACAGACGCGTCGGTGAGGACCGTCTGGACATGATAAATGACAACATCGGAACGATCAGAGATGTCGTCGACGAGATCACGCCGTACTACACCCACGGTGTAATTCTGATGGTCTCAAACCCGGTCGACATCCTGACATATAAATGCGCGGAGTGGATGGGACTGCCGAACGGAAAGGTGTTCGGAACAGGCTGCATCCTCGACACTTCAAGACTTGTGCGCAGCATCGCCAACTACACTAATCTGAACATAGAGGCGATAAAGTGCAACATAGTCGGCGAGCACGGCAATTCCTCGTTCCCGATCTGGAGCAGACTGTCCATCGCGGGCCTGCCTATGTGGGAGTACTGCGAGAACGTGGGACTGGAATGGGGCGAAGAGCAGAAGGATTTTCTGTTCAACCAGGTAAGGGACATGGGCGCCGAGATCATCAAGGACAAAGGCAAGACGCACTACGGCATCGCCACCTGCGTATGCTCCCTTGCTGACGCGGTCCTCAACCAGAGGCTGACCATCGCGCCTGTCACATCGCCGCTGCAGGGTGAATACGGCATCGAGGACGTGGCCCTCAGCATCCCTTCGATCGTGGGAGTCAACGGCGTCGAGCACAGACTCGAAGAGAAGTGGTACAAGGAAGAGCGGCAGAAGCTCAGAAACAGCGCGGAGATACTCAAAGAACAGCTCAGGAGGCTTTGATCATGGGAATCGTCCAGAAAGAACTGAAAAATGTAATGACCCTGTACTATCTGGCCAAGCTGGACAAGAAAGTTCCTACGGACTTCAGAAAAGCAAAGGCAAGACAGGACAAGAGAGTCCACAAGATAATGAAGAGAGCCTACGGGATCCCGTTCTACAGAGAGCGTTTCGAATCCAGAGGCCTCACGCCTGACGACTTCAGATGCGCGGAGGATCTGGCCAAGTTCCCGGTCATGACCCGTAACGACATGCGTCTGTGGATGCAGGATATAATCGACAAGAATCCGGGCATTGAAGAGAGGACGGAGGTCTTCAGGACAAGCGGTTCCACGGGAATCCCACTCAAGTTCATGATCTCCCACAGGGAGGCGGCCTGCGTCAACGCCAACTGGATCAGAGTCACCATGTTCGCGGGATACAAGCCTTTCACGGGAAAGATGATGTCCTTCCTGACGACCCACTCCCATGTGGATCCGAAGAAGGGGGACTCATGGATCCAGAAACTGGGCATCCTGCGCAGAAAGATAGTTCCGGAGCACCTGTACCAGGGTGAGAAGCTGAAGGACCTCATCGAGATGGTCAACGACTACAAGCCGGACATCCTCTGCTTCAGGAAGAACGTTCTGGTCCGCATGGCCGTATACGCCAGAGCCCACGGCATGGAGATCTACAAGCCTGCGATTTACACCCCTGTCAGCGAGATGGTCGACGAGGCGACGAGAAAGCTCTTCTTCGAGACTTACGGGCCGGGCATGATGGACGCCTACGGCACCAACGAGACCGGCAGCTGCGCGGTGCGCCTTCCGGGCATGGATGACTTCTATGTCTACAGCGACACCCACGTGCTGAACATACACGATGACGACGACAATCTGGCTGACGACGGAAGGATAATCGCTACGACACTGTTCAAGAGAGACTTCCCGGTCATCAATTACGAAGTCGGCGACATGGCCACTTCGTGCACTAAGGAAGGACTCAGATTCATCAAGACGATCAAAGGCAGGACCAACGATCTCGTCAAGCACGCGGACGGAAGCGAGTCTTCAGCCGCGGAGCTGTACAAGATATTCCACGGAAGCGAGGGCGTCGCCCAGTTCAGATATGTGCAGGAGGCCATCGACGAGATCAGCATACTGCTGGTCAAGGACCCGATGAACACGAAGGTCACGAAGGAAGACATAGAGAACTATGTATCCGAGAAGATCGAGAAGCTCTACGGATATCCGGAATTCAAGCTGAATTTCAAGTGGATGGACATGATTCCGCCTGACGCCAACGGCAAGATGCGCTGCTTCATCTGCAACATTCCGAAGGAACAGTAATAAGAAAAAACAAGGACAGAAGGACTGAAAGATGATTGATTTCAATGTGCCGCCATACGCGGGAAAGGAAATAGAATACATACAGCAGGCCATCGCCAACCGCAAGATCTGCGGCGACGGCCCGTTCACAAAGAAGTGCGACAAGTGGCTGGAGGAGAAGACCGGAACTTACAGGGCTCTCCTGACCACGTCATGCACTCAGGCTCTGGAGCTGGCAGCGATACTGGCTGACGTGAAGCCGGGGGACGAGGTAATACTCCCGTCCTTCACCTTCGTGTCGACGGCCAACGCCTTCGTGCTGAGAGGCGCCAGGCTCGTCTTCGTGGACATCAGGCCTGACACCAAGAACATAGACGAAAACCTCATCGAGGACGCCATAACTGACAAGACCAAGGTCGTCGTTCCCGTTCACTACGCCGGCGTCGGTTGCGAGATGGACACCATTCTGGACATCGCGAAGCGCCACGGCCTTACAGTCGTCGAGGACGCGGCCCAGGGAGTCATGGCAACGTACAAAGGCAGGGCTCTCGGCAGCATGGGCGACTACGGCTGCTTCAGCTTCCACGAGACCAAGAACTACAGCATGGGAGAGGGCGGAGCCATCCTCATCAAGGATAAGGCCAAGTCAGAAGAGGCGGAAGTAATTAGAGAGAAGGGCACCGACAGAAGCAGGTTCCTGCGTGGACAGGTGGACAAGTACTCATGGGTGACCATGGGCTCCTCATATCTGCCGAGCGACATGAACGCTGCTTACCTCTACGCCCAGCTCGAGATGGCAGAGGAGATCAACAGAGACAGACTGGCCAGCTGGGACAGATACTACGAGCGCCTGAAGCCTCTTGAGGACAAGGGAATCGTTCAGCTTCCGGTTATTCCGGAAGAGTGCGAGCACAACGCCCACATGTTCTATCTTGTTACCAACAGCCTCGAAGAGAGAACGAAACTCATCAGCTATCTGAAAGAGAATGACGTATGCGCTGTATTCCACTATGTGCCTCTTCACTCCGCCAAGGCGGGACTGAAGTACGGTACATTCCACGGCGAGGACAGATACACGACACGCACGGGCGACTGCCTCGTCAGAATGCCGATGTATTACGGCCTGACTGAAGCCGAAGTGGAACACGTATGCAAGAAGATTACGGAATTCTATGCTTAATGAAGGATCTGGAAAAATCAAATACTACATTCTGATGCACGCGGCCCTGCTGCTCCTGTCTTTCAGCGGCGTTTTCGCCAAGCTGGCGGCCGGAAGCGAGTGGTATTCTTTTCATTGGTTCTTCTATTACGGACTGGTATTCGTCGTGCTGGGGATCTACGCCCTGGCCTGGCAGAGGATATTAAAAGGCCTTCCGCTTACGGTGGCCTTTTCAAATAAGGCGATCACGCTGTTCTGGGGAATGGTGTGGGGCGCCATAATTTTCAGCGAGCACATTTCCCTCCGCATGATCATCGGAGCGGCCGTCATCTTCACGGGGATAATAATAATATCCACGGAGGAGACGCCTGAAGAGGAGAGAAAGGAGGCGCGCAATGGATAACTTCTATTTCTACTGCGGAGTATTCATTTTCGGCGTTCTCGTTTCCTCGTTCGCTCAGATCGCTCTGAAGAAGACGGCGGTGAAGGAACACGAATCGCTGATAAAGGAATATCTGAACGCGCCTGTCATCTGCGCATACGCGGTGTTCTTCATGGCGACGTTCTGCTCAGTATACGCCTACAAGGGAATCCCGCTGTCCCTGGGACCGATCCTGGAATCCACACAGTACCTCTTCGTGGCGGTGCTCAGTTACATTTTTCTAAAGGAAAAACTCACAAAGCGCAGAATACTCGGCATTTCAGTCATACTATGCGGGGTTCTGATCTGCTCACTATGAAAACAACAGGAGGAACAACATGAAAGGTATTATTCTCGCGGGTGGAAAAGGAACACGTCTGTATCCCATGACAAAGGCAATCTCCAAGCAGCTTTTGCCGATCTACGATAAACCGCTCATCTATTATCCGCTGTCGGTACTGCTGCTGGCGGGAATCAGGGAGATACTGATCATTTCAACACCTGAGGACATCGGGGATTACGAGGATCTTCTGGGCGATGGCAGCAAGTTGGGAGTGAGCCTGAAGTACAAGATTCAGGAACAGCCGAGGGGACTGGCGGAAGCCTTTATTCTGGGCGAAGAATTCATAGGGGACGACAAGGTCTGCCTGGTTCTGGGGGACAATGTCTTCTACGGACCTGACCTGACCAAGACTCTGGAAGGCGCCATGAAGCAGGAAAAGGGCGCTACCGTATTCGGATACCCGGTAAAGGACGCGACTGCTTTTGGAGTAGTTGAATTCGACGAAAACGACAACGTTCTCTCCATCGAGGAGAAGCCGAAGAACCCGAAATCAAATTACGCCGTGCCGGGGCTTTATTTCTATGACAATGACGTCATCGAGATCGCCAAGAACGTGAAGCCGTCGGCGAGAGGCGAGCTGGAGATCACCTCGGTCAACAACGAATACCTTAAGAGAGGGACCCTCAAGGTCGCCAGGATGAAGAGGGGAATGGCGTGGCTCGATACGGGAAATCCTGAAGGAATGCTTAAGGCCGCCGAGTTCGTCGAAGCAGTTCAGGCGAGACAGGGATTCTACATCGCCTGCCTGGAAGAGATCGCCTGGAGGCGCGGATTCATCAATGATGAACAGCTCGAGGCCCTTGGAAATGAACTTAAGATGACGGAGTACGGAAAGTATCTGCTGTCATTGCTGAAATAATGGGCAACTTGGATTATAACCGGAAAAAATCTACTGTTGTAACAGACCTGGTCTACATTGTTCTGCTTCTGATCATGACGGTCGGATATACAGAATTCTTTCACAGGCAGGCTATCCGTTACAACGATAAATACATATCCGACCTGATCGTCTACGCGCAGCATATCGGAGACGTGGAAGAGAGCAGGATGATTGCCTGGGTCTTCGGGCGGCTCAACGGGATCGACGGCGGCAATTACGCCGGTCTTTCGATCTTCATGGCCCTGCTCGTCGCCGCGACAGTAATCGCCGGTTTCTTTTTCATTTCTTTTCTGCTGGACAGAGAAAACTGCGGCGTAGAGAGATGGAAACGGCAGCTGGCGTCCTTCTGCGTGCTGTTCTCCGGACCGATCTACGTTCCCGGACTGCACGAGCACTTCTATTCGGGTACCTGGCCGAAGTACGCCTGGCACAGTCCGACGGAAATTGCCATGGTGCTGTTCGCGATCATTTCACTGCACCTGTTCATCAGGATGTTCGATGATTACATGGAGCACATCTCATTCGCGAACTGGCTGGGACTCGTGCTGGCATTCTTCCTCTCCTGCTGGGCCAAACCGAATTTCATTCTGGTATTCGCCCCGGTCCTTCTCATAATCATGCTGATAGAGCTGATCAGGAGGAGGGAGTACGGTTTCATGCACCGCGTCGTTCGAATAGTAATGATGGGGAGCACCATCATTCCGGCCGGGATATTCATCCTGATCCTGAACCGTCTCGAATTCTCCGGGGATGATGACGGGGGAATCGCGGTCAATATCGGATACTTCCTGAAGGACATTGATCATCCGGCGGTGATGATCATATGCTGCATAGCGTTCCCGCTGTTTGTCCTGCTGTTCAATCTGAGAAAACTGGGAGACATCGCGCTGGCTAGCTCCCTGGGATGCTTTGTGGCCGGGACCGCGGAGTATCTGATCCTGGTTGAGGCGGGAAGCAGAATCAACCACGGCAACTTCGGATGGAGCCGCCAGGTAGGCGAGTATCTGTTCTTTGCCGTAGCCGTCGCGCTGTTTATCGGAAACTGGAAAGACAAGTCCTTCCTCGGCAGCAAGCCTGCTATCAGGAAGATTTACCTTGTAATAGGATTCATTCTACTGGCGGCCCATGTGGTTTCGCAGCTGCTGTATGTGATGCTTATCATGACGGGACGCCTGTACCGGATGTAAACTGATATGGATCTGATTGTAAGAGCACTGGAAAAAACGAACAATGTGAAGCGGAGTTCATACACATGGAACGCCCTGAACGCGATCATCTCCGCCCTCCAGAACCCGGTGATTCTCCTCGTAATGACGAGAACCAACGGAGTGTTCGACGCGGGCGTCTTTTCCATTGCCTTTGCGATCGCCACCCTGATGCTCTACATGGGCCTTTACGGACTGCGCAGATTCCAGTCCTCCGACCTCGACGAGAAGTACAGCTTCAGGGAGTATCACGGCATGAGAATACTGACGTGCTCGATGATGCTCTTCGTCAGCCTTATCTACTGCATATACGGCATGTGCTTCACCAGCTACTCAATGGAGAAGGCTCTTGTCATCTTCATGATCTGCGTCGTCAAGTGCTGCCAGGCATACTCTGACGTATACCATGGACGCATGCAGCAGAAGGGCAGGCTGGACGTGGCGACAAAATCGTCGTCAGTACGCTACACATTCGAGCTTGTAGCTTACGTAGTCCTGCTGATCCTGACGCACAATCTGCTGCTGTCGACCTTCGCCTTCATGGCAGCGTCCATCATCGGACTGCTGCTCACTTCGGTCAACGCGGGAAGAAACTACTGCGAATACAGACCGTCCTTCAACAAGGCCAAGATAAAGGGACTCGCCATCGAGGGATTCCCTCTCTTCGCCAGCCTCTTCCTGAACATGTACATCAGCAACGCTCCGAAGTACGCCATTGACGCCTATCTGACAGAGGATATTCAGGCGATATACAACATGATCTTCATGCCTGCCTTTGCGGTAATGCTCATAGCGAATTTCATCTTCAACCCGATACTGACCACCTACGCCGAGTTGTGGCTGGCGGAAAAGAGCGGGCAGATCGAAAGGCTGAAGCATGAGATAAGAAAGCAGTCCCTCGTCATTGCGGGATTGACCGTTCTGGGACTTGCCGTGGCGTTCACCATCGGAATTCCGCTCCTGTCCATAATATTCGGAGTCGACCTGAGCGAGTTCAGAAACGAACTCTGCGTAGTCATGATCGGCGGCGGAGCCCTGGCGTACGCTACATACTTCAGCACGGTCATCACCATCATCAGGATGCAGAGGACTTTGATAGTATGCTACGGAATCGTGGCTGTGGGAGCTAAGCTTCTGTCCAAGTTCTTCGTGCTGAACTACGGAATCATGGGAGCTGCAAGCATGTACGCCTTCCTGATGATCATTCTGGCCATAATGCTCTTTATCATCACGTGGTACGGCATAAGAAAAGAAAGCACCCGTCTGAGGATGCTTTCCGAGTAGCTGTTTCGAACAGTTTCTATTTTACGTTGATCTCAATGTTATCAAGAGCCCTGTTGAGCGTTTCCACCGCTTCATCCAGGGTTTTTCCTTTTGTTATGACATGTCCGATGCGGTGCGGTCCGATCCTGAACTTGTGGACCTCGTCGCCCGGCTTGTAATCGAACTGCACTTCCACGATGTCCGGATCCTCCGGATTTCTGTTTTCCTGAGAGACTATCACGCCGTCCGCCTCGCTTCTTAGAAGCATGCTGGCGTTAGGAACACCGACGCACCTGTCGGGATCGCTGCCGTCGGCGGCTCTGAAATCCACCTCTTCGCCCAGAGCTGTCTGCAGGATCTTCTCGTAGTAGTCATATCCGTAGTATATGGAGACCAGCTCGACAAGGCAAGTAGCCCCGCTCCGTCCGCCTATCTCAAGAACGTAGGTCTTGTTGTCCCTCATGATGAAGTCGGCGTTGATGGCGCAGTTGTTCAGACCCATGGCTTTGATCGCCATGCGCAACTGTGCCTTTGCGTCCTCCTCCACTTCCGGATCGAGAGCGTACGGCGCGAAGTGCCCGATCGGAACACCTGTGTCGCCTTTGAATACGTAGTCGCCGTGAGGGAGAATGAACTGCACCTCGCCGTCCTTGACGAAAGCCTGGGCGCCGAACTCCTCGCCCTCGATGAACTCCTCGACTATGAAGTAGTTGGAACGTGTGTTGTCGAGAACCATGTTGCGCGCGGCGTCGAACTCGTCTTTGCCGTTGACTTTGATTATGCCTCTGCTTCCCGATGAGTCCACTGACTTGAACATGACAGGGAAGGAGAGATCCGCCAGCTTGTCGGCGTAATCTGCGTCGTCGAAGGAGATCTTCCTGAATCTCGCCGTCCTGACGCCGTACTTTTCGTAGCAGTCCTTCATCAGCAGCTTGTCCGTGGCGATCTCCGCCGATTTGAAGCTGAGACCCGGAAGTCCCAGAGTGTCGCAGACTCTGCCGATGGTGATGACGGCCACATCCGTTCCGGCTGTGATAATTCCGTCGATCTGCTCGCGCCTGGCGATGCTCAGGATCTTGCCGTAATCGGTAGTGTTCTCATAGTACACCTTGTCGGCCAGCTCGAATCCCGGATAATTGCCCGGAATGCTGGCGACGATCGTGTACAGTCCCATGCGCTTTGCTGTTTTAATGAGAGGGACCTGGTAGATACCGGCCCCGAGAATAAGAATCTTTTTCATTGCTTTGTCCTGCGCTACTGTCTGCTTTTGTATATGCTTCTGACCACATACTGAGGGTTGTTCGTCATACCCAGATACATTCTTCCCAGGTATTCGCCGATGAGTCCGAGGAACATCAGAATCAGTCCGGAGAAGAAGCAGATGCTTACGATCATGGAATACCAGCCTATGGCCGCGGTCGGAGCGAGCAGCTTCTTGAGAATGATGGCGATCGCGCCGAGTATGCTCAGTACTGAGAAGAATATGCCGGCGTTTCTGGCCAGTCTCAGCGGTACGATGGAAAAGCCCATCACGTTGGACCACAGACCCACCAGTTTATTGAGGGTGTATCCGGAAGTGCCGTAAGCCCGCTCGAAGTGCTCCACAGGAACGCAGATGATGTTTCTGGTGGTCCTGAGGAACAGCCCCTGAAGGTGGGTGTACTGGCTTTTGAACTGTATCACGTAGTCCCTTACGAACTTTCTGATGATCCAGAAGCTCGATGTCTTGATATCCTTAGGCTTGCCGATGAGAATGCGGAACGACATGTAGTTCATCCAGCTTCCGAACCTGCGGAATCCGGATTCCTTCTTCTTTTCGTAATATCCGTAAACGATGTCGGCGCCAGTATCGAAGGCATCAAAAAGCTTGTGGAGCTGGGACGGATGAGTCTGCATGTCATCGTCCATCGCGATAAGGACGTCCCCCTCCGCAATGTTCAGCCCGGCCATGACGGCGTTGTGCTGTCCGGCGTTTCTGGCCAGTTCCACAACAGTCACATAGCTGTAGTCATCAGCCAGAGCATGCAGCTCTCTGAGGGTTTCGCCCTCATCCGGCGAAAAGTCGTCCACAAGAACGAATTCATATGGTTTTCTGTTCAGTTTGTCCAGTTCTGCTGAAGTCTCCTCAACCACCTGACGGATGCTTTGGGAGGACTTGTAGCAAGGAATAATTACAGAATATAACATACAATTATTGTAATATGATTGCCTTCTTTTATCAACCCCTACAAGTTCGCATAGAAAGAGGGGCGGGGGTTTGGTATAATTATCCCATGAAAGCAATTATGGGAAACAACTGGATAAAAGCGATCATCATAAACATCGTGATCCTGGCCGTGGCACTCATTGTCGCGGACACGGTCTACGAGACCAATGATGACTACGTCATATCCCTGAGGATGGTCGACGGATACGCCTACAGCACCTTCGTCAACTGGTTCCTCTGCAAAGGCATCATAGCCCTTCAGTCAGTAATTCCGGGCGTCAATGCCTTTGTTGTCGCGCAGATGGTCATCTCCTGGGTGAGCTTCCTTCTAATCACCAGGACCATTCTCGAATCCATTGAGAATAAGACGCTGCTGGTCATCGCGGTACTTATTCTGACCGTGTTCGCCGGCGACCATTACTGCATCATTCAGTTCACCAAGACATCGGCCGTCGCTCTGACGGCGGGTTTCCTCGTGCTAATCGACGCCATGATCAGGAAGAGAAGCGTCGGAATGTACGTATGGGCCTTCGTCCTGATATATCTCGGTACCTGGATGAGGACAATGAACCTCATCGCGGCCATAGGCTTCGCGGGACTGTTCCTCATCGCCTGGGTGATCATCCACAGGAAGGAGCTGATTCCGGAAGGCTACCTGAAAGGCCGCCGCATAGCCTTGTACGTTGTGTGCCTGGCTCTTGTGGCGGGAGCCGCGGGAACTTATGTCATGAGCATGAGTATCAATAACAGCACTCAGGAGCTTAAGGATTTCAACGAGTATGACACATACCGCTCTCTTGTGACGGATTACCCGGTCTATGAGAATTATGAGAATGGTTCCATGGATTATGAAATGGCGGGGATATCAAAGAACGACCTGTACCTCATAAACAGCTGGTATCTGGACTATGACGGGGCGGCGTCTCTGGAAAACCTGAAGACCATCAACGAGATATACAACGAAACCGGTCAGAGCCAGATCTCCGTGTCGGAAGCCGTCCAGAGCTTCAAGGCGGGAACGGTGAAGGATCTCTCGGATTTCGACAGAAGGGGCGTACATCTCCTCATACTGGGACTTCTGGGCGCGGCGGTCATACTGCTGTACAGGCCGAGGTACTGGGTCTATGTCATCGCGACGGGAGCGCTGGTAGCGGCCCTGTACATTTACCTTTATTATGTGGGAAGACCGCTCTACAGAGCTACATACATAGCGGATATCAGCGCCATGACGTGGATTCTGTACTTCATGGGCGGTGAAGAAGTGAGAAAGGGAGTCGCAAACATCCGGGCGGGAGCCATCAAGGTGATGATATGCGTCCTCTGCGCTGCCTTTGTGCTGGTCTGCCAGATGCCGATGAAGGACGCTTACACACAGCTCCACGACTACGCAGTCAAAGGCAGGATATCCGATGAGATGACTTCATACCTGAAGGAACATGAGGACAGCTTCTACGTGTTTGGTACCGGAACGAGAGGACTCTCGCCGTACTACAGCGAACCGCTGACCATGCCGGGGCCGAATTACCAGAAGAACGCTCTGGGTTTCGGCAGCTGGGGAACAGGATCGCCGTATCTGAAGAGCAAGCTGGCCCAGTACGGCCTGAACAACACATTCGGTGACCTGATAGACAATGAGAAAGCCTTTGTATTTGAGGACAAGAATGTCGACAGGCTGACGAAGTACTTCAACAAGTGGTACGGACCGCAGACGAAAATGATTTATCTGGAACATGTCGATACAGTTGCGGGACATGATCTGTGGAAAGTAGTAAGACATTAATTGCAAAGGCAACGTTATTTTGATAAAATATTCGGAGTATTAGAGATTTTTTGAGAAGAGAGGATCAGACATTATGAAAAAAATCAGAAGAAATATTTTGGTAGCGCTCACTGCGTTCATGATGTTCGCTTCGACCGGCGTCGGAGTATTCGCCGCGGACGGAGTGGCGGACGACCAGAACGTCCAGGCCGGGGTTACTGAAGACGGTACGCCGGCTGTAGAAGCGGACGAGCCTGAAGTTACTGAGCCTGAAGCCGGCGATACTGACAAAGTCGAGCAGGATGAACCTGAAGTGACTGAACCTGAAGCCGGTGATACTGACAAAGTCGAACAGGACGAGCCTGAGGCGACTGAGCCTGAAGAAGAACAGACAAAGACTGAACAGGAAGAAACTGAACAGTTCTCTGTAAAGGGTGAGCTGGGCCTTAAGGTGTATGCCGGATACGATTGCGCTTTCATGATCTGGGACGGAAGCGACAAGAAAAAGTATGACATACTGGTCAAGCAAGGCGATAACGTTGTCAAGAGCGCAACTGTAAGCGGAAGCGACAAGAAGATCAAAGGGCTGACTAATGATACCGAGTACACTTTCAGACTCAGACTTCATGTCGATGTGGCTGAAGGCGAGGATGACCCTGGCTATTCAGACAAGAAGACAGTCACGACTGTGGCGAACGAACTGAAGGTCGTGAAGCCGACGGCGAACGCTTCGTACAAGTCGGTTGTGCTTGAATGGAAACCGGTCAAAGGCGCCAACGCATATGTAATCGAGCGCAAGAAGGACAGCGGCAAGTACAAGTTCTTCACGCTTGTGTCCGACAAAATCGAGAACGACAGTTATAAAGAGAAAAAGAAACTGTGCCAGTTCACCGATGAGAACAAGATCAAGGATACGCACAAGTACAGATACAAGGTCAGGGCAGTCAGACTTGCTGAGACCAAGAAGGGCAAGCTGGTCGTGCGGGATGATTCCAAGGATATGGATAAGCTGAGCAGATACTATAAGCTGCAGACCGCGGATAAATCCAAGGCGACTAAAAAGAAGACCAGCGTAAAGCCTATGTACATCACGGTAAGGCCGAAGATGAACAGATCCCTGACCAGCAAGAACAAGGTCAACGGCAAGAGAAAGACCAAGACGTTCAAGAGGGGAGAGGCGCTCAAGTGCTACGGATACACGGCGGGCTGCTTCTACTTCATGGACGGCAAGTACAAGTTCAGAATAGCAAGAATCAATTCCTACGGACACAAGGCCCACTATGTAGGCAATGCCAGCAACCAGAAGAAAGGCAATTACACAACGAGGGAAGCGGAGCTCTTCGTTACCGCGTACATGAAGGCCAACAAGGGATATGACAGCTATGGATCCGGCAAGAACTACTGCATCTGGGTCAGCTACTATACGCAGCACATGTTCATTCTCAAGAGGGACGGCAAGAAGTGGGTCATGGCGACAAGCGTAAATGACTCCAAGTTCCCTAGAGACAACTGGGAATGCTCATCCGGCAAGGCCTCGACGCCTTCCTATACGGGTCCGAACAGGATCAACAGCAACCGGGCGAGGTACATGAAGGGAATACCATACTGGAATGGTTACCACGGCAAGAAGGATTCGGAAGGAAACTTCAACGGCATTCACGGCAAGCGTCCGGCATACGTGCTCGGTGAACCGCAGTCCCACGCCTGCATCAGAAACGCGAATAAGAACGCCAAGCTGATCTGGGACGCGTACATTATCGGAGCCGCAGTTATCTGCTTCTGATTCGATCGTAATGTAAAATACAGACGAACATAAAAGGGAGATCTGCCTTTGCAGATCTCCCTTTTTATTGCGATGCTTTTCACTAATCGACTTTCACAAGTGTTACATGCAGATCCTCGTCTTCTGTCTGCTCCTCGATGACCATGCGGCACTTCTTTCCGAAGAAAAGTTTGCCGTGAATCAGTTCGCTGTCATACTCGATGCCTCCGTCGATTTTTTTCCACGTGCCGGAGAACTTCTCGTCTGAAATGTCCGCGTCGAACGTACCGTCTTCATTTATCGTAATAAGCAGATGCCCATACAGGTATTCCGCGTTCGCCGAGGTGGCTTTCCACGTGCCGTAGAAGTTCTCTTCTTTTTTGTTGAGCTCTACAGCCTTTGAAGCCAGAACTGACGCCTCCTGTTCTTCAGGAGTTGTGCCCGAATTTTTATCCGATGAGCCGCACCCGCCAAGAAGGGCTGCCGATGAGACGGCGAGGGTTACGGCAAGAAGCAGAGATGTAACGGTTTTTCTGTTGATAGCCATGAATCATACCTCCTTTTATGGCTTAATGTTAACTGAATGTATATCGAAAATCAAGTTAATAAAAGGGTGTGTTTATGGTAAAATATAAATATCTATGAGCACTATTAACAGGGAAGAAAAACTGACCGGAAAATGGTTTGATGAAAATGGAGACCTTCATGTGAACACGAGGGGAATCATCGCCTTGTATTCGCTGCTTTTTGTTGTTGTTTCGGCGGGCGTTTTCGTAATGTTCATCCTGCTGGACAGGACATTTGTCCAGTTCGGCGACGCCTATCGCCAGGGCTATTTCTGGATCGCCGAACTCAAGCATAATCTGGGGTCCTTCTTCTCCGGCGGCGGTTTTCCTGAGTGGTCCTGGTACAGAGGAACGGGCATGGAAGTGTCATATCTGACCGACCCGTTCAATATTCTCGCGGCCATGTTCCCGTGGACTCATCTTGAACTGGGATATACCATCGCGCTCATATGCAGAATGTATCTTTCCGGCCTGGCCTTTATCGCTTTTGCCAGAGAGGTAAAGCTATCCGATTTCGGATGCCTTCTGGGCGCTGTTTCCTACGCCTTCTGCACATGGACCGTCAACATCGCTCTGATGCAGGCGAGATTCGTACTGCTCATCGTTCTCTTCCCGATACTCATCCTTTCCATCGACAGGATATACAAAGGCAAAAATCCGCTGCTGTTCATTCTGACAGTGGCCTACTATATCATCGAGAATTCCTATCTGGCCTACATGGCCGGCCTCGTGGCGGTCGCTTACATACTTCTGAGATACGCCGCATACAATGACCGCTTCAGACCATCCGAATACTTCAGGAAGATTTTCCTGTTCGTCGGATACGGTCTCTGCGGAATTCTTATATCTTCCATCGTTCTGGTGCAGAGATTCATAAGAGTGAGCTCCGCGTCAATGGAGAGTTCCGACGATGGAATAGATCTGTTCTACAACCCGTCCTTCTACATGGAAATGGGCAAACACATAGTCTCGGAAGGACTGCTGGACGGGTACTCATATATCGGAGTGCCGATCGTCGCGCTCATTGTTCTCATAGTCGCCTTCAGAAAGATCACCATTCGCAGTACCGGTGCCGTAATGACGCTGATCCTGATGGTGATGATGCTGTTCCCGTTCTTCAGCTGCATGTTCAACGGGTTCAGCTACAATTCGGGCAGATGGTACTACATGATACCGTTCTTCGCCATCTGGGCGGCGGCGGAGGTTCTTGATCTGAATGAGCTTCGCCGGAAGAAGAACATGATCCTTATGGCCGCCTCGCTGGCCGTTCTGGCTGTGTGGACAGTGGGATTCGGAGTTCTGGGGCTGTGCGACATGAACAGGAACGCCATGGCGTTCATCGGCGTCAACATTCTCGCCGGCATCGGAGTTCTCATCATCATAGGGAAGGGAAGAGATTCCGCGCCGAGCCTCAGGAACAGGCAGATAGCCCTGATCGTCCTGACGTGCATCACTCTGGTGATAGCGTGGAACGGCAGCCTATACGGCAACATGGGCAAATTCGTCCATGACAGCGATATGTACAAGCAACTCACGGGCTCGACTCAGAGAGTCGCGACCCAGATAGACGATAAGGATTTCTACCGCGTCGATCAGGTCGACTGGATCAACGTCCATCAGGAGATGAAGATGCCTGCCAACGAGAATCTGTGGTGGCAGTCAAAGAGCATATACACATACGACTCCAAACTTCCGGAAACCATTCTTGAGCTGAACAAGCTGGTCGGCAACAACTACGGCTATTCCAAGCGTGTCTACATGCTGTCCAATGACAACAGGGCGGGTCTGGATTACCTGTACGGCGTCAGATATTTCCTCGGCGACGACCTGAATTACTTCAGGATGGGAGCCGACGCCTACGCCGGATACGGCTTTGAAATGTCTGAGAACATCGACGGAGTCAATGTCTTCAGGAACAAGTACGACGTCGGTCTCGGCTTCGCCTACGACAAGTGCATCTCCCGCAGCGAATTCGAAAAACTCGGCCGTCTCGAGCGTGAGCAGGCTCTGCTCCAGGCTGTCGTGATCCCGGACGAGAAGATGGACGGACTGTCTGCAAAGGCAGTCACAGCCGAAGACATAGAAACGGATGTAAGAGACGTCTCGTACAAGATAACTAAGAAGGACGGCGTGAAGATAAAGGGAAACAAAATCATCGCCAAGCGTGACGGCGCGGGCTTCTGCATCGATGTGAAGAACGCTCCGGCCGGACAGCTGGTCGTTTCCTTCGACGATCTCATCCGGGGCAGCGGCGAGACGAGCAGTTCCTTCAATCTTATCTGCAAGAACGAGAGCGTCAGCGAATCCGCGGACAATGAACTGACCAACCAGTCCATCTACAACATCAGGGATTACGACCTGAACCTGGGATATTACGACGGCTACAGCGGAAGGATCAGGATAACCTTCTCAAAGAAGGGCAAATACCACTTCGGCGATCTGCGGGTATCGTCCATGAACATGGACGTATATGACAAGTACGCCGCGAAGCGTTCCAAAGAGCCGTTTAAGGTATCGGAATATGACGACAAGTCAGTGAAGGGGACCGTCGATCTCAGCAAGGACGGCATCCTGTTCCTGTCCATAGCCAGCAACACCAACTGGGACGTTTACGTGGACGGGGAAAAGGCTGACAAACTGACAGGCGCCAATATCGCGTTCATGGGGACCGGGCTCAAGGCAGGTACCCACGACGTTGAACTGAAATACAACAACCGCATGCAGAGGAAGGGCATTGTCCTGTCCCTGGCAGGGCTGCTTATCGCACTGGGTATCGCATTTATTTTCAGGAGGAGAAATCGTGAAAAAGGTAATAACGTACGGAACATTTGACCTGCTCCACTACGGACATGTCAATCTGCTTCAGAGAGCGAAGGAACTGGGAGATTATCTGATCGTGGCAATATCGACGGATGAATTCAACTGGAACATGAAGCAGAAGAAATGCTACTTCAGCTACGAGGAGAGAAAACGTCTCGTGGAAGCAATCAGGTACGTCGATCTGGTCATCCCGGAGGAGTCCTGGGAGCAGAAGGTCAGCGACGTCAAGGAGTTCAAGGTCGACACCTTCGTCATCGGCGACGACTGGGAAGGGAAGTTCGACTTCCTGAAGGACTACTGCGAAGTGGTATACCTTCCGAGAACGCCTGAGATCTCTACGACCCAGATCAAGAAGGATCTGAAGAAGTAACAGGAAAGATGGGAAAGAAAAAGGGCGGATACCTTCAGTACCTGGAGGAAGATATCGACAGCAGAGCTTTTCTGCTCGAGGCCGGACAGGGCAAACATGCCGACGGAAACATGTTTGCGCTCTTGAGGTGCCTGGAAACAGATGAACGCTGGAAGTCGATCAGGCCTTACGTCGTCACCCTGAAAGAAAGTGAAAAGGATATCCGGGAGAAACTGGATTTCTACGGGCTTTCGAGGACTAAGACGGTCGTGCGCGGCAGCGGAGCCTACAGGAAGATCCTGGCCACAGCCAAGTATCTCGCCACCGACAATTCTTTCCCGACTTATTTCATAAAACGTGACGAACAGGTTTATCTGAACACCTGGCACGGCACGCCGCTCAAGCGTCTCGGCAGAGCGGACATATCTAATTCCACATCCATAGGCAATGTCCAGAAGAATTTCCTGGCGGCGGATTATCTGCTTTTGCCTGACACCTTCATGAAGGATATCGTGATGAACGATTACATGATCGGACGCATGTACGGTAACAGTGCCGTCATGTGCGATTACCCGCGCAACGATGTCCTCTTCGATGAAGAGAAGCGTAAGGAACTCCGCGAAATATTCGGGCTGACAGGCAAGAAGGTCTACGCCTACATGCCGACCTGGAGAGGCACTGGCAGGAACGCGGACGTCAGAAAGCAGGTGGACGAAGCCGCGGCGATTATTTCCCAGATTGAGAGCAGCATGGGCGAAGACGATGAGCTCTTCGTTAATTTCCATTTCCTCATCGGAGACAGACTGGACTACAGCGGATTCAGGAAGGCCAGACCATTCCCGGCTGAGTACGAGACCTATGATTTCCTCTGCGCCTGCGACGCCCTCATAACAGACTACTCAAGCGTCATGGTGGACTTCGCCCAGACGGGCAGGGAGATCATCCTCTACATGTACGATTACGATGAGTACGTGCGTCAGAGGGGCTTTTACTTCGACATCAGGACCCTTCCTTTCAAGATGGCCTATGATGAAGCGGGCCTCGCGGAAGCCATGGGAAGCGGGTTCGAGCCTTATGAACTGAGAAACGACCTGGTCAACTATAATTGCGGCAACGCTTCCGAAAAGCTGCTGGAGCTCATGATCGACGGAAAAAGCGGCGGACTCGAGATATTGTCATGGGACAAACCTAACGAAACTACAGTAATATACGCCGGCGATCTGGAAAAGGAGATCCACTGCAGGCTTACGGATCACATAATCAATGGTCTCACTGACGAGGAAAAGGCCAACACAGTCATCGCCTTCGAAAACGAGATCGAAAAGCACACTGTGGAGTATCTGCAGAAGCTGGATCCGTCCATAAGCTTCCTGCGCCTGGCGGGCACCGGGACCATGAGCAAAAAGGAAAGAGCGGCCCTCCACTTCAACAGGACACGCGGATGGTGCGGCGGCACGGCCGAAGAGTATTTCAGGCGCGAGTACAGGCGTCTCTTCGGAAACGTCAACTGCAGGGAGATCCGCTTCCTGAACACAGACATCTTCTACAGGATCGGCATCATGACCGCGGGAAGCGCGGCCACGGCCATCTACAGGATACCCCAGGAATACTACGGCAAGCCGAACGAGACATTTTATCCGCATCCTGACAGGATCGGACCGTTCCGCGGCCGCTTCGACCGGGAGATTCAGGTCGACGGACTGGATCTGGAGCTCTGGGAAGGACTGAAGTGTGACGGCATCATTGCCAGAATGGATGGTCTTAAAATAAGCAGGAGCGGCGGAGAAGACGAGATCTCCGGCGAGCTTCAGATCAGCACGGGTTCGCGGAGCGACTTGCAGGTGGAAGCCTTCGAGATAAGCTCCAGCGTATACGGGAATGTGTTCACGTACCCGATGAGTTTTACGGAAACAGGCAGAACATCCGCCGGCGGCGTTGAAACGCGCAAAGGCAGGTTTGCTGTTTCTGTTCCGGAAGGCGAAATAGAATCCTGGTACGCCAGCAATCTCATGGGAATAATCATGAAGGTCGACGGAATGGACCTCAACGTTCAGGTAATGTCAAAGGAAAAGAGCAGAGGCTCATCGAACAGCGTCACCCGCATTCCGGGTTCGGAGCAGGTGTGCGAGCTGAAGGAGGACTTCAGATTCGCCAGGCTGATGGTGCGCCCTGAGAACATATCGGACAACCCGTCCGAACAGCGCAAACTGGCTCTGGCCTACGCCCTTGCCAGGATAACGCCATGGAACAAACCTGTACTGCTGTATGAGAAGAATTGCGCAAGATACGAAGAGAGCGCGTCCGTGCTCTTTGAGCGCCTCGTGGACAGCGGCAGGAAGGATGTGCGCTACATTCTGGACCGTGGATACGATCACATGGATGAAATAGGGCAGAAGTACAGGGCGAAGCTGGTGGACAGGTACTCCTTCCGCCATTACTACGACATGTTCGCGGCCAGGACGATAATCTCATCGGAGTCCCTGGACCACTGTCTTGAGAAAAAATCAGGCAACGGCCTTTTCAAGAAGCACATTCTCAGGGGAAACAAGAACTACGTGTTCCTCCAGCACGGAGTCATGTACATGGTATCTCTGGATTCAGAGCAGAGGAAGTTCTTCAGAAAGTCCGAGAACGGCGGTAAGCAGAGAGTCGTAGCGTCATCCCGGCTTGAAGCGGAGCACTTCACCGACAACACCAATTATGACGCCGGTGATATCTACGTATGCGGCCTCCTGAAGTTCGACAGAAATGAGGTTTCAGCCGATGCTGACAGAATCGTCGTGATGACAACCTGGAGACCTTGGGAATATGTCAGCGGCACCGGCAGCCTCCAGGATACAGGTTATTACAGGATGCTCCGGATGATCGTGGACAGCGTGCCTGAGGATCTTAAGGACAAACTCGTCGTGCTGCCTCATCCTCTCATCCAGGACCAGGTCGAAGGGCTTGGGGACGATCCTGTGTGGAAGTACTACACTCCGGGCATGAAATACGACACCGTACTGAGCCGGACGAGGCTTTTCGTGACCGATTACTCATCCATCGCCTACGACGCCTTCTACAGAGGCGCCTCGGTAGTCTTCTTCTGGAAGGATAAGGACGAGTGCATGAAGGAGTACGGAAAGAGCGCACACCTGATGCTGACAGAGGATCTTGCCTTCGGCGACATATGCATGACCGAAGAAGAACTCAGGGCTTCTGTCAGGGAGTCCTACGACAATCCTCCAAAGCAGGAGTACGAGGACAATTACCGGAAGATCGTGGCCTTCCACGACGGGAAAAACACGGACCGTTTCATCGCCATGGCCAAGAAGGACGGAATCCTGTAAAGTTGAAAAAAACCGCAAAAAACGGTAAAATTAATAGATTAAGAACATGAAAAAAGCGATTCTGAAGACAGGCGTTGCTTGCCTGAAAATTGCATATGCGCCTATCCGGAAGGGCAGGGTGAGAGACAGGATCACCTTCATCTCCAGACAGAGCGATGTTCCCTCCATGGACATCAGAATGCTGGCGGACAAGCTGGCCGAAAAGCATCCGGAGATCGACTGCAGGGTCCTGGCCCGCAAGCTGAAGATGTCACCCGCGGGCGTGCTGTCCTACACGGGACACATGCTGAAGCAGATGCGCGCTCTGGCGACCTCGAAGGTAGTCGTTCTGGACGGGTACTGCATTTCGGCCTGCGTTCTGGACCACAAGCCCGAGACAAAGGTCGTGCAGATCTGGCACGCGCTGACGGCTATCAAGCAGTTCGGTTACCAGACTATCAGCAAGCCTTCCGGCCATAGCCGCGATGTCGCCGAGGTCATGCAGATGCACCGCAGGTACGACCACGTGGTCTGTTCCGGTGAGGAGACGGGAAAGCTGTTCAGCAGAGGAATGAACCTGAAAGAGGAGCAGCTTGTATTTCTCGGACTTCCCCGCATAGATGAGATTCTGCGCGAGGAAGACTGCCTTTGCGCTGAAATGCGCGAAGAGTTCGGCATATACCCGGAAAAGAAAATCGCTCTTTATGTACCGACCTTCCGCAAGGGAGGTACTGTGAAGGTCAGGGAACTGGCCGAGGCTCTCGACAAAGACAGATACCAGCTGGTCGTCAGGCTGCATCCTGTTTATGAAGAGGACGGAGAGATTCCGGAAGGCGTCATAAACGGCGGCAGGTACAGTTCTTACGACTGGCTGAAGGCCTGCGACGCGGTGATCACGGACTACTCGGCTCTGGGGCTTGAGGCGGCCCTGACAGGAAAGCCTGTGTATTTCTACACCTACGATATAGAGGAATATGAAGCGCAGGTGGGACTCAACATCGACCCGGCGAAGGAAATGCCTCAGGCCACATCATCCGACGCGGAGGAACTGGCCGGAATGATGAAAGAAGAATACGACTACCTGAAGCTTAGAGAGTTCAGGGATAAATATATTTCAGTCGATACAGAAGACTGCACCGGAAAACTGGCGGATTATCTTGTCAGCCTGATGAACTGACAGAGGCACTGATGGAAAAAGTCAAAAAGGTAATAAGAAACACATTAAAACATAATGAACCTCTCAGACTGTTCGTCAGGAAGGTCCACGTCGCTCTGAAACAGAGCAGATACAGGAGGATCGCGGAGAAGGTGGACATCGATGAGAAGATGGTTCTCTTCGAGACCTTCATGGGCAGGCAGTACGGGGACAACCCTAAGGCGATCTATGAGTATATGATCTCCAGGCCCGAGTTCGATGACTACCGTTTCGTATGGGTCATGAACGACGCGGAGAAGGCGGCGGCCATACCGCAGCTCAAACGGGCGGAGACGGTGAAGCTTCTGTCGGACGCCTATTACAGAGCGTGCGCCTCGGCGAAGTACGTGATCACGAACTCGAATCTGGACTACGGGATCATCAGGAAGGACGGACAGGTCTTCCTGCAGACATGGCACGGCACTCCTCTCAAGAGGCTGCGCTGCGACATAGAAGCGGAGAAGGGTAACGTGCTTAACTCTCTCAGGGAGATCAGGATGAAGAACGATCTGGATGTGGTGAGATATGATTACTTCATATCGCCGTCCGCCTTCAGCACCGAGAAATTCACGAGCGCGTTCAATCTTAAGGCCCTGGGGAAAGAGGATATCATTATAGAAACAGGTTATCCGAGAAACGACTTTCTGTTCAATTACGAAGAGAAGGACGCGGAGGAGATAAGGACGAAGCTGGGTGTTCCTGCGTCGAAGAAAGTGATGCTCTACGCGCCGACTTTCCGGGACAACCAGCATGACGGAAGCGGATACACCTATGACACTCATCTGGATTTCGACAGGCTGAGGGAAGAGTTCGGCGACGAATATGTAATACTGTTCAGAGCCCACTATTTCGTAGCCAACCAGTTTGATTTTTCCAGATATGAGGGATTCGTATACGATGTTTCGGCGCTTGACGATATCACGCCTCTGTACCTGATATCAGATCTGCTGATCACCGACTACTCAAGCGTTTTCTTCGACTACGCGAACCTGAAGCGACCGGTCCTGTTCTACATGTACGATCTGGAGCAGTACGCCAACGACATCAGAGGATTCTACTTCTCGCTGGATGAACTGCCGGGACCGATACTAAAGACTGAGGACGAACTGGTTGACGCGATCAGACGTGTCGAAGAGACGGAAGAAGAATACAGGGATAAGTACAGGGCATTCAATGAGAAATTCAACTATCTGGATGACGGGAATGCCGCGGGGAGAGTAATAGATGAGCTTAAAATGGAAAATCAGAAATGACATTTCGAAAAAAAGCAGATTCCTGAAGCGGCTGATCGACGGAGCGGCGTACAGAAAGAACACGCAGCGCTACAGAAAGCAGGCGAAGCTTCCTATTCAGGACAACGCTGTTGTTTTCATGTCCTTCGTGGGCACCAAGTACGCTGACAGTCCGAGGGCTATTTACGAGTACATGCTTTCGAACCCTGACTACGATGACTACGAGTTCTACTGGTTCTTCAAGGATCCCGACAAGTACAGGCACCTTGAGAAAAACAGCAGGACGAAGGTGTACAAGTACAACTCAGACGATCATTACAGGTATTACGCCACGGCCAAGTACTGGGTAACGAATTCCAGAGTGCCGGACGTTATTCCTCTGCGGGACGGTCAGGTATACCTGCAGTGCTGGCACGGGACGCCTCTCAAGCGCCTGGGGTTCGACATCCAGGTCAAGGGGGCCAACGCCAAGATGACCAAGGCCGAGCTGTGCAGGCAGTACAGCGTCGACGCCCAGAAGTACACTTATATGACATCGCCTTCGAGGTTCTGCACGGAGAAATTCATTTCAGCCTTTGGCCTGGACGCCATAGGCAGGGAGGATATCATAATCGAGAAGGGATATCCGAGGAACGACTTCCTGAGCAACTTCACTCCGGATGACGTGGTCAGACTCAGAAGAGAGCTCGGCATACCGGAGGACAAGAAGGTGATTCTCTACGCGCCGACCTGGAGAGACAACCAGCACACCAGCGGCGTGGGATATGTCTGCAAGGAGGAAGTTGATTTCGACAGGCTCAGGCAGGAGATAGGAGACGACTTCGTCATTCTCTTCAGAGCCCACTACTTCGTAGCCAACAGATTCGATTTCGACAAGTACGAGGGATTCATCTATGACGTTTCGGACTATGACGAAATCAATGATCTGTATGTGGCGGCGGACATGCTCATCACCGACTACTCGAGCGTATTCTTTGACTACGCCATACTGAAACGGCCGATCATCTTCTTCATGTACGACCTGGAGATGTACAGGGACGACGTGAGAGGATTCTACATTTCACTGGATGAGCTTCCGGGACCGATAATCGAAGACGAAGCTCAGCTGGCGGACGCTATCAGGAACGCCGACAAGGGCGAACTTGACAGCAGATACGCGGCATTCAACGAAAAATACAATTATCTCGACGACGGCGGCGCGAGCGCTCGCGTCGTGGCAGAGGTGTTCAGATAACAACAGATCAGGAGGACAACTATGAAAATACTGGTAACAGGCGGAGCGGGATTCATCGGAGCGAATTTTGTATTCTACATGCTTGACGCGCATCCGGACTACGACATCGTGTGCCTGGACGCGCTGACTTACGCGGGCAACATGGAGACTCTGGAGCCCGTCATGGACAACCCTAAATTCAGATTCGTGAAAGGCGACGTGGCGGACAGAGAAGCGGTGTTCAAACTTTTCGAGGAAGAGAAGTTCGACATCGTGGTCAACTTCGCCGCGGAATCCCATGTGGACAGATCCATCGAAGACCCGGGCATATTCCTGAGGACGAATATTCTGGGAACTCAGGTGCTCATGGACGCCTGCAATGAATACGGAGTGGAAAGGTTCCACCAGGTGGGAACCGATGAAGTGTACGGAGACCTGCCTCTGGACAGACCGGATTTATTCTTCACGGAGGACATGCCTATCACGGCGTCAAGCCCTTATTCGGCGTCGAAGGCCGCGGCGGACCTTCTGGTCATGGCTTACCACAGGACCTTCGGGCTTCCGGTCACCATCAGCAGATGCTCCAACAACTACGGACCTTACCAGTTTCCTGAGAAACTGATTCCGCTGATGATAGCCAACGCTCTGGCTGACAAGGAGCTGCCTGTCTACGGAACAGGAGAGAATGTCCGCGACTGGCTCTATGTCGAGGACCACTGCAGAGCCATAGATCTGATAATACACAAAGGCAAGGTAGGCGAGGTCTACAACATCGGCGGTCACAATGAGAAATCGAACCTGGAGGTCGTGAAGATCATCCTTCAGCAGGTAGGCAAACCGGAAAGCCTCATCACATTCGTCGGCGACCGCAAAGGCCACGACCTTCGTTACGCCATAGACCCGACGAAGATCCACAATGAACTGGGATGGCTTCCTACCACCATGTTTGCGGATGGGATCAGACAGACCATCGACTGGTATCTTGAGAATGAAAGCTGGTGGAAGAATATTATTTCCGGCGAATACCAGCAGTATTACGAAAAGATGTATTCGAACAGATAAAGATGAGAACACTTATTAAACTGATAAAAGAGAATATCGAACACAGGGATCAGATGTGGCAGCTTGCCAAAACGTATCAGAAGACCAAATACAGAGGCTCCGACATGGGTCTGGCATGGGCTTTTGTCAAGCCGGTAATGTACATTGTCGTCTTCTATTTCGCCATTTCCATAGGCTTCAAGTCCGCCAAGGGCGTTGAGGGACTGATCTGTCCTTACTTCGTCTGGCTGTCGATCGGCATGATCGCCTTCTTCTACATGAGGGACATGATCCTGAACGGCGCGTCCTGCTTCAGAAAGTACGCGGCTCTGGTTTCAAGGGCGAAATACCCTGTGGGAACGCTCCCTACAACAGTATGCGTTTCATACATGCTGCTCCACTTCGGAATGCTGGCTATCGGCATAGTTGTTAGCCTGATCTTCGGGAACATGCCGAGCATATACTGGATCCAGATTCCGTTCTACATGGCGCTCATGTTCATCACGTCATTCTTCTGGAGCATAGGAACAGGGCTGATATCCGTAGTATATAAGGATTTCTACAATTTCCTGCAGGTCATCAATCAGGCAATTTTCTGGCTGTCGGCCATTCTGTTCGATGTTAACGGACTCACTCCGGGACTGCAAAAGGCATTCCTCTTCAACCCGATAACCTATATTGTCGAAGGTTACAGAAATGCTTTCTGCAGACACGTGTGGTTTTTCGAGGAACCGGTAAAACTGCTCTGCTTCCTTATTATCCTCGCAATAATGGCTCTGATAGCACTGATGATGTACAAGAAGCTCATTAAGAGGATTCCGGATGTGTTATAGAGGAAAAAACAATGGAAAAGATGGATAATACAGTCATTCAACTTGAACACATAACAAAGAACTACAACATATACAAGAAAAATATCCAGAGGGTCAGAGGAATATTTTTCGGCAAGGAAGCCGCAGAGGTAAAACACGCCCTCCGGGATGTTTCCCTGACGATAAACAAAGGCGAGCGCGTAATCGTTACCGGGCCTGTCGAGGCGGGCTGCACGTCTCTGCTCAGCATTATCGCCGGAGTCATCTATCCTACAAAAGGCAAAATCAGGACGAGAGGCAAGGTCAACGCCTTTCTGAACATGAGGGCTGGCTTCGAAAACGAGGCCACCTGCAGGGAGAACATCTATCTGAAAGCGAATGTCCTAGGAATACCGAAAGCAGTGATCAAGAATCACGTGGAAGAGATAATCGAGGAACTGGAGCTGAAGGATTACATCGACATCCCTCTCAAGAGAGCGCCTAAGGGAACTCCTCTCAGAATCTGCCTCGCTGTCCATCTCCTGATGGACACGGATATCATGATCATCGATGAGAACTTTAACAGCGGCGGCGTACACATCAGGCAGGAGTGCATCGATAAGATACAGCGTTATTTTGAAACCCATCCCGACGTCACCCTCGTCATCTCGACCAGCCAGCTCGGAATGACGAACAACGTATGCACGAGAGGCCTTTTCATGGAGGATGGAGTAATTACCTTTGACGGTACGCCGAGAGAGATATATGAGAAATACAGAGCGCTGAGCAAACGGGCGACACAGCCGAACGAGGAACCAGACAGCAGTGAAAGCAGCGAAGGCGGCGACGGCATGGAAGAGAAGGATATAGAACAGGAGTAAAAATGAGAGAGACAGTACTTGGAATACTGACAGGGATCAGAGGTGATATCGATTTTGAAAATGAAACGAGGCTGATCGATGATAACATTCTGGCATCCCTTGACATAGTCGCGATAGTGGGCGAATTCAACGATGAATTCGATGTCGAGATTTCTGTCGAAGACCTTGTTCCTGATAATTTCAATTCCCTGGACGCAATGGTGGAACTGATCACAAGGGCCCAGGAATAGTCATAAAGAGGCAGAAATCCGAATGGCTTTATCATCACTTGTTTTTATTATATTCGCGGCGATATGCATCGGGCTTTACTACGCGGTTCCCGACCGGTGGAAGTGGGTGGTTCTGCTCATCGCCAGCTACGCCTTTTATCTGCTGTCGAGTCCGAAGACTTTCATTTTCGTTCTTCTTACGACAGCGATAACTTATATCGGCGGACGGCTGATCGGAAAATGCAATTCGGAGCACAAAGCCTTCGCGGACGCCCACAGGGACACCCTGTCAAAAGAGGAGAAGAAGGCAGCGAAAGCGGCCTCCCAGATAAAAAAGAGGAAGATAGTCGCCCTGATACTGGTGCTGGATTTCGGTGTGCTGGCCGTGCTGAAGTACTTCAGATACTATCTTCAGGCGGCGGGCATATTCGATACAGGAGAACTGCTGATCCCGCTTGGAATATCCTTCTACACGTTCCAGTCGGCGGCATACATCTTCGACCTGTACAGAAACAAGATCGAACCTGACACAAACATTGCCAAGTTCGCACTGTTCACCGCGTTTTTCCCTCAGATCGTGCAGGGACCAATCGCCAGATACGACCAGCTGGCGCATCAGCTTTATGAAGGCCACAGATTCAAATACCGCAATCTGACTCATGGAGCCCAGCTTATACTGTGGGGCTTTTTCAAAAAACTGATCATAGCCGACCGCCTGGCGATACTGTGCGGGGAAGTGTTCGGCAATCACGGTGATTATTCGGGCGGGGCGGTGTTCGCGGCTCTGCTGTGCTATACGGTTCAGATATACGCCGACTTCAGCGGCGGCATCGATATCGCCAGGGGAGTGGCGCAGTGCATGGGCATTGACATGCCTCACAACTTCCGGAGACCGTATTTCTCCCATGACCTTTCCGAGTTCTGGAACAGGTGGCACATATCGCTTTCGCACTGGTGCAGGGATTACATTTTCTACCCGGTGGCGATGTCGAAGTTTTTCGGGAGAATAGGCAAACAGCTCAGAAATGTATTCGGGGACAGACTGGGAAAGCTGTTCCCTGTAATAATAGCTCAGTACTGCACTTTCCTGATGATCGGACTGTGGCACGGAGCGGCGTTCAAGTATATCGCCTACGGCCTGTATAACGGAACGGTCATCGTTTTAGGGCTGCTGCTGGAACCGCTGCTCAAAGGCGCGCTGGCGAAGCTTCACATAAGCCCGGCGTCAAAGGGTTGGAAAGGATTTCAGATCGTGCGCACATTCTTTATTGTAGTGTGCGGCAGGGTATTCCCGAGGGCGGCGTCATTCGGCGTGGCTCTGACCATGTTCTTCTCAATGTTCCGGATCAATCACGGGGTTCCTTTCAGCGAGACCATGATGAGTCTGGGACTGACGGGCATAGATTATCTGATCGTAGCGGCGTGCTGCGCCATATGGCTCATGATCAGCATATATGAAGAACGTTCCGCGAGGATTAACGGCGGAGACGGGACTACAGCGTTCAGGGAAATGATGGACAGACTGCCTTTGCCTGTAAGGTGGGCAATACTGCTGACGGGGCTGGCGGCTGTGCTCGTCCTTGGCGTATACGGACCGGGATACAACGCATCGGCGTTTATTTACAGAGGATTTTAATGATGTCGGAAAAAGAATGGAAAAAGAAACAGCTCGACATTCTCGAACTCATAAAGGAGAAATGCGAACAAAACGGCATTGAAATGGTGCTCTGCGGGGAGACTGCTCTGGAAGCGTTCAGAAGCGGTTCGCTCCCGGATGACCTTACTGTCGCTATCCGCGCTTCCGACGCGGAACGGTTTGTGTCTGTTATTGAATCCGGCGGCGATGAGAATATCACGACGGAGAGCATGCTGAACAACGGCGCGTACCCTTCTTTCGAAATAAGAGTGCTGGATCTTTCCACTACAGACTTCAACGCGAATAACTGCAGGCAGTACCTCAACAATTGCATTCACGTAACGGTGAAACTCATCGAGAGCCTCTCAATGAGGAAGATACCTTTCGCGGTCGGCCGCATGAGGTTCCGCAATTACAAGAAGAAGATCGTCATGCCGGCGGAGAAGAACGATCCCGCGAAGTCAGCGAAGGTTTTCAGGACCCTGGCGCGTTTCGGCGGGGGACGTTCCGAGTCCGTGCGTATCGGAAACAGAACCTTCGGTAAATACGATCTCAGCGAGGTCAAAACCGTGGACATTGACGGGAATGCATACCGGGTTCCGGGGAATATCAAATCGGTTCTCCGCTCTGAATTCGGCAAGGGCTGGAGGAGTTACGTCTGCGAGAAATATATTGAAAATGAAAGACAGTTCAGGAGCACGGCTCTGCGGTGGGAGGACTACAGAAAGGCCATCGCCGATGTCGACATGGACGAATACGACGCGCTTCTGAAAGACTATCGAAAAAAGGACGCCGAATTCAAGGAGTTGCAGAAGACGGCGGAGTCCTATTATGACATTCTCGAGAGAACCTATGACAGGTTCAAAATGTGGGAGAAATATGAGCCTCAGAAGGCCGAACTTGAAAGACTTCATTCGGATGGCAATACCGCCGAACTGAAAAAGAGATTAAAGGGATACATGAACATGATGGACATGTACGCCCGGAAGGGTCTCGGCCTTTGCTTCGATCCTGACATATTCGAGTGGACCATGGAGATTGTGCGCGCTGACGAGGGCGACGAGCGTGAGCAGGAACTGCGCGGACTTGTCCCTGAGAGCCACATGCAGCCTATAAGAATAAAAGACTATACGGGTAAATACATCAACTGACAAAGGTGTACACGATGACAAAAGAGCAGAAAGCCCTTCTTGAACTGCTGATAAAAGCGAAGCAGTTCATGGATGACAATGGAATAACGTTCTATCTGTTCGGCGGGAGCTGCATAGGCGCCCTCAGGCACAATGGGTTCATTCCGTGGGATGATGATGTTGACATCATCATGGACAGGGAGAATTACAATAAGCTGATGGAGCTGGCTCCGGAAATCCCTGACGACGACATGGAATTCGTGTGCTTCGAGAACAACAGCGATTATTTCAGACCATTCGGTCAGTTCGCCTCGAAGACGGACACCTATTTCCTGAAGAGCCGCGTCTACAACAAAGGCAAATGCATGGGAACCATCATCGATGTTTTTGTCCTGGATTACGTCCCTTCAGAGCATACGGAAGACCACAAGAAAGCCCTGATCATGTACGAGGAGGTCCTCGGTATTTACAGGATCATGCGGAACGAAATCACGGAATACAAGGATGAGTATTACGCTCTTGTCGAGGCGGAGAAAACCCGCGGACGGAAGGCCGTAGTCGAGGAACTGAAGAAAGAAGTCGAGAAGTACTCGCCGGAGGAATCGGACACCCTGGTCGCCCGGTTCTGGATCTGGAGGTTCAGACAGTATAAGAAATCCTGGTTCGGCAAGCCTAAGATGTGTGACTTCGAAGGTGTGCAGATGCCTGTCCCTTCCTGTCCGGAGGCGACGCTCCGGCTGCAGTACGGATATGACTGGTACATCCTGCCTGAAGAGGAAATGCAGTACGGCAAGGGTTTTTATATCAATCACAATATAAGCTCGAACAACTACGTGGAGGACATGGAGCAGTTCATCGATTCCGACGGCATCGAGTCTTTTCTGGAGAGGAGAAAGCACCTTCAGGTCGAACGCCTTGAAGCGGAACTGAAGCTGAAGCCTTTCAGAGAAGAGATGAGCAGGAAAAGATGGATCATGGAAGTCGGACAGGCTCTGTCTTCGGGAGACACTGAAGCCCTGGAGCCGCTTCTCAGGCACATCGGTCTGTTCAGACAGGGAAATGGCAGGGATATTCTGCCTCAGGAGCTGCTTGCCAGCTGGATACACGATCTTGTCGACGAGGGCAGGTATTATGACGCCGCAAAGGCAGCGGAAGCCTTCACACCGGCAGATGTTACGAGCGAAGTTCTGAAGGGAAGCCTGGATATGCTGGAAAGGGTGAAGCAGCTGGCGGTATCCTATCAGGACAATGATACAGAAGGACTCAGGACTATTCTGGATTCCTTCACGGAAGAAGAAAAAAGAGACATACCGGACTGCATTCTTGCCGAATGCAGGCTGATGAAAACAGAAGACGCGAATCAGGAAAGACTGACGAACGGAATCGAACTCTGCGACGCCTATCTGCGGAAGCATCCCACGAACTATGATGTGCTGAAACAGAAGGGAGATCTGCTGTTCCTGGCGGGCGATGGCGAAATGGCCAGGAAGCTGTACAGTGAGGTGCTCAGATCCACCAGAAATGGACTGGATATTCTGGATATTCAGAAGAGCGGCGGGAAGACCGATTATTGTTGAAGGCATCGCTCAAACGATGATATAATAAACAAAAGGTACGTTACGCATTGAAAGGAGAATTGATATGGTTATTGGCTATACAGCAGGAGTGTATGATCTGTTTCACATTGGACACCTGAACTTGCTGAAAAACGCAAAGGGAATGTGCGACAAGCTTATTGTAGGTGTAACGACAGATGATCTTGTTACATACAAGGGAAAACATTCAATGATTCCTTTTGAGGACAGAATTGAAATCGTAAGAAACATCAAATGCGTCGACGCGGCTGTCCCTCAGTATGATATGGACAAGCTGACGATGTGCAAGAAACTCGGCGCGACGATCATGTTCGTCGGTGACGATTGGTATGGAACAGAAAAATGGCAGAAGTATGAAGAGGATTTCGAAAAAGAAGGAATCAAGATCATCTACTTCCCATACACCAAGGGAATCTCATCGACAAAGATCACAGAAGCGCTTAACGCAGTTCGCAAATAAAGGAGAAACACTATGCAGGCTGATAAGAAATTTTGCATGAGTTCATATCTCATGTACAGAACCATTGTGGATTACGACAAGACTTTCAGAGAGGACATCACGCCGCTGCTCATCAGGGACGACTTCGAAAGAACCCCGATCAATGACAGCTATGAGCTGGAGGCATTTCTGAAGGAGCAGGTTGAAGAAGCAACGGCTGACGGCAAGGCGGCGCTGGCACTGAGCGGCGGCATCGACTCAGCGATTCTCGCGAAGTTCATGCCGAAGGGTTCAAAGGCTTACACATTCAAGTGCGTCGTTCCGGGCATAGAGGTGACTGATGAAACACCTATGGCGGCGAAATACGCCGAGGAGTGCGGTCTCGATCATGAGATCATCGAGATCTACTGGGAGGACGTTGAAAAGCTGACTCCTGAACTGATCAGACACAAAGGACTCCCGTTCCATTCGATCGAAGTGCAGATCTACAAGGCCGCCCTTAAAGCAAAAGCAGACGGATTCGAGAAATTCATCTTCGGAGAAAACGCCGACATCATCTACGGCGGAATGGACGGACTTCTCGCTAAAGACTGGACCTTCGGCGAGTTCGTGGACCGCTATTCCTATGTAATGCCGTATCACGTGCTGAAAGACCCGCAGCTTATTCTTGAGCCTTTCGAAAAGTATACGGTGGACGGACATACAGAGCCGCATGATTTTATCAACGAGTATTTCAGGCTGGAAGCCCTCGGCACATATAACAACGCCTGCAATACGGCGGGAATCAAATTTGTCGGGCCGTTCTCAATGTCATACATGAACGTGCCGATGGATTACGACAGGATCCGCAGCGGAGATACAAAGTACCTGATCAGGGAGATCTTCCCGAGACTCTACAAGGATTTCCAGGCTCCTGACAAGATCCCTATGCCGCGTCCGGTAAACGAATGGTTCAAGGACTGGAAAGGCCCGACGAGACCGGAGTTCTGGCCGCACTGCACTGACAACATGACAGGCAACCAGAAGTGGATGGTCTACTGTCTTGAGAGATTCCTGGACGTCATGGAGTTTTAATTAAAGGTTAGCATTATGAGTTCAAAAGCCAATTGGGCTGACAGGTTATTCGGAATCCTGTTGCAAGTAAAAAGAATCTGCGAACAAAGCGGCATCACCATGTTTCTCTATGATGATACCGCTTTGGAAGCATATGGAAGTCAAACGCTGGCACCTAACGTTTCGGTATGCATCGACATAAAGGACAGCGAGAAGTTCATAGCGGCAGTCGAAGAGAATCAGAGTTCGAATCTGCGGGTTGAACATTTGCTGAACAATCCGAGGCTGTCTCTGAAGGGCCCGGGAGCCATTGTTTACGATCCCGACACTACGGACTTCAACATGTTTGATTTCTTTTATTACAATAACAACTGCCTCGGCGTCAGGGTGTACTACATAGCTCACATGCCTGACAACGGGTTGAGCAGAAGATACGTCAACGCCATGCTCCGGGGATTCAACAAGAAAAATGAACGATATTTCAACCTGAAGGATTCCAAAGCGAGCAAACTGACTATTCCTCTGGAGGCGATGGAGAGAACGAAGGGACCTGAACAGGTTGCCCTTTACATCCATGACCTGGTCCTCAGTAAAATGAGCGGAGATACGGAGAGAGTAAGAGTCGCAAGAAATACTTTTGACGCGGAACTGTTCAATGAGACTGCCAACGTTCAGATCGAGGGGCAGACTTTTCTGATTCCTAAGAACGCGGGAGAATATTTCACCCGTATATACGGCGCCGGATGGGAGTACGTCAGCAAGGATGAATACAAAGAGGGCAGATACAGATTCCGTTCCGCGCTGATCAGCTGGGAAGACTACAAAAAAGCTGTTCCTTTCGATGAACAGGACTATTTCAGCGCCCTTAGAGAGCACTATTCCGCGGAAAGGGAGTTCAAGATGTACAACAGAAGACAGCATAAGTACTTCAAACTCCTGAAGAGAACGGATGACAGAATACAGCTCGCCAGACAGCTGGAGCCGCGGAAGCAGGAACTGATCAGCATGAAAGAAGCCGGCGACTACGAGGGCCTGAAAGTGGCCCTGGAACCGTATCTGAAGGCTATATATGAAAACGAGAAAGACAGACTGGGTCTTTGTTTTGACAGGGAGATCTTTGAACTTGCCTGCCTGATCATAGAGCAGGACTACGGCGTGAGATACGCTGAACGTATCCGCCGCCTGGTTTACCAGGAGCAGAAGATGGACCTGCAGCTCAAGGATTACAAAGGGCAGAATATTGACTGGAAAGGTAACGCGATAACATGAATGCCAAACAGCAGGCTCTGTTTGAGCTGTTATTAAAAGTAAAAAAGTTCATGGATGATGAAGGTATCGTCTTTTACCTGTTCGGCGGATCGGCCATCGGCGCGCTGCGCCACGGCGGGTTTATTCCGTGGGACGACGATATTGACATTCTGATGGACAGGGAAAACTATTACAAACTCCTCAGCAAAGCAGATTCTCTGCCGTGGGATGATATCGAGCTGAACCATGAAGAGACGAATCCGAAGTTCTTCAAGCCTTTTGCCATGTTCTCCACAAAGAAAGACACGTGGACTTCAAGAGGCAGAATGTTCTGGGGCGGCGTCGGCATGGGAACTACACTGGACGTAATGGTCGTCGATGATGTTCCTTCCGACAGGATGGAAGAACACATGAAAAACCTGCTTTTGTATGAGGAGTGTGTTTCGGAGACCAGAACATACCACAGAGAATACATCGTCAAATACAAGGACGACTTCTTTGAGTGCGACAAGCGCAGGGAAGAGATAGGAAGAGAAGCTCTGATCAAAGAACTTCGGGACAGACTCGAACAGTTTTCACCTGAGGAAAGCGACAAGAGGGTCGTAAGGTGCTGGGGAAGAAAGCTTCGCGACTATAACAAGGAATGGATCGCGGAACCGACGTACCATCTTTTTGAAGGAGTCATGATGCCGCTTCCGACATGTCCTGAGGCGACGCTCCGGCTGCAGTACGGTTTCGACTGGTACATGGTGCCGAGAAAAGAGCACTGGGAAATGCATGACCATGCTATTTTCAATCCGGGAGTAAGCTATAACAATTACTACGATGACATCAGGGAGTATCTGGACGACCAGGAGATAATCACTCTTCAGAGAGACAGAAAGAAAGCCTTTGTCGAGTGGCTGGACAAGAGACAGAAACTCGGCGATTACTCAGGCTATTTCCTGTCCAGAAAGATTCTGATGGAGAGCGGGATCGAAGAGAGAACCGGCGAAATGAAACAGTTATTCGAAAACGGGCGCTATGAAACGTTGAATTCGAACATGCAGGTTTTCCTCAGAAACGCCGGCACATTTGCCCAGTGCAGCGATTCAGCGGAACTGCTGGATCAGGAACTGGTGGCCGACTGGATGTTTTCTCTGATATACGCGGGCAGATATTTTGACGCCAGGCGTGTTCTGAACCTCTTTGCCGGACCTGAAGACGGCAGCGGGAAACTGGCCGGCGCGATAGAACTGATGAACAAAGTTTACGACATCGCCGAAGTGTATCAGGATAGAAAATACGAAGAACTCGGTAAGAGAATCGACGATATGCCTGAAGATGTCAGGGATGATATCGCCGACTGTATCCTGGGCAGAATGCGTATTTGTCTCGACAATGAAGGGTCCGAAGAAGAAATGAGGGCTCTTCTCAACCGGGCAGACGAGTACCTGAAAGTGTTCCCGCACAATTACGATGTAAAAAAAGCATCAGGGGATATTCTGATGAAGCTTGGTCGGGACGACGAAGCGATGAAGAATTACAGAGAAGTGTACAAGCACAGCCACAACGGACTGGACCTTCACGAGCTGGAGACCAGATTCAGCGATATTTTCAGTTGAGGGTAATCCGCTTCTTTGTGCGGTACAGGAAATCCTTGTTGTCTCCTATGTGATTCATTATTACGACAAGATAACCGTCATCGACGACAACGCTTTCTATTTCGTTGAAGAAGAAGGTGTAACTGCCAAGATAAGCGCCGTCGGAGACACGGTACAAATCAACATAACTTGTATTTCCGCTTACCCACGTGCAGACGAGGGCCACGCCATTGTAGGCGCCGATGTCCTGTGCGTGGTATGAGCGGATTGTTTTTCTTATGGTCTTCTTGACTCTGAACTTGCTGTCGGTCACGTATATCTCGTTGCCCTTTGAGAGATAGTAGCGGTTGTTGCTTTCATCGTAGGCGATGCCGGAAGTGACCTTCGGGAGCTCGAAGGAGCCGGTTATGTCGAAGGTGTTCGGGCTGAGCGTCGTGCAGACATTCGACAGCACATTAGTATGGGTCTTTACTGTGTAGATTTTTTTCGTGTTCGGATTGTATGTCGCGCCATTCGCGTGGCCGATGTCAACATAAGGACCTTCTTTTATCAGGCTTCCGTTTCTGTCATATGATACGAGATGGCCGTTCTTCCCCTTGGCGTTGACAAAGGAAATGACGTACCGGTTTCCTGTGAAGGAGAGAGACTGAGGGACGTGGGCGCCCTGAACGCCTCTGATCTCAGCGACAAGTTCAAGATTGTCAGGAGTGTATTCCCTGATATTCGTAGCCTCTGTATAAGTCTTCGCTTTCTTTGCCGGACTCTTGATCTTTACAGGCTCCACCTCTTTCGCGATGATCGTTTTTCCGTGAACGACCGCTATAGGCCTTATGGCGTATTTACCTGCGTTTCTGGTAATCTTGGCAGACCTGACGGAAGAGTCGTACAGCGCGATCAGGTCGTACCTCTTGGTAGCGCGGTTGTATTTGATGAGACGGTAAGCCGTCGCGTATTTGACTTTTGACCATGACAGGCTGACGCGCGTCTTGCCGAGGGAATCAATCTTAAGGGTTGTTTTTTTGAGAGTCTTCGGATAAGACTTGACCTTGATCTGCCTCTTGGCCGCAGCGTATCCTTTTGTGGACGCGGCTTTAATGGTTATGATGACCTTGCCTTTCTTAAGATACTCCATCTTGCCTGTCTTCTTGCCGATCTTTACTATCTTTTTATCACTGGAATGGAAGGTGATCTTACCCTGGGCAGTCGCATTCAGAATGCATGTTTCACCGACTATGCCGTCGTACTTCTTCTTTTCCAACTCGATGACCTGATCCACGCGTTCCATAGAGAACTCTCCCGTATCTTCGACATCTTCATCGGTTTCCTCTACGGATTCCGCGGCAGGTTCCGTCGAAGGTTCCGGAGTCTTCGTCTCTTCGGTTACGTCGCTGTCCGTGTCAGCAGCCTCAGGTTCGCCGGGCTCCTCTCCGGTGACAGCCTCCTCCGCGGCGACAGCTTCGGTATCAGCGTCCGCGGCTTCTTCATCAGCATACGAGACGCCGGAAAATGAGACCGCCAGGGTCAGTATTATTAGCATCGATAACAGCTTTCTGATGTTCATGACTCCTCCGTGATAACAGTGATTTAATGACATGTTTATTATATAAATCTTCGCCCTTCAGCGGTACATCGATTAACAAAATTAAAGAAAACAATAGGCTCCAATTCATAGACTGGGAGAATGACCGCGTGGTAAAATTAGGAAACTGGAGGTGTGTCTATGAATAAAAAAGTACTAGCCATAATTGTATCCATTATGATGGTTCTTACTTGCGTGCCGGCAAGTGTTTCCGCGTCGGGCAAGACCTATGACGGTCCGTGGCCGGAACTGCCGAACGCGTTTGCGAAGAAGGCTATTCAGTGCAGCTGGCCATATGGAACGAGCAAGGCCAAATACAAATACTCCACGGGAAAACCGAAAGCGGAATACAAGAAATCGCTGGATGTGGCTTATCCTGACCGTTCCAAATGGAGGCAGAAGAAATCCAGAGCGGGAGCATCGTGTGATGTTTTCGTAGGTACTGTCGCGCGCGCGAGCGGCTATGACAGCGCTTTTCCTCGCGCCCTTGAAAAGGATCTGAATTATCTTCCTTCCGCTACGGATAAGTGGAAGAAGGTCGAAGTCACAAAGGCCAAGGACATGAAGTCCGGCGATATCATAATGTACCTCAACAAGGGAGGCGGCGGACACATATGCATTTATGTCGAAGTCGGAGACTATGGTTACATAGCCAACGCTCATTACATGACGCTCGGCGGATGTTACGGTGTAAGGGACGCCAAGGCAAAGGATTTTGACAAGTCGAATTACAAGTACTTTGCGGTCTATAGACAGAAGAAAACCTACCGCACTGCATTCTCCTATGGGGATTACTCTCCTGAGGTAAAGAAGCTTCAGGCATTCCTGAACTGGGCGGGATTTGATTGCGGTGAACCGGACGGCGCTTTCGGCCCGAATACCGAAGAAGCGGTCAAGGCGTTCCAGACTGCCGCCGGCCTTGAAGCGGACGGCGAGTTTGGAAGCATGTCTCTCGAAGCGGCGAAGTCATACGTTCCGGGCAAGAGCTCGTCAGGGACCAAGCCTCCTAAGCATGTAAAGAAGAAATATAAGGGGAAACTCCCGACCAAGGTAGTTGGCAAGAAAAAGGGCAGCAAGAAGAACATCAAACGCTGGCAGAGGTTCCTGAAGTGGTATGGATACCCGATCAAGGTCTCTGGTAAATTCGGCAAGAAGACCGTTAAATACACAAAGAAATTCCAGAGGAAATACAAGATTGACCCGGACGGAATCGTAGGAAAGAAAACAATAGCCAAAGCGAAAAAAGTGAAAAAATAAAGATAATCCATAAAAGAACGGCGCCTCAGCAAAAAAGTTGAGGCGCTTTTCTGTTTTTTTGGTATAATAACTGTGTATGTACTTGAAGGAGACGAAATGATAAAGAGAAGACTGATCTGCAGCTTAATAACAGTTCTGATGGCGCTGTGCTTCCCGCTGTCCGTTTTTGCCGAGCCGGTAGACGGAGGAGCGGATTCTTACAGCGGTGAATTGCCTGAACTGCAGAACTCCATAGCGAAGCAGGCACTTCAGTGCGCCTACGCTCCGGGGACTCCAAGGTCAAAATATAAATACAACGGGGGATCTCCGAAGAAGGAATACAGCGAAGCGCTTGTTCAGGCTTACGGCAGCCGCTCAGGCTGGAGGCAGAAGAGGGCAAAGGCAGGAGCGTCCTGTGATGTGTTTGTCGGAACTGTCGTCAGATCATCCGGATATGACACTGAATTCCCGAGGGCTCTGTCCAGAGACCTGAAGTATCTGCCGTCATCCTCCAAGTTCGAGCAGATACATCCATCGAGCGTGGACGAACTGGAGCCGGGCGATATTTTCATGTACCTGTTCCACGGCGGCGGCGGACACATAGGCGTTTATGTTGAAGTCGACGGAGTAGGATACATGGCCAACGCTCATTATCTGGCTTACGGCGGATGCTACGGATGCATCGATTCCACAATAAAGAGCGTAAGCGGCGCGAAATACAAGAGGTTTGGCATTTACCGAGCCACAGAGGACTGCGTTTCTCCGTATTCAGAAGGAGACGACTCTGAAAACGTAGCAAAACTCCAGTCGTTCCTCAAGTGGGCAGGTTATTTCGATGATGAAGTGAACGGTCATTTCGGAGAAAAAACCACCGCCGCCGTTAAGAAATTCCAGAAGGACGCCGGATTGAAGGCAACTGGTCAGTTCGATCAGGAGTGTCTTGACGCGGTCAAACTCTACACGAAAGATTCCGCGGGAACAAACTTAGGAAAAAAGTAACCTTTTAGACTACTGAGATGAAGGGCGGTTTTTCACTACTCAGTTTAATAGTATCATTAGTTGCAGCCTTGCTATTTGTCACTACGATCGGCGTTGCGGGGCTGTATTTGTATTGGGCGCAATCACACACGGAAAGCGGAGCCTACTACGTTACCGGAAGCGTTTCCTCGGACGGAGAGGAACTGACCGAGGAAGGAGTGCGGAAATATCTGAAGGCGGACAGCCTTTCGGAGGTTATGTGCCTTTCCCTTAAGGATACGGGCGACTGCGGCGTCTACATGATCGATGACGGCTTCTCGTGCAAATGGAGAGAGAAGAAAAATGAAGATGTTGTAATCGAAATGCCGAAGCAGAAGCTGCGCCTTAAGAAAAGCTGGGGCAATCTCGTCTATGAGACAACCAGGGACGGTAAGGAGATCAGGATAGTGCTTGAACCTTCAGAAGAGGTCCCTGAATGCTTTGTTGAGCATCCCGAGTTCGCTTTTGGAGTGAATTACGATAGAGAAGATACAGAGAACCTGTGCAACTACATGATGGACGGGTATTATCTCATCGACGAGGGAGTGCTTTACGGCAAATTCTTCTCCGGCGGCAAGAGCGTTCTGGGATACAGGACGGTAAGCGGCGGAAAGGATATCGATGCGGGTAAACTTCACGTCATTGACAAGGACGGCCAGGGCAAATTCCTCGTCAAAAGGGGAAACTACATCTATTATCTCTGGGCGCCCGCCGACGGCTCGACGGAGAGCATACGCCGCGTCAATCCTGATCTCGGCGAAGTTGAGGTCCTCAGAGAAGGAAATGTGGACTATGTTCAGGTAAGATTCGGAAAAATCTATTTCGCCGACGAGAAATATAAACTCCACGAGATGACTGTGGACGGAAGCAAGGACAACATCGTTGTGGATAAGGAGATATATGTTCCTTACGTCATCGACAAGGGCTGGATAATATATCAGGACGACCACGACGGAGAGAAGCTGCACCTCGCCAGCCTGACTACGGATTTTGACCAGTCGATCACAAGAGAGAGAACTTATACCTGGACCATAAGCGGGAAAAAACTGTTCTATACATCCACAAAAGACAAGAAGGATGAGGAGAAACACAAGTGCAGACTGCACTGTCTGGATCTCGACAAGATAAAGAATACGTCAGGAGCTGACGAGTTCGACGCCGATGTCGGCGACAAATACATGGGTGACGTTTTTGAGATCAACAGCGAGTTCATCTTCGGAGGAGACGGGACTTTTGAGCCGCTGGGCACCTGGAAAAAATTCTCCAATAAACTCTACAAGTCCGGTTCGCAGAAGACCTATCTCATGTTCGTTTCCGGAAATTACAGAATCTGCAGCCGTACTGTCAAGAACGGCGGCATCGTATCAATAGAATTAGAAAACATCAAAAACGGAGCAAAGCAGGAAATAATCAAATAGCGGCTGACGCCATCAGGAAGTCGGCCGTTTGTTTTTTCTGCCGATCAGGAACGGAAGCCATCTCTCAACCACATAGGCAACCGGAATCAGCACGATGAATATGACGAGAGCAGCCAGGACAGGATAATGGGTCACGAAGCTGTTCGTCGCAGGGCTCAGGACAGTCATAGCGATTATGCAAAGCTCATGAGTGCACAGGTACACGATGGTGTTCCGACCGATGAACTTGAGGATCCCGAACGGCGGAATGATTCTCGACAGGATATAGAATATGAGGCTGAAGGCGATAACCGCTCCGAGGAACAGGATGAAGTTTCCGTAGTGGTGAAGGCTCATGGACACCTTGACGTTGAATCTGGCGAAGGCCATTCCTGCTATGAACGCGCCGACGATCCAGGCGGCGAGAATGAGAGCGCGCGAAGCGCTTTTTTCTTTGCCTCTGAATATGATGCCGTCAAAGGTGTCGATGTGCTTCATGAAGAGGTATCCGAACATGAGCAGCATGCTGGCGATAGGAACTGTCGACAGATGCCAAGGATAGAGAAGATTGACAGAGTCGAACAGGGATATGATGTATCCGCCGATTCCCAGGAGCATGCATATTATGAACAGAAGCCTGTCGCTGCCTTTGCATGCCTTCATTACTATGAAAAGAAGGATGGTTGCCAGGAACAGCACCGTCAGGAACCATGAAGCTGATATCGGAAGGGATGACCAGGAGTGGTTCGAGTACAGGATCGCCACCAGGAGAGAAGGAATGCTGCCCGCTGACGGATCGAAGAGCTTGAAGTAACAGAACCACAAAGGCAGGAAGAGCAGATTGAATATGAGGTACGGCCAGAGAAGGGTCCTGCATTTGTTGAGGAACATTTCCGGCAGACTGTACTCGCGCCGGCTCGTCTGCAGATAGAAGGACATGCCCGAAATGATAAAGAAAAGAGGCATGTGGAATGAATAGATGTAATACTTCAATGTATCAGGGGTTTCACCGTTGGCCGCGTGTCCTGCGACAACGGCAAACATGGCGATGCATTTGAGAACATCCAGCCAGTCGAGTCTTTGTTTGTCTGCGAGCCTTTGCACTGTGAACTCCCTCAGATAATAGAAATAATCACTATTCAACAACTATGCCCTTTGATATAATGATTATGTATGAACAGTAGTAAAAAATCAACTGATTAAACTGCAAAAACAGGAGGTTTGACCAAAGTGGCTAGATATTCTATTGTCGTACCGGTGTACAATTCCGAGAAGACTCTCGATGAGCTGTACGAAAGGACGAAGAGAGTAATAGAAGAAGAATTAGGAGGCGAATATGAGCTGGTTCTCGTCGATGATTCATCGAAGGACGGATCCTTTGAAGTCATGACGAGACTGAGCAGCGCGGACAGCAGAGTCAAGTCGTTCCAGCTCGCGAAGAATTTTGGTCAGCACAACGCGCTCATGTGCGGTTTCGCCAACGCGACCGGAGACTATATCGTTACCATCGACGACGATCTCCAGCATCCGCCTGAGGAGATCCCGAAACTCGTGAAGGTCATGGAGGATGATCCGGGCATCGATGTAGTCATCGGAGAGTATGACGAGAAGAAGCACGGACCGATCAGAAATTTCGGTTCCAGAGTTATAAACAGGATAGCCATGGACGCGACGGACAAGACAGCCAATCTCAGCATGACGAGCTTCAGGCTGATGAAACGCTACATCGTGGACTACATCCTCAGCATTAAGATAGATACTCCGAGAATAGGCTATCTCATAATGGCCATCACGGACAGGATCGTCAACGTGACCATCCATCATGACGAGAGAAAATACGGGAGCAGCCAGTATTCATTCAAGAAACTTGTCCGCGACTTCAAACTGGAAGTCATGTCGAACTCCATACTGCCGCTGAAGGTGGTGAGAGATGTGGGAATTCTGTCCTGCATAGCCAGCCTGCTGCTCATCATCATTTATATAATTCAGTACATACGCGGCGACATATGGGTCATCGGCTGGACGACCATAATCGTACTGCTTCTGTTCCTGTTTGGAATCACCCTTCTCTCCATTGGTATCATTGGAGAGTATCTGATGAGGATAATCGGCGAATCGAAGAAGATACCGAACTACTTTGTCAGAAAGACCGACGCTGCGAAGACTGATAAGGAGAAACAATGAAGACAGTACTGATACTGGGAGCAATAGATTCTTTCTGCGATCTGATCACGGATTTCAAGAAAAAAGGCGTGCGCACTGTAGTGTGCGACTACTATGAAGGCGCGCCGGGAAAGAAGATCGCGGACATTCCATACGACGTAAGCACTCTCGATGTTGAACGCCTGGTAGAAATAGGCAAAGAACACAGCATCGACGGTGTTCTATGCGCTTTTTCCGACCGCAACATCGAGCCGTGCTACCGCGTGGCGGAAGCGCTGGGACTGCCGCAGATCTATCATCCGCAGCTCATAAAGTGGCTCACGGACAAGATCTGCATGAAAGACAGGCTCAGGGAGTGCGGCTTCCCGATTACCGAGTACAGGATCCTTAAGAGCGATTTTGAGGACGCCGAGCTGGCTGCCTTTGATTTTCCTGTCATCATTAAACCTATCGACAGTTCGGGCAGCAAGGGCATCTTTATCTGCAGAGACACGGACGAGATCCGTGAACACATGCCGGACACTCTGGCCATGTCTGTGGACTACACTGACATGTTCATTGTAGAAGAATACTATCCTTACGACGAGATATCCATCACTGTATGGGTCAGCGGCGGAAAGGCTTATGTGACCTGCGTTTATGACAACGGCAAGAATTTCGATCCCGACAACCCGGCCAACGTGTCCCTGTCCAGCGTCGTTTTCCCTTCGAAGTACACAAAAGGAAACGTGGAATACTTCAGGGATCTGGCGCAGAAGATGGTTACGGCCTTCGGAGTAGGTAACGGTCCTGTTACAATCCAGTGCTTCATGGGTCCAAAGGGTCTCAAGGTGAATGAGTTCATATGCCGCCTGGCCGGTGACAGCGCCTACATGTGTTCCGAGGTCATGGGCGCGCCGTCGGTCGCTGACAAGACAGAGACCTTCGTCCTGGGAGAGGAAGTGGACTGCAGCGATCTTGAAACCTTCGATCCTGACGTTCCGGACACATACTACCAGATGGGCGTTTACGTAGATAAGACAGGAAAGCTGTTCTACGATTTTGACAAAGACGAAATAATGAGGCGTGTTCCGGGCTGCGTCAGAGCCGACATCTACGCTGAGAGCGGTACCGACCTGAAGTATGTCACAACAGGCGGAACCGTAGTGTGCAGAATCTACGTCAAAGCCGACGAATCAGTCGGCGGGTACACTGATTACCTGGATCTGCTTAAAGAAGTGATCGTCATAAGAGATGAGGACGGAAACCCGGTCGCCAATTTCCACGAGCCGAAGGACGCGGAGCGCATCACATCTAAAACGCTATCCGTTCCTTTGTCCTGTAAATGATATCGTCGTGATTCCCGAGGGTGTTCATCAGTATCACAAGATACCCGTCGTCCACGACGCAGCTTTCGATTTCCCCGATTGAGATATCGTAGCTGCCAAGGTACGCGCTGTCAGAGACGCGGTACAGGTCTATGTAGCTCTCGTTTCCGTTGACCCACGTGCACACAAGAACGACGCCGTTATACACGCCTATATCCTGGGCATGATTGTAACGGATGAATTTGTGTATGAACTTTTTGACATTGAAGTCGCTGTCGCACTCGTATATCTCATTTCCCTTTGAAAGGAAGAACTCATCGCTGCTGACATCGTAGGCTATGCCGGAGGTGACCCTCGGAAGATCGAAGCTTCCCTTGGACTCCTTGGTGGTGCCGTCGTAGGTGCTGCATGAAGCGGTGCGGTAGCCCTTGTGGGTCTTGGCCACGTAGAACTTGTTGGTGTTCGGGTTGTATGTGAGACCGTTGGCGTGTCCCATGTTATCACATGGTTCAATGGATACGCATTCTCCGTCGGTATTCCTGTAGGATATGAGCTTTCCCGCGGTTCCGCCGGCGTTGACGTAGGCGACCACATAGCAGTCATCCTGAAGAGTGATGGACTGCGGTACCGTGGTTCCGCCGTCGCCGTGTATCTCTCGGAACATCTCAAGATTGTCCTTATTGAGGACTTTTATATTTCTGGCGGAGGAATATGACTTCGCTCTTTTTGTTGTTCCCGCAATTTTGACGGCATCGGAACGCTTGCCCTTGACGGTCCTGCCGTGCACGGTTGCCTTTGCCCTGACCGCGTAGCTGCCGTCGTTTCTCGTGGTTTCGATTTCCGGCTTCTTTGCGTCCACCTCGTCAATGACCGAGTATTTATCCGTGTGCGGATTCTTCTTCAGCAGCTGGTAGCTGTCCGCGTAGTCGACAGGTTTCCAGGTCAGAAGAGCCCTGGTGTCAGAGACGTTCTTCGCGGAAAGCTTGACAGGTTTGCTCAGTTCTTCGGGGAAGACGTTGACGGGGATCTCCTTTCGGCCTTCCTGATGTGTGATGTCACCCGCCGCCGATACGATTATGGATGTGTGGCCGCTCTTCTTAAGGGTGACGTTGCCTTTGCTGTCCACGGAAGCGACAGATTTGTCGGCGGATGAATATGAAATATCACCATCGCCGGCGGCTTTCACTCTGACAGTGTCATTCTGAAAGCCATCGAAGTGGTCGATGCTGACTCTTACTTTCTGTTTGAGCTTTTGCGTTGTTATTTTTGCTTTTGCTTTACGGGTGTTGCGCCCGGAATCCAGCCTGGCGCTGACGGTAACGCGATAGGTCTTTTCAAGCGTCGCGTCACGGAGAGTGTAATGGTTATCCTGAAGAGGTATGCGAAGCTGCTGGGCGTCGCAGGTTATGGTCAGATCGTATCCCTCGCACTCCATCTCGTTCCAGGAAATCTGGATATTGAAACCGCTCTGCTTGAGGTTGAGACCGGTAACGTGCTTGCTGATGATGTTCGGCCCCTCGACAAAAAGCAGGAAGGCGAACGCCGCCGCGCAGGCCACGGCGAGTATGATTACTGTTCTGGAAACTCTTTTGTGATTGCTCTGATTTGCCATATTGAGAATGTAACATAACGGAGCAGATTCGTAAAGATACAGTCGCGCCTTCGGCCTGTTTTTGTTATAATTGCTCTGTATGGACGTCAAAGCTGGTACAACAAAAAAGACGGCGTTAAAAATAATCCTCGGCATCGTGATATTCCTGCTGTGCGCGGGGCTTTTGTTCTGCTATCTGAACAAGGTCTTCAGCATGGGGGACTCGGACGGTAACAGACAGACCTTCAAGGCCTTCTACGCGGAGCCGAAGGACACCATAGACGTCATGTATCTGGGAACGAGCGCGTCCAACAGGTACTTCGTGAATCCGCTGGCCTACGAGGAGGAAGGCGTTACGTGCTTCACTCTGGCGACCATGGGGATGCCCATGTTCTTCGTGCCGGACCTCATAGACGAGACGGAAAAAAGGCAGGACCCGCAGCTGTACATCATAGAGCTCCGATGGGTGCTGAAGGACAGAGACATGATAACGGACGCCCACCTGCGCAGGGTGACGGACAACATGAAAATGTCTCTCAACAGGAAGCACGCCATCGATACGGCATTTGCGGAGATGGATGGAAGCAAAGGCATGCTCGGCGATATTTCGGACGACAAGCTGTCATACTTCTTCCCGATCATCAAGTACCACGACAAGTTCTCCCAGGGCCAGCTGACGAGGAATGACTGGAAGCTCACATCATCGAAGAACAAGACCAAAGGCTACATAATGAGCTTCAACACCACCAAGCAGGTGAACCAGTTCCCTGGCAAAATAACGGACAGGAGGGCGCCTCTGTCTGATATCGCCGAAGACGGTCTGACGGCGACTCTCGACAGGTGCGACGAGCTGACAGCCCAGGGGAAACAGGTCATATTCGTTCTGTCGCCGTACTGCTGCCAGAAGGGTCAGAAACCGAAGTTCAACACGGCAATGGACATGGTCCGCGAGAGGGGATACACGGTCCTCGACTTCAACACCGAAGAGATGTATGAGGAAGTGGGGATGGACTTCGACAAAGACTACTACAACAGCAAACACGTGAACTTCGTGGGCGCCGAGAAATACACGAGATATCTGACTGGATATCTGAAGTCACACTTCGACCTGCCCGACCACAGAGGCGAAAGCGGGTACGAAAGCTGGGAGGAAGCGTATAAGATCTATGAGGATTTCGTAAGCGGCGGCATCGACACCATAGGCGTCAAGGAATACCGGGGCGGTCCGGTGACCACGATCAAATACAAAGGCAAGGACACTGATAAGAAAGCAGACGATACGGTCAATGAAGAAAAAGAAGAGGAACTTCAGGAAAGCAACGAGCAGTAAAGAAACTGACAGTAAGCAAGTGAGGAGAATCAAAATGTCAACTAACATGAACGTCTTCAAAGGAAGCGACAACTACGTAGTAACTGATGAGCTGATGAACGCTGTAAATGTGGCAATCGCGCTCAGGAAGCCTCTGCTCATAAAGGGCGAGCCGGGCACGGGGAAGACCATGCTGGCCGAGGCCATCGCGGACTCTCTGGACATGCCCCTCATAATATGGAGCATCAAGTCCACAACAAAGGCCCAGGACGGGCTCTATGTCTACGATACAGTGCAAAGGCTGTACGACTCCCAGTTCGGCGAGGGCGACGTCAAGAACATCGGACAGTACATCAAGCTGGGCAAACTGGGCGAGGCGTTCACTTCTGACAGACAGGTGGTCCTGCTCATAGACGAGATCGACAAGGCCGACCTGGAATTCCCGAACGACCTGCTCTGGGAACTGGACAAGATGGAATTCTACATCAATGAGACGAAGGAGACCATTAAGACCAAGCACAGACCTATCGTAATCATAACTTCGAACGCGGAGAAGGAACTGCCGGACGCCTTCCTCAGAAGGTGCATATTCCACTACATCGAGTTCCCTGACGCGGAGAAGATGGAGGAAATAATTCGCGTCCACTATGGCGACATAGATAAGAAACTGGTTGAAAACGCCCTGGAGGCATTCTACAAGATCCGCGACATGAAGGATCTGCAGAAGAGACCTTCAACATCCGAGCTTCTGGACTGGATCCAGGCTCTCATGATAAGCGGCGTGAGCATCACTGACCTCTACGAGGACATGCCTTTCCTGGGAGTGCTGCTGAAGAAGAATCAGGATGTCGACACATTCGAGGAGATAAAGACAAAGGGTTATTCACTGAGGAACTGGTAATCGGAGATATTCATGTTTCTGGAATTCTTTTATCTGCTCCGGGCGCGGGGGCTGGAGGTGTCCATAAACGAATGGATGACTCTCGTTGAGGCTCTGGACAAGGGTCTCGCGGATTCGTCCCTTATGGGGTTCTACCGCCTTTGCAGGAGCATACTCATAAAAACTGAATCAGACTTCGACAAGTTCGACCAGGTATTTGCCGAGTACTTCCAGGGCATAGAGACCCCGGAGGATCTGCCTGATGAATTCTGGCGGTGGCTCGAGGAAAGCGAACTCGAGCGTGATCTGGAGGACTTCGGCGACAAGAAACTCTTCGCGAAGGAACTCGACGAGCTACTTAAGATGTTCGAGGAGAGGATCAAAGAGCAGAAGGAAAAGCACGACGGCGGAAACTACTGGATCGGCACCGGCGGCACTTCCCCTATGGGCCGGGGCGGCTACCACCCGAGCGGCATAAGAGTAGGAGGCAAAAGCAGGCACAAGACCGCGCTGCAGGTCGCCGGAGAGCGCAACTTCAAGGATTTCCGCGAGGACACCATCCTGGATATCAGACAGTTCCAGATGGCTTTCAGAAAACTGCGCCAGTACTCTTCGCGCGTCGACACGACGGAGAAGGAACTCGACATCGACAAGACCATAGACGAGACCTGCGAGAACGGCGGAATGCTCTCCCTGGCTTACGAGAAGCCGAGGAAGAACACCGTCAAGGTTCTGCTGCTCATAGATTCGGAAGGGTCCATGCTGCCTTACAGCCGCCTCTGCAACAGGCTGTTCCAGGCGGTAAGCAGATCCAACCACTTCAAGGATCTGAAGATCTATTACTTCCATAACGCGATTTACGACCAGCTCTACACCACGCCTCACTGCAAGCTGAGGGATTCCGTGGAGACCACATGGGTCTTCAACAGGCTGGACTCGGAGTACAAGGTTATTTTCGTAGGCGACGCGGCTATGGCTCCGTCAGAGCTCTACCGCAAAGGCGGAAACGCCATAATAGGCCTCTTCAACAGAGAGACCGGCATGGAGTGGTTCATGAAGTTCAAGAAGCGCTTCAAGAAGCAGATATGGCTTAACCCGATAGAAAAGAAAGCCTGGGAATACACCTACGGCTCTGCTACGATTCACGATATAGGGGAAGTATTCCCGATGTATGAGCTCACCCTCAGCGGGCTCGAGGCGGGAATAAAGAAACTGCTAGTCAAGTGACGGCAGGGTGGAACCGCCGTATGGCATGATTATGATTGTCGGATCAGGCTGCTGTTCCGCTATGGCGTCATCGACAGCCTGCTGAAGATCGCTGTACGGTTCCATGAAAATACTGCGGACGAGACTCGTTTCCATTTCGGAGACGAGTTTTATTTTTGCCCGTTCAAGGACCAGGGCGATAGCGGCGGCCTTGTGCCCGCCGAGCCTGAAGTCTTTGCGGATGCGGTCTGTCAGGTCTTCGGGTGCCTTTGCTTCTGTTATCCACTCCTCAAAGGTCTTTTGGCCGAGGCCTTCGCGGCATGAGCCCACGAGGATGATGGTGCCGCCGTCTTTGACGGCGTGCTTGGAATTGTCCAGAGCCTTCTGGGTCTGGTATAGATTCAGGTCCTTCGGGGCGCCGCCCTGGGACACGATTACGATGTCTGCTCTCTGAGGAATGGACACGCGGTAAAGTCTGTCCAGATATCGGCAGCCTTCACGGTGAGCCTTGATAACGTCGCCCGCGACAGCGTGCACTATGTGCTTGTGCTCGTCAAGGACCACGTTGAGAATGAAGTCGACAGGGCAGATGCCTATGACTTCCTCAAGGTCCTCTCTGAGAGGGTTGCCGTCCAGTTTTCCCGCGCAGGCGTCGTCGCTGACCATCATGGAGTGGTTCGCCTGAATGGCCTGAGGCGTGGATGCGCCGGGCATGAGCGCCTTGACGCCGCCCGAGTATCCGGCGAAGTAGTGGTATTCGATGTTGCCGAGGCAGATAATCCTGTCGGCTTCGGCGACGACTCTTGTGATATCCACAGGGGTTCCCTTAGTCGTAGTGCCCATGTGGACGCAGTCGGCAGGGTCGCTGTCGACGCATCTGATCTTTTCGTAGACGTCACCGGCCAGCCGGCGTCTCTCTTCTTCCGTATGGGCCCTGTGACTTCCCAGCGCAAAGACAAGGGTTATGTCTTCAGCCGGAATTCCGTCCAGTTCCTCCAGAACGAAAGGAATGACCTCCCACGTAGGCATCGGGCGGGTGATGTCGCTGGTTATAATGGCGACTTTTTCGCCCGGCTTTACGATATCGCGTAGGCGCTCTGTGCCGATTGGATTGGCGAGAGCGTCTCTGATTATATCGGGAACAGCCCGCCGGGCAGCCTTTGCGTCAGAGATATCGTTCTGCTCCAGAACCTTGATTATGCTGTTGTCGGGCACGTCCGCTTCCTGGAAGCCCGCGCCGTATCCAAGCCTGATTATCATGAGTTGATTTTAGCACGTTTGGCGGCGCAAATCAAAAACTATGGCGAAATCGCAAACAAATGTTTGCATTTGCCGGAAACATGTGATACTATGTTCGTGAGAGAAAGAACAAACTTTCTGTTTGCTTTTATTTCATACGTAATCCGGAGGACATGCTATGAAAGAACGTGAAAAGAAAATACTCGAATACATGAAGAAGGAGATCCGTGAGAAGGGTTATCCGCCTACAGTCAGAGAGATCTGCGGAGCGCTGGGAATCAAGTCAACATCCACGGTCCACAAGGATATCGCGAATCTGGAGAAGGAGGGCTTTCTGAGAAAGGACCCTGCCAGACCGCGTGCTTTGCTTGTTGTAGATGAGGGATTCAATCAGCTCGAGGCAGTAAGGGAAGCTTCAGGATTCGGCGGAGAGCGCACTCTGGCGGGCAGATCCGAAGTCGAGAGGGCGGACGTTATCGACGTTCCTGTCGTGGGCAGGATCGCTGCAGGCACGCCTATTCTCGCCGAGCAGAACATCGAGGATTCATTCCCGATTCCTGCCAGATTCGTCGGAAATGGCACCACCTTCATGCTTACGGTACACGGCGAAAGCATGATCGAGGCGGGCATCATGGACGGCGATTACATTCTGGTCGAGCAGTGTAATACGGCCCGGAACGGCGACATGGTAGTGGCCATGGTCGACGGTTTCGAGAGCGAAGCTACAGTCAAGACCTTTTACAGAGAGGATGACCACATCAGGCTCCAGCCTGAGAATTCCTGCATGAGCCCGATAATCGTCAAAGATGTCAAAATCCTGGGCAAGGTCAAGGGCGTGTTCAGATACTTCTAGAACAGCGTGAAATGAACACATAGAGGGGCACAGTCGGTTGACGTGCCCTTTTTTGATGCGTATAATGATACAAGAATGAATCACAGGAGAACAGAGCTATGATTTTCAACAAAACAGAGCTGACTCTGGACCAGCTGCTCCCTATATTCGATGGTATCACTGACGCTGTCTTCATCGATGACGCGGACGGAATCTGCCAATGGTGCAATGACGCCTGCGAGGATATTTACGGAATCGAGATGGAGGAGATAGTAGGGAAGAAGGTCGACGAGCTGGAGAAGTCGGGAATATTCACTCCTTCGGTAACCAGAAGAGTGCTCGACGAGAAGCGTGAAATAACAATAATACACGAGAACCGCTTCGGAAAAAGGCTGCTGACTACAGGTACCCCCATATTCATCCCTATGACCAGCGGAGGCTGGGTAGCTGCCGGAGAGGGAAGATATACGAGAAAAATCGCTTTCGTTGTTTCCACTTCCAGGGACATCACTCAGATATCGGAAGCGAAGGGCAAGAGGGCCGATCTGATCAACACAAGAGTTCTCGGTTCGGGATTGCTTCCGGCGACCGGTTTGTCTGCCAAGGACATGTTCAGAAAGGGCAGGCTTCAGGACATGAAGGGAATCGATGATTCAGAAACCAGCACGGACAGGATCGTTTCCGAGAGTGACGCCATGAAGAATGTAATAGCTTTGACGAAGAGGCTCGCTCCTGTAAACACCACGGTCCTCATCACCGGCGAGTCGGGTGTGGGTAAAGGCCTGATAGCGAGAACGCTCCACGAGGAAGGAAACAGGTGGCAGAAGCCTCTTGTTACTGTTAACTGCGGAGCTATCCCTGAGAATCTTATAGAATCGGAGCTGTTCGGATATGTTGCCGGAGCTTTTACGGGTTCGAGATCGGGAGGCAAGAAGGGACTCTTCGAGGCCGCTCAGGACGGAACCATTTTCCTCGATGAGATATCCGAGCTGCCGCTGAATCTGCAGGTAAAACTGCTCCAGGTAATCCAGGAGAGACAGATCACTCCTGTGGGCGGAACGAAACAGATACCGATAGACGTAAGAATAATCTCCGCCACCAACAGGGACCTTGAGAGCCTGGTAAAGGAAGGCCGGTTCAGAGAGGATCTCTACTACAGGCTCAATGTAGTGCCGATCAATGTTCCGCCGCTCCGCGAGCGTCCGGACGACATCCTGCCGCTCATTCAGAGGAATCTTGTCAGGTGCAACAGGGAACTGGGCGAGGCTAAGACAATAAGCGCCGGAGCCCTGTCCGTCCTGCTCAAGTATCCTTGGCCGGGCAATATAAGGGAACTGCAGAACATCGTGGAGAGACTTGTAATCACAACATCACACGATGTGATAACCGAAGACGACATCTTCATCTTCATCAAGCAGGCTGCTGATGAGAATCCGACGGTATATGAAGAGCTGTCGCTTACGGCGGCTCTCGAGAAGGCGGAGAAAGAGATACTCAGTCAGGCCGTCGAAAACTACGGATCCACCCGTTCCATCGCAAAGGTGCTCAAGGTCAGCCAGCCGACGATAGTGCGGAAGCTGAACAAATACGGGCTTGTTACGACGGACAAGCAATAGAACAATCCAAATACAATCCTCATTATATCGATTCACAAATGAATCAGCGATACAGAATTGAATCAATAGCGTGAAACTGCTTGAAAAATCGCCAGTTAGTCAATACCAACACTTTCAGGGATTGTTAAAAAAGCGTCAAGTAATGCGATACAAAAATGAATCAGAGCGCCATTTAGCATGGCGCTTTTTTATTATGCGAAGTTGGGTGATCCAAAAGAAAATGAAGAAAAAACAACAAAAGTAACCGCCGTTTAGACCGTCCGGAACCCTTATGCTGCAAGGGTTTTCAGGATGCGGGCTGCTTTTGCGTGAAGATATCCACAATTATTCATCACATAGTTGGCACACTTTATGCGTAGTATAAACGTGGGTCAAGAGGGGGAATATCGCCCCGATCCGACAATTATTCGTTTATTCAAATCCATTTTTATAACAATATAAAGGAGGAAATTAAAAATGGCAGAAGAACTGAACATTAAAGAGTATGTAGCAGGTTTGGTAGAAAAGGCCAGAGCAGCACAGAAGATCGCAGAGAACTTCACACAGGAAGACGTTGATCTGATCACTGCAGCAGTTACTTATGAACTGACAAAGCCAGAGAACATCAAAGAGTTCGCTGAGAAGCTGGTTGAAGAGTCAGGCATGGGTATTCCGGCCGACAAAGAAGGCAAGATCATCGGTAAGGTTTGGGGTTCATACCTCCAGATGAAGGACAAGAAGACTGTAGGTCTCGTAGAGGACAACCCTGAGACTGGAATGCAGGCTTATGCTAAGCCAATGGGCGTTATCGCTGGTATCATGCCTGTAACTAACGGTGAAGCTACTCCGATCGTTAAGGCAAACATGGCTCTGAAGACGAGAAACGCTATCATCCTCGCACCACACCCTAAGTGCAAGAAGCTGAACGTTGAAATCGTTGACAAAATCAGAGCAGTCCTGAAGAAGCTCGGATATCCAGAAGACCTGGTACAGACTTGTGCTCCTGAATATGTAAAGATTTCCACATCACAGGAAATGATGGCACAGTGCGACTTCATCCTGGCAACAGGCGGCGAGCAGCTGGTTGAATCAGCTTACTCATCCGGTACTCCGGCTATCGGCGTTGGCGTTGGCAACTGCGTATCAATCGTAACTGGCAAGACTGACCTGGACGATGTAGCAGAAATGATCTGCACTTCAAAGGCTTATGATAACGCTACTTCATGCTCAACTGAGAACAACATCCTCGTTTATGAGGACTGCTTCGATGAGTTCGTAGAAAAGATGAAGGCTCATGGCGCTTACATGTGCAATGAGGAAGAGAAGCAGAAGCTGCAGGTAACCATGTGGCCGAACACTCCTAACGATCACGTACTCAACAGAGCTATCGTTGCTCAGAACTGCGAGACAATCGGTAAGCTGGCTGGCATTCCTGTACCTGCAGGCACAAGATGCATCATGGCTATGGAAGAAGGCGCAGGCCTTGATCACCCATTCGGCGGCGAGAAACTGTCACCAGTATCAGGCGTACAGATCGTAAAGGATCTGGACGATGCTATCGACAGACTGAACGTAATCCTTGACTACCAGGGCAAGGGCCACAGCTGCGGCATCCACACTAACGACGATGCTGACGTAGCTAAGCTGGCAGAGGCTGCTCCTGTAACTAAGTGCGTTGTTAACCAGCCACAGTGNNNNAACTCCGGCGGCTGGAACTGCGGATTCCCAGTATCCATGACTCTGGGTTGCGGAACTTGGGGCGGCAACAGCGTATCCCACAACGCTACTTTCGCAGACCTGCTCAACTACACTTACGTTTCCAGACAGATTCCTAACTGGAAGCCAGCTAAGGTTGAAGACTTCATCGACGCTGATGTAATCGCTAAGGTTGATGCTTAATCACTGATACGAAAGCAACATAAACGAAGATGAAATAAACTGTGAGACGGACGGCCGGATGGCTGTCCGCCTCAACAGGCTTTACAAAAGGAACAAAAAGGAGATATTAAAATGTCAGCAATTAAAGATAAAGATTTAAAGTACAATCTGCATTCATGGTCAGCACAGGGGGCTCTGAACCCTATCGTTGTTACCAAGGCAGAAGGAATCTACTTCTGGGACGAAGATGG
>DBYH01000012.1 GCA_002310095.1 Firmicutes bacterium UBA1191 | reverse complement strand
CCCTATGAGTTCAATATACAAGGAATTGAAATGATGAAGAAAATACTGGCGATAATTTTTGCGGTAACCATGGTGTTCTGCTTTACGGCCTGCGGTTCATCGGACAGCTCATCGGAGCCTGCGGATGATCAGGAAACGACTGCGGCCGAGGAAGAAGCGACGGCCGAGGACGGGCCGGTCTCCGGTGGATGGGAAGTAGTGGCCGACCCAGCGGAGGCGGAGCTGCCTGACGAAGTGAAGGCTGCTTTTGATAATTTCTCCGAGAACTACGGGGACGATTTCGTTCCGATGGCTTACTACGGCTATCAGGTAACCGAAGGCATGAACTACGGAATCCTGGGCAAAAGCAAGGCGGACAACGAGCTTCAGACCCTGGTCCTGATAAAGAACCCGAAATATGAAGCTGTTGACGCCATAATAAACACATTCAACATCGCCGACTACACTGACGGCAGCGGCGCCGATGTGTCAGCCGAAGCTCTGGACGGCGGCTGGCAGGTAGCGGATGACTACACCACGGCTGAGATACCTAAGGAGGCCTTCGAGGCGTATGACGCGGCGACGGCAGAGCTTACCGGAAACGACCTTCATCCGATGGCCTATCTCGGAAGCCAGGTGGTGGCCGGAACAAACTACGCCTTCCTCTGCCACAGCTCTCTGGTCACGGCCGAGCCGGTAACATCCATACAGGTAGTCACAGTATATGAGGATCTTGAGGGCAACTGCGAAGTCCTGAACATCAACACTCTCGACCTGGCGTCCTTTGCCGAAGAAGATTAAGAAGTAAAGCGGAGGTCCGGACATGAGCAGATTCGACGCGAAGAAATTTCTGAGCGCCCAGGAAGGCGCGTACAAGCAGGCCCTTGCTGAAATCAGCAGCGGACGGAAGACAAGTCACTGGATCTGGTACATCTTCCCGCAGATCAAGGGGCTGGGTCACAGCAGCACATCAGACCGCTACGCCATAGAAAGCCTCAGTGAAGCGAAGGAGTATCTGGCGGATGATGTCCTGCGCAAAAGACTGATCGAGATATCCGAAGCTCTCCTGAAGCAGGAGGGAAGCGCGGAGAAGATTCTCGGCAAGGTGGACGCCATGAAGGTGCGTTCCTGTATGACACTGTTCAGGGAAGCTGATCCGAAGACTGAAGTGTTCGGAAAGGTGCTGGACAAGTTCTACGGCGGCAAGGCAGATGAGAAGACTCTGGAGCTTGTCCGCAGACAGCAAAGGCAGGATAAGGAGACCATGTGGTAAGCCGGGGACACAGAACGGAGATATTATCATGAAGTTCAAGATGATACATGAAAACTACAATGTAAGCGACCTTGACAAGTCGCTTGCATTTTATGAAGAGGCCCTCGGGCTGACGGAGAAGCGCAGAAAGAACGCGTCCGACGGTTCGTACATCATCGTTTACATAGGAAACGAGGACAATGACTTCGAGATGGAACTGACCTGGCTCAGGGATCATCCACAGAAGTACGATATCGGTGAAGAGGAGTTCCACCTGGCTTTCAGGACTGACGATTATGAAGCGGCCCATAAACTGCACGAGGAGATGGGATGCATCTGCTTCGAGAATACCTCCATGGGACTGTATTTCATCAAGGACCCGGACGGGTATTGGCTGGAGATAGTTCCGGAGAGGAAATGATGTAAATATGATCAGAAAATAACGAAACCCGCCGAAAGGCGGGTTTTGTATCTTTTTACAAACATAACGCTTTAATGTAGAAAAATTTTGGCTTTTGTGACGATTTTGTGATAAAATAACTCGGTACCGTGTACCTATGGCACGGTATCGATACTCCAAGAAAGGACGTGATGTTTTGCTAATCTACATTCTCAAGAGAATTGTGGCAGCGATAGCTACAGTTGTCCTGATTATGGCGATAACTTTTGTGCTCATGAACACCGTTCCCGGAAGCCCGTTCCTGACTGAGAAATCAACTCCTCAGCAGATTCAGCAGGCTAACGAGAAATACGGCCTGGACAAGCCGCTGATAGTGCAGTTCAAGAATTACCTTGTCAACTACGCGCACGGCGACCTGGGCGTTTCACTGAAGATGCAGCAGGGTACGCCGGTCAAGACCATACTGTTCCACCAGGGCAAGTTTCAGTTATCTGCCAAGCTGGGTCTGCTCGCACTTCTTGTTGCAGTGTCATTCGGAATACCGCTGGGGTGTATCGCCGCGTATAAACGAGGTACGTGGCTAGACGGGTTCCTACGGGTACTGACAACTTTCGGCATAGCCATACCGGTATTTGTACTTGCGGCGACGCTGCTTGTATTTTTAGGAGTCAAGGCTGGGTGGTTCCCGACAATATCGGGTACTATGACAAGCTGGAAGGCCTACATAATGCCGGTACTATCTCTTTCATTCTACGATGTGTGCTACATTGCCAAACTTACCAGAACGACAATGCTCGACGCGATCAACCAGGATTATATCCGTACGGCCAGAGCGAAGGGCGTTAAGACGAAGTGGATCGTTCTTAAGCACGCACTCAGAAATTCACTTATCCCGGTAATTACAGTTCTCGGACCTATGATCGCATTCATCATAGCCGGAGCTTTCGTAGTTGAGACTACGTTCTCCATCCCGGGTATCGGCAAGTACTTTGTTGAAAGCATTCTCAACCGTGACTACACGATAATCATGGCGACCACGGTCATACTTTCCATGATGGTTATATTCATGAACCTGGTTGTTGATATTGCTTATAAATTCGTTGACCCTAGAATAACACTCAGTTCATCAGACGAATAAGGAGGAACCATGAAAAAGGGACTAGCAAAATTCAGCCCGTTTCAGGTTGATCCTGACAAAGTCTGGGCTGACTATGACATAACCGAACTCGACTTCGAGGCCGCGACGTCTTCGGAGAAAGAGGACCTTGTATTGTTAAGAAAGAGCGTTTCCTACTGGAGAGACGCAGCCAGAAGGTTCAGAAGAAATACCGTTTCGATGATAGCTCTCTTCGTTTTCATTCTCGTGCTGCTGTTCGCCTTCCTTGGACCTGCGCTCATTCCTTACGATTACGCTAAACAGTACAGAAGTTCGCAGAAACTCAGTCCTGGCGAGTACTCCGCTCAGGAACTGCTGATAAAGAGCATTGAGGACGAGGTGGACTGCATGTACGCCACGGCTCTTCAGCCGGGTTCAATGACGGCGCTCGACGCGCGCGATTACTATTTCGAATTCAAAGGCAACACGTATGCCTTCACTCTTGACCAGAAGCTGGCCGATTCCGTAATCGTTCTTCAGGGGAAGGACCTTTCCATTGTGAAGAACTCCCAGATCAACAACGGCAAGATAACAGGGTCGGAGCCGCTCGCCTATACGAGTGAGCCTTCCGATACCGCCAAAGAGCTGACCGTCGTCAAGAGTGTATTCCCGCATGTGGTCGGAACCGACTCACAGGGACGTGACCTTCTGGCCAGAACTATGTACGGCACGAGAGTTTCCCTCATCGTCGGCATAATAGCCGCATTCATTGTTCTTATTATTGGTTCGCTATACGGAGCGATATCGGGACTCTGCGGCGGCGCGGTCGACTTCGTAATGATGAGACTCGTCGACCTGATGTATTCCGTGCCTGACGTACTGATAGTGCTGCTCCTTCAGGTAGTACTGAAGGATCCGCTGCAGGCATGGTTCGATGCTTCCGATGGTCTCATAGCAAATGCCCTGTCCACCCTTGGAGCAGGAATCGTAAGTATCTTCATTACCTTCGGTCTGCTCTACTGGATCGGCATGTCCCGTGTCGTCCGCGGCCAGGTGCTCATGCTCAAAAAGCAGGAGTTCGTTACCGCGGCAACCGCGCTGGGAGCTTCGAACGCAAGAATCATAAGAAGACACCTGCTTCCGAACTGTGTCGGACAGCTCGCTATACTGACCTGCCTTCAGATTCCGTCAGCCATCTTCCTCGAATCATTCCTGTCCTTCCTGGGACTGGGCGTTTCGGCACCGATGGCTTCACTCGGATCGCTTTGCTCGGACGCTCTGGGAACTCTGACGGTATTCCCGTACAGAATGCTGTTCCCGGGCGCTGTTCTTACGATTCTGATCCTTTCACTGAATCTGATCGGCGATGGTCTGAGAGACGCACTCGACCCGCGTCTTAAGAAGTAGGGAGGTGAAATGATGTCAGAAGAAAGAAAAAACTTACTTGAAATAAAAGACCTCAAAGTATCCTTCTTCACACCTGCGGGCGAGGTAAAAGCTGTAGACGGCATAAGCTACACCCTCAAGGAAAATGAAGTAATGGGTATAGTAGGCGAGTCCGGTTCAGGAAAGTCGGTCGAGGCTTACTCGATAATGGGACTTCTCCAGAGCCCGGGCAGGGTCGTAGGCGGATCCATAACCTTCGACGGGGAGGACGTACTGGCCTATGACGATGAGCAGATGAGAGACTTCAGAGGCAACAAGGTCAGCATGATCTTCCAGAATCCTATGACCTGCCTCAATCCGGTATACACCATCGGAAACCAGCTGATGGAGGCGATTCTCTGCCATGACAAGAATTATCCGAAGGATAAAGCGAGAGAGCGCGCGATCGAAATGCTCGAGCTCGTAGGAATCAATAACGCTGAAAAACGTGTGGACCAGTATCCGCATGAGTTCTCAGGAGGAATGCGTCAGCGTGCCATGATCGCCATGGCTCTGATCTGCAATCCTAAACTGCTGATAGCTGACGAGCCTACGACAGCTCTCGACGTAACTATTCAGGCGCAGATACTCGACCTGATGAAGGACCTGCAGAGAAAAGAAGGTACGGCCATCATCTTTATCACGCACAACCTGGGCGTTGTTGCCGAGATGTGCGACAGAGTATCCGTAATGTACGCCGGCAAGATCGTCGAGCAGGGAACTGATGAGGAGATATTCTACAATCCTGCTCACCCGTACACCATGGGACTGCTTGCGTCGATGCCTAGACTGGACGCGGATGAACATGAGAGACTGATTCCGATTGAAGGAACTCCGGTCGACCTGCTCAATCCGCCTCAGGGCTGCAACTTCGGACCGAGATGCGCCCACTGCATGAAGATATGCCTTACCAAGGAGCCGCCTTACGCGGATCTCGGAGACGGACACATATCCGCCTGCTGGCTGCACTTTATGGGCAAGAAAAATGAACAGGAGGTAAGCGAGTAATGACAGAACAGACTAAACTCCTGGAAATAAAGGACTTAAAGAAACACTTCAGCATAAAAGGCGGCGGCTTCAGAAACAAGCAGACCGTCAAGGCTGTGGACGGCGTTTCTCTGCACATATTCAAAGGTGAAACCCTCGGACTGGTAGGAGAATCCGGATGCGGCAAGACTACGCTGGGACGTACTATCATCAGACTGTACGAGCCGACTTCGGGAAGCATCATCTATGACGGAAAGCCTATCTTCGACGACGAGCAGAAAATCGCCGAGAAGATGCTTCCGTACAGACGCAAGATGCAGATCATATTCCAGGATCCGTCGGCGTCTCTCGACCCTCGTATGACTGTTGGAGAAATCGTTGGAGAGGCACTGGACATTCATAAGCTGTACAATGGCAAGAGCGAGAGAGCGGAGAAGATCAACAGACTTCTTGAGGCGGTCGGACTCAACACCGAGCACGCCAACCGTTTCCCTCACGAGTTCTCAGGCGGACAGCAGCAGAGAATCGGAATCGCGAGAGCCCTGGCCGTTGAGCCGGAGTTCATCGTGTGCGACGAGCCTATTTCGGCACTCGACGTATCGATTCAGTCCCAGGTCGTAAACATGCTTGAAGACCTTCAGGAAGAGAGAGGACTTACATACCTGTTTATCGCCCACGATATTTCGGTAGTACGTCACATTTCGGACCGTATCGGCGTTATGTACCTCGGAAACGTTGTGGAACTTTCGGAGTCGTTCGAACTCTACAAGAACCCGATCCATCCGTACACGAAGACGCTGATGAGCGCGGTTCCTATTCCTGACCCTATAGTAACGCGTTCGAGGGAAAGGCTGATCCTGGAAGGAGACATTCCTAGCCCGATCAATCCGCCTTCGGGATGCAAGTTCCACACGAGGTGTCCGTACGCCATGGACTGCTGCAGGGAAGAGATTCCTGAGTTCAAGGAGCACGCCAGCGGACATTACGCAGCATGCCACCTGCTTGACAAGTAGGACGCATACTGTTTAAAATTAATCAGTTATTTATGTAACGCTCCGTTACTTAAATAAAAAGGTATTCTTAAGAATATTGTAAGGAGGAAAAGTTTTATGAAGAAGATTATTGCTCTAATCCTCGCTCTGGTGACTGTATTCGCATTCACCGCATGCGGAGGAGGAAGCGGTAGCAGTGACAGCGGCGATGGCGATTTTGTTGCAACGGCGTGCATCGCTTCTGAACCTGAGACCATCGACCCTGGTCTGATCAGCTCCGTAGACGGTTCCACATATGCAAACCATATGTTTGAGAACCTCATGAAGTACGTCCCGACCGACGAGGCGGCGGACGAGAGCGGAAATGTTATGACGACTAAGGTTGACTTAGGTCAGGCCGAGAGCTACGAGGTTTCTGAGGATGGACTGGTTTACACGTTCAAAATCAGATCCGACGCCAAGTGGTCTGACGGAGAGCCTGTAAAGGCTCAGGACTGGGTATATTCATGGCAGAGACTGGTTAACCCTGACACAGCTTCTGACTATGGATACTTCCTCGACGGCATCGTAGTAAATGCCGCTGAGATCCAGGCCGGTGAGGTTGAGCCAAGCGAGCTGGGCATCAAGGCTGTTGATGATTCAACTCTGGAGATCACCCTCTGCCAGGATACTCCGTACTTCATCGAGATGTGCGCATTTGCTTCGCTCATGCCGCTGAGAGAAGACGTTGTTGAAGGCAATGAAAACTGGACTGATCCTGAGAACATCGTTGTAAACGGACCGTACATTCTTTCAGAGTGGACTCACGACTCCGTAATCAAGATGGTTCCAAACGAGCAGTACTATGACGTCGCCAACCTCGGACCTGCTGAGATCGACTGGTATCTGTCCGCTGATGAGACAGCTATCCTGTCAGCTTATCAGTCAGGCGAGTGGGCATTCATCGAATCATTCCCTGCGGACATGATTGCGACTCTGCAGGAATCCGGTGACTGCTTCATCGATCCGTATGTAGGCACTTACTTCCTCTATCTGAACTGCGACAAGATCAAGGATTGGAGAGTAAGAGCTGCGATGTGTCTCGCTGTTGACAGAGACAACATCGTTACCAACGTAGCCCAGGGCGGACAGACTCCTGCAACTGGATTCGTTGCATCAGGAATTCTTGATTCAACCGGCGCTGACTTCGCATTCGGTTCATCAGAACTGGGCGCAATGTACAAGTGGCTGTCAGACAACTATCCTGACGCTGACCTGACTACTTATGAAGGCAAGTGCGACCTGGCCAAGAAGCTCTTCCAGGAAGCTGTTGACGAAGGAGCTTTCGATCCTAAGGACACTATCGTTTACAACTTCAATACTGATGAAGCCCACAAGGCAATCGCAGAAGCCTGCGGTCAGGACTGGAAGAACGTGCTCGGAATCGACATCACTCTGGCTAACCAGGAGTGGAACACTTACACCGACGGTCTTGGTGAGCACAACTTCGGCGTTGCCAGACTTGGATGGATCGCGGACTACAATGACCCGATCACTTACCTCGAGCTGATGGTAACCGGCAATTCATACAACTATGGTCTCTACTCAGATACTGACTTCGACGCAGCTATCAAGGATGCTAAGACCATGGATGCAGGCGCTGACCGTGACAAGGCTCTCTACAAGGCAGAAGAGCTGCTCTTCGGTGAAGGCGGATTCCCTGTATGCCCGATTTACTACTACACCAACGTATACTGCAACAAGACTATGAAGAACATTGGATACACTTCAATGGGCTACTACTTCTTCCAGTATGCTCAGCCTGCAGAATAATTGAGGACACAGTCTGATAGTAATCTGAGGCACAAGGTGCAATAGGCAGAACAGACCCCGGAGCTTCGGCTCCGGGGTTTTTCATTTGAGGCTCCGGAGCGGCGCCCGGTCGAGGGTGCAGAGCGCCCGGAGCCTTTATGTGCGCGGATATGCACAAGCCGGGATTTGTCTATCCACTTGCTTTGTTATTATCACCAATAGCCGGACTGCTTTTGTGCTATAATGAAGCTCGGAACGGCGGTATTGGGGCATTTGCAACCGCCGGTTGACAAATTGAAAGGACTGGTTGGTGGTCTGCAACTGCTTAAGAGTGTACTGTTGAGACAGAAAACAGTTATGCGTAAGCAACAGAAAAGCTATGCGTAAGCAACGGTACAGACCAACAAGGGGGACAAAATGATTTTAGCAGACAAGATAATTGAAAACAGAAAGAAGAACGGCTGGTCCCAGGAGGAGCTGGCGGAGAAGCTGGGCGTGTCCAGGCAGTCCGTATCCAAATGGGAAGGGGCCCAGGCCATTCCGGACATGAAGAAGATTCTGCAGCTGGCCGAGGTGTTCGGCGTGACTACGGACTATCTGCTTAGGGATGAGATCGAGGACAGACCGGCTATGGAAATCGAACCGGTAGACAGGGATCTTGTTGAGACGGTCCGCAGCGTATCCATTGAAGAGGCCAACGCCTTTCTCGACCATAATGCAAAGGCAGCCCGCACTATTTCAACAGGCGTAATGCTGTGCATCCTTTCGCCCATAATCCTGATTCTGCTTCTGGGAGTGGCCGCGACAGGCAATGGAGGCGTAAGCGAATATACGGCGGTTGCCGTCGGGGTATGCGTACTTATTATAATGGCCGCTATCGCAGTGGCCATGTTCCTGAGCGTGGGGATGAAAGGCAAGAAGTTCGAATACCTTGAGGAACTGAACATAGAAACTGAATACGGCGTCAGCGGAATGGTCAAAGAGAGACAGGACAGATACTCCGAAACCCATAGCCGCGTGCTCATCGTAGGAATAGTTCTGTGCATAGTATCCGTTATTCCGCTGCTGATCATTTCGTGCATGAGCGGAATGGACAGCATGGACAGCATGGAAAAAGCAGGCATGCTCGTCTTAGTGGGAGTGGCTGTTCTGCTCGCGCTCGCGTCTGTCGGCGTCAAGATGATCGTGCTGACGTGCACCATAAACGGCGGCTTCAACAAGCTTCTCGAGGAAGGGGATTACACGAGGCTGAACAAGAAGGTAAGCAGGAACGACGGAATCTACTGGATCGTTGTCCTGGCGGTATATTTTGCCTGGAGCTTCATCACAGGCAGATGGGAGTTCACCTGGATCGTATGGCCGATCGCGGGAGTGCTATACGGACTTTACAGAGAGATACAGAAAGCTGTTATCCGCTCTAAGAACAAATAAAGACGGCGAACAAAATAGGGGTTTAAGATATAAAGCTAGTATATAGATTTAGTATATTGATGATGTAAATAAAACAACGGACAGGAGCGATCCTGTCCGTTTTATGTTGCTTTTGCGTGAGGCTAGGCGAGAGGTATCTCGACGACTTCCGCCATCTTGACCAGAGTGTGCTGGATCTGGGTGGAGATTTCCTCGACCATGCGCTGGCTGATCTCGTCGTTCTTTTCCTGCTCGAGGCTCTTGTAGAAGGCCTCCTTCACATCGGAGCTGATGTTGTCCATGCGGGAGCTGAACGCGCTCTTTGGAACGAGCTTTCTCATCGGCTTCGGAATGTCGGCCGAGAGCATCTTCTCCTGCATCTTGTCTTTGCCCAGGAACAGGACGACGATGGATGTAATGATGCCGACCATGATGCCGCTCGGGTCCGCGAAGAACGGGATGAAGCTCAGGGTGGACATGAGTATGGCCAGCAGCGCCGTTACGATGGAGTCGATCAGAATCGTCATCTCGTTGATAGCGAACAGATCCTTGGCATTTACCTTGATGTCAATGTCCGAAACGCTAAGGTAGGACTTGAGACTCAGTGCTGTGTACGGTACACGGTGCTTGATGCAGATCGGAACCGTGTACTCTTCGAGTTCTTCGATGACCGGCCTCAGCCAGGAAGTGATCGGTCCAGCCAGCATTTCTCTCGTCTCGTCCTCCTCGAGAAGACCGGCGATGTCCTGCTGAAGGATCACATCAGTGTCTTCGAGCTTGCTGATCTCTCCCGAACGCCATCTCTCGAATATCGGCAGGGCGACTCTGGAGACGATCGGTTCCACAAGTGTATCGACCGCGTTCTTGTAGAGCTGAGGAAGGTGCTTGCTGACTATATCCTCGATGGTATTGGAGTGAACCAGTTTGTCCAGATCCTCCTTGAACTCTCTCAGGTCCTCGTCGATGCGGCCGCAGTAGGCCAGGCCTCTGGCGACGGAGAACTCGGGATCGGTTGCGGTAATTATGACGGAGTCGGTGAATACTTCGCTGCACCACTGACGGATGGCAGGAAGCTTGCTGACGCCGCCGGTCAGGAAAATAAGCTCAGGCTGCTTGCCATCGATGCCGTCTTTGACATCTTTGAGAGACTCGGTGAAGACCTGGCGGAATGAGCGTCCGCCCAGTTTGTCGGTCTTCTTGTTGACCAGCTTGCCCGCGATGTCCTTGTCCATCTTCAGGGTCAGTTTAACAGGCAGGTTGTAGTGGAGGACGATGCTCTCAACGCACTTGTTCCTGCTCCAGTATTCTTCGTCCGAGAAGTATTTTTCCTTGAGCCGTCTAGCGGCGAACTCGGCGTATGCGCGCCACGGTTCGCTCTCCTCGAAGACGGACTGTATTTTCTTTTTGAACATGCCCGACGAGGCCACGGACTCCTCGAGAAGTATCTCGTCCATGAGGCCGCCGCCCAGCATTACCTCGCCGGCTGTCTGCATCTCGACTTCCTTGCCGCCCATAATGTATGCAAAGTCAGTCGTAGACGAGCCGATATCCACTACGAGAACAGGCTTGGACAGAATGTCCACGCCGATCTGCAGGTGCTTGGACTGGCACGCGCTGACCATTGCCGCCCTGGACTCCGAGATTATCTTCACAGGGGGATAACCCGCGCTCTCGAAAATCTCCCGGTAGTGCTCCCGGGCGTTCCTGTTCCAGCCGGCAGGGCAGCCGACGTATATGCTTGTCTCTTCATTTTTGATCAGGTCACCGCTTCCGTAGAGCTGGCCCAGCACGCCCGCCGCGAAGCTCTTGATGTCCGCCGCGCTGGAGCCGTCCGTCAGGAAACGGCTCTTGAAGCGGATCCTGCGCTTATTGACGTTGTCAGCGTAGCAGGCCTTCTCGCCGATGAGAAGTTCGCCCGAGTTGAGCTGTGCGTAGGCGGTGATGAAACTCTTCTCGCCGGCTACGGTTATCATCTCAGGGACGACCTGATCTTCTTTGTACAATCTGGCTATGGCGCTTTCGGCGTCGCCCAGATCAAATCCAAAAAAACGATCCATTTATCTGCCTCCTGATGAAGCTATTCCCTTGCGCAGCAGGTTGCCGCTGGCGACCATAGCAGGCCTGATGGTTCCCGCGTTCTGTCCCGGCATCATGTCGAAGAACTGCGCAGTCTCAGGGCTGTAGTCCACGACCTCGATCTGCTGTTTGTGCAGATAGTATTTGATTGCTTCGATCTTCTCCAGAGCAAAGTCAGGGTCATTGCTGTATGAAGCCGCGAGTAAATCGGAGAAGATGTCCAGCTCCGAATCGGACACTTCATGGCCATCGATGGTTCCCGCGGTTTCGCGCTCCGCCCAGCGCTCCATGGCTCTGATTTCTTCCAGGTTCTGATCTACGGCCAGCAGGGCGTTTCTGAAGCTCCTGTAGATTTTAGCCGAGTCGACCTGGATCTCGACGTGCTGGGTGCGCTTGGACTGCTTCTGTCCCGGGCGCCTTGCCAGCAGGCCTCCCACCACAGCGGAAGCGATGCCGCCTGCTATGAAGCCGAGAGGCTTGAGCAGGGCAACGTCGAAGTTCTTGAAGCTTTCCAGGCCGCCGCTGAATTCCGGCGCGATGAACGGGAACAGCCCCAGTCCGCAGAGGACCAGCGCTCCTATTATGAACAGGAATACCAGTGGGTTCAGTCTGCTTTTGCTCTTCGCTGAAGACGGCGTTCCCGTCTCCCAGACCTTCGTCTCGCCTACGGAGTCGATGAGAGGCAGGGAAAACCTGATGGCCTGCGTCATGTACGCTGCAGCATCCCTTTCACGTTCATTGCTGCACTGGTCATTGTACATCAGGAGGAGCTTGTCCAGCTCGTTCTCCAGGACATGTGTGGCTTTTTCCGCTGTCTTTGAAGCCGCCAGCTCCGTAAGCAGATTCTGTTTGTCTCTTTCGAGTAATTCAACAAATTTCATAACAACATAATTATACAGTATTATCGCAGAGAATAAAATGTAAATAGAAAACAAGAACTAACGCTTTAGCCCTATCCTGTGATAAACTATTAATGGCAAGTTTTGAAACACAAGGGGAATGATACAGATTCTGTTCTGGGGAGTGTGTTATGAAAATGAGAAGAATAAAACTTGGAGCCGCCGTGCTCGGAACCGCAATGGTGATGTTTGCCGTGGCGCTGGTGTCGCCGGCCGATGTTTTCGCGACGGAGTCGGACTGGGATAGGGCAGATGAATATATGCGTAATTATGATATCTCGAAATACAGCATTAAGTTCGAATATGAGGGAAAGTATTATGTTCTTCCCGGCGAGGCCACAGCTGCTCATCCTGACAGAAACTCGGTTAACATAGATAAACTGAAAGAGGCCCTGAGAATTGATTCCAGGGCGGGGGATGCGAAGTGCAGCAATCCGGAGCTGTTTTCTGTGAACGATGGAGTAATAACCTCACATCAGCCCATAAATGGCGAGGAATGGCTGAAACTGACCTATAAAGGAAAAACCTATCGTATCACTGCAACCAACGGAGGAATCGTAATCCCGAGTTCGGAGCATCTGCATAACTTGTTATATACGATACCTGAGGAAGTTGAGCCGGTGAAGTTTATTCCCGATCCGGACAGCTACTTTTTCCAGAAAGATCCGGCAGAGTATTTGAGCGGTGATTATCAGAGCTACTACGTACAGGCAGGACAGAACGTACACATTGACCTTTGTGGTTTGAACCTGCCGGGTTATTTCAATGTTTCATCGAGGGATGGCAGTAAGCCGGCGCAGCTAAAAATCGAAAACGGCAATATTCTGAGCAACAGGGAAGGGAGCAATCCGTATAGCTTTTCACTATCAGATAACGTCATATGCGAGATGAACGGTGTTTCGGTTGACGCGGACGAATGCGGAATATCTTTTTATTCCGAATGGAGATATCCGGACAGTGGACTGAAACTGACAAACTGCAGGATCAAAGCCATTTCCGATTCCAGTAATGTTCCCTGCGTGAGTCTATATGACACCAAGTTTGAGATGAAAGGCGGAGAAATATCCGGAGTCTATGGCGGTTTGGACTTGAGTGAGGCCGATTGCACAATGACGAACGGAACGATCCGGTGCGCATCGAAAGATGAAAATGCGGACGCTGTATTCCTGAAGGGAGATGTGTGGCCGGGAAGCGAGACGCTCAATCATGGAACATTTATAATGAAAGGCGGAGAAATTGCAGGGGGGAATCACGGTGTTCATATGATTAATGGAGCACGTTTCACGATGAATTCCGGCAAGATCAGCGGCAACAGTCGCGGTGTGGAGAGTTATGGCTGTAATTTCGTTATGAACGGAGGACAGGTTAGAAGCAACGGCTGCGGAGTTTATTGCAACACCGGGTATAGATATAATGTGCCGAAGTCGACTAACATAAAAGGCAGCGCTGATGTTCACGGAAAGGTCTGCGATTTCAAAGTATTAGTATTCCGTTATGAGAGCACCGACGAGCCGCCGCTTAAAATCGTAGGAAAGATGACCAATAAAGAACAGTTGACAGTGTGGATGGATCCTGACATGCCAGACGATGTTTGTGCGTTCACACAGGGCTTTGCGGAGAACAATCCGGGCCGTGACCCGGCCGAGGTGTTCCTGAGCGTCGGCGAGGGACGTGAGGACTACGTTGTTGCAAAAAACCACAGCGGCGAGGCTGCTTTTGTAAAAGGGCGCAAGGTAAACTTCAAGGCCAATGGCGGCAGCGGCAAGATGCTGGTACAGCAGTTCCCGCTGGACACTGGTATTAAGCTGCTGGGGAACGGATTCACCCGCAAGGGCTACCGGTTCACGGGCTGGAACACGAAGGCGGACGGAAGCGGCAAAGCCTACGCAAACAAGGAGATAATACACTTCGCGGAAGCCGATAAGGACCTTACTCTTTACGCACGGTGGAAGCTCTGCACTCTTACAAAGGCGAAGGTGACCGGTGTTTCGAACAAGACATACACCGGGAAAAAGATCAAGCAGTCGCCGGTCGTAACGCTGAGCGGCAAGAAACTGAAAAAAGACAAGGACTATACAATAAGCTATAAGAACAACAAGAACGCCGGCAAGGCGAAGATGATAATCACCGGCAAGGGCAAATACACAGACAGCATAACGAAAACCTTCACCATAAAGAAAGCGGCAAATCCGCTGAAGGTCAAGGCCAAGGCGGCGACAGTCAAGTACAGCGACGTCAAAAGCAAGTCCAAGACCCTGGGCGTCACCGAGGTGATCAAGACCACGAAGGAAGGAAAGGGCAAGATCACATACAAGCTCGCCTCGGCCAAGAAAGGAAGCAAGGACTTCAAGAAGTACTTCAAGGTCAACAAGACCAAAGGCAAACTGACCGTCAAGAAGGGCATCAAGAAGGGGACCTACAACGTCAAGGTCAAAGTCAAGGCGGCAGGGAACAAGAACTACAAATCTGCAACTAAGTCAGTGACTATCAAGATCAAGGTGAAATAACCTGTGTAAAGAACAATGATTCAGCGTATGAGAACACCAAGGATATTCATACTTACATTTCTGATATTGTGCATGGTGCTCTTTGGCACCGCGGCGGTCAGCTCAGCCTGCACCGCCGTTTATGTTGGACCGGACGCGAGCAGCGACGGAACGACGATTCTCGCCCGGTGCAATGACATACAGGGCACAAATCCAAGCTGCGTTCATGTTGTTCCAAGAGTGGAAAACAAACCGGGCAGGACCATGCCGGTGGACATGGACGGAACCGTTCAGGCGGAGCTTCCGAAGACCACATACAGGTATACTGAGACTCCTTTCATGGACAGTTTTTATATCCCTGAAGACGGCCAGAGGGACGCCGCAGCCTGCATTAATGAATACGGAGTAATGATGACAATGTCCGTTACTGCCTTTGCAAATGACGCGGCGATGAAGGCTGATCCATGGGTCGAGAAGGGACTCATAGAAGACACCTCGGACGATCTGGTGATCTGCCAGAGCAAAACGGCACGGGAGGCGGTGGAGGTGCTGCTCTCGCTGATCGACACTTACGGGAGCGCGGAAACGAATATCGCCATGATCGCGGATCAGAAGGAAGCCTGGTACGTGGAGATGTACACCGGACATCAGTACGCGGCCGTTAAACTGCCGGCGGACAAGGTGGCGGTATTCGGCAACGAATTCACGCTGGAGTATCTTTCGGACTATGAAGACTGCATCGTTTCCAAAGACCTGCAGAGCCTGGCCGAAGAGAACGGCTTCGCGGTGTACGGCAGCGAAAGCGAAAAAGCGGATGAGCTGAATCTTTTTGATACTTATTCCGGAGACGAAATGACAAAGGCTTACAGCCACATGCGTACGTGGATAGGCCATCAGATACTGGCACCGTCCCTTTACGGCGGTGACTATGACGCGAAAGAAAGGTACCCACTGTGCTTTACCGCTGATAAGAAAGTGGGCATGGAGGACGTTGCCGCTCTCATGAGGAACCGTTTCGATGGAACAAAGTACGACCCGGACACGACGGGCCGGATCGACATGCGCGTGATCGGTACGGAGACATCGTCCAGCACACACGCCCTGCAGGCCTATCCGGATCTGCCTGCGTCGATGGCATGCGTCACATGGGTCAGCGTGGGACCTCTCATCTACGGAGCGTTCGTTCCGGTCTCCAACGCTGTCGAGTCCATCAGTCAGGAGTACAGCCTCAACCAGCCCGAGGCGGATCACGGGGTCTTCGATTCGGAGCGTTACCCGTATTACGCGTTCAAGGCGCTGACGACCCTTTGCGCCGGGCCGGACAACGCGGCTACGTACGGGCAGCCTGTAAGGGACTACTGGAGCAAGGCGGAGAAGGGAATGTTCGACGGCATGCCGCAGGTTCTTGAACGCGCCGCCGGGATCGACTCAAAGGACGCGGCGGACTACATCACGAAGTATTGCAGCATCATGCAAAAGCAGGCTTTCTCAGACGCGAAGGCGCTCCTGAACGACGTTATGTGGAATCAGAGCAACAACAGTAATTCGATGCAGCTGGGACGCAATCCGGAGACTCATGAGGTTCTGGATACTAAGCGTGTGCTGGAGCCGATGGAAGTCGACCTGGACCCTGCCGCGTACTCAGAAGTTCCGAATGCGCCTGAAAAGGCCGCGGATTCCGGAAAGACCTCACGCACCTTTAAAGACGGCATGATGGTTCTTATCGGAATCGCGATTCTGGACGCGATACTGGCTGTTGTGATACTGATTCCGAACCGGAGGAGGAAGGATTAGAAATCTGACGAAATCTGCCCCGGGGTCCCTATAAAGGTATATATCAATGAAGCGGACGATGATGACAAAGAAATACAGGTCCATGCTTATCGGCGGGACGCTGAATATGATGATCGTCACTCTCCTTTCGGTGGCGGATTTCATCATAGCGGGCGTCCTCCTGGGTGATGACGCTGTCGCAGGAATCAATCTGGCTATTCCGCTGTATTCGTTCGCGATATTTCTTGGGAGCCTTTGTTCCATCGGAATTCCGATTCTGTATTCGCGGGAAATGGGTAAGTTCAATCAGGCCAAAGCGGATCAGACGTTTGGGTTCGGACTTGGAATGAATGTGATTGCGGGAATCCTTGTCATGGTATTCTCACTTCTGGCGGGGAATGCGTATCTCAGTTTCTTTGATCCGAGTGAATCGGTTTTTCATTACGCGGAGGGGTATCTCTTCTGGATGTCCTTCGTGTTCCTTATCCTGCCTTTGCAATCATACCTCAGAGAGATGATTTTCGCGGACGGTGATGAAGTGCTCAGCGCGATCGTCAGCATCGTCCAGACGGTGGGAAATATCCCATTGTCGATCATTCTGTGCCATTCGATGGGTTCCGCGGGAATCGCGCTCGGAACACTGCTGGCAACGGCGCTGTCGATTCCGGTCGCCCTGGCTCACTTTCCGAAGAAAACAAACTCGCTCAGGATCAACCTGTATTTTTCGCGGCCGATGATGAAGTCTGTCGTGAAGTACAGCATGATTGACGCGAGCGCCTATATCTACGTAGCCATCTACGTGGCCTGTCTGGAGAAATACACGGTCTGGCGATTCGGGGCGGAGACACTTATCATCGTGGCCGTCATTTTGCTCCTGGCAAAGTTTACGCTTGTCTTTGACGGCATCGGCATGGCTATTACGCCGATCATCAGCATGTATCTGGGCGAAGGCTCCTATCAGGGAGTGCGGAACACTTACAGAATCGCCAAAATGACCTGCGTCATAGAAGGCCTTGTCCTTACCGTCGCAGTATTTCTGGCCGCTCCGCTTCTTCCGAAGGTCCTCGGCATTTATGATCCCGGGATGATTGAACTTGCGGTCTCATGCACACGCATCGTTTCACTGAGTTACGTGTTCATCAGTCTTTTGTATCTGCTCCCATCGTATTATCTGCTGCGGGGGAAAATAGGACTGGGCGCCGCCATCTGCGGACTGCGGGACGTGGTGATCTCGATACCTCTGGCTATCCTGCTGGGAAATATCTTCGGTATCTACGGAATGTTCGCGGGACTTGCTCTGACGCCATTACTGGCAACGGCCATCAGCGCGCTCTATATTCTGTTCAGGTACGGCAGGGCTGAGTATCCGCTGCTGATTACAGAACAGGAAAAACAGGGCGGCTTTGTGTTTTTTGAATTCGATATCAGGCCCGAAGAGGTCCTCAGGATCAGGGACGAAGCGGAGAAGGTTCTGCGGGCGCGCCAATATGATGATAAGACGGTTATCTCGGTGATGCTGCTGATAGAAGAGATGTTCATGCTCGTATATGACCTCAACGAAGGCATTCCGGTAATGGGCGAATGCACACTGGTAATGAGGGACAATCATATCGAGATTATTGAGAAAGACAACGGCAGGCCGTTTGATCTCACGGATGAGGATATGCCGGTAACATCCCTGCGGGCTTATCTCATTTCAACTTTTGCCGGTCAGCGGACACAGAAGAAACAGCATCTTATGACAATCAGCAGCAACAGGAATGTGTTTGAGATCAAGGTGGGGGAGAAAAGCCAGATATAGTCTGCAGCGCTATATAAATGTCAAATCTTTTGCTGCCGTATACCCGAAGGCGCTGTCGGCGCTGTTTACAGCGTTTATAATCGCCTGGCTGACTACTTCCGCCGCCAGAGTTCCGGCAACGTCCTGATCCACGCGGCAGTCTCCTGCTGAAAGGGCGTAGATGCTGTCTCCGTCAGCCGAGGTGTTCACCGGCCTGATGGACCGCGCGAATCCGTTGTGAGCCATTGCTGCTATCTTGCAGAGCTGCGCCTTTGTGAAGTATCCGTTGGTGATCACGGCTCCGATGGTAGTGTTTCCCGTGAAGCGGTTCTCAACGACGCCCAGGCTGTTCTTCATCAGTTCCTCTGTATCACGAAAACCTGATTTATCTTCGTTCAGAAGGCCGGCAATTTTTTGTCCGTTTCTATAGTCATAGACGTCACCAAGCGCGTTCAGTACTACGATGGCGCCGATCTGAAAATCGCCTTCCTGAAGGGCGAAGCTGCCGATTCCGGTCTTCATGCAGGTTTCCATACCTGCCAGTTTGCCTACTGTCGCGCCGCATCCGGCGCCCGAATTGCCGTCTTTGTAGTTTGGCGCTTCCATGGCACGCCGCGCCGCCTCATAGCCCATCTGCGCGTCCGGGCGGACAGTTGGATCCCCGACAGTCAGATCGAAGATGTCCGACTGGGCTACGAGCGGAACCTTAGTTACGCCGACGTCAAAACCGATGTCGTGTTCTTCCAGGTAATCCATTACACCGTTCGCGGCGCCCAGTCCGAAAGCGCTGCCTCCGGAAAGCAGAACCGCATGTATGACCTGCGCCGCCGTGAGCGGATGCAGTAAATGAACATCTCTCGACGCGGGACCGCCGCCCCGGATATCAATACCGGCACGCATTCCATTCTCGTTGATAAGAACCGTACAGCCAGTTCCAGCATCCGCGTTTTCGACCTGGCCGATTCGTATGCCTTCTATCTTGTTAATAGGTATCTCTTTCATTCCTTGTAATCCTCTTTTTCAAACAATATGGGTAATTCATTTTAACATATCGCCAGCCCTTGTGGCACGGCTAAGGATTGTATTTCCAGATGATTTCTCGTACTATTTATGTCAGGAGGACCGATAGCGATTGAATAATAATAACAAAACGGACGGGTTAAACCCGTCCATTTAGTATTGGTACTCGATAGGGGAGTCGCGACGGCCGCAGGCCTAGTCCTTTAGGGAACACGGCGAACTCGGTCCCGAAACCCTTGCAGGAAGGAGGTCCTAGCCACGCCGCGCACGAGTGTAATATAAAGTGTAATAATAAACTTCGCTCTTTCTTGACAAAAGGCAGCTAGGACGTATAATATATATAGGATAAATTCATTGTATATATTTATTGGAGTTAAAGATGTACATCAATACAGAAACAATCTTCTCAATGACACAGGCGAATCAGAATTTCTCTGTTGTGGCAAGGGCAGTTGATCGTGAAGGAGAAGCTGTTGTTTTTAAGAACAACAAGCCGAAGTATCTTGTTGTTAACATGGAGAACAGCGATAGGTTATTTGATTTAACAGAAGATGAAAAAATCGATATCGTTGCAAAACGGATTCTGAATAAGTACATAGGGGCATTTAAGGAGTTGGCGAAATGATTAAGTTCAGCAGTGAAAAAGTGAAACTGCTCCATCAATTGATGGCTGAAGCTACCGGTGGATGCGTCGGTGTGAGGGATGAAGGATTGCTCGATTCAGCGATAGAGGGTGCTTTTGCAACTTTTGATGGGGTTGAGCTGTATCCTTCGAAGGAAGAAAAAGCTGCGAAGCTCGGATACTCGCTGATTTCGAATCATGCGTTTGTGGATGGCAATAAGAGGATTGGTGTTTATGTGATGTTGAGTTTTTTGGAACTTAATGGGATACACATTGAAGCGGCCGACGAAGACGTTGTTTCTCTTGGCCTTGGCGTGGCGGATGGCAGCATGGGACAGAAAGATATTCTGGATTGGATTCATAAGCACAAAAAGATGTACTACTAAAAAAGAATGCAGTTTGTTAAAACCGCATTCTTTAGTTGGTACTCGATAGGGGAGTCGCGACGGCCGCAGGCCTAGTCCTTTAGGGAACACGGTTGAGTCGGGCCCGGGACCCTTACAGGAAGGAGGTTTCAGCCACTCCGCGTGCGAGTGTAATATAAAGTGTAATAAAAATGCTCCTCAGATATATGTTGACAGTCTGCCGTGGTCGTATTACAATGTAATACAGAAGGAGGGATGAACAATGCTTTCATTAAGATTGGAAAAAGAAGATGAACGACTTATCAGAGAATATGCCCGTTTCTACGGTATGACCGTTTCCGAATTTCTGAGAAAAGCAGCTATCGAACGCATCGAAGATGAATATGATTTGAATGCGCTCAGGGATTATGAGAGAAGAAAGAATAACGGTGAGCTTGAACTGTATGATCACGACGAGGTTTGGAGCAAACTATGACATACGATGTTAAGTATGAAAAGAAGGCTGTCAAACAGATTCAGAAACTTGATCCCAGTGTACAAAAGCTCATCAAAACCTGGATCGAAAAGAACCTTATAGGAACGAATAACCCACGCCAACACGGAAAGGGGCTAATGGGGAACAAAAGTGAGTATTGGCGTTACAGAGTAGGCGACTATCGGATTCTTGCTGAAATACGGGATGCGGAAGTAATCATTATTATTGTGGAAGTTGGGCATAGAAGAGAGATTTACAAAAGATAAGACATGAAATCGACGGACTTGCAAAAGCGGCAAGTCCATTTTCATAGAAAAAAGATATGCAGCTGTATGTCAAGACTGCATATCTTAGCTGGTACTCGATAGGGGAGTCGCGACGGCCGCAGGCCTAGTCCTTTAGGGAACACGGTGGAGTCGGTCCCGAAACCCTTACAGGAAGGAGGTCTCAGCCACGCCGAGCGCGAGTGTAATATAAAAGTGTAATATACCCCTCCGCATGCATCACGCAACGATTCTGTAGTATGCATTTGAAGTCAGCTTGTAGATCAGTGCATAGAACAGACCGCAGAGCAGTACGCATGCGCCGGCAGTCATCAGCACAAGCGGAATATTGAACAGGCCGAACAGCATGAGCAGCTTGTTGACGATCGGGAGTACCACTGCCAGGTGTAAACAGGCGAATAGAATCGGAATGAGGAACACCGTGAGCATCTGAGAATTGATGCTCTTTTTTATGTCCTCTTTTGTCATACCGACTTTCTGCATGATTTCGAATCTTGACTGGTCCTCGAAGCCCTCGGAAATCTGTTTGTAATAGATGATGATCACGCAGGACACCAGAAAGATGATGCTGAGCAGGATGCCGAGGAAGAACAGGCCGCCGAAGGTGCTGACGAAATCTCCCCGTTCCGCTTCGTGGCTCTCGCAGTACATATTGTCAAACGCGAGCGGATCGAGCTCCGAATGCAATTTTGTGTCCAGTGCCTCAGCCAGCGCGATCTGGCCTTCCGCGTCAAAACCGGTATCGAATCGGCAGTTCCAGAACCAGGCCAGCATCGGCTCCCCGTCAAAGTCTTTGTACTGGGTGTAATGTGTCACTACTTCATTGACATCATTGACAATCACGAAGATACCGGGTGAAGCGGAGACCTGAGCCGCGGGGTCGATTTCCGCGATGCGGTCATCGATGCGTCCGGTGACCTTGAATGCCACATCACCGATCGTCAGGATGTCATCGATATCGATGTTTTTCGCTGTGCCGACGAGGGCTTCGCCGGGAGCCACGGCCTCCTGATAGGCAAAGACTCTGTTGTAAACATTCACATCGATGAACAGGATCTGCGCCACTTTGTCATAATTGATAAAGGCCAGATCCGACTTCGAGTTGAGCGTGACATCAAGTTTGCTGTTGTCGAAATACCCGCTGATGGACCATTCGTAATAAGTCTTGTTATTCGTGATCGATGCGCCGTGTTCTTCCGCAGCGGTCTTCAGATCCGCGTCCAGCCGGTCACCGAGGTTTGCAAGATTCTCATCGTATCCGTATTTACATGCAAAAGCACCGATCTCGTTTGGATAGCGAGTGTCGAGGCATTCCTCAGATCCGGCGTACAGAGCCGATGTGGATGAAAGCATCACCAGGATCATCGTCAGAAGAATACAGATCGACGCCAGTCCGGCTCCGTTTCGTTTCATTCTGTATGTCATGGAGGAAACAGATACGAAATGATTCGTTTTGTAATAGTAGTTCCGGTTCTTCTGCAGGACTCTACAGAGAATGACGGATCCCGCGATCAGAACAAGGTAGGTGCCGATGATGATCAGGATGACCGCCACAAAGAACCACATGAGCGCCGACATGGGTTGCTGGATCCTGAGCGCGATGAAATAACCGATGCCGAGAATCAGCAGACCCAGGATCCCCACGATCCAGTTTGCCTTCGGCGGTTTTTCGCCCGCCTTGTCGGCGCGCACAAGTTCGATGGGGTTCGTGAATTGCACCTGTCGGACAGAGTTGAGATAGATCAGGAAAAAAATCACCGTGAAAACAATCACCGTCATGATGACAGAAGTCACAGAAACAGAGAAGGTATACCTGGTCGGGATCTCGATCATCTTTGTAAATCCCATCTCTGCAAGTTTGGACAGCCCGATACCCGCAGCAAGACCGAAGACAACGGCAATGGCCCAGGTGATTAGCGTCTCGAAAAAGAGGATCTTGCCGATGTTGCCTTTGTTCATACCCAGAATGCTGTAGAGCCCGAATTCTTTTTTCCTCCCTTTGATCAACACGCCTTGTGTGTAGAACAGAAACACCAGCCCGAAGATGGTCATGATGTATGTACCCATTTGCATCATATCCATCGCGGTGTGTCCGCCGGGCATCCCGTTCATGATGCCGGAATTGCCCAGGAAGTGCAGGATGTAATAAACGCAGACCATCAGGATGCAGGTCACGAGATACGGGGCATAGAGACGGCCGCTTTTTCGCATGCCGTCGGTTGCCATTCTGATATAAAAGCTCATACTCTGTCACCTCCCTGTGCGAGAAGCGTCAGCGTGTCGCTGATTTTCTGGTAGAGCTGCTGGTCGCTTGCATCTCCGCGGTAGATCTGGTGATAGACTGTGCCGTCCTTGATGAAAAGAACACGGGAAGCGTTGCTCGCCGCCTTGACGGAGTGGGTGACCATGAGGATCGTCTGTCCCATTGCATTCACTTTCTTGAACAGGGTCAGAAGTTCGTCAGACGATTTGGAATCCAGAGCGCCGGTCGGTTCATCCGCAAGAATAATACGGGGATCTGTGATCAAGGCTCTTGCAACCGCAGCGCGTTGCTTTTGCCCGCCGGATACCTCATAGGGATATTTCTTGAGAAGCGTTTCGATCCCGAGCGGAGCGGCGATCTGGTCCAGACGCTGCTTCATTTCCTCCGGTTTTCTGCCTGCCAGAACCAGCGGCAGATAGATATTATCTTCGAGAGAAAATGTATCTAACAGATTGAAGTCCTGAAATACATAGCCCAGATTGTCGCGGCGGAATTTCGCGACGTCATTGTCTTTGACCTGGTTGAGATCCATCCCGTCCAGAATGATCGTCCCTTCTGTTGGTCTGTCCAGCGCCGCCAGGATGTTAAGCAGCGTTGTCTTGCCGCTGCCGGACTCGCCCATGATGGCGACATATTCACCCTCGTCCACCATGAAGGTGACATTCTTCAGCGCCTCCACCGATGCTCCGCCGAAGCGTGTACGATATACTTTTCTTATGCCTTTTGCTTCCAGTAAACTCATTGCTGTCCTCCAAGTCGTTGTGATTTTACGCTATGAGTATATGTGCGAAAGGCGATCCATTCCATTGAATCGCCTTACATATTCTTGTTCAATTCTTACATCTGTGAAAGAACTGCGTTCATGCCATTATTCGATTCCGAGGGTGCTCTGCTGCAGGTCGATCCGTATGGTGGTCCCAACGCCGACCTTCGAGCAGGCCGAGATTTCATGAGAGAGATTGTCGCAGATTCGCTTGCAAAGATACAGGCCGATGCCGCTGGCCCGCTTGTCTTTGCGCCCGTTGCAGCCGGTGAATCCCTTCTCAAAGATTCTGGGGATATCCGCCTCCTCGATTCCGATGCCCGTATCGCTGATGCAAAGCGTGCTTCCGTCCATGAAGATTCGAATCGTTCCCTCGCTCGTATATTTCAGTGCATTGGACAGGATCTGTTCGATGACAAAGGCAAGCCATTTATCATCGGTCAGGACACGATAGGAAGCCTGCTCATATTCGAGAGCGATCTTCCGGTTGATGAATTCACCGGAAAAATTCCGGATCGCCTGACGGATGATGTCGTCAAGCGGGTGTTCCCGGATCACATAATCAATGCCGCCGGAGTCCAGTTTCAGATAGGTCAGAGCCATGTCCACATACTGCTCGATTCTCTTCAGATCATTCAGTGACTGCCTTGCCAGCGCGCTGTCTTCATTCTGGAAACTGAGTTTCATGGCAGAGATCGGCGTTTTGATCTGATGGGCCCAGGCGGTGTAGTAGTCGAGGAGATCATTGTACTTCCCGGTGAACTCGGTCTGCCTTTGCATTTCCTCCGTGCAAAGCGCCCGAATGATCTGCTGATACTGCATATCCTGCGGACCGCGGGGTTCCGGAAGCGCATCGATCAGTTCCGCGCGCAGACCGCTGATCAGTTCCAGTTCTTTATAGGTTTTGCGGTATTGCCAGTAACCGATGATGAGGAACACGAGACCTGCGGCGATGCATAGAGCAAGTGGGTACAAAAGCAGCCGCGGCGGAACGTCGGACAATGCCAGACAGGCAAAGACGATCAAAGCGAAGATGAGAAACGCTGCAAGGGTGATTCGTTTGTAGTACAAATAATGGATGAATGTCATTTTCGGATCTTAGGTTCTGTCTTCAGGTTTCGATAATATATCCGACTCCAAACTTCGTAGTGATGAAGTGATCCAGGCCGATTCCGCTGAGTTTTTTGCGCAGACGGCCGATGTTGACGGTCAGTGTGTTCTCGTCGACGTAACAGTCTGTCTGCCACAGCGCTTCCATCAGTTTCTCTCTGCTGACAACGCTGCCTTTGCTCTGCATGAGCGTCAGCAGGATGCGGTATTCGTTCTTGGAAAGTTCCAGCGTATTGTCCTCATAGGAAAGGGTGTTGTCCCCGGTATTGAGAAACGCCCCGCGATGCTCGATGACCGGCATCGCCGCGGCAAAATCATAGGAGCGGCGAAGGAGCGCCTGGATCTTGGCGATCAAAACATTCTGGTTGAATGGTTTCGCGATGAAATCATCTGCACCCATATTCATCGCCATGACGATGTTCATGTTGTCCGTCGCCGAGGAAATGAAAATGATAGGCACGGAACTGATACGGCGGATCTCATTGCACCAATGGTAGCCGTCCATGAAAGGAAGGCCGATATCGATCAGAACCAGATGAGGCTGCTGCGCAGCGAACTGCCCCATTACGTCGTGAAAGTCACTGACAATATAAGGCTCCATATTCCAGCCTGCGAGGCTTGCTGCGATGGCCTCCGCTATTCCCTTGTCGTCTTCAATGATCAGGATCTTATACTTCATAAATTGATTATATAGCCATACCGATGGCATGGGTACTAACACTTTTGTCACTATTTGATCGTGTATTCCAATTTCTTTTCATGGACAGCACAATCTGTCAGATACATGTTGATCAGGTTCTGATAGGATATGCCGGTTTCCTCGGCTTGCTTCTTGAAGTATTCGATCGTGCCCACATTCAGACGGATCGTGATTTGCTTTTTCAGCTTGTCCGCATACGGATTGCGTCGTGGATTCAGATTTTTGATATCATATTCCTCTCTCATGTTATATGCCCCCTATAATCCTTCGCGATATATTTTAGCTTCAGTTTTCGTCGCCTTTCTAGCGGAAATGATTCTGATTACGTCATCATTCCCACGATAACAATGGCTGACAATGCAAAGCTTTTCTGAAAGGGATACACCCAGAATGAGAAAACGTTCTTCACCATAAGAGTGATCCGGATCATCAAACATGATAGCATCGCTGTCATAAAACACAGTTGCTGCTTCTTTGAAACTGATGCCATGTTTCATCCTGTTATTTCTGTTTTTGTTTTCATCCCATTCAAAAACCATCTCTAAGATCAAACCCCTTCCATAATTATATTATAATTATGGAATAATTATTGTCAAGAAATTGCTGATATCCTTTTCAAGAAAAAAGATATGCAGCCTTATGTTAAAACTGCATATCTTAGTTGGTACTCGATAGGGGAGTTACGCGTATCGCCTTACGGCGATCCGCCATCCTGCGCGAGCTCTCCGCAGCTCGCTTGGACCCGTCGCTACGAAACAGTCCACCGGACTGTTTCGCTTTACGCTCCGGCCCTTGCGGGTTCGACTCCCCTCAATTGGATACAGAATAACAATAGAGACCCGTTTGGGTCTCTATTGTTATTGGTACTCGATAGGGGAGTCGAACCCCTGATTCAGCCGTGAGAGGGCTGCGTCTTGACCACTTGACCAATCGAGCTTATTCTGTTTCGGCTTCCGCCGCGGAAATGAGTATAACACAGGCTCCGCGGACTTGTAAAGAGGAAGTTGCAACAAAAAATGTGTCAAAAGAACCATCTCTTTTGACACATTTTAGTCTATTCTCCGATGATCTTGATCAGGACGCGCTTGTTGCGCTTGCCGTCCATCTCGTAGTAAAAGATCTGCTCCCACGGTCCGAAGTCAAGCTGGCCTTCGGTAACGGCGCAGACTACTTCGCGGCCCATGAGCTGGCGCTTGCAGTGGGCGTCGCCGTTGTCCTCAAAGCCGTTGTGATCGTACTGGCTGTACGGTTTCTCCGGAGCCAGGCGCTCGAGGAGCCGGTCGAAGTCGCGGTGAAGTCCGGATTCGTCGTCGTTGATGATGACGCTGGCAGTGATGTGCATAGGGTTGACCAGGCAGAGTCCTTCTTTGATTCCGCTCTCGTCTATGGCCTGCTGAACGTCGCGTGTGATATTGATCAGGCCGCGCCTCGTCGGCACGTTGAACCACATTTCCTTCTTGTATGATTTCATATCATTGTCCTCCTGGGACAAGTCTATATCAAATCATTCAGACCTTCAAGAAAATGTGTCAAACGAACCGTCCCCTTTGACACATTTCTTGACACTTTAGGGGAAATGACCATATAATTTTATGTTAGATAATACTGGTGGAAGGAGCGTCGGAAAGCCTATGAAAATTGTGATTACAGCAGGCGGAACAAGCGAGAAGATCGACGATGTCAGAACGATTACGAATTCGTCGACAGGCAGTCTTGGTTTTGCGATAGGAACGTTGTTTGCGCAGAATGACGAGATAGAGAAGATCTACTATCTGCACGGCAAAAGGGCCGTCTGGCCTGAGAACGAAAAGATCGAGCCGATCGAGATCGGCGGCGTCATGGACCTGCAGGAGAACCTGACGAAAGTCCTGACCGAGGACAGAATCGACGCGGTCATCCACGCCATGGCGGTGAGCGATTACATGGTGCACCAGGTGACGACGCTGGACAAGCTCATGGGTACGGAGGATCCGGAGCACGCTCAGGACCTGACAGGCAACAAGATCAGCTCGGATATCGATGACCTGATCATTCACATGAAGCGTTCGCCTAAGGTCATCAGCATCATCAAACAGGTGAGTCCGGATACGACGCTTGTTGGATTCAAGCTTCTTAGCGGAGTGCCGCACGAGGAGCTGATCGACGTGGGCTACAGGCTTTTGCAGAAGAATAACTGCGACTTCGTAATGGCCAACGACCTGAGGGAGATCGGCAGGGACTTCCACAAAGGATATCTGATCCACAAAGACAAGTCTTACGATACTATGAACACGAACGAGGAGATCGCGCAGATGATTCTGCGGCGCGTCCTCGAAGAAAGGAAGGGTAAATAGATGTATATCGTACTCGGAGTAACAGGAAGCATCTCCGCCTATAAGGCGGCAGATATCGCGAACCGGCTGCACAAGGACGGACATGACGTGCACGTTGTCATGACAGACGGCGCGCAGGAATTCATTACACCTCTGACGCTGCAGACACTTTCCAAGAACAAAGTCCACGCCAACGAGTTTGAAGAGTATGACCCGACCATTGTTAAGCACATCGACTTGGCGGGCAACGCGGATGTCGTGCTGATTGCGCCGGCAACGGCGAATATTATCGGGAAGATTGCGGGCGGTATCGCCGACGATCTGCTGACTGCGGTAACCATGGCAGCGGCGAATCAGGCGCAGGTTATTATCGCCCCGGCGATGAACACCAACATGTATGAGAACCCGATCGTCCAGGCAAACATCGAAAAACTCAAAGGATATGGCTATCAGTTCATCGAACCGAAGGACTCGCACCTTGCCTGCGGAACCACAGGCAAAGGCGCTCTGGCGGACGTGGACGATATAGTAAAAATAACAGAAGGAGTTCAGTGCAAATGATTATGTACGAAAGTACGAGAGGCAGCAAGGACCTCAAGACAGGCGCGCAGGCGGTAATTCAGGGCATCGCGGAGGACCGCGGTCTTTATGTGCCACACGAGGTGCCGGCGCTGCCGATGGCGATCGAGGACATGGTCGGAATGACCTACAAGCAGGTTGCCTTTGAAATAATAAAGACGTTCTTCGACGACTACACTGACGAGGAGATGAAGTACTGCACCGACGGCGCGTACGACAGCAAGTTCGAGGAGAAAGAGATAGTTCCGGTCGCAAAGGCAGGAGGAGCGTATTTTCTCGAGCTCTATCACGGCAAGACGGCGGCGTTCAAAGACATGGCGCTGAGCATTTTGCCTTATCTTCTGACGACTGCCACGAAGAAGGAAAATGAAGACAAGAAGATCTGCATTCTGACGGCAACTTCCGGCGACACTGGCAAGGCCGCTCTGGAAGGTTTCGCAGACGTTCCGGGAACGGAGATAATCGTGTTCTTCCCGAACAAGGGCGTCAGCCAGGTGCAGGAGCGCCAGATGATCACTCAGGAAGGCGACAACACCCACGTCTTCGCAATCGAGGGCAACTTCGATGACGCACAGACGGGCGTCAAGAAGATTTTCAACGATGATGCTTTTGCGGAAAAACTGGCGGACCTTGGCTGCAAGCTGAGCAGCGCCAATTCCATAAACATCGGACGCCTTGTACCGCAGGTGGCCTACTATGTGTGGGGCTATCTGAAACTTGTCGAGAGGGGAGCAGTTAAGGCCGGCGATCCGGTCAACATCTGCGTGCCGACGGGCAACTTCGGCAACATTCTCGCCGCCTACTACGCGGGTGAGATGGGCATTCCTGTGAACAGATTCATCTGCGCCTCGAATAAGAACCGCGTTCTGACGGATTTCTTCGAGACAGGTGTTTACAGCACCATGAGGGAGTTCTACCTGACTAATTCACCGTCAATGGATATTCTGATCTCCAGCAACCTGGAGAGACTGCTCTACCATCTGGCGGGCAATGACGGAGATGAGATCAGAATTCTTATGGAGTCCCTTGAAAAGGAGAGGCGCTATGAGGTCAGCCCGAAGATCCGCGAAGGCATGAAGAAGTTCTGGGGCGGCACGGCTACTGTAGAAGAGACCAACGCTACAATCGGCGCAATGTACAGGGAGGAGAAGTACCTCATCGATACTCATACGGCGGTCGGATACAAAGTCTACCGTGACTATGTAAAGGCGACAGGTGATGAGACCCCGACGCTCATCGCGTCGACAGCCAGCGCCTACAAGTTTGCCGAGAGCGTTGCGAAATCAATCGGCCTTCCGGAGGAGCAGGACGGTTTCGGATATATCCGCTCGGTGGCTCAGGAGACGGGCGTGCGCGTGCCTAAGGGACTGAAGGACCTTGAGTTGAAGCCGATCCGCCACAAGGGCGTGATCGAGATCCCAGACATGATAAATGCTGTAGAAGACAGCGTCCGTTAAACTGACGCGAAAGGGAAACAGGATATGAGAAAAACTTTTGTTACAATCGTGGTGATCACAGCAGCGGCCATGCTGCTTTTGCTTGGGGGCTGCGACCAGGAGGCTACGGCGACCCTGGAGGATATCGCGGCTGACAACCCGGACATCGTGAAGACGATAAATAAAGAACTGACGACGCCCGAGGGCATGAGTTCGGAAGTGAGCTTTTCGGGCGACAGTTTTGATATTACCTACAAGTTCGATGAGCCGATCGACGACGACGATGAGAAAGCACTCGTCAAGGCTTTCGGCAAGAATTCGGATATTCTGAAGAGCGGCTTCGAGAGCGCCATCGCCGAGCTGGAGGCCCAGACCGGCATTACGGGCATCACCGGCACGGTCCACGTCTTCAACGCAAGCGGCGATGAGACCTGGACCTACGAGTATCCGGAGAAGGAGTAGGGCGCCGCGGGCGGCGGACGACGGCAGGAAATGCCAGATATTACTTGAAACAGACACAATTATTTGTTATATTAGGAAAGCGGCGCGGAGGATTGACCGAGTGGCTAAGGAGCTCGCCTGGAAAGCGAGTAAGGTGTAACAGCCCCGCGGGTTCGAGTCCCGTGTCCTCCGCCAAAAA
>DBYH01000001.1:62087-81054 GCA_002310095.1 Firmicutes bacterium UBA1191 | reverse complement strand
GTGAGAAAAACGCAAAAGTTACATCGTAATTACACACATCGACCCGGATCCGGTTTCAAAGGAGCAACATCTCCTGGTTTGCAGTTGATCACCCTTACAAATCCCGGTTTGCCGAACTCTTCGTTATTTGCTCCGATATATGTTATAATTGTTGCGCATGCATATTTCTTATCTCAGAAATATGAAAATGATAACAAGGAGCTGAACATGGACTACAACAGACTGGCGGAGATACTGTTTCCGCATATCGATAAGACACCTGAAGATTATGAGGCCATCTATCCGCCGCGCGAGGAAGGTAAAGTCATCACGAGGCTGGGCCCCTCCCCTACAGGATTCATCCATCTGGGAAATCTCTACGGGGCCTTCGTGGACGAGAGACTTGCCCATCAGAACGGTGGTACTTTCTATCTCAGAATCGAGGATACCGACGACAAGCGCTATGTTGAAGGCGCTGTCGACACGATAATAAACTCGCTGAAATTCTTCGGCATCAACTTCGACGAAGGCGCTGGATGCGGCCCGGACTCAACCGACGCCGGCGACTACGGTCCGTACTATCAGAGTCAGCGCGGGCCGATCTATCAGGCATTTGCCAAGCGTCTCGTAAGCGAGGGCAAGGCCTACCCGTGCTTCCTCACTGAAGAGGAGCTGGCTGAAATCAGAGCCCGCCAGGAAGCCAACAAAATGACGACCGGCATCTACGGCGAGTGCGCCGAGAAGAACCGCAACCTCACATGCGAGGAAGTCGAAGCGAACATAGCTGCCGGAAAGCCATACACCATTCGCCTCAGATCCTGCGGCGACGGCGAGCATTACATATGTGTTGACGACGGCATACGAGGCGATGTTTCCATGCCGTGCAACTACCAGGATGTTGTCATCCTCAAGGCCAACGGCATTCCGACATATCACTTCGCCCATGTCATCGACGACCACCTCATGAGAACCACGCATGTTGTACGCGGCGAAGAATGGCTCATGTCCCTTCCGATCCATATCGAGCTGTTCAAGACACTGGGGTTCGAACCGCCTGTCTACTGCCACACAGCAGTGCTCATGAAGCTGGACGACGAGACGGGCAACAAGCGCAAGCTCAGCAAGCGCAAGGACCCTGAGCTCTCTCTGGATTACTACCGCCAGGAAGGTTATCATCCGGCGGCGGTCAAGGAGTACCTGCTGACCATCCTCAACTCCAACTTCGAGGAGTGGCGCATGGCGAATCCTGACGCTGACATCAACGACTTTGAGTTCACAACGGAGAAGATGAGCAGCGCCGGTGCCCTCTTCGATCTGAACAAGCTGAACGACATCTCCAAGGATGTCCTCCTTAAGATTCCGGCCGACGAGCTGGCCGACTTCATGCTCGAGTGGGCTAAGGAATTCAAACCAAAGGCCGCCGGAGCCCTGAGCGATAAAGAGTATCTGACGAAGATACTGAACATAGGAAGAGACGAAGCGAAGCCGAGGAAGGATCTGATATACGCGAAGCAGATCTTCGACTTCATCAGCTACTTCTACGATGATTATTTCGTAATCGAGGAGCGCATACCTGAGCAGGTCAGCGATGAGGACGCCCGCGAGATACTGAAGCGTTATCTGGAGACCTACGACCACAGCGACGACCAGCCGACATGGTTCGAGAAGATCAGGACCATAACAGCGGACCTGGGATACGCAGTCAAGCCTAAGGATTACAAGAAACATCCTGAGGAGTACAAAGGCTCCGTAGCCCACGTGAGCACGGTCATCCGAATCGCCGTGACAGGCAGAAGCCAGTCGCCTGACGTATGGACCATCCAGCAGATACTGGGCGAAGACAGAGTCAGAGCCCGCATTCAGGAACTGATAGGATAAAAAACAAAGGGATGTGACACAGTCACATCCCTCATTAATTACTTCATATTATTTACCTTACATCTGCCGGTTTTTTCTTACAGCTGCCAGCTCTTCAGGTACTCTTCCTGCTCCGGCGTCAGGCTGTCGATCTCGATTCCCCAGGCCTCCAGGCGTCTGCGCGCGATGACATCGTCTATCTCCTCGGAGACGTCGATGACCGCCGCCGGCAGTTCGCCCCGATGCTCAAGAATGTAGAGGGCGCTCAGAGTCTGCACCGCGAAGCTCAGATCCATGACCTCGGCAGGATGTCCGTTTCCCGCAGCGATGTTGACCAGCTTGCCCTCGCCTATCACATTGACCATGCGCCCGTTCGGCAGCGTGTAGCCCGTGATGTTCTCCCGGGTCTCTTTCTTAGATACTGCCGCTTCCTCAAGTCCCGCCATGTCGACCTCAACATTGAAGTGGCCGGCGTTGGCCAGGATTGCCCTGTCCTTCATTGTCAGCATGTGCTCCACAGTGATCGTGTGCTTGCATCCTGTAGCCGAGATGAAAATATCTCCGAGAGGCGCCGCCTGCGCCATCGGCATCACGTCGTATCCGTCCATCTTGGCTTCCATGGCCTTGACCGGATCGATCTCGGTCACAATGACTCTGGCTCCCAAAGCAGCCGCCCTCATGGCAATGCCCCGTGAACACCATCCGTATCCGGCGACTACGACCATCTTGCCCGCCACGATCAGATTCGTGTTGTGCATGATGCTGTCCCAGACGCTCTGGCCGGTGCCGTAGCGGTTGTCGAAAAGGTGCTTGCAGTCGGCATCGTTCACCGCCAGCATCGGGAACTTCAGAACGCCTTCGCGCTCCATGGCCCTCAGGCGGATGATTCCCGTAGTAGTCTCCTCGCAGCCTCCCCACACTTCCTCGGCCAGATCAGGGCGCGGTCCGTGGACCATTCCCACCAGGTCTCCGCCGTCGTCGATGATGATGTTCGGCTTATGCTCGAGGCACATCTCGATGTGTCTGTTGTACTCTTCCTCAGTGGCGCCGTGGTACGCGAATACACTGATGCCGTCCTCAACAAGGGCCGCGCATATGTCGTCCTGGGTGCTCAGGTTGTTGCTGCCCGTGGCAGCCATCTGAGCGCCGCCCGCCGCGAGCACTTTGCAGAGGTAGGCTGTCTTTGCTTCCAGGTGAATGGACAGGCTGATCTTCACGCCCTCAAAAGGCTTCGTCTTCAGGAATTCCTCCTCGAAGCCTCTGAGCAAAGGCATGTTGTTCCTTACCCACTCGATCTTTGTGTGACCATACGGGGCCAGTTTTATGTCTCTTATATCGTAATTCATTCTCGTCTCCGTTTCCGGGTATTAGTCTTTTGCTTTGCCGTCTCTATCCGATTTCAATTCCGCCCAGGAATATTTTTTCAGGCTTCAGATCCTCGCCGCAGATGATGAAGTCGGCGTACTTTCCTTCAGCGATGGAACCGACAAGGTCGTCCGCGCCGATCTCCTTGGCCGGCGTGATGGTCGCCGCAGCAACGGCTGTCTCCTTCGGGATGCCGTACTCGATGGCGTTGAGCATGCAGGTGTAGACGTTGCTTGCCGATCCGGCGATGGTTCCGTCTTCGAGTCGGGCGACTCCTCCCTCGAGGAAGACGTCCTGCCCGCCCAGTTCGTACTTGCCCTCCGGCATGCCGCAGCATCTCAGTGAGTCGCTGATGAGACAGATGCGCTCAGGGAACAGCTTGAATGCCATCCTGACCGAGCTCGGGTGCACGTGGTATCCGTCGCAGATGAGCTCCGCGATGACGTCCTCTCTCTCCGAACCAGCGCCGATGACTCCCGGTTTTCTGTGGTGGATCGGCGGCATGGCGTTGTAAAGGTGAGTCAGGTGACTCGCGCCCGCGTCGAGCACAGCCACAGCCTCCTCATAGGTCGCGTCCGTGTGGGCGATGGATACAGTGGCAAGCTCGGCTGCCTTTGCGGTAAAATCCGCAGCTCCAGGAAGCTCCGGCGCCACGTCGACGATGCGTATGAGTCCGCCGCAGCCGTCGTAGAGTTTTTTGAATGCCTCGAAGTCCGGATCCCTCAGGTGCGCTCCGTTCTGGGCGCCCTTCTTCTTCTCCGAGAAGAACGGCCCTTCCATGTGGATCCCCATGAGTCTGGCGCACCCTTCAGGCTGCTCGTCGCGCAGCTTCTTTCCCGTTGCAAAAGCAGTCTCAAGGGTTTCGTACGGCAGTGTCATGCCAGCCGGCGCGAAGGATGTCACGCCCGATCCGGCCAGGTACGCCGCCATCTCCTTCAGCCCTTCGTAGTCACCGTCGGAGAAATCAGCGTTCATGCTGCCGTGGGTGTGCACGTCAACGAGTCCGGGTATCACCCAGAGCCCGTCCAGATCCGTCTCCTCGTCGCCCGCCGCTTCATCGATCGCCGGCAGATACGGATTGCCCAGAGCGACGAATCTGCCGTCCTTGACTTCGAAGTCGCATATTCTGAAGTGACCGTCGATAAAAACTTCAGCGTTTCTGTAAATCATTTTATTTCACCTCCGGAAGGCTGGCCGCCGCAACCGACTGGCCTACCCTTCTCATCTTTTCATCAGGAAGCATTACTGTGATCTTCGCCGCTGTTTCAGGATACTCATCGGCGAGGACTCTGTTGCACTCGTCCACGAGGATCTCGCCGCCCGTTCCCGACGCAACGCGGCCCAGTATGAGCACGTACTTTAGGTCGTAGAACAGACCGTAGAGGATCAGTGTGTGAGCCAGGTAGCAGCCGATGGTTCTGAAGATTGCCTCGGCTCCCCCGCGCTGAGGATCGTCCAGAATATTCTGCACGGCCTTGAGTTTTTCAGCCGGGGCGAGGGCTTCGTCCAGCTCTATGCCCGCCGCAGGAGCCAGCTTGATGACTGAATCCTGTGAGAAGTATGTAGCGCCGACGCCGTTGTCTCCCGACCACGGATCGGCCATCGATTCCTTATTAAGGTCCACAGGCGCAAAGGCAAGTTCATTGAACCAGCCGAGCACGTTGCGCTCAGCGTTGACGTATCCGCCCGCTTCGCTTGTTCCCATGGCGATGCCCATCACAGGGGCCACATCCATGCTCATAGCTCCCGCCAGGGCCGTTACGTCGCCGTCGTTGGCTACTACGATAGGAACGTCCCCTATCTCTTTTGCGGCTCTGTCGTATACCGTCTTGACCTCGTCCCAGTTGTCCCTGGATATCTTGAGGAATATGCTCGATACCATCGGCGCGTTTCCGATGAGGACGCCGGCAGTCGATACTCCGATTCCGTCGACTCTCGGCATCTTTGACGCCGCCGTCTTGAAGGAATCCACTATGCCCTCGTACTGGTATGAGATGTCCTCGGAAAGCTTAGGATGCCACACGACCTCCTCCGAGTAGACCGTCTCGCCGTCTATGACCGCCGACACCTTTCTGTCAGAGCCGCCGGCGTCGAAGCCGATCCTGCAGCCTTCCAGATGGCCGCCTACGGACTTGTCCGCGTCGTTTGCCTTTGGGAGATTCTCAGGCGCGCAGATGTGGAACTCGAAAGGTCTCTCGTAGGTGTTCATCATGAAGTTCACGTCGAAATCTCTCGGACCGCCGAGAACGTATTCCTCGCGTACCTTTGCCGCTTCATCGTCGCAGCCGCAGACTGTGACCTTCCAGCCGCCGACACCCCAGAGGCAGAACTTGATGTACCGCTCCAGGTATCTAAGATTCGCTTCCCCGAATGACTCATCGCGCAGCTTCGTTTCGAATACGGAAACCTTGCCGTCCTCTCTCTCGATAGCGATGCCGACCGGACGGATCGCTTCCTTTTCGTATTCGATCATCCACGGCCCCATCGGGATGAAATCCCTGTCCAGTTCGGGCACGTTCTTAATGTTCAGTTCAATTCCCAGATAACTCATTTACTATCTCCCTCATTTCCTCACGCTTTATCTCCATGTCCAGGGCAAGGGCCAGCTGCGATCTGCATCTGTCCAGATTGTGCTCCGGATATCTGATCGCGAAGTACCTGTCGCCGTCCAGCCAGTCTGTCAGGAATCTCACGCCCAGTTCAAGTGTGATCGTTCTGGCTCCTTCTGGCAGCAGTTCTATCTCCAGATCGGTCAGTCCTTCGCAGCTCTCTATGAAGCCTCTTGTGAACACCTCGAAGAGGTGCAGGTCGCAGTGGACCTTCGACAGGTCTGTCTCATCCTCCGCGGCGGTCGCGGCGCCGAAGCGTATGCAGTCGCCGTAATCGTAGAGGGACAGTCCCGGCATGACCGTATCCAGATCTATTACGTACAAAAGCTTCCTCGTGTCTTTGTCAAGGAGCACGTTGTTCAGTTTCGTGTCGTTGTGTGTGACTCTCGTCGGAAGGTCTCCCGAGTCCCGCAGCTCCTGAAGAATCCCCGCGCTCTCCTCGCGCTCCAGCACGAACTGGATCTCGTTCTCCGCCGCTTCCACTCTGGCCGCCAGCTCAGGGTCGGCCTTGGCCCTCTCCAGGGTCTCGTGGAAGATCCTGTATCTATCAGGTGTGTTATGGAAGTTCGGGATTGTCTCGTGGAGAGTCGCGGCAGGATAATCCGCCAGTTCGGAGATGAATGTTCCAAAGGCAATAGCGCACTGATAGAAATCCTCGTCCGACTCAGGCTTCTCCAGGCAGATGGAGTTCTCGGCGAAAGGAGTCACTCTGTAGTAACCCGGCTCCCAGTCCGTGACCTCCGCTTCAGTCACATGCACGTAGGTGCTTCCGTCCGCCGTCTCCACAGGAGGCAGAACATGGCATGGGGTGCCCTCCCGTCTTGCCTTTGCATCGAGAAAGCGGGCTATGCCGGAAATGTTCTCCATGAGAGCGGGAACGTCCTTGAAGGCTTCTTCGCTCAGCCTCTGGAGTATATACCTTGTGCCTTTTTCCGTCCGGACCAGAAAGGTACTGTTTATGTGGCCGTTGCCGTAGGGCTCGCAGCTTACGGGGCTGCTGTCCAGCATAAACTTCCCGAGTATTTGGTCAGTGTTCATCTGTTATCCTCCGGTGTCCGGTCTGCCGCGGGCAGCCGTTTATGAGACGCGGCGGATGCTGTGATCCGCCGCAGGTTAAACTATCTGTTCTTGTTTCTATTCTACCGTTACTGATTTGGCAAGATTCTTAGGCTTGTCGATGTTGCAGCCTCTCTCGAGGGCCACGTAGTAAGCGAAGATCTGGAGCGGCACTACGGCCAGCACAGGCGCCACTTCGTCAGCGCACTGAGGTATGTATATGACCTCGTCGCTTGTCTTCTCGATCTCCGTCCTGCCCTCCTTGGCCATGCCGATAATGCGTGCTCCTCTTGCCTGCACCTCGACGATGTTGGAGACCATCTTCTCGTAGAGCCTGTCCTGAGTGGCCAGGGCGACTACGAGGGATTCGGAATCCATCAGGGCGATTGTTCCGTGCTTCAGCTCGCCGGCGGCGATGGCGAAGGAGTGGATGTATGAGATCTCCTTGAGTTTCAGGGAACCTTCATAGGATACTCCGCTGTCCAGTCCGCGGCCGATGAAGAACACGTTGTCCTTGAAGTAGTATCTGGCAGCCAGATTCTTCAGGAACTCTTCGTTTTCCAGAACCCTGCTGACTTTCTCAGGCAGAGCCTTCAGCTCGCCGAGCATGTAGTTGTAGTAATCCTTGTCGATGGTGCCTCTGGTGCTGCCCATGTAGAGGCCGATCAGATACATGCAGATCAGCTGCGTCGTGTAGGCCTTGGTGGAGGCTACGGCGACTTCCGGTCCCGCCAGAGTGTAGAAGACGTCGTGGGACTCTCTCGCTATGGAGCTTCCAACCGCGTTGACTACGCTCAGTATGCGGGCGCCTCTCTCCTTGGCGTCGCGCAGGGCCGCCAGTGTGTCCAGAGTTTCTCCCGACTGGGAGATGGCAATGAACAGAGTCTTGTCGTCGATGAAGGTGTCTCTGTATCTGAACTCTGACGCCACGTCGATCTCAACAGGAATGTGCGCCATCTTCTCGATGACCATCTTGCCGACCAGTCCGGCATGGTAGGCCGTTCCGCAGGCCACGATGTATATCTTGTTGAAGTTATCTATGTCTTCCTTGGTAAGGCTGATGTCGTCCAGTCTGATGGAGTCGTCCGGATTCAGCCTGCTCATGAGCGTCTCGCTGATGACCGCCGGCTGCTCGTGGATCTCCTTGAGCATGAAGTGGTCGTAGTCCGCCTTGTCGGCCGAGTCGGCTTTCCAGTCAACGACGTAGATTTCTCTGTCGACCTTGTTGCCGTTCTCGTCGTAGATTACGATGTCATCCTTCGTCAGGACTACTGTCTCATTGTTCTCGATGAGATATATGTTGCCCTGAACGTACTTGAGCACCGCCGGGATATCCGAGGCGATGAAGTTGAATCCCTTGCCTATTCCGGCTACGAGCGGGGCGTCCTTTCTGACTGCCACGATCTTGTCCGGCTCATCGACCGCGATGGCGACAACGGCGTAGGCTCCGCGCATCTCGGCCACAGCCTTGTTGACCGCTTCAAGCAGGTCGCCGTCATAGAACAGTCCGATAAGGTGGGCTATAACTTCCGAGTCCGTCTCCGACTTGAATACGATACCGTACTCAGTGGCCAGCCACTCGCGGATCTCCTGGTAGTTCTCGATGATGCCATTGTGGACGATGGCGATGGTCTCCTCCATGTTCAGGTGAGGGTGGGCGTTCAGCTCCGTCGGCTCACCGTGGGTCGCCCATCTCGTGTGTCCTATTCCCATAGGCGCGTCAAAATCCGGCGAGGCTATCTTGGCTTCAAGATTCTTGATCTCGCCGACGGCCTTGCGCACCTGGATCTTTCCGTCGATCGGAAGGGCTATTCCGGCAGAATCGTAACCTCTGTATTCGAGGCGTTTCAGTCCGTCTATTATCTTTTCCTTGGCATGGTCAGTGCCTACATATCCAACTATTCCGCACATGCCGCCCTCCTTAACTGAGACGCTTCGTTATGAGTCTGGCGATTCTCTGAGCCTTCGCGGTAATATCGTCTATGTCCTGTCCTTCGATCATTACCCTTACGAGAGGCTCCGTGCTGGACGGTCTGATGAGCAGTCTGCCCTCTTCTCCCAGCTCTTCGCACACTTCATTTACAGCTTCTTTTATCTCTTCGTCTCTGTTGTATTTGAACTTGTTCTCGATCTTCACTCTCGCGTTCTTCAGAACCTGAGGGTAAAGCTCGATTTCCTCACTTACCTCACTGGCAGTCTTGCCCGTGCGGATCACTGCCTGCAGAAGCTGCAGACTGCTGAGTATTCCGTCGCCCGTCGTAGCGTGGTTCAGGAAGATGATGTGGCCCGACTGCTCGCCGCCGAAGACGGCGCCGTCCTCCAGCATTCTGTCGAGAACGTATCTGTCGCCCACGTCTGTTATCGCCAGGTCGAAGTCCTCCTTCTTCATGAACTTGTGGAAACCGATGTTGCTCATGACGGTTGATACGACCTTGTTGTCAGGGAGCTCTTCCATTTCCTTGAGCATGCGCGCGCAGATGCACATCAGTTTGTCGCCGTCGATGATGTTGCCCTTTTCGTCGCAGGCGATGAGTCTGTCGGCGTCGCCGTCATAGGCAAAGCCCATGAATGCTCCTCTTTCAACTACTTCCTTCTGGATCAGTTCAGGATGTGTGCTTCCGCACTTGGCGTTGATGTTGAGTCCGTCCGGCTTGTTACCGATGACCGTAACATCCGCGCCGAGATCCGTGAACACCTTTTCCGCTACATCGAAGGCGGATCCGTTGGCGCAGTCGATGACCAGCTTCACGCCGCTGATGTCCGTATCGATGGTGGACTCGAGATATTCAGCGTATTTTGTTTCGGCCTCATAGTCCGCATCCAGGCACTTGCCTATGCCCTCGCCTGAAACGTGGGCGTCCATGTGGATGTTTCTCAGCATGATGGTCTCGACCTCGTCCTCGAAGGAGTCGTCCATCTTGAAGCCCTCGCTGTTGTAGAACTTGATGCCGTTGTATTCGAATGAGTTGTGAGACGCCGATACGATTACTCCCGCGTCAGCGCCGTAGGCCTTTACCAGATACGCTATGGCCGGCGTAGGAAGAACGCCAACCTTGATGACGTTGGCGCCCGTCGACATGAATCCGGCGCTCAAGGCGTCTTCCAGCATGTCCCCGGATATTCTCGTATCCTTACCGATAAGGAAAACAGGCTTTTCCCTGGTTTTACCCAGGACATAGCCTGTGGCTTTGCCCAGCTTGAATGCCAGATCCGGCGTCAGTTCTGTGTTTGCCAGTCCTCTGACATCTCCGTTTCCGAATAAGCTACCCATGTTGTTCCTCCTTAAGGCGGTCTGCCTTTTGCTTATTTAACCGTGAAGACCGCTGTCTCCTCCGATATATCTTCCACCGTAACTCCTGATACTCCTTCAGGAATCTTGATGACTATTTCCGCTTCATTCTTGCCGTAATCGCATGTGGACACGTCGATGTACGCCTGCAGGCCTTTGTTTTCGGCCTTCTTGATCTGCGATCTCTTGCCTTCTATGGTAACGGCGACGAGCTTCGGGCCGTTGAGAGTCGCGTGGAGTCCCTGATCTTCCAGTCCGGAAACTCCCTGCATCTCGACTTCGATTCCGCTCACGCGCTCGCTGATTTCAGGATCCACGTTGCCCATTACGAACATCCACAGTCCTATGGCTACCAGCAGGGAAATGAGCATGAGTACTTTTTTGTTATTCAGCATCATCGTCCTCCTTCCCCTTGTACGTGCTTCCTGTTGCTTTGTTGAACATGGACTGGGCGTTCGGGATCTCCGAGATCTTTTTTCTTATGGTCTGCTTCGAGAGATAGATGTCAAGCAGTCTCTTCTCCACCGTTCTGGTGTCGAGGAATCTCTCCAGCTTGCCGTCCTCAGCCATGCTGATTATGCCCGTCTCCTCGGATACTATGAGCGCCACAGCGTCAGAGTTTTCCGTAATGCCCAGACCCGCTCTGTGACGGGTTCCCAGTTCCTTGCCTATTGCCTGGCTGTTGGAGAGCGGCAGAACGCAACCGGCCGCGTAGACCTTGGTTCCGCTGATGATTATGGCTCCGTCGTGGAGCGGCGCTCCTTCGTAGAATATGCTGGCCAGAAGCTGCTGTGTGATGAAGGCGTCGAGAATAGTGCCCGTTTCAGCGTAGTCCTCGAGCACAGTCTGGCGTTCGAATACTATAAGAGCCCCTGTCTTCTCGCTGCTGAAGGTCTCCACAGCGCTGACGATGGCCTGAACCACCCTCTTGCTGTTCTCCTTGTTGCCGCCGCCGATGCCGCTTACGATCCTGCCTCTGCCCATGAATTCCAGGGCTCTCCTGAGTTCAGGCTGCAGGACTATGAGCACCGCCACGGCTCCCAGAGTCAGGGCCCCCTTGCACATCCAGTTCAGTGTGTGCAGTTCCAGGACGTCCGATACGAATGTGGCTCCGACGAGCACAAGAATACCCTTTATTATCTGCTGCGCCCTCGTCTCCAGGATGAGTTTCAGCAGATAATACACGACAAAAGTGACGATAATTATGTCTATCGCGTCGCTCAGTTCAAAATCTGAAAATGTGTTCACGAAGAACTGAAGGATGTCGTTCATTCCGTCTCCCTGTGCTTTTCAATCCGCATATTTTTTCAATTTATTATACAATATTTAGTGGTGGCTTTTCAACGATTCCCTACCAATTGTTAATGAATTTACAGATAAAAAAAGGAGGCCCTCAGGCCTCCCTGTCTGTCGGTATTGATCAATAGGTCGTCTCCAGAACTCCGTAGTTTCCGTCCTTTCTCTTGTAGACGACGTTTACTGAATCCGTCTCCATGTTCAGAAAAACGAAGAAGTCGTGGTTCAGCATCTCCATCTGCATGATCGCTTCCTCGACGCCCATCGGCTCCAGCTGGAACTTCTTGGACCTTACTACATTGATCTCGCCCGGAGCCTCATCGTCTTCAGGCAGAGCCTCGAAGCCGAAGTCCTTCTGGCCTTTGTATTTCTTCTGCAGCTTGGTCTTGAATCTGCTCATCTGGTTCGAGAGCTTCTCGATGCAGCGGTCCACGCAGTCGTACGGATCACCGGACTTGTTTTCCGCTCTGAAAATGGTGCCTTTTGTGTTGATCGTTGCTTCTACCTTATACCCGCCTTTCTCTTTAATTGTCATTACGTTAGCCGTGATTTCATCAGAGAAGTACTTGTCCAGTTTCGCGAACTTCTTCTCGATGGTTTCCTTGAGCTTGTCGCTAGGAGTGTAATTCTTGCCGGTTATAACAGTTCTCATAATAACAACCTCCTTCAGGCACAATATCTTGTGCCCCTTTTTCTTCATTCTAACACATCACACCTACGCTTACAACGTCAAAGGAGCCCTTTTGATGTTCCAAAAATGCACAAAAGCGCTCTGCATATGACCCGGCTGACCTGATCTTTGCCCCCACACTCGCCTTGACCGGAGTTTCTCCGAGGACTTACTTCTAAACTACGCCATGATCGCCGCCTACTGCTCTTCGGCGGTTTACGTGGGACCCTTCGCCCGTAGCTGGCATGGCCTTTCAATCACAGACCCGAATCATATGCAGAGCGCTCTTTTCCGTGCTCGTTGCCCGTTCATTCTACACGCAGATAGTATTAAAATCAAGGCAATATATCTTTTTCCCCGTCATTCATCCTTCGGCCTGCGGTTTCCGCCGGACGCCAGTGTGAGCAGGTAGACCTCCGAGGCTCCCGCTTCAAGCAGGGTTTTGCTGCAGGAGTCGGCAGTCGCGCCGGTCGTATATATATCGTCTATGAGCAATACGCTCCGGCCTTCGATGCGGTGCGCGAGCGCCGGGTTTACCGCAAAAGCATCCCGCAGGGCCAGTCTCCTCTCCTCGGGATTCATGCTGCGCAGCATCGCCGTCTCCCTGCTCCGCCCGAGAATGTGAGTCTCAAGCTTCGGGCAGGTCGGATCGAACTCCGATTCCCTGTCCGCGTCCGCCCACCTGCGCAGGAACTGCCGCGCCATGAATTCGGACTGGTTGTAGCCTCTCTTCACCAGCCTCTTCTGTCCCACAGGCACGGGGATGACCATGTCGAATGGTTTTATCCCCTGCCGGCGCGCCTCCTCGATGAGAGTTTCCATGCGGTCGAACATAATGTCGCCCATCTTGCGCGCCAGGTAGCCTTTGCCGTTGTATTTTATGGCCATCATTACCTCGCGTTCGTGAAGGCCGTAGCTGAGGCAGCTCCAGCCCCTCGTGAAGTAATGGGCCCGCGTTCTGCAGTCGTAGCAGACCTGCCTGCCGCTCTCGTCGAAGCCGCGGTAGGTATCCGGAAGGGCCTTGCCGCAGACGCCGCAGGTGCTGCCGGTGATCCAGTGCATCCGGGTGACGCATTTATCGCAAAGAGCATAAGGGCGGCTCCTGTCGATCAGGCTGCCGCACACTTCGCAGTAAATATTGGACGGAAAAACCGCCTCTGTGATTTCATCGGTCAAATCTCTTAATCCCATCTTCTCTCTACCATTCTACGCCAAGGTAATCGCATACCCCCATCGCCAGTCCCTTGCCGTAAGCTTTGTACTTCTTGCGCAGTATCTTGTTGTCCTTCTTGATATTTCCCGTTTCGAAGAGGCAGGCCACGCAATAGTCTTTCGTTTCGTTCAGCGTCATGAGGTCCTTCCTCTTTTCGAGGCCTCTGTCCTCAATTTCCACTTTCTTGTGAACGGCGTCGTTCAGACATTTTGCCAGCTTCTTCTGTTCCTTGTATCTGTACAAAGGCAGGGTTCCCTTCGGATTGTCCTGATCGTCGCAGTGAACGTTCACCAGCACGCTGACCCTGCGGCTTCTGAGATTGTTCAGGACCCATCTGATATTCCTGTTGTTGCCGTCTTCCGCGTCCGTGTACACGTAGACGCCTCTTTTGCGCAGCTGCTTCGCCATGGATTTGCATATCGGGATCATGAGCTTTGCTTCCTGATATTTCCCCCATGTGCATCCCGGGTCCCATACGCCGTTAATGTTGGTTCCGTGTCCCGTCTCGATGTAGACCCTGAAGATCCTGCCGGAAACCGGTTTGGAGTAGTCCGAGGCGCTTCCGTTTTTCATGCGGACGCGCACACGGTAGTAAGCCGTCTTCCCGGAGGCGACTTTCTTATCCTTGTACGAATGCTTGTCCGTGACCATTTTCAGCAGCTTCCCTCTTTTCTCGGAGGAATAACTCCTGTACACCTCGTAGCTCTGCGCGCCTTTGACCTCTTCCCAGGAAACCTTGAGCGCCGGGCCTTTTTCCTTCACTTTGATCACAGGCGCCTCGCATGTCGTTTTGCTGCCGGTCATGTCGTCAGGCGCATCTTCCGCAAAGGCAACACATGTGGTCATGGTCATCGCCATGATCGCGGCAATCATCGCGGCTGTAAGTTTTCGCGTCATCGTCATCATCTGCTTTTACCCGTCTATGTTAAAGAACTTCTTCAGTCTCCAGGCCAGGCCCGAATAGCGCTGGCTGATCCTGTTGTTGTCCACCATGCCGTTCATCTTGTCCTCGGAGCCGACCAGCACGACTATCTGTTTTCCCCTCGTCACTCCCGTGTACAGCAGGTTCCTGGTCGCCAGCACAGGCGGGAACCAGCTCATCGGCATAACGACGATAGGAAACTCGCTGCCCTGACTCTTGTGTACGGTTATGGCGTAGGCCAGCTCCAGCTCATCCAGCTGGCTGAAAGTATAAGTCACGTAGCGCACGTCATCGAAGACGACTGCCATCTCACCGAATTCCAGATCTATGGTCTGGACAAATCCCACGTCCCCGTTGAAGATGCCTTCGCCGTCGGTGAAGTCCTCCCGGTTCTTCCACTTGAGCTCGTAGTTGTTACGTATCTGCATGACCTTGTCGCCCTCACGGAAGAGCTTGTCCCCGTAGGTCTTCTCGGCCTTCTCAGGCTCGCCGAAATCGTCGAAGGTCTGTGGATTGAGTATCTGCTGAAGATCCCTGTTCATGCTGACGCAGCCAAGGGTACCCTTTCGTACCGGTGTCAGGACCTGGATGTCCCTGACCGGCTTCAGTCCTCCCGGAACCAGGTCCGAGTAGTACTCAGGAAGTCTGACCAGGCACAGTTCTTTGATGGTTTCCAGCATCTCCTTCTCGCTCTTTCGGCGGAGCAGGAAGAAATCCTTGTCCTTGGCGTTGCAGTCCGGATATTCGCCCTGGTTGATTCTGTGGGCGTTGACGACTATCATGCTCTCTCCCGCCTGTCTGAAGATCTCCTTGAGCTTCGTGCAGTGGACATATTCGCTGGCGATGATGTCGCGCAGGACGTTGCCCGCTCCGACAGAAGGAAGCTGGTCATCGTCTCCAACGATTATGAATCTGCTGCCCGGAAGTATGGCGTTGACAAGACCGTTCATGAGCATCAGGTCGATCATGGACGCCTCGTCCACTACGACAGCGTCGTACTCGAGGGGATTCTCCGCGTTCCTGCCGAACTCGCCCTTTCCGCCGTCGTAGAAAGTGTACTCCAGAAGTCTGTGTATGGTCGAAGCGGGATGTCCGCTTGTCTCCGTTATGCGCTTGGCGGCCCTTCCTGTCGGCGCCGCAATGGCCGTCTTCAGTCCGCTGTCCTGAAGTATGTTTATTATAGCGTTGATGATGGTCGTCTTGCCTGTTCCAGGTCCGCCCGTGATCACGGACACACCTTCTCCCAGACAGTTCATGACGGCCCTCTTCTGCTGCTCGCTCAGTTTTATTCCCGTGGAGGACTCAGTCCTCTCTATGAGTGTCTCAGGGCTGCCCATGATCGGTTTCAGTTCGGCGTTCACGAGATTCCTTATTCTCCCCGCCACGTTCTGTTCCGCCATGAAGTAGGCCGCCAGATAGACGACTCTCTGCCCTTCGATGGCATCGATATGCACGTCCCCGAAAAAAGCCATCTGCTCCAGATGACCGGCCACCAGCTCGCGGGGCTGCTCGAGGAGGGCTCCAGCCTTCTCGCAGAGCATCTCCTCCGGAAGATATGTGTTACCCTCGCCGGCGAACCAGCTCAGGGTAAATTTAATGCCGCTCTTTATTCTGAAAGCGTCGTCGGGCGCGATGCCTATCTTGGCCGCGATGGAGTCCGCCTTCCTGAAGCCGATTCCGAAGACCTCGTCTGTCAGCCTGTAGGGATTCTCCAGCACAACGTCGACCGTATCGGCGCCGTAGACCTCGTAGAGTTTCATGGTCTGGACCGCCGTGATCCCGTACTGCTGCAGGGTCATGCTCACTCTGGCGAATTCCCTGTGGAGGGCGAATGCTTCCGCGATCTTCGCGGCTACTTTTTCCCCGATCCCGGGAACCTCGCGGAGCCTTTCGGGGTGTTTTTCGATTACATCAAAAGTGTCCTCGCCGAACCTGGCGACTATGGCGGCGGCTGTTTTCCTGCCTACACCCTTGATCGTTCCTGACGCCAGGAAATCCTTGATGCCTTCCTTCGTCGAAGGCATGACCTCCTCGTAGGCCATCACTTTGAACTGCTCACCGTATCTCGGATCCTCGATGAACTCTCCCCGGATCCTGCAGCTTTTGCCCTGGGCGGCGCCCGGCATTGTGCCTACGATGGTGAAACTGTCTTCTTCAAGTTCAAAAACGGCTACAGTGTAGCCGTTTTCTTTATTATGAAATATTATCTCGGCGATTACGCCTTCATACTCCATTATCTCAGCCATTTGACGTCTCTGAATGTTCTCCTGAGGCGGCTCTTGTTGAAGCCTCTGGCGAACTTGAGAAGCGTATCCCTCTCGTTGTTCTCCATGTCCTTATGAACCGGCGTAAGCAAAAGCTCGAGCAGATACTCCGCTCTGTCCGGATCGTCAGTTATACCCGCTTCTATGATGTCGTCCGCGTCGATTACAAGGTCTTCCACGAAGATCGGCTGATGCTGATGCAGAATGACCTTGATGATAGCGTCACGGGCGACCTGCTGCTGGTTGTCCAGCTCGTATACTATGTTCTGCGCTTTCAGGAGCTTGTCGTAGAAGTTATACTTTCTCCATCCGAGCTTGGATATGTAGTCCTTCAGCATCTCGTCGTTTCTGCAGAAGTGCAGCTTAGGGCAGAGCCTCTTAGCCTCCTCCAGATAGTCCAGACTCTCCTCATCCTGAGGCAGATAATGCAGCGCCTTTTTGTAATGTCTGTCGAACACGAGGTAGAACAGTCCCAGTCTTCTGAGAGGAATCTTCTTCGTTTTGTCTATGTTATCCGAGAGCTTCTCGTAGTCCTTCTTCTCTCTCGGCATGGCAGAGCTTCCCTCAGGGCCGATAATGGCTTCGAGAAGTCCGAGTCCGCTCAGCATCTTCAGGAACTTGCCCGCGTAGTTGCCGGTAATGGCGGTGGTGAACTCGTTGAGGATGATATCCTTGTCAGCGATGGTGACAAGCTCGCGGTTCGACTGTATGGCGTTGAATATTTCCCTGTTCAAATCGAATCCGTAGAGACCGACATAGCGAAGAACCTTCCACGCCAGGTCAGGCTGCTTCTTCAGTTTCGCGTCGAAATCGCCTACAGGCTTGAGAAGTTTCTGCCTCATGTCATTGCGGCCGCCGAACGGGTCGACAGACGCTCCGTTGGAGTGCTCGCCGAGGGCCTCGCACGTGAAGTCGTAAACTTTCAGCTGTTCCTCGATCGGCCCCTCGAGTGTGATGATGTCCGCGACAACTCCCTCGAAGCGGTCAGCCTCGTTGACATGTGTGGATTCCACAAACTCCGTGTAGTCCAGACGCGTGGTCCTCTTGCCGAGGGCTTCTCCATCCGGGAACATCTCGCGGACCTTGTCCTGCGGACATTCGGTGTAGAGATCCCAGTCCAGCGCCTCCTCGCCCATTATTGAGCCCGTGATGCACTGTCCCGCGTATACCACATCGTATCCCGCTCTGTCGAATTTCCTGATTATCTGAGTGATTTCGTCAGGTCTTTTTATCATGTGTCTTATCCTTTCTTATGGTAAATAGTCCTGTTATCCAAAGTCCATACGCGTTCGCTGAACTCGCCCGGTTCGGTCTTTCCGACCGCCTCCTCCATGTCGTACATCTTGGCATCGATCATGTCGAGGTAGTGGAGCATCTCGGCCTCCGGGAACAGCGGCCTGATCGGGCTTCCCCACTCCGGTTCGTAGTGGTGGGAGATCATCATGTGCTCCAGCATCACCTTTTTCTCCTCATCGAATCCCATTTCGCTGCAGATCTTCTCCAGCTCGCGGACGCTGAGAACCAGGTGCCCCAGCATCTTTCCTTCGAAGGAGTATCCCGGTGAGATTCCCAGTTCGTTCGAAAGAATCTCCGTTATCTTCTCTATGTCGTGAAGCATCACGCCGGCCATAAGCAGATCCCTGTCGAGATTCGCATAGACCTCGCAGACTCTCTCGGCCATCATCAGCATGCGCTTCATGTGCCACAATAGTCCGCCCATCTCGGCGTGGTGGTTCCTCGCAGCCCCCGGGTAGTACAGGAGCTTTTCCTTATGGTCCTCAAGCACTCTCACGCAAAGAGCAGACAGCTGGCTGTCGCTCAGTCCTTTCGCCTTCCCGAGGATATAGTCGTACATCTCCTGAGGATCCTCCGGTGCCGTTTTCACAAAGTCAGCATCATCCAGTTTGTCCTCCGCGCCGGTAAGTCTGATGCGCGAGATGTTGAGCTGCTTCATGCCCTTCCACTCTCTGACATGAGCCTCTACCTTTATGATGTTTCCTTCCTTTATGCGTTCAAGGCCCGGGACTTCCTCATCGGCTATGTTCCACTTCTTGCCCCTTATTTCGCCGGTGCAGTCACTAAGCAGAAGGTCCAGATATGTCTTTCCGTTGGACCCGTTTTTAAGTTCCGCCTCCCTGACCATCAGGTAGGTCGTGATCTTATCGTTCGTCTTAAGATTGCTTACAAAATGGTCCTTCATTCAATATCACCTTTCTCAAGTCCCGTTACCCCACAGGTACGCATATTTTACCACAAAAAAGACGGCCTATAAAGACCGTCTTTGGAATTATTTGTAATTTTAGTTCCGCTTATTCGATAACCTCAACTACAACGCCTGATCCTACTGTTCTTCCGCCTTCTCTGATAGCGAATCTCAGTCCCTCTTCGATAGCGATCGGGGTGATCAGCTTGATTGTCATCGTGATGTTATCTCCAGGCATGCACAT
>DBYH01000001.1:7627-61997 GCA_002310095.1 Firmicutes bacterium UBA1191 | reverse complement strand
TCTTCCTTCTTCAGTACGTATACCTCGCCCTTGAACTCTGTATGAGGGTGGATAGTTCCAGGATGAGCCAGGACCTGTCCTCTCTCGATCTCTGTTCTCTGTACGCCTCTCAGCAGAGCGCCGATGTTGTCGCCGGTCTGTGCCTGGTCGAGCAGCTTTCTGAACATCTCTACGCCGGTTACGACTACCTTTCTCTTCTCTTCGGTAAGTCCTACGATCTCTACTTCTTCGCCGACCTTAAGTGTTCCTCTCTCTACTCTTCCTGTCGCTACTGTTCCTCTTCCTGTGATGGAGAATACGTCCTCTACAGGCATCAGGAACGGCTTTTCTGTATCTCTTTCAGGCTCAGGAATGTAAGTGTCTACTGCTTCCATGAGCTCTACGATGGCGTCTGCCCACTCGCTTGTAGGGTCTTCCAGGGCCATGAGCGCTGATCCTCTGATGATCGGTGTGTCGTCTCCAGGGAACTCATACTCGTCCAGAAGCTCTCTTACTTCCATCTCTACCAGGTCCAGAAGCTCCTCGTCGTCTACCATGTCGCACTTGTTCAGGAATACGATGATGTAAGGTACTCCTACCTGTCTTGAAAGCAGGATGTGCTCTCTGGTCTGTGGCATTGGGCCGTCAGTTGCAGCTACTACCAGGATAGCTCCGTCCATCTGGGCTGCTCCTGTGATCATGTTCTTTACATAGTCGGCGTGTCCCGGGCAGTCTACGTGAGCGTAGTGTCTGTTTGGAGTCTCATACTCTACGTGGGCTGTTGAGATGGTGATTCCTCTTTCCTTCTCTTCCGGAGCCTTGTCGATCTCGTCGAACGCTACGTCGCCGCCAAGTCCGTACTTTCTGTTCAGTACGCTTGTGATGGCCGCTGTCAGCGTAGTCTTGCCGTGGTCTACGTGACCGATCGTACCGATGTTGATGTGTGGCTTAGTTCTTTCGAATTTTTCTTTTGCCATTGGTTTTTTCCTCCTGTAAAATAACGTTATTATACATACTGTCCATCCCGGGCGTCCCCGGGACAGTATTTAATGGAGCTGACGAGCGGACTTGAACCGCCGAACCTCCTCATTACCAATGAGGTGCTCTACCGACTGAGCTACGTCAGCGCGCTCATACATCAAAAGTATAGTACAACTGCAGCGATATTACAAGGGAAATATATGAACAAAAGAGTTCCGGCCAAACAGACGAAAAGACCCGGGAGAGCATGCTCTCCCGGGTCTCTGTCTGCATAGTTATATTGATGAAAACTTATTATTTGAAGCTGTTGCCGTCACCAGGCTGAATAGATTTCACAAAGTCCTCAAACATTGCTATTTCATCATCACTCAGGACAGGCGTATCAGGAATCACGTCTCCATTTTCATCATAAGCGTCCTGATTCATGAGATATACATCATATATGACGTCATCATATAGCCATTGTACGCTTAAGTCGACATAGCCCTTGTCTCCATTTTTATGCTTCACATAATTGGCGTCTACGCCGCAGACTTCGACAGCATCGAGATCAAAAGTGCCAAGGGCAACGTCCTCGTCTGAAATAATGTAGTATTTATCATAATACTCCTGAACGGTTTTCGCGTCTCCCGCGTCACCATAGTCATTCAGATGAGCTTCGTTAACGGCATTAATACCCAACTGCAAATCCGGATTAGGGCCTTTATATCCCAGGAAAACGTCAGGTTCTGAACCATCCTCTTCCCAGCCGTCAGGTACTGCGAATACAATTCCGTCAATCCCCGCGTTAGGTTCAGACACATTGTCTTTCTGTTCCGCTTCTCCGTTGCTTCCACCGCAGCCTGCAAAGCAGAAAACCATGATAACGGACACAATCATTATCAGTGCTTTTTTCATTTGAAACCTCCCTCTCCAGTCAATTACTAATCATCCTTCTCCTTGGTTTTTTTTGTATCTTCTTTGGCTTTCTTTGCCTCTTCCTCGGCCTTTGCTTTCTCCTCCGCAGCCTTCTGCAGTTCGTTCCTGTACTGGGTCAGCAGATTGAGATTCGCCCGCTCATATTCGTTGAGCCAGGACTCGTCGAAGCTGTCCGCGTCGTACATTGGCTCGTACCAGGCGAAGCTTCTGAAAAGATTGTTGTAATATTCGCCGCTGAAAATATAACCGTGGCGGGCGTATATCTCATTGATGGCCTGCTGGGTCTGATCAGCGCTTCCGTCAGTGCTGTAGACTATATCCTCCCGCGTCAGATATACTGTGTCGCTCTGCGGAAGGATGAAGTCATCGTAGTAGGCGTGATAGGCGTCCGGATCGTAAGCCAGATCCTCGCCGATCTCAAGCCCGCTCACCTCATATTTAATAATTCCCGCGTCGACCTTGAGACCCTTTTCGTCTGCCAGGGCCTTGTCATACTCGGCCGTTATTGTAACCACATCGCCGTTGGACAGGTCTTCAGTCTTGTCCGGCACATATTTCACTGTATCGAGAACTTCCTTGAAGCCCTCCCTCTCCTCGTCGAAGGTCACGTCGTCGAGCCATGCTTCCTCTTTGGCCTGATCGATCTCAGGGGCGGCGGCTATCTCGCCGAAGCCGTCGTAGCCTACGACCTTGGGCTCGGTCATGACCGATTCCAGATCTATTTCGTATGACTTGTCGTCCGAAAACATCATGAAGGCACCGACCGCTACTGCTCCCGCCAGAATGACCAGAGCTATCACGATCAGGGCGACAGGAACGCGCCGTCCTGCCTTTGCCCCGGACTCGTCGTAGTATTCGTCCTCATCGTAGTACTCGTCTTCGTTGTAGTCCTCCTCTTCCTGCTCCTTCTCGTCCGCTTCAATGAAGTCACGGGCCCACTTCATGTGGTTCTCGTCCGGCAGCGCGTCAAGAGCGCTGTAGGTGTAATCCGGTTTCCTTCCCGTCTCCGGATCCAGCTCAGCGTCAGGATTGTTGTAGAATCCCCACTCGGAGTAGTCTCTTATGGCCTCCGTGGCGATGTCCGTGCCCAGCCCGGTCATGGTGAAGACAGGCGGCACGTGGATCACCTTTTTACCGCAGTGGCTGCAGTACTCCGCGTCCTTATCCAGTTGTCTGCCGCAGTAAGTGCATTTCATTTCCAAACTCCATCCTTTTCCCCTCAGAATAAGCCTTTTTTTACAGTTATAATTTTATCACTTTCGGCGGCCGATATCGGTTAACTAAAGGAATTTAAAGAATTGCAATCAAAAGCCGCCGGAGCCTGTCCGGCGGATCTTTTCTGTCTCGTCTGCCCTATTTCCAGAGGTAGTTGATGACCTTCTTCCTGGTGCGCTGCAGGGCGTTGTCGATGGACTTGCTGCTTTTGCCGAGTCGCTCGGCGATCTGTCCCGAAGTGAAACCCTTCATGTACTCGCTTAAGACCTGCATCTCCAGATCGCTGAAGATGTTGTCTCCGTTGTTGAGGATGTAGTAGGTTACGTCCTTGATTATGAGCATCTCGTCCGGGCCGTCGGCCGGATTGGTGCTGAGGGTATCGCCAAGAGTGATCTCCTGATTGTCCGCCCCGCCCGAAGAGCCGTCCTGCTTCACAGGCTTGTCCAGGGATACAGCGGTGTTGAGGGGTCTGTGCTTGATGCGGTCCGCTGAACGGATGGCGCTGATGATCTGGTTGGTCACGCACCTCTCCGCAAAGGTTCCGAATGAGGCGTTCTTCTCCGCGTCGTAGTTGCGGACAGCCTTGAGCAGTCCGATCATTCCCTCCTGGACCACGTCCTCGGCGTCCGCTCCCGCCATGAAAAACAGACGGGCCTTCTTATAGACTATGCCCGAGTAATTTCTGATGAGAGTCTCCTCCGCCAGCGTATCGCCCGCCTGGGCCTCCGCCGCCAGCTGGATCTCCGGATTTACAATTGAACAGATCAGTTCGCTTTTGTTCATTACAACCTCTGTTTCACAACTTCATACATTACGACCGCCGCCGCGTTGGACGCGTTCAGGGAGTTCACCTGCCCCTTCATCGGAAGGCTGACCACGAAGTCGCACTTCTCACGCACCAGACGGCTTATTCCGAATCCTTCGCTTCCTATTACAAAAGCAACGGATCCTGTGAAGTCCTGCTCGTATATGAGCGAATCACCCATGTCGCAGGCGTAGACCCACACGCCCTTCTCCTTGAGCTCGTCGATGGTCCTGCCGATATTGGTCACCCTTGCGCAGAGCATGTGCTCGGCGGCGCCGGCGCTTGTCTTCAGCACGGTCTCATTGACGGAGACGCTTCTCCGCTTCGGGATTATTACGCCGTGTGCTCCCGCACACTCGGCCGTCCTCATGACCGCCCCCAGATTGTGAGGGTCCTCGAGTCCGTCGAGTATGATGATGAAGGGCTTCTCTCCCCTCTCCTCGGCCAGGGCGAGCATGTCGTCCACTTCACAGTAGGAGAAGTCCGAAGCCGTCGCGATTACGCCCTGGCAGTTGACCTTTGCCCCGTCCAGCAGCTTGTCCATGAAGGCCTTGTCGCTGTGGTAGACGGGGATCTTCGCCTCTTTTGCCTTTGCGATGATCTGCTTGATCGAGCCTGACGGATGCTCTCCGTCGCCGGTCTTCTGTATGTTTATCTTTTCTATCTCGCGGCCGGACTTGAGAGCTTCCAGCACCGCGTTTCTTCCCGCTATGATCTCGGACATCTCTTATCTCCGCTCGTACTTCCGGAACGTGTATCTGATTCCCGTCGCCTCGTCGGTCTGCTCCTCGGATTCCCAGGTTACGATGAAACCCTTCGCCTCAAGATTCGGGAAGAACCTGTCGGCGTCGAACACTTCGTCGATCCTCGTCACATAGAATGCGTCGCATTCGTCAAAGAAGAGTTCGTATATGGACGCCCCGCCGCAGATGAACACAGCCTCCGTCGGGTCTTCACCCAGAGTCCTGGCAGCCGCTTCATACTCGGCGGCCAGCTCCAGAACTTCATCCTTCGAGTGGCAGATGTCGCAGGCGTAACCCTCCCGGGGCTCCACCGTGAACTTCGGGTCATCGCTTAAGACGATGTGATCCCTCTTAGGCAATGGCCTTCCGCCCGGCAGTGATTCCAGCGTCTTCTGCCCGAAGATGACGCACTTGCCCAGTGTCTTCTGCTTGTAGTATTTGAGGTCGCCCGGCAGGTGGACCAGAAGGTCGTTGTTCTTGCCGATTCCCCAGTTTCTGTCTGTCGCAACTATAGCGTTCACTTCATTCTCCTTTTATCTGCAAAGGCAGTCTGCCTTTTGCTTATACCGCGATAGGGATGTTCTTGATCTGCGGATTCTTCTTGTAGTCGGTAATCGTTATGTCGTCCGTCGTGAAGTCGTAGAAGTCCTTCACGTCGGGATTCAGGCTGAACTTCGGCGCCGGATACTGAGGGCGCTCGATCATCTCGCGGATGATGTCCACGTGCCTGTCGTATATGTGGGCATCGGCGATGACGTGCACCAGCTCGCCCGGAACCATATCATTGACCTGGGCCAGCATATGGATCAGGACCGCGTACTGGACCACGTTCCAGTTGTTGGCCGCCAGTATGTCCTGGGACCTCTGGTTAAGAATGCCGTTGAGAACGAAACGGCCGCTGCCGCCTTTGCCTTCGGCTCCGCCGCCCTCCTCTCGGGTGACGTTGAATGTCATGCTGTAGGCGCACGGCTCGAGACCCATCTCGCGGAGGTCCGCAAAGTTGTACATGTTGGTCATGATGCGCCTGGAGTACGGCGTGTTCTTAAGCTGCCAGAGCACGTTGTCCACCTGGTCCATCTCGCCCTGGGCGAATCTGTACGGCACTCCCATCTGGTAGCCGTAGGCCTTGCCGATGGTGCCCTCTTCGTCTGTCCACTCATCCCATACGCCGCTCTTCAGGTCTTCGACTCTGTTGGACTTCTTCTGCCATATCCAGAGCATCTCGTCGACGGCGCTCTTTATGTATGTCGGACGGAGAGTCAGGGCCGGAAATTCCTCCCTCAGGTCGTACCTGTTGACCACTCCGAACTGCTTGATTGTGTGGGCCGGGGTTCCGTCTTCCCATCTGGCGCGGACAGTCTGCCCCTCCGTGGAGAATCCGTTGTCCAGAATATCCCGGCACATATTCACGAATAAAACGTCTGCTTTGCTCATGCTTAAATCCCCCAATCCCAGAATCCGTGTCCGAGAATGAAATATTTGATGACCATGCCCAGGAGCGCCAGAGCGATGATTATGATGCAGGTCAGCTCGAAAGCGTTCAGGTTTCTGAGACCCTTTTCTTCCTTCTCGCCCGCCGCCTCCCGGCGTCTGCGGTTTTCTTTGTCAAACTCACGTCCGGTCTGGTAGTAATCCGTGATCCAGTCCTTTGTCTTGTTCGTGGTTTGTCTTTTTTTCTTGTATCTATTTGCCATCTATGATCTCCGCCGCTCTGTTCATTATCCGGGCAAGCCTTTCTTCTTCCCCTGTCAGAAACAGGTGCCCGATCAGGGCCTCAAATCCCGTCGCCCACTTATATGTCTTCGGTTCAGCGTGCTTCGCCCTCGAAGTGATCTTGTGATTTCGCGCGCGCATCACTATGCGCCGCTCATCTTCGGTAAGGTCGTCCAGCATTCCGCGCACGGCCGCCGCCTGGGCGTGGGCGTTTACGTACAATGTGGCTGACCTGTGGAGGCTGTTTGCCCTCAGTCTTCCTTCCTCGAGCATAAGCTCGCGGATGAACACCTCAAAAACCGCGTCCCCAATGTACGCCAGCACGTCTGTATTGAGCTGTCTGACCTTGCGTTCGTCCATGTGTCAGTTCCTTATTACCTGCACACCCTGAGGAGTATCCTTCAGCGTGATTCCCTGAGCCGCCAGCTGGTCTCTGATCTCGTCCGCTCTGGCGTAATCCTTGGCCTTTCTGGCCGCCTGGCGCTCATCGATGAGGGCCTGGATCTCAGGTTCTATTTCAACTTCCTCTTCGACGTCCTGCTGGAGAAGGCCGAGTACCGACGCGAGCTCCATCAGAATGTCCATTGCTGCCTTTGCAAAAGCCTTCGTGGCGTTCGCCCCGGCCGCTGTGTTGATAGCAGTTACGAGCTCGAACACCGCCGAAATGGCGTCCGCCGTGTTGAGGTCGTCGTCCATGGCGTCGATGAACTTCTGCCTGTAGGCGTCGAATCCTTCGACTGCCTCGGCCTCGGCCGGCGTCATATCACCGTCGGCTCCGTTGGCCATCAGATGCTTCAGGTTCGACTTGGCGTTGCGCATTCTCTTAAGCCCGTTCTGTGACTGTGTGAGGATCTCAGGATTGAAGTCGATAGGTCCTCTGTAGTGTCCGCTCAGGATGAGGAAACGCAGGACCTCGCCGTCGTACTGTGTGAGCAGGTCGCGAACGGTCTTGAAATTGCCCAGGGACTTGCTCATCTTGACGCCGTCGATGTTGATGTATCCGTTGTGCATCCAGTAGTTGGCGAACTGCTTGCCGTTGTGTGCCTCCGACTGGGCGATCTCGTTCTCGTGGTGCGGGAACTGAAGATCCTCGCCGCCGGCGTGGATGTCCAGAGTGTCGCCAAGGTACTTCTTGGACATGGCCGAGCACTCGATGTGCCAACCCGGACGTCCCATTCCCCAAGGGGAATCCCAGGCGATCTCGGAGTCTTCCTTGCGGGCCTTCCAGAGAGCGAAGTCCAGCGGATCTTCCTTCTTCTCGTCGTCGGAGGATGATGTCCTCTCGCTGGCTCCCAGGCGCAGCTCGTCAACGTTCTTTCCCGACAGCTTGCCGTATCCGTCGAACATCCTCGTTCTGTAGTAGACATCGCCGTCGACCTCGTAGGCGTAGCCCTTGTCGATGAGATCCGCCACGAATTTGATTATATCATCCATTGTCTCGGTGACCTTAGGGTGAACCGTCGCCTTCTTGACGTTGAGGGCCGCCGCGTCCTTGAAATACTCTTCGATGTACTTCTCGGAAACTTCGCCCGCGCTGATGCCTTCCTCCTTGGCGCGGTTGATGATCTTGTCGTCAACATCGGTGAAGTTCTGAACGAACTTGACCTTGTAGCCTCTGTACTCCAGATACTTTCTCATGGTGTCGAAAACCACGAAAGGTCTGGCGTTTCCTATGTGAAAGAAGTTGTACACGGTAGGTCCGCAGACGTACATCTTGACCTTGCCTTCCTCCTGCGGTACGAACTCCTCTTTTCTTCTCGTCAGTGTGTTGTAGATCCTCATCTATCTTCTCCTCTCATTTGCTGTCTTTTCGGCTTCCGCGAAATCCTTTCCGTGGAAATCCGAACCCTGTGTTATGTGTAGGTGATATTTCTCCGCCATCTCCACGAACCTCATGGACTGTTCGAAGTTCTGATCCGGGTGGTAACACTCCAGCCCCTTAAGTCCCTGCCTCTTGAGGCGTCCGATGATCTTGTCGATGTTCGCGTAGAATTCCTCGCTTCCCGGTCTTCCTATGCCCCGGGTCTGTATCGGATGGGCCAGCACCGGCGTTCCGCCCGCGTCCTTGATGACCTTTATGGCTTCGCTGGCCAGAGGCTTGACCTTCCTCACGGCCCGGCATCTGGCGCTTCCCAGGATGTCCTTGCCGTAGGCCTGTCTCTCATCCTTTATGTAGCCTTTGCGCAGGAGCGCCCTGGCTATGAGGGGCTTGCCGATGAAGTCGTTCTTGCCGACCTCTATGTCGTCCTTTGTGATGTCGTAGCCCATGTCCCGGAGTGTCTTGAAGAGTTCTTCGTTTCTCGCCTTGCGCCTCTCGACCATTTTGTCCAGGAATTCCTTCAGCTCGGCGTTGTCCACGTCGATGTTGTAGCCGAGCATGTGCAGGCCGACGTCCTCTTCTGTGACCACGGCGATTTCGATTCCCGGAATCAGGGTGATGTCCACCGCCTCGGCCGCTATCTTCGCCTCGGCAATGCCGTCCGTGTTGTCGTGGTCGGTTATGGCTATGATATCATAGTCCAGTTCCTTGGCCCGCTTCACGACCTGTGTCGGCGTCGATTCTCCGTCCGATGCCGTTGTATGAATGTGATAGTCTACTTTGTAATCGTCCATCTCTTGTCTGAATAGCCTCTATCTGAAGGTGATGACTCCGTCGTCGATTCTGTCTATCACCGCCAGGGATTCGACTCTGTAGCCCATCTCCCTGAGCCTGTCGGAACCTCCCTGGAATCCCTTCTCGATGACGGCTCCGATGCCGACGACTTCGCCGCCCGCTTCCTCTACTATCTTAGTCATGGCGGCCGACGCTTCTCCGCTGGCCATGAAGTCGTCTATGATCAGAACTCTTTCTCCCTCGTTCACGAACTTCTCCGCCACCTTGAGCTTCGATACGGTTCCTTTGGTGAAGGACCTGGCTTCCGCTTCGTAGAAGCCTTCGTTCATTGTGCTCGGGGCCGCCTTTTTCGCAAAGACAACCGGAGGGTATCCGAATAGCGGAGCTGTCATGCAGGCGATCGCTATGCCGCTGGCCTCGACTGTGAGGATCTTGTCCACCTCGACTCCGTCGAATCTTCTCCTGAACTCCTCGCCTATCTCCTCGAGGAACTTGACGTCGATCTGATGATTCAGAAAACCGTCAACTTTTACTATCTCCGTCCCAATGGCCTGACCTTCCGTCAGAATTTTTTCTTTAAGTGATTCCATCGCTGTTTCCCCCGGTGGATTAATAAAGTACGCGACACTAACGCGCCGCGTACCCACCGTCTATTTGTCTGTCTTTGCTGTATTAGAGTTCATCTTTGAAAAGTGCTTCAAGGCTGTCGAATGAGATCTCTTCCGGTGCTGCGGCTTCTGCTGCTTCGGCGACTGCTTCCACAGCCTCTTCTACAGCGCCTTCGGCTTTCTCTGCGCCTTCCTCGATAAGGTCGTCGAATGAAATCTCATCGATAAGAACGTCTGCTCCTTCTGCCGCGTCCGCAGCGACTTCCTTGACTTCCTCAAGTCCTCCGATGTCCGTCAGCGCTTCCATGCTGGCCAGAAGTTCCTCGACCGTCGCCTCGTGCTCTGCCGCAGGCTCTATGTCTTCCTTAGGCTCATCACCGAGGGCCACCTCGATGGCGGCTACGCTGTCTCCTTCGGCCTCGACCTTCTCGAACAGTTCGTCCTTCAGGAATGTGTCTGCGAAAAGGTCTCCCGCCTCGGCAGGCTCTTCCGCCGGTTCCTCAACAGGTTCTTCTACAGGTTCTTCCGCAAGCTCCTCGAGAACGAGTTCTATGGATTTGACCTCTTCAGGCATTCCTTCGATTTCGTCAGGGTTGATTGCAGGAACTGTCTCCGCAGGTTCTTCAATGATATCGATGATTTCCTCGACTTCGACGTCCGCTTCCGGAACCTCGACCTCGATCTCCGTCTCCTCGACTTCCCAGTCGGTCGATGGCGCCAGCTCTTCTGTCTGAGCCTTCAGATTATCCAGTCTGGCTGATGTTCTGAGGATGTTCGTCTTGATCTCGGCGAACTCATCTTCCATCGCTGTGATCTGCTGTCTGTATTTATTCTTGGTGGCCTCGAGTTTCTCCTTCTCGGCTTCTATCTCGACCTTCATGGCAGCCTTCTCGGCCTCAGCAACATCCTTGCTGGCCTTCAGCTCTTCCTGGATGGATTCTCTTTCCTTCTCGCTGTCCAGTCTGAACTGTTCCATCTGCTCTTCCTGAAGCTTGATCTTCTCTTTTCCGTTTCTGAGAATCTCATCGACTTCAGTCTTGGCCTGATTGATGATCTCGTTGCTGCTCTTCTTTGCCTCGAGAATCAGGCTTACGTAGAGTTCATTGTTCTCGTCGTACTTCTGATATCTCTTGGTCAGCTCCGAAATCTCGGCTTCGTAGTTGTTCTCGAGCTCGCCGATGTGGTCTTCGTAAAGATTGCAAAGTTCCTGAATGCAGCCGTAGACATCGTCCTTGTCAAAGCCGCCGTCAGTATCCTTCTTAATGCTCATGCTCTTAAGAAGGCCAATTACGGTTTCACGTCTCTTGTCTTTTAAAGCACTCTTATCCATATTGTTTTCCTCTGTTTACACTTTAATATTATTACACGGTTATAAATGTGCGCATTTTTATACGTTATTATAACATTACAATATAGATTTGTCTTGCATAATTTGCTTTTTTTGTTTTCATTTGTTATTATGTCTGCGGACCTTTTTTTATTTTAGGCGAAAGAAAACTATACCGTATGAATCGGAGGAAAAATGGATTCGATAAAGTATAATGCCAAAGGCCACAGCGTCGAGTTTTCAAAGCGCGCGCTGACAATAGACGGCAAGGTATATCAATATACGGGAATCAGCCAGATCAAGCATTCCGCTGCTTACAAGGCTTATCTTTTCAGATACAACAACGAATGGGTCAAGCTCTTCTACGAGGAGCCTCACGGCAAGGTGATCGCTACTCTGTTCAAGAGGATCCAGGCTATGAACGACAAGCGCGCGACACAGGCACGCGCGACACAGTCCATCGATACGGAGGCTATCAAGGCGGCACTCGAATCTTCCGACGAGAAGAAACAGGAAGAGCCGAAGGCTGAAGAAAAACCGGAAGAACCGAAGGCTGAAGAAAAACCGGCTGAGCCGAAGGCTGAGGAAAAACCGGCTGAGCCTGAGGCAAAGGCAGCCGAGCCTGTAGCTGAGGAGAAACCAGCTGAACATAAGGTTGAAGAAAAGCCGGAGGAACCAAAGGTAGAAGAGAAGCCGGGTGAAACGAAGCCGGTCGAGGAACCGAAACCGGAAGAGCCGAAGGCTGAGGAGAAGCCGGTCGAAGACGCCGAGGTTCTCGCCAAGAAAGCCAAGCGCAAAAAAGCTTTCATTATTTTCGCTATAATTATTGCATTATTTATAATTGCAGGTATAATATATTTCCTCACGCTTGGTCCTACGACCGACGCGTCACAGGGCCCGAATGTCGATGAAACCCATCAGTACAACGACATCGAGGAGCTGATTGAGGAAATGCAGGATTAGCATCCTGCCCGTAAGCCACTGTAGCTCATCCGGCAGAGCAGCGCATTCGTAACGCGCAGGTGGCCGGTTCGATCCCGGCCAGTGGCTCCAAACGGGGCATTGGCGCAGCTGGGAGCGCGCATGACTGGCAGTCATGAGGTCAGGGGTTCGAGCCCCCTATGCTCCACCAGAAGATAAAAGGACGGCACTGGCCGTCCTTTTTCGTTATCAGATTTGCTATTGGATTCAGCGGTCGAATTCCATCTCGAAACTGTCCACGGCGAACTGACTCACCGCTTCGTCCATGTCGCTGTATCCGCCCCCGGGCACGTCGAGGAGCACCAGCTTGTAGGTCACCTTGCTGAAGTTATCGCTGTAATCCTTATCGGATACAGGCGTCAGCTCCCCGGTCTTCTGATCCACGTAGTAGATGTTGACGTTATCCGTATCGATGACCGCGTAATATTTCCCGGAGGCATCCTTTACTTCACCCTCGGCTGAGGCGCCGTCCTTTCCTTCAAAACCAGTCTCGCAGTACGCGTCCGTCACTTTTTTATCACCCTTGTACTCAACGACCAGAATATAGGAAGGGAGCATTTCTCCCGTTTTGCCTTTGGCTGTGTAGAGGCTGTACGCGAAATCCCCGTCCTTGTTCTTCTCCAGATCGTAGCCTTTGACCTCGCCGCCGTCGAAGACTGCGTACGGTCCGCCCGCAACCTCCTCCTGGGTATACGTGCCGGATACGTTCTGGGTGCTGTCGATTTCAACGTAATTGCTTTTAGTATTAACGCTGAAGAGCATGACGCAGATTATCAGCGCCAGGACTTCTGCCGCCAGGGTCATCAGCCCGACGGCGAGCGGAGAGAGCCAGCGTCTGCCCTTTGCGCCTTCACCTACTTCCAGAGCGCTGTTGAGGTGACGGTTGTAAAACATCTTGTATATCATCGCCGCGCAGAACGGTATCAGCCCGGCTCCGATTATCAGTAGAATAATTATCACTGCCATGGTACCCCTCCTTATAAATTGAACCTGTCACGGAAAATGAAGTAGTAAGATCTCGTGACGTCGACCTTGTCGCCGTTCGTCATGTGCAGGATGAATTTCTGCAGGATGGATGCCTCGATGCGCTTGACGGCTCCCGTCGCGATGATGGCCGAGTTGCTCACTCTGAGGAAGCGCTCCGAATCCAGATCGGCCTCAAGCTGCTTGAGCCGCTCCTTCGTCGTGTAAACGCCGTCCATGGTGTGTATCATCACGTCGTGCCCGAGGCTGTCGATGTAAACAATATCCTCAACCGGAACGAAGAAAGTCTGCTCACCCTTCTTTGCGGAGAGATAGCGGACATCGCCGCCTTTTCTGCTCAACACGTATTCAGATGTCTCATCGTTCTCGATCCCCTTCTGCCGGATCTCCTCCCACAGAGGATCGTCCGGGTTCAGCAGGATTTTCAGTTTCATAATGTCCGACTCCTTCTTACTGCTACTTCGGTTATATGTCGGGATCCCTTTGACACGTTCATTATATGAGCAAGAAAAGCCCCTTGCAAGGGATTGGAACAGCTTGCAGAAATACGCGCATAACTTGCATGAATACAAAAGAAAAAAGGCCCTGGATGGGCCTTTAATAGCTTTGGTTTAGTTTAGAAGCCCGTTCCTCCGAGGCCGCCGATGCTGTCACTGCCTTCATGGATGCACACGCAGGCCTGCTTGTTGACTATCCACTCGCCGTCTACTTCGCCATTTGCCGGTAACCAGGACTCTATGTCTTTAGGCTTGACAGAGTAGTCGACGACGGCCAGAATATCATTCGGACCGTAGTAATCGGAGTCACCAATAAGATCCTGCTTTTCCTCGTCTGAGAGAACGTGAACGCTTTCAATTCTACAGTCAAGCAGCTCCGCGCCTTCCTCACCTTCGCTTACGCGTTCGTCGCTTGCCTTCTTCAGTTCTTCCAGGTACTGATCGGCTATGCGCGCCTCGATCTCGGCGTTATCTTCTTCGGTAAGCTCACTCGTTGCTTCAGTTGCCGGCTCGGTTCCGTTGTCATCTCCTGTGTCCGCGGGCTCGTTATTGCCGCATCCTGCGAATAATAGGACTGCCATCATGGCGATTACGATAAGTGCCATTAAAGTTATGTTCTTTCTTTTCATTTTTCCCCTCCTAGGTTGCTTTCTTGTTTTAGTTTGACAATCTCTATACATATATACTGCCACAGAGCAAAAGCGGGGACAACTGTTTTGAGTTTTTTATTGAGCATCCATGCCGATCCTGTCATTTCGTGTGTTCTTTGCGGTGAGAGCGATGATTTGGTAGAATACAGGGGCAAGAAGATTTGTAGATAGTGTATTGAAACTGATCCAGTTTGTGTTTGAGTTTGGCGACCTCTTATTTTGTTTGGCGACCTCCTATTTTCTACCCTTCGTCAAACTCATTTTGATCCTTTTCGATTCAGAAGCCCTCTTTATCGTTCCTCTATCCATGAAAAGAACTTATCCAGGCCCTTATTCTCTTCTCTGGTCTCCATAAACATACCCGCGGTATACCATGAATGCGTATTCTTTTTATCTATTACACTATAAAGCTCACACGAATTGCCCAGTTCTTTTGCCTTTTTTGCGAAATCTTCAGCACAGGCATATTCGACCAGCCCATCATGCTTACTTTGGATAAGAAGCATCGGGATACAACTCTTTGACATCAGTGCCACAGGCTCCCCGTTTCTCCTGTTATAACCTTTACTGAAAAGCTGGTTCAGCAGCAGTTTGATAGTCAGACCTTGATCATCTCTGAAACTGTAAGGTCCACCGGAACCGATAAACCCTATGATGTTTGAAACATCAACTCCATACTTTTCCTGAACCTCCCGGCAGTAACACATGATCGATGTCAGGTGTGCTCCGGCAGATGGTCCCGCAATTATGACCTTTGATGTATTCACCCCGTTCTTTTTCAAGTAATGAATTGCGGTATTGTATGCCTCGCAGACATCCTCGATCTGACAAGGATATTTATGCTTTGGGGACAATCTGTATCCCAATGAAACAAACCGGTATCCCTGATCGCAGACACACTGAGCAACATAATCAAAGAATTTTGGGTTTCCTGCATTCCAGCCTCCACCATGAACCCAGACAATTATCTTGTCACTCTTGACCTTCTTTGGTTCATAGTATAGGAAATACTGCTCCTTATCACTGCCATATGAAACCTCTGCCGGCCTATATTTTTTCTTTATTCGGAACATCTTCCTGTATAGCCCGAAGTAACTCAGGCTCTCACGCAGATAATCATTCATATCATCACCAAACGCATTTTTATTATTAAAGAATCCTACAGTTGAATGAAGTGCCTTGCCTTCCTCTTCTTACGCAAAACAATCGCTCCTGATCGATCAGTGCTTTCTTCCTTATCCCTCTAAATGGCCCGGTTCATTTTCCCCAACATACATTACATATATCTGACATGGGTTCTCTTCTCCCCACAAGTTTGGAATAACTTCAAACTCTTTGAATCCAAGAGCCCTATAAAAGCGATTCGTAATATCATATTCCGGATACCTGCCCATCTCGACAGTCTTGACCTGTATGAAAGAATACCCCTTTGACACAGCCGTTTTCTTGGCCTTTTCAAACAGCTTCTTACCTATTCGTTTGACGACCTCCTATTTTCTACCCTTCGTCAAACAAAAAAGACACGTCTCCAAGCGTTCCCCTGAATGAATCAGGTTTCGCCGGACCCGACGTATCTTCTAATGGTATTGTAAACAATTCCGATGAAGATGTCAAGAAATCTATGAAGGAACTGGTCACATTATCTGATCAGAGAATCGACAACCTGATCGACGAGTATGCGATTCCAGGGAACACGACATCCAACTACTCAAAGGCATGGATCACGTCGATTAATGTTTGACGACCTCCTATTTTCTACCCTTCGTCAAACTTTATTTCCACAATTGAAGAGAAAAGTGGAAACGTCAACAGTGTCGAATTAATTGATGTTGTCCATTCGATAAGTGGAAGACAAAAAAAGGGTAGCATGGTCGGCACGAAGCCGCCGGGTATTTCTCCCGCCTCTGCTACCACAATTAGTATAGACGATGTTATCAGAATTGTCAATCAAACGCACAAAGGTATTCTGTCAGTCGAGTTTGACGACCTCCTATTTTCTACCCTTCGTCAAACTCAGAAGAACGCTTGCCAAACTTCTCTGCTTGTGGTATAGTGCCATTAGAAAGGGCTGTACCATTGGTCGCTTCGGGCGTATGGGCATCGGATTTTGCAGGTGTCGCCGTGGCAAGGCTCTTTTTTCGTCCCCTATATGCGGTTTGAGTTTGACGACCTCCTATTTTCTACCCTTCGTCAAACACCGTCTTTCGACGGTTTCTTCTCTTTGGACGCTTTACCTAATAATGTTGTACCAGTTCTGGACTCAACTCCTCCGCTTTGTCCAGAATCTCCCCGTCTGTTGCCTCTTGGTTCTCCACGAGCCAATCTATCATCTTGTCTGCTTTTTCGTCCGTGTTCGCTAACGCTATTATCGGAGTTATTATTTCTTGTTCTACTCCTAAACGCTTCAATCCTTGAATCAACGCTATCTGCATCTGCCCGAACTTCTCTAACGACATTCTCAATCTCCTTTCTGTGAGTTCCGTCTAACAGATGTTTGACGACCTCCTATTTTCTACCCTTCGTCAAACCCCAATTGTTGTACTTTCATTTATATTATACCACGATATGGCTCCGTGCTCCGACAATCGTCTCCTGTGTATCTGGACCTCCTGTCAGATATTTCATTTTTGCGTATTGTTTTTCGGTTAACTGTATGATTCTTACTGTTCCAGTTCCCGGATTGTAGTCTTCAATGCGCTTCAAGTGCTTTTCAGCGGCTTTCCTGTTTGACACTACACGCATAAACAATTCAGTTCCTATTCGGAGATAACCATCACCATACAGAAAATTGCGCAGGTTTGTATATGCCGTTTTTGTTCCGTGTTTATTTGTCGGATCCAACATTACTAATAATCTCATTTTTCCCTCTCCACACTTATTCAGTTATTGCTTCAATCTTTTCCGGAGGAATGACTGCTGGAATCTTAATTGTGTTATAATCCTCAACTGAAATCGCGTCTTTTAAGCTTCTGACCATTACATCTATCCCTAGAATCACCGATGTTTTTGTTTCATCAATTCTACATGCATTGTGTAAAACTCCGGCCAGTGCTCTCCGCTGTGCTTTGTTAAGAAAAATATTGCTGTCGATATTGAGAAAAGCCAGAATGTCTACAAAAGGCCTCCAGGGTTCAATGATATCATCCGCCAGATTAAATGAGTTAAATTGGTTCGAATGATGTAAACCAATCGCCGGATGAAAACCGGAAAGAACCAGTGACCTGATAATGGCATTCCTTAATACCGCATAACCATAATTCAATCGGCTGTTCATCGGTTCTTCGACCCTGCGGTTCAGCCCCGGATGTAAATAACCGAAGTAAACCTTCGCGGCCGCCGCCTCCCTGATATCAACATCTGAGGATTGACAACGTTCAATTCCCTGAGCATATCCGAAGACTTCGCTTGACCCGTTCAGACCCAGTATTGTCAGCGCCGAGGCCTGGTTCTCGATTTTTCTCTTAATAATCTGCGCCCATATTCTATCCTTTTTAGTATCATCCAGCTCTATTTGCCTGCGCAGTACGAGTGAGTGTCTGACATTAGATTCCAAAGGCAACAATACCCCGGCGGGGTTATATCTCTCGTCAATCATCATCATAGTGATTCCTGCCTTTGCAATGTGAGTCATTGCTGCTGTTGATAACCTTAAACCTGCGCCGCTACAGACAATAGTCGCTAGATCTTCCAATGCTACTGATACTTTTTCCTCTTCTTTTTCAATGCATAATTGTTTCCTTCTGATGTGTATTTCTGCCGGTCCCGTCATTTCCAGTGTTCTGTTTCCCATGCTGCACCTCCTAATTAATAGTATTTGAGTCATTATATGAGTGTCTGCATCCCTTGCGCAAACATCTCCTCGAGTTGTACAATAAATCATCAGCACAGAAAGGAAATACAACATGAAAGATTTAACTCAATTACAGAAAGATTACGCGGAACTCCTGATCAAATCGGGAGTCAGCATGAAGCCGGGAATGCGTCTGTTCCTCAGATGCCCGATCGAAGCGGCGCCTTTCGCCAGACTCTGTGCAAAGGCAGCCTATGACGCCGGCTGTTCCGAGGTTATTACGGAATGGAACGACGACGCGATGACCCGGATGAAATATCTCAACGCGGCGGATGAAGTGTTCGACAACGTCCATCAGTGGGGCGCCGACATGTTTAATACCCTGGCCGAACCGAATACGGCCTGGCTCGCCATCTACGCGGAAGACCCCGAGAATCTCAAGGGCGTGGATCCGGACCGCATCACGCGCTTCGAAGTCAACTGGGGCAAGGCCATTGAACCGGGACGCGAGAGGATGATGCGCAACGATATGCCTTGGTGCGTGGCTTCAGTACCTACCGCCGCATGGGCAAAAGCAGTCTTTCCTGACAAGGATGAAGAGGAGGCAATAGCCTGTCTTTGGGATGAAATATTCAAAGCCTGCCGTGTCGGCGGCGACGCCGTCGCGGACTGGAAAGCACACTCCGACGAGGTTCAGAAGCACGTTCAGATTCTCAACGAACTGAATTTAAAGACGCTCAGATACAAGAACTCCGCAGGCACTGATGTTACCGTGGAGCTTCCGGAAGGTCACTTCTGGGCGGGCGGCGAAGAGGCTGCCGCGGACGGAACCATTTTCTCGGCGAACATCCCAACAGAAGAGGTGTTTACCCTGCCGAAGAAAGACAGCATCAACGGAACCATCGTCGCTACCAAGCCACTCTGCCACAACGGAACGGTCATCGAGGGAATCAGATTTGTAGTGAAAGACGGTAAAATCGTCGAAGCTCATTCGGATACCGGCGAAGATGTTCTGAAGGATGCGATCAAGGTCGACGAAGGCGCTTCGTACTTCGGCGAAGTCGCGCTGGTGCCTTACGATTCACCTATATCCAACTCGGGCGTGCTCTTCCTGAACACACTCTATGATGAAAACGCGTCGTGCCACTTCGCTTTTGGCGAGGCCTACCCTCTCATTAAAGACGCGGATAAAATGTCGAAGGAGGAACTGAAGGAACGCGGCGTCAACTTCTCCATGACCCATGTGGACTTCATGGTCGGGTCTGCTGATCTTGAGATCATCGGAACCACCCACGACGGCCGCGAGGTTGAGATATTCAGAGACGGAAACTTCGCGATATAAAAAACAGTTTCAGGCAAAACAAAAAGAGGCGATCGCTCGCCTCTTTTTTTATCGTTTAATTAGTATCTCTTTGCTGATCTGATTATCGCGTCTGCGTCATCTCCGGATGTCTTCCTGTTTAGGGAAATGTACAGATTCGACTTTCCATTGAGCTTGGTGAAGAACACAGCTTCAGGCGCGTTCTTTTTAAGGGTTGTGCCGCCTTCCTTGGAAATAGTTTTCTGGCAGGTTTCCATCTTCTTTTCCTTAGTATCGCTGCCATCGAACAGCGTGTCTACCCTTATCCTCGCGAGCATCATCGTAGTAGGTTTCGCGTCCTTGCCTTCACCGCTTATATAGAGATATTTATTGTGATATGCTACTCCCTGATAAGCCGGGGCTTTTCCATCGGAGAATGTCGGTTTGGTGATTCTCGCCCTTTCCCCGAATTTAGTCAGTTTCAGCTTACCGCCTGAGTTTTCGGCATACATCTGATAGAATTTGTTGCCACCGAAAATGATGACAACGGCCTTCTTCTTGCCATCGACTCGCTCGTGCCCCGCGAACGTCACTCCGGTGATCTTGAAGTCTGAAGGAATGCCTGACAGGGTAACTCCATAAACCTTAGCCTTGCCTTTGCTGTACTCTGATAACTTGATTGACGCAAGCTTAATGGTGTTTCCATCCGATCCGACAGTCTTGTTTGTATCTTCGACTGTTCCGTAAACTGAGACAAGCAGCCACTTGTTTCCCGAATCATCCTTGAAAACAGTCCCGTCATTGGCATGTCCCAGATTGTTTACTTTGTAAGAGACTGTCTTTTCATGGTAGCACCAGCCGTCGCTTCCCATGGAGAAATGCACAATAGCAACCTTTGTCTCATTCTTGTTCGTCGCGAAGCAATAGCCGTCCTTTCCTGTGTACGTATCGTAAGCGAGTCCCTGAAGTCCCGGGTATCCGTTTTCTTCGATTCCCGACGCTCCCGCCGTCTTGGTGAAATCTGTGTTCCAGGTCGCCGAGAAGGCGTCACCGCAGAACAGAAACGCGGAGCAGACCAGCAGTGATAAGCAAAGGACTGCTGAAATTGTAGTTTTCGTTCTCTTTTTCATGCCGCACCTCACTTAACTTTCACTTTCTTAACCTTGGACCACTTGGAATAATACGGGTCGCCGCTGACGTTCTTGAAGGTTCTTATTCTGAAATAATACTTCTTTCCGGATTTAAGCTTTTTAACCTTCGCGGAGGTCTTGGCGTATCCTTTTACTTTCAGTGTCTTGTTGCCCGATTTGAAGGACTTGTCCATACTGTACTGAATCTGATATCCGGAGATCCTCGAATTGCTCATCTTCTTGCCCTGCTTCTTCCACTTCAGCTTGGCGGACTTCTTGGCGCCCTTCGCGGAAGTAAACTTTGTTCCCTTCGGGAGAATCAGGTAGGATGCCTTCTTGCTGCCGGTATAATCGTCCTTGAGCGTGACTGTCACTTTAGCCTTGCCTACACTTTTCGCACCCGCGTACGCAAGCTTGTATGTGGAAACCTTGTGACCGTTTACCTTGACCGTAACGGAAGGCTTGATGTACTTTCCGGTCCAGACAAACTCGCTCCCCGGAACAGTAACTTTTGGCGTAACGCTTTTCGTTTTGTAGGTTTTGTTGGTGAACGCGCTGCCGACTTTTACGGTCTGGGTGCCTTCTGCTTCGTGCGTATCGAAGTTGAACATATAGCTAATCGTTACAGATTCCCCCTTGGTCAGGGAAGGCATGGATTTTTTCGTGGAAAAGAACAGCTTGCTGGATCCGTCTTCATCTGCGTACTCAGGAGACGTGGCGTAATCCTTGTTCTTGTAGTAAACCACAATCTCCATCTTGTCCTTATTCCACAGATCCGCTTCTGTAATTCCCTGTTTTTTTGCCCCCTTGATGTCAACGTAGATTCCGACATAGTCGTCCCCGGCTTCCGGGGTCTGAGGCTTGCAGAAATTATCGAATATCGAACTCTGATCTGCCTTGATTTCGAATCCCTTTTTGTCCGTCTGTTCGACTGCCTGTTCTTCCGGCTGTTCGCCATCCTGATCGACAACCACTTCATCCGGCTGTTCAACAACCACCTCGACCGACTGTTCGCCATCCTGATCGACAACCACTTCATCCGGCTGTTCGACAACCACTTCGACCGGCTGCTCGGAGGCCTGGGTCTCGTCCTGATCAGTTATCTGATCCTCCGCGGAGACCGCCGGCGTTAATGTCAGGATCAGCATGACGCTCATAAGAAATATGAGTATTTTGTTTTTTCCTGTTAGTTTCATGGCTTTCACTTCTTTTCTTTATTCCATTAACAACCTAATAATAAGCATATAAGTAATTGGTGTATGTACATTATACCATACACATGTATTCAAAAGCACGAAAAAAGAGCCCGAAGGCTCTTTTAGCAGTTATTGATTAAGCAAATATTCTAATCTTTGATCAGGCTTTCAAGCGTCTCGAAGAGAACGTCCGGCTGTACCGGCTTGGACAGGTGTGCGTTGAGGCCCGCCTGCATGCTTCTCTGGACGTCTTCATCGAAGGCGTTGGCCGTGAGGGCGATGATTGGAATCTCTTTAGCGTCAGGCCGATTCATCGCGCGGATCGTTCTCGTTGCTTCAAGACCGTCCATCTCAGGCATGCGCATATCCATGAGGACAGCTGAGTAGTATCCCGGTTCGCTCGCTTCGAACTTCTCGACCGCAATCTTTCCGTTCTCCGCAAGATCCACCGACATGTCACGCGTCTGCATGACCATGGTCATGATCTCAGCGTTTATCTGAACGTCTTCCGCCAAAAGAATGTGGCGTCCGGTCAGATCAGCCTTGTCCTTCTTACTCTCTAATCCGATTCCCTTCCTGTTCACCGCGGACTTGAACTCCTCAATGACCGTTGTTGCGAACAGAGGCTTCGAAATGAAGCTGTCCACGCCAGCTGTGATGGCTTCTTCCAGAACGTCCTCCCAGTTGTAAGCTGTCAGGATAATTATTGCTGATTCATTACCGACAATCTCCCTGATCTTACGTGTCGTCTCTACGCCGTCCATTTCAGGCATCTTCCAGTCGACAAGAATCAGGTTGTATGGCGTCATCCGAGCGTGCCGCAGGCTGACCATCTCGATGGCCTCTGCGCCCGACTCCGCAATTTCTGAAGCGATTCCCACCCTCTCGAGAACGAGGCTGGCGTGCGCGCACGCTACAGGGTCATCATCGACAATCAGAACGACCATGTCCTTAGGATTAATATCGCTGTCTGATTCATCACCGCTGCGATCGGCATCCAGGAGCGTAACAGTAACGATGAAAGTCGTGCCTTTGCCCTTCTTGCTCTCGACCTGTATGTCGCCGTTCATCAGCTCAACGATGTTCTTGGTTATTGAGAGGCCGAGTCCGGAGCTTCCGTACTTGGTAGTCGTAGACGAATCCTCCTGTGCAAATGTATCGAATATGTGCGGCAGGAATTCCTCGCTCATTCCTATTCCCGTATCCGCAATTCTGAACTCAAGTGTTGTCTGACCGTCGTAGGATGTCTTCTTCTCAATATCGAGGTTGACGCTGCCGCCTTCAGGCGTGAACTTGACAGCGTTGCCGAGGATGTTGATCAGCACCTGTTTCAGTTTCATGTTGTCGCCTATGTAATGGTCGTCTATTTGACCGTTCACGTGGCACTGGTAATCCAGACCCTTGTCCGCGCACTGTCCGCTGAACATGGTGTTGATTGCCTCGAGCAGTTTCTGGAACGAGAATTCCTCATTCTTCATAATCAGTCTGCCCGACTCTATGCGGGACATGTCAAGTATGTCATTTATCAGATTAAGAAGATGCTCTGCCGAGTCCCCGATCTTCTCAAGGTATTCCTTCGTCTTTTCCGGTGTCTCCGGATCGTTCAGAGCTATGTTGTCCAGACCGATGATTGCGTTCATCGGTGTTCTTATCTCATGGCTCATGTTGGAGAGGAAGGCTGTCTTTGCTTTATTTGCTTCCTCCGCCGCATTGAGTGCGTCACTCAATGCCTGGCTCTGCTCTTCCAGCTTCTTCTGGGTGGCGATCCTGAAATCCAGTTCCTCCTGCTTCGCCTTTGCCTCGGCTTCAGCGGTCTCCCTTTCGATTGTCAGGGCGGCGTTTCTCCTGATCTGAGTCAGGATGTATCCAAATATGAGCAGCAGTGTCAATACGGTCACGATGGACATGATAATGCTTCTGCGGACAATTCCGCTCGAAAAGAATCCTATCATTTCGCTGATTACACTTTCACGAATCAGATAGGTCAGCATCCAGTTCGTTCCTTCAACAGGAACGTATGACAGAGTCTCGCGGATATCGCCGTATGTGAAGGACACTTCTCCACGTTTCAGGTTTTCGAAGTCATCCAGGGCCTGCTCATATGAATAGCCCTCTTCGTAATCCGCGTGAGCAAGAGCTTCAAGAAGGCTATCCTCCGCTGCAAGTCCTCCGAGGACCGCGTTCGTCAGAGAGACGCCATCGTTGGTGTACATGTTTGAGAATGTCGCGTCAGTTTCCTGTGACTGCATGGATACTCCTGCGAGCATCTCATCCATATCTATCTCCATGAAACAGGCGATGAGTTCCTCGCCGCCGACGTATAGATCCACCGGCTGTGCGATAACGACTTTTTTGTCCTCATCATGCAGGTTCTTTACCGATATATCAACATCCTCCAGAGAGAAGAAGTCGACATCGTATTGATCGGTATCTTTCTTAACGCCGAGAGCTGTATATACATTTCCGTCTTCATCAACAAAAGCAAACCTCTCGAGATCGAAATACCGCTTCATCTTCGCCTGGTAATTCTGAAGATGCTCAACGTCGCTCAGGTCTTCTTCCGTCATGAGATCCAGCGCCGTATTCATGTCATCGATACGCTCTTTCAGGTTGTCTGCTACTACCTGCTCACGGCGCGCCGCCAGCTCGTCAAGATACAGATGGCTTACGGTATTGACCGCTGCTTCCGAATCTTTCTTCGCGCCCAGTCCCATCCATATTGACCCGAGGACCAATATCAGCATAATTATCAGAATTCCCGCAAAGGCAAGAAAAGTACTGTTTTTTCTTGATATAAATCCAGAATCTTTTTTGTCCATAATTACACCTGCAAAAAATAGAATTACTAATTACCCTCTACCCTTTATTTTATCACATAATCAGCTTCCGATTACCTTATATCTGCAGTTTCTGAAACTCGTGTCAAAGAGACATATGCTCCTGTATGCGCAGTAGGTGCACGAAGTCTTCTCGTATCTGCCTGACGAGCCTTTTTCTTTCTTCGGTTCGATTTCTATGCGTCCGGACTGTATTTCGCTGCATATCCTCTGCACATTTTCGATCGTCACCCTGCAAAGGCTATCGAACTCATCTGCGGTCAGCATCGCGCTGCTTGCAGCCGGTTTGATCTCCCCGTCCTTGTTCTGCCTCAGTGGAAGCACTGTGCTCGACTCCGTTGGCGCGATGGTATCGTCCATGGCCCTCAGGATGTTCTCCTGCCCGACCATAATGCCCTCAAGTCTGCAGGATTTGGCGATTCTATCCTCGGCGTCAGCACCCGGATCGGTCTTGCTGCCGTCGGCGCTTTCATCCAGGTCCTTTATCTTGAAGTAAAACACTCCCGCCGGCACCGCGCTGCCGCCTGCTGCTCCCGAAGGCGATTCAGCGACGTTCATATAGACCATAAGCTGAAGCTTGTAACCCTGCCTGATCTGTTCCATATCGATCTCGGCGCTTCCTGTCTTGTAGTCGATAACACGCACGGCTTCGACTCCGTCTTCCGGCACATCGATTACGTCGAGCCTGTCGATTATGCCGGAGAGTATGGCCTTTCTGCCGTGCTCCAGTTCGATTTCAACAGGCGGAAGACGTCTGCTTCCCGGACCGAAGCGTTCTTCGAAGTACATATCCTTTACCTTGCTCTTTCTGACCTGACCTATCATGGCCCAGGCTATATCCGAGCAGGTGTTTATTATCTGCTCAAGCTGAAGTTTTTTCTCATTGTCGCTGAGGTAGAGCCCCTCGCGGTATTCCCTGGTGTCGCTTCTTATGATCTCATCGACCTGACTTCTGCACTCTTCTTCTGTGAGGGTCATCCACGGCGAATCAGGATCGGTGACCGTCAGATCGGCCGCCTTGGCCTCCTCCGTGAGACGCTGGGACAGTCTCTGAAGGGCTCTGTGGAACACGTCGCCTCTGGACGCCCGCGACGTCTCGAAGGCGTCGGGTTCCTCGGCTCTGAGTCCCTTCTCGATGAAGTATCTGAAAGGACAGCTGCCGTAGACCTCAAGTCTGCTGGCGCTCACCCGGATGGAATCGCTGTCGCCGAAGTAGAGACTGTCGGCGAAGTCCTCCTCCAGATTCTGCACCTTGTTGTCGAAGTCCAGGCCCTGCCTGATTCTGTTTATGCTATCCGGATCCTGCGACTCGTACCAGTTCATGGCCGCCAGCCAAGCGTCGTCGATCCGTCCGTTCTCAATGAAATTCTGCATGGCGTCCGCCATGAAGGCCAGGGAGCCTTTGCCTGAAGCGATCCTGTCGGTTATGTCCTCGTCTCCCAGATCGCCCAGCTTTTTCACTCCGTCTATCTCCTCGAGAACCGAGAAGACGCCCGACGGCGTGATGCTTTTGCCGTCCTGGTCGGCCATGCTGCACATGACGATGAGTTCGTCAGACGGAAGAGAGAACATCCTGTACACTGCCAGCTGTTCCTCCTGCCTGCGCACCTCGTCCTTCTTCGCGATGTTGTATTTAAGCTCTTCCAAAGTGTCCAGTTCGCGTTCGGTCAGCAGTCCGCCGCCGCTGATCGCCATCGGCAGCACGCCTTCGTTGGCCCCCATTACGATGAGTACCGGACTCCTGCTTATCCTGGTGCGCTGCAGGGTTCCCATGATCACGCAGTCGGTGCTGGCCGGAACGAGACCGATCTCCATGCCCTTCAGTCCCTCCTTGAGGATGTCCCTGAGCTGTCTGTTGCTGATATTCTCCTCGCCGATAACGTTGATGACCTGGGTGAAGATGCCGCAGATCATGTTCCAGCTCTGGGCTGTCTCCGCCGCTCCTTCGGCGAGTCCCAGCTCAGTCTGCCTGGCGATGAGTCCCTCTATCCTGTCGAGTATCCCGAATTTCTCCTCGAGAAAACTGCTGAGGCCGCGGATCTTCTCCTCGGCGGAATTGCGTCTGCCGATGTCATCGCGGGCTTCCTCGATGGTGTCCACGATGAATGCGCGCATCTCGTTGAGACGCTCCAGGTCGTCCGTGTAGCGGGCGTTGCCGAAGTTGTCCTTTCCCTCCCAGGTGAACTCCTTCTTCCACTTGGCGCCTCGGATTTTGGCCTCGCTGACGTAGTTGCTCAGCAGCTCCTCGTCCCTGCGGCTGAAGCCAAGAAGTCCCGCGCTGGCCATCTCCATGACGGCGCTGTCGGTGTAGCCTTCGGAGATTGCGTCGAGGAAGGAAAGCAGAAATCTCACCACCGGCTGGTGGAGCACTTTTCTCTTTCTGTCTGCAAAGGCAGGTATGCCCCATCTCTCGAAGGTCCGTCTGAGTATCCCTCCGCGGACATCCATGTCGTTGCAGATGACGGTTATATCTCTGTATCTGTAGCCCTTGTCCCTGACCAGTCCGGTCACGCAGGCGGCCGCCCTGTCCGCCTCGGCGTATATGTTCGATGTCTTGATGAGAGTGATCTTCTCCGCACGATCATTTTCCCAGATGCTGTCTCTGCGGATGTCAGGAATCTGTTCCTGTTTCCATTCGACGCCGACAGCTTCAGCAGCGTTCTTGAGATTCTCCATGACGAAAGCCGTCAGGTCGAAGAGGCCCTCGCCGCCTCCCGTCGTCAGAAAGCGCGCGTCGGCGGCTTCGCCTGAACCGGGCTCGGCTGCCTTTGCATCTTCATAGGTCATGACGATGTTGACTTCTCTTGCCGTCGTGAGAAGCCGCTGAATGACCTCCATGTTGAGCGGGGTGAATGTATCGAAGCCCGTGATCCAGATCTCGGACCTGCGGATGAGTTCCGAATTCTCCATGAGCTGTCCGTAGAACCGTATGTAGTCCTCGGAGTCGGTGAAGCGTCCTTCGATGGAGTCCTCGTAGGCCCTGTATATCCTGTTGATGTCCTTCAGCTTGAGGCTCAGATAGCTGCCCGTCTCTCCGGCAGCCTTTTCGATGTCGGCGGATGTCACTCCGCAGCGCTTCATCTCCGAAATGAGCTGGTTGGCGTTTGTCACGAAGGTCGTCCTGGCCCTCATGTTTTTGTAGATCTCCAGTTCGCCGTCTTTGGCCAGTCTGTCGATGAGAACAGAAAGCAGCATCTGGCGGCCGTACTTGTCGATGAGTTCCGGCTGCCTGCCGCCCGCCTCGCTGACGACCTTGTAGCCTAGGGACGAGAAGTCCGCCACCATGATATCCAGAAGCGCCGTGCGTCCGTCCTTCTCCCGGAAATAATCCAGGGCGTCGCGCTCCATCTGAAGAGAAGCCTGATCCGGGACGATGATTATGGTGTCCCTGTCAGGATCGATGCGGCCGAATATGAACTTTTCCCTGTCGCAGGACTCGCCCGCGTAATAGATGTTCAGCATAATTTCCTCTATCTGTTTTATGGTATTTTCATTATAACAAAAGACGCGGTAATTGTACCGCGTCTCCGGGTTGTTTTTGCTTCATCGGTCTTCTCGGAAGTATGGAAGTCCGAGGGCCTCAGGCGGCTGATGCTCACGCTTGCGTCTCATGCTGGTGATAACCAGAACGATGATCGTTACCACGTACGGCAGCATCTTGTAGAGCTCCTTCGTGGCCATGCCGGCGCCAGGAATGAACAGATTCAGTATGTAAAGGCCGCCGAAGAGGATGGATCCGAATATTGCGATGTTCGGCTTCCACAGGGTGAATATTACGAGGGCGATGGCCAGCCATCCTCTGTCACCGAATGCGTCGTTTGACCAGACTCCGTTGGCGTAATCCATTACGTAGAACAGACCGCCAAGTCCCGCGATCATGCAGCCGATGCAAATGGCGAAGTACTTGTACTTGTTTACGTCGATGCCAGCGGCGTCCGCCGTCGCAGGATTCTCGCCTATGGCCCTGAGCTGCAGTCCCACGCGTGTCTTCGTCAGGACAAAGGCCGTCACGAGGGCGATGGCCACGGCCAGATACGTCATGAATCCGTATGAAAGGAATATCTTTCCGAAGGCTCCGCAGTCATCGGCGAACGGCAGCGATTTTCTGAAGCACTTACTCGTAGCCGACAGGGCGATTGAAGGAACCGCGCTTCCCGTCAGCTTCATGAGAGAGCCTCCGAAGAAGTTTCCGAAGCCGACGCCGAAGGTGGTCATTGCCAGACCGACTACATTCTGGTTCGCCCTAAGGGTTACTGTCAGGAACGCGAAGAGCAGTCCCATGAGCAGCGCGCCTGCCAGACACGCCAGGAACGGTATCAGTACGGCTATTATCGGAACCACCTGCCTGTCGCAGCTCTGCTCGTAGAGGAAGGATCCTATTACTCCGCAGATGGCGCCGACGTACATGACGCCCGGAATTCCCAGGTTGAGGCTTCCGACTTTTTCAGAAATTGTTTCGCCGGTACATCCGAAGAGGAGCGGCATCCCCTGCAGTATGGCCCTTGGAATGAAAGCAACTAGACTGAACATTACGCCACCTCCTTTCCGGACTTTCTTACATGTATTTTGTAGTTTATAAAGAACTCAACTCCTATTATGAAGAAGATGATTATTCCCGTAAGTATGTCGCCGAAGGCTTCATTCAGACCGAACGAAGTGGCGATCTCGCTGGCGCCCTGCCCCATGAATACTATGAGGAAGCTGCACAGGATCATTACTATTACATTGAACTGGGCCAGCCAGGAAACCATGATTCCCGTGAAGCCCATGCCGCCGGCGATCGAGGTCGTGATCGTGTGACCGGAGCCGGAAACCATGAGCCAACCCGCGAATCCGCAGATGGCTCCGGAGAGGAACAGCGTACGGATTATGACTTTATCCACGCTGATTCCGACGTAGGTAGCCGTTCTCTGGCTCTCGCCGACGACTGAGATCTCATAGCCGTGCTTGCTGTACTTGAGGTATATGTGCATGCCCACAGTGACGAGCACTACCAGCCCGACTATGAGGGCGTAGCTGTTGCTTCCGATGTACGGCAGCCAGCCGGCCTGGGTGTCCTGATTGATGATTCCAACGTGGCCGGAACCCTTCGGAACCTCCCACTTGATGACGAAGTAGGCGATGAGCTGTATCGCCACGTAGTTCATCATCAGAGTGAACAGAGTCTCGTTTGTCCCCCACTTGGCTTTGAACACGGCCGGTATCATGGCCCATACGGCGCCTGTCACGACTGCCGCTATGAACATGACGAGCAAAAGCAGTCCCTGCGGAAGCTTGTCTCCCAGGTAGAGCATGCAGAAGGCAGTCGCCCACGCTCCCATAAGCACCTGGCCTTCGCCGCCCAGATTCCAGAACTTCATCTTGTAAGCAGGTGTCAGAGCGATGGATATGAGCAGCAGCAAGGACAGATTCTTGAGAGTTACCCATATCTTTCTTGTCGTGCCGAAAGCGCCGGCAAACATTGTCCCGTAGATATCGAGCGGATTCATGTGGACTATGACCATGATGATGATCGCGTCCACGATGAGCGCCGCGACTATGGCCAGAGCCCTGTAGGTCCAGCTGTGTTTTCTGTCGATGTCCTCCCGTCTGGAAAGCTTGATGAGAGGCTCTTTTCTGATCTTATTCTTCTCTTTCAACTTCCGCCTCCTCATCTTCCATCAGTCTGGTCAGGTCGATCTTCGCGATGTGGTCGCCGCTGTACTTGGTCATAAGAAGACCGATCTCTTCTTTCGTTGTCGTGCGCGCGTCGACCAGTCCGCTGACTTTGCCTTCGCACAGCACCAGTATCCTGTCGCAGAGTTCGATGAGCACGTCCAGATCCTCGCCTACATAGACGACGCCGACGCCCTTCTTTTTCTCATCGGACAGGATGTTGTAGATCGTGTACGATGTGTTGATGTCCAGGCCTCTGACAGCGTAGGCCGTCATGAGGACTCTCGGCGCCAGGGAGATCTCTCTTCCTACCAGCACCTTCTGGACGTTTCCTCCGGAGAGCTTTCTGACCGGCGTGTAAACGTTCGGCGTGGAGACTTCCAGCTTGTCGCGGATCTCCTCCGCCAGCTCGCGCGGTTCCTTCTCTCTCGTGAATATGCCTCTGCCCTCGTTGTAGGAACGCAGCAGCATGTTCCCAACCATGCCCATGTTTCCGACGAGGCCCATTCCGAGTCTGTCTTCAGGTACAAAGGCAAGGGATATTCCCAGGTTCTTGATGTCGTTTACATCCTTGCCCAGGAGCTGTATCTCGTCATTGTTATCGATGGCTCTGTACATGACGCTGCTTCCCGGTTCGGCCTTCTGCAGTCCCGCGATGGCCTCCAGGAGTTCCTTCTGCCCGGCGCCGGCGATACCCGCGATTCCAAGTATCTCGCCGCCTCTGATGGTGAAGGACACATCGTCCAGAGCTTTGATTCCGTATTTATTTAAGCAAGTCAGATGCTCGACCCTGACCAAATCTCTCACGTTCTCAGGATCGGTTCTGTCTATGTTGAGTTCTACTTTCTTGCCGACCATCATCTCCGTCAGAGAGCTCTCCGTCGCGTCCTTCGTGTCCACGACGCCGACGTACTCGCCCTTTCTCAGAACTGCTACTCTGTCGGACAGCTCCAGTACTTCCTGAAGCTTGTGTGTGATGATTACGATGGTCCTGCCGTGGTCCTTCATGGCTCTCAGTACGAAGAAGAGCTTTTCCGTCTCCTGCGGCGTGAGTACCGCCGTAGGCTCGTCCAGAATAAGAATCTGCGCGCCTCTGTAAAGGACCTTGATGATCTCTACTGTCTGTTTTTCTGATACGGACATCTCATAGATCTTCTTGTTAAGGTCTATCTCAAAACCGTATCTGTCGACGGTCTCTCTGATTTCCTTGAGGATCGCCTTCTTGTCCAGCTTCATCTTGCCCGGCATTCCGAGAATGATGTTTTCGGCCGCGCTGAAAACATCCACGAGCTTGAAGTGCTGGTGGATCATCCCTATCTGATAATCAAAAGCATCCTGAGGCGATCTGATTACGGCTTCCTCGCCGTCTACGAAAATCTGTCCGCCGTCAGGAGCGTATATTCCTGCCAGCATGTTCATCAAAGTGGTCTTGCCGCTTCCGTTCTCTCCGAGAAGGGAAAGGATCTCGCCTTTGTAGATGTCCATGCTGATGTCATTATTGGCTACTACCGAGCCGAATGTCTTGGTAACGTTTCTCAGGGAAACAGCTACCTCTCTGTTAGCGGGAGCGCTCAATGGCCCTCCTCCTTTCTTCTTTACAAGTAGGAAAACCCCGGGAAATCCGGGGCTTTCCTTGATCTCGTTCTGTTACTTAGAATTTTGTGTCGAGGAGCGTGATACCGTCGATCTGAAGATCGAAGTATGGAGCTGAACGGAACTTGGATTCCATGAATGCGCCGTCCTCAACTACGTTAGTGTCACCGGCAAACGCTTCATCTGTATCCACGTCAGCCATGTACTCTGTAAGATGTCCATCTGCGTCTACTGTTGCGTTTGCATTGATGTTGTTATCTTTGTCTACCGTTACGGTGAATGCTGAGCAGTCGAATACCTGAAGTGAGCCGTCAGCCAGAGCTGCCTTTGCTTCTTCGATAGCTTCCGCAGTGCCCTCAGCGGCAACAGCTTCGTTGATATCAGTCAGCTGTACGGAACCTGTCTCGAGGTCACCTGTCCAGTCAGTGTCGATGGCTTCACCATTCATACGTGCGTTGATGCAGTACTCATAGTAAGGTACCCAGTCGATTCTTGATGAAACGATGAATGTCTCAGGGCAAGCCTCGAGAGTGCTGCCGTTGTATGATACGTCAGGAACACCGGCGTTCTCGCAGGCAGTAGGAGCTCCCATTGAGTCAGCGTGCTGTGAAAGAAGTACGCAGCCGTCGTTGATCAGCTTGGTTGCGCCCTCTTTTTCGAGAGTCTCGTCATACCATGAACCTGTGAATGTTACTTCCATTGTGGCTGATTCGCAAACGGAGCGGGCGCCAAGGAAGAATGAGGTGTAGCCTGAAACTACTTCAGCGTAAGTGAATGCGCCTACATAACCGATCTTAGCCTGATCAGCAGTAATGTCGCCCTTTTCGATCATCTCGTTCAGCTTCATGCCTGCAGCGATACCTGCGAGGTAACGTCCCTGATAGATCGAAGCGAATGCATTGTGATAGTTGTCAACGCCTACAGTGTGAGCCTTGGTTCCGGTTGAGTGGCAGAAGTCTACATCAGGAAAATCCTTCGCAGCCTGGATCATGTAGTCCTCATGACCGAATGAGTCAGCGAATACGATTCCGCATCCTGCGTCAACCAGTTCAGCCGCAGCGTCGTAGCATTCCTGTCCTTCAGGGATGTTGGTCTTGATGATTGCCTCGATTCCAAGCTTCTCACATGCAGCGTTCGCAGCATCGATGAAGTTCTTGTCATAAGTGGAGTTCTCATCATGCAGACAGATGAAGCCGGCCTTCATTGCCTGATCTGAATTGCCTTCGTCATCGCCGCCTGATTCGCCGCAGCCTGTGAAGGTCAGGGTGAACGCAAACACCATTGTGAGGGCAAGTACCAGTGATAATACTTTTTTCATTTTTTCCTCCTCATGAAATGAAATAAAACTATTGAGAAACAACAAAGACAGGTATCAAACCTGTCCGCCAACTTCTACGGTACTAAACCGTTGTCCCCGGATTTCCGCCTTGAGATAAGACTCCCGGCAAGTCCCCGAAAGATCAACCAATAGTCGTAACTGAGGCGTTACGGTAGAAACGCACTGTACCATTTCTTCGTGCTTATATTGGCATTTTTTAATTTGCAATGGCTTGTGGACTGCTCATCGTCTGCACACAATATATTGTGCTTTTTCCCGCTATTTCGGGATCCGTGTTCAGCCTCGAAACACTCCTCTTACCACGATTTGAGTGTATCAATTCGGGGGCTTAGTGTCAATTGATTTTCTTGCTTTGAGGGCCTATTTTAGTGCTAATTTTTGAATTATTTTTTGCACATTCCCAATGCTTTCCAAATCGTTACAATGCTTTCCAAATCATGCAAATCATTTCCAAATGAGGTGTTATTTACAACGACAATTTGATGGTCTACACAAGGCCTTTTCAGGCCTGTTTATCCCTTTTCGCAACTTGAATAATGCCCTTCATAATAGTAGAATTAACCGTGTAATATTGCTTTTGCATATACTGAAACTCACGGAGGTTTGACATGTACTACGAAATAGATATCGCCGGAATGAAAAAGAATCTAAAGCTGTTCAAGGTATCTGACGATCTGCAGATTGCCGCGTTCATTCTCTACGGAGATGTTGCAATCACGATGCACGCCGCGAAGGAGCTGCTCGCGCGCGCTCCTGAATTCGACATCATGCTGACCTCGGCTTCAAAGAGCATTCCGCTCATATACGAGATGGCCCGTCAGTCGGGCAGAAACGATTATGTCGTCGCGCTCAAGGCACAGAAGGTCTACATGGGCGAACCCCTGAGCGCGGACGTAAATTCGATCACTACATTTGAGCGCCAGAAGATATATATCGGCGAAGATGATGTTGAGAAGCTGCGCGGCAAGCGCGTGCTCATAGTCGATGACGTCATCAGCACCGGACAGTCCCTTAGCGCTCTTGAGAAACTGGTTGAGAAGGCGGGCGGAAATATCGTCGCCAAGATGGCCGTTCTCGCCGAGGGAGATTCCTACGACAGGACCGACATCACCGTCCTGGGCAAACTGCCGCTCTTCGACGCGGAAGGTAACATACTGTAAAAAAAACAGCCGCTTCATCACGAAGCGGCCTTAAAGGTAAGTCTGCTGATCAGATAATGCACAGCAGTTCCTCAGGTTTTTCGATTATGTAATCGGGGGCTTCGCCCGGAGCGAAGTCCTCTTTTGTTTTGCCTGCGAGAGTGGCGCTCCAGCCAACGAGCACCGAAGGCACTCCCGCATTGCGGGCGCACAGAATATCCAGGCGGGAGTCACCGACCATGATGGCATTCTCCGGCTTTGAGTCCAGCAGCTCCAGGGTTTTCAAAGCAATGTCCGGCGCAGGCTTTGGGTTCTCAGTATCTTCCACCGCAACAACGACATCAAAGTACTTCCCCAGATCGTATTTGTTGAGCCCCTGCTCTAAAGTGATCCTGAGCCGGGAAGATGAGATTCCAGTCTTGAATCCGCGGGCCTTGACCTCCCTTATCACCTCTTCCACGCCTGGGAAGAGCCGAATCATTTCAAGGAATCTTTCCCTGTGCCAGTCACGGTAAATGCGGACGGACTCCTCAGTGCTGACCTCCGGGAAGGACTTCTCCATGCTGTATTCCAGAGGCTCGCCAAAAGTGGAGAGGATGTAATCGAGATCACCTTCCTCGCCTCTGAGCGTTCTGTATACGTGCTGCCAGGAACCGATGATGACATCGTTCGTGTCCATTATCGTTCCGTCGAAATCAAATAATACTGTATCTATCATGTCTTTTTCCGCACAGTAATGTGCTTTCACATTTATTGTATCAAATTGCATCACTCCTGCAAACCGGGAGTTACAGGGTTACAACAAAAGTGTTTGCCGAAGCCCCTGATACTACGTTGAACTTTTATGATAATCGGTTTGGTTTGGCCTGGTTCTTATGAAAGCGCACGCGGAAACCCTTGATGCCTCGTTAACCTTTTATGATAATAAGCTTGATTCAGTCTAGTTCTCATAAATGAGATTGCCGAAACCCTTGAAACTCCATTAGGCTTTTACAATAAACAATCAGCCTTAACTCGTTTCTTATGAAAGCAATCGTTGAACCTCCTGATATTGCGTTAGGCTTTTATAATGAATGCGTGTATATGGCTTGATTCTAATAAAAGCGATCGCCGAACCCCTTGATAATTCGCTTCCCTTTTATAATAATTTCCTCGATAAATCCCGGTTTGCTGGAATCAATCCAATACAGAGTCAGACATTACGACGAAAAACCCGACGCCTAGGGGTGCTGCGCCGGGTTTCTCTAGTGTATAAAAATGATTTTAGAGATTGTCGCAAAAATCATTTGCAACTCATTTTTAATTCATCTATATCGTCCGATTAATATCCTCCGTACATGCAGAGCATTACGCCGGCTGCTACGCCGGAGCCGATTACACCTGCGACGTTAGGTCCCATGGCGTGCATCAGCAGGAAGTTCGTCGGATTAGCCTTCTGCCCCTGTACCTGCGATACACGGGCTGCCATTGGTACGGCTGATACACCTGCCGATCCAATGAGCGGATTTATCGGTGTCTTGGAGAACACATTCATTATCTTGGCTATGCATACGCCGCCGGCTGTACCGAAGCAGAATGCCAGAACACCGAGGATAACGATCTTGATCGTCGCCCATGTCAGGAACGTCTCTCCTGTTGCCGAGGCGCCTACGCAGGTGCCCAGCAGGATAACGAGTATGTTCGAAAGAGCATTTGATGAAGTATCTGACAGACGGGCTGTTCTTCCGCTCTCCTTGAACAGGTTACCCATCATCAGCATTCCGATAAGCGGTGCTACCGCCGGAAGCAGCAGAGCGATCACGACAGTTACCGCGATCGGGAAGAGTATCTTCTCTCTCTGGGATACCGTACGCAGCTGTTCCATCTTGAGTTCGCGCTCATGCTTTGTTGTCAGCGCTTTCATTATAGGCGGCTGTATTATAGGTACAAGCGCCATGTACGAATAAGCCGCTACCGCGATAGGACCTACGAGATGGTCCGCGAGTTTAGTCGTAAGGTATATAGCTGTAGGACCGTCCGCTCCGCCGATGATTCCGATGGAACCGGCTTCCTGCGCGTTGAATCCCAGAGCGATTGCTGAGAAGAACGCGAAGAAGATTCCAAGCTGAGCCGCAGCGCCCATGAGCAGCGACTTAGGATTCGCGATGAGCGGTCCGAAGTCTGTCATTGCGCCTACGCCCAGGAATATCAGCGAAGGCAAAACAGGTTTCAGCATGTAGAATATCGAGAATATACCGGCGTCGGCAAGTTCATTGGAATTCGTCACGCCTTCATGAACGACGTCATTGATGAATATTCCCGTCATCGGCAGGTTCGATAACAGCATGCCGAACGCAATCGGGACCAGCAGCAGCGGTTCGAAACCGTGCCTGATGGCCAGATACAGGAAGAACAGTGACACTACGATCATGATTCCGCTCTGGTACGTGAAGTTCGCGACTCCGGTCGATTCCCAGAACTTTAATAGAGTTTCAACTACTGCATCCATTTAAAATGCTCTCCTTCATTAATGCTAAACATGCGCGCTGCTTCAAAAGCAACACGACAAAGCGATGCTGTCCGCACCACTGATAAAATATTAACACACTGCTATTATTGATACAAGTTGTTATTTGCCCTTTTTACACTGAAATACTGTATACATTCGGTCTCCGAGGCAAATACAAAAGCAGCATTACTGCTGCTTGAGTTTCTCGTTGATGAAGTAGTCCAGATCGCCGTCCATGACAGCCTGTACATTTCCCACTTCCGCGCCCGTTCTGTGGTCCTTGACCATGGTATAAGGCTGGAAAACATAGGAACGGATCTGGCTTCCCCATGTAATCTGGTTGTAGTCGCCCTTCAGCTCGTCCAGAGACTCCTTCTCCTCTTTCTCCTTGAGCTCTATCAGCTTGGACATGAGCATCTTCATGGCGAACTCCCTGTTCTGCATCTGGGAGCGCTCGTTCTGGCATGTTACAACGATGTGGGTCGGCAGGTGGGTAATCCTGACTGCCGAGTCGGTCATGTTGACATGCTGGCCGCCCGCCCCGCTGGATCTGTAGGTGTCGATCCTCAGATCGTCCGGATTGATTTCGACGGTCGTGTCGTACTCGATCTCCGGAGTAACGTCCAGGGACGCAAAGGAAGTGTGCCTGCGGGCCGACGAATCAAAAGGCGAAATGCGCACGAGCCTGTGCACGCCCTTCTCATTCTTCAGATAGCCGTAGGCGTAGTCGCCCTCGACGAAGACGGTCGCGCTCTTGATGCCGGCCTCCGTGTCGTCGTTCATATCCATTATTTTCGCCTTGAAGCCCCGCTTCTCGCACCACCTCAGGTACATGCGCAAAAGCATCTCGGCCCAGTCCATGGCCTCCGTTCCGCCGCTTCCCGCGTGGATGGAGATGATGGCGTTATTCTGGTCGTATTTTTCGTTGAGCAGAGTCTTCAGCTTAAGGCTCTCGATGTCGCCGGCAAGAGCCTCTCTTTCTGCCTTTGCTTCGGCGGCGGTCTCCTCGTCGTCGGCTTCCTCGGCCATCTCGATCATGATGGTCAGGTCCTCGAGTCGCCCGCAGAGTCCCTCGTATTCGGAGACGCGGTCCTCGAGTGATTTCTTCTCCTTCATGACCTTCTGGGCGTTCTGCTGGTCATCCCAGAATCCGGGCTCGGAGGATTTCTTCTCGAGCTCGGCTGCTTTTGCCTTAAGGTCGTCGGGACGGAGAGCCGCGCCCGCTTCCGCAAGCTGCGCCTCAAGTTCCGGCATGCTCTGTTTTAACTCATCAAGTAATATCATCTGTTTCTCCCGGCGCGAGCGGCTGTGCGCTCACGAACCGCTGCGGCTAGACATTGCGTCCGCAGCAGTGCTTGTATTTCTTCCCGCTTCCGCAAGGACACGGATCGTTTCTGCCAACCTTCGGCGTCTCGCGGCGGACGGTCTCCTGCTTGTGCTCTCTCTTCGGAACCGCTGCCTGAGCAGGCGCGCTTCCCATGTCCACATTGCCGCCTTCGGCCTTCTGACGGGCTGCCGCTTCACGCATCTCGGAATCGTCAAACTCGTCCTTGTGCTCCTGTCCGTCTCCGATAACGTCGCGACGCTCGCTGGAGGTCGTAACTGTGACGTTGTAGCAGTATCTTACGAACTCTTCCTGGATGGCGGATACCATCAGCTCGAACATGGCGAAGCCCTCATGGGCGTAAGCCGCGGCCGGATCCTGACCGCCCAGTCCTCTGAGACCGATACCGCTCTTCAGCTGATCCATAGCGTCGATGTGATCCATCCACTTGCTGTCGACTACGCGCAGCAGGATCATGCGCTCGACTTCACGGAGCCTGTCGATTCCGATTTCCTCTTCCTTGGCGTCGTACATCTCGCTGAACTCGCCGTAGAGACCGTTCTTCAGGGACTCCTCGTCCATGTCGTGGAGGTCTTCCTCATCGAACTCGAGAGGCTCGAAGTGTCCCGTTATCTTGGCCAGTCCCTCGTTCATCGTATCGAAGTCCCACTCCTCCGGGTACTTGGACGCGATGACGATCGGGTCGACCACCTCATCTATGAATTTGCGCGTCATCATGTCGAGGTCTTCACGCAGGTCCTCGCCGAAGAGAACCTTCTTACGCTCCCCGTAGATGATCTCACGCTGCTTGTTCATTACATTGTCGTACTGGAGGACGTACTTTCTGATTCCGAAGTTCCTGCCCTCGACCTTCTTCTGGGCGTTCTCGATCTGCTTGGATACCATACCCGATTCGATGGCCTCGTCCTCCTCGACGCCCAGCTTCCTTACGATGCCCTGCATCCTGTCGCCGCCGAAGAGCCTCATGAGATCGTCTTCCATGGAGACGCAGAATACTGTTTTACCCGGGTCTCCCTGACGACCGGAACGGCCTCTCAGCTGGTTGTCGATACGTCTCGATTCGTGACGTTCGGTACCTATTATGCAAAGGCCACCCAGCTCGCGCACTCTCTCCTGTTCAGGAGCGCGCTCGGCCTTGAACTTCTCGTGGAGCTGCTGGAATGTCTCTCTCGCCTCCAGAAGCTCAGGGTCGGTGCTCTGCACAAAGCTCGTCGCAAAGGCAATCTGATCGGCGTCGTAACCCATCTCTTCCATTTCCTTGCGGGCCTGGAACTCAGGGTTGCCGCCCAGGATGATGTCGGTACCACGGCCGGCCATNNGCCATGTTGGTGGCGATGGTGATGGCGCCTTCACGTCCTGCTTCGGCTACTATCTGGGCTTCCTTCTCATGGTGCTTCGCGTTCAGTACGTTGAAGTCCTTGACTCCGCGCTTTCTCAGAGCGTCGGCGATAAGCTCGGATTTTTCGATGGAAATCGTACCGACCAGAACCGGCTGTCCCTTTTCGTGGGCCTCGATAACCCTGTCGATGATGGCCTTGAATTTGCCTCTCTCCGTCGCGTAGACCGCGTCGGCCAGGTCTTCTCTGACGACAGGCTTGTTCGTCGGGATCTCAACAACGTCCATGTTGTAGATGTCCGTGAACTCGGCTTCCTCTGTCTTAGCGGTACCTGTCATTCCCGCCAGCTTCTGATACATTCTGAAGTAGTTCTGCAGAGTGATCGTCGCCAGGGTCTTGCTCTCTGAACGGACAAGTACGTGCTCCTTCGCCTCGATGGCCTGGTGGAGTCCGTCGCTGTAGCGTCTTCCGAACATCATACGTCCGGTGAACTCGTCTACTATTATGATTTCACCGTCGCGGACGACGTAGTCGACGTCGCGCTTCATCATGTTCTGGGCCTTCAGGGCCTGCATGACGTGGTGGTTGATCTCCATGTTCTCAGGGTCGGAGAAGTTCTCAATCTTGAAGAAATCTTCGCACTTCTCGACGCCCTCTTCAGTAAGTGAAATCTGGTTGTCCTTTTCCTCGACTACGAAGTCTCCCGTCTCGACCTTTGTGTCCTTGTCTCTTGTGCCGCGTACGAGAGTCTTTACGAAGCTGTCCGCTCTCCTGTACATGTCCGTGGACTTGTCGCCGCGTCCCGAAATGATCAGCGGGGTTCTGGCCTCGTCTATGAGGATGGAGTCGACCTCGTCGACGATGGCGTAGTTGAGCTCGCGCTGCATCATCTGCTCTTTGTACGTGACCATGTTGTCACGCAGGTAGTCGAAGCCGTACTCGTTGTTTGTTCCGTATGTGATGTCCGCCAGATAAGCGGCTCTTCTCTCCTCTTCCGTTATACCGTGGATAACGCAGCCCACAGTCAGCCCCAGGAAGGTGTAGAGCTTGCCCATCCACTCCATGTCACGCTTGGCCAGGTAATCGTTGACCGTGACCACGTGGACGCCTTTGCCTTCCAGGGCGTTCAGATACGCCGGCAGCGTCGCCACGAGAGTCTTACCTTCACCTGTCTTCATCTCGGAAATTCTTCCCTGATGAAGAACTATTCCGCCGATGACCTGCACATAGAAGTGCTTCATTCCCAGCGCCCTCCAGGCGCCCTCGCGGCATACCGCGAAAGCTTCCGGAAGAATGTCGTCCAGGCTCTCTCCCCCTGCTATCCTTTCTTTGAACTCGGCCGTCTTCGCTCTGAGATCTTCGTCCGAAAGGGCTGTCATCTCATCTTCCAGCGCCATGACCTTGTCCGCTATCTTAGAAACTTTTTTGACTTCCTTCTCATTGAGGTCGCCAAACACTTTCTCCATGAAACCCATTACTTGTCCTCTGTCCTTTCCGCTTCAACATCATCTTCAGCGACATCCTCGCAGACGAGATTGATCTCGACGGCCTTCCTCGGGTCGGCCTTCGTAACTCTTACCTTGAGCTTCTTCCTGTCGATCTCCGTCTCGAATCTGTCGTCCTTCTTCGGCAGGTGATCCAGCATCATGGATACCCAGCCGTTCACCGTATTGACCTCGGTGATGTCTTCATCTATCCCGAAGTAATCGAAGACCTTCGCCAGATTGGCGCTGCAGCGAACTCTGTAGCTTCCGTTCTGCAAAGGCATTATTTCCTTATTTGCGATTACGTCGTACTCGTCATATATTTCTCCGACCAGCTCCTCGATGATATCCTCCATGGTAACGAGGCCCGAGGTCCCGCCATACTCGTCGATGACGATGGCCATGTGGGTCTTCAGCTGCTGCATCTTTCTGAGCAGATCGAAGATCTTCATGGTCTCGGCCACGAATACTACAGGCGAAACGTAGTCGGATATGTGCTTGTCCGTTCCCACCACGTGGTAGTGGAAATCCTTCTGGTTTATTACGCCGATGATTTTGTCTATGTCTTCCTCATATACAGGAACTCTGGAGAATCCCGTCTCCTCGAAAATCTTCGCCAGTTCCTCTTCGCTGCATTCAATGTCGATTGCGACCATTTCAGGTCTCGGCGTCATTACGTCCTCAGCCGTCAGCTCGTCGAACTCGATGGCGTTCTGGATGAGCTCGCTCCTCTCCTCGTCGATACCGCCGACCGTCTCCGCTTCCTCGACCATGGTCAGGATCTCATCATCGGTGATGGTATCCTCGCCGCTGAGTCCGAACAGCTTCGAAATCAGCTTCTTCCAAAGGGAGAAGATGAATGTGAACGGAGTGAGGATCGCCATGCAGAAGCTGATGAACGGCGCTGAGAATTTCGCGAAAGCTTCAGGCTTTTCCTTGGCGATGTTCTTAGGAGTGATCTCACCGAAAATGAGCACGACAACAGTGATCACGATGGTCGAAACCGTGGCTCCGTGATGGGCCAGCAGCCCGACGAACAGCACTGTCGCTATGGCTGTCATGGTGATGTTTACGACATTGTTTCCTATGAGGATGGTCGTCAGCAGCTTATCGTACTTCTCCGCCAGATCAAGGACCTTCTGGGCTTTGTCGTCGCCGTCCCCCGCCTGCGTCTTCAGCTTGATCCTGTTGATGGATGTAAAAGCAGTCTCGGTGGCCGAGAAGTATGCTGAGAACAATATTAAGATTATGATCGCGATTATCTGTCCGGTCATCTTCTTACTTTACAAACGCATTGTAGATCGCTCTGATCGCTGTTTCGAAATCCTTGCTCTCTACACCTACAATAATATTCATTTCCGAGGAGCCCTGGTCTATCATCCTGATATTGACTCCCGCATCCGCCAGAGACGTGAACAGTCTGGCCGAAGTACCCTTTCTTGCCGACATTCCCGCTCCTACTGTAGCTATGAGGGCCATGTCCTCGAACACGTCGATGGTGTCCGGCTGGAGCTGGCGGTCGATCTCGTCGATTATCTCGTCAAGCTTGCCGTTGATCATCCTGTCGTCCAGAACTACCGACATGGTGTCGATACCCGTAGGCAGGTGCTCGATGGTGATGTCCTTGTCCTCCATGATTCCGGCCAGCTTTCTGATGAAGCCCTTCTCGCCGGCCAGGTGGTTCTTGTATATGCCAATAACCGTAAATCCGCGTCTGCCCGCGATTCCGGATACAATCTGGTCGCCTCCCGCGGCAGGCTTGGCGGTGATCATGGTTCCCGGTGCTTCAGGATCGTTTGTGTTCCTGATGTTGATCGGAATATCCGCGTCCTTGGCAGGATATATGGCGTCCTCATGGAGAACCGATGCTCCCATGTAGGACAGCTCCCTGAGCTCCATGTATGAGATAGTGCTGATTGGTTTTGGTTCGTCCACGATTCTCGGATCGGCCATCATGAAGCCTGAAACATCCGTCCAGTTCTCATATATATCCGCGTCGACGGCGTGAGCTACCAGAGACCCCGTTATGTCTGAACCGCCTCTCGAAAATGTCTTGATACTTCCGTCCCATCTCTCACCGTAAAAGCCCGGGATGACTGCTTTCGGAGTAGTCTTCAGGCCTGATCTGATGAGGTCATCGGTAATGTCAGCCAGGAATTTGCCCTTGTCGCTGAACTTGATTACATCCTTGGCGTCCACAAACTCGAAACCCAAAAAAGCCGCGATAATCTTTGCATTGAGATACTCTCCGCGGCTGGCGATGTAGTCGGCGGAGGCGCCGCCCTCAAGTTCTTCGCGGATATGCTCCAGTTCCTCGGCAATTCCCACGTTTACGCACAGGTTCTCCTCGGTCGAAAGGAATCTCTCGCAGATGACCTGGAAAATCTGCTCGTACGGGATGCTGTGCTCGATGTGCGTCTTGCACAGGTACAGCAGGTCCGTGATCTTGCTGTCATCCGCGTAGCGTTTGCCCGGTGCGGAAACTACGACGTAATGAATGTCTTCATCCGCCCTGACAATGTCCCTCAGTTTTCTTATCTGTATCGCGTCAGCGACTGAAGATCCGCCGAACTTGGCAACTTTGATACCCATGAAATTTAATGTACTCCTTTATGAATTGTTACTGCAAGCGCAGTACTAATAATCTTATATGAGCTCCGCCTTGAGCTCCTCAACTTTGTTCAGTCTCTCCCACGGAACGTCGATGTCCGTTCTGCCGAAGTGTCCGTAAGCAGCCACCTGCTGGTAGATCGGCCTTCTCAGATCAAGGTCGTGTATGATGGCCGACGGTCTCAGGTCGAAGTGCTTCTCGACGATCTCCGCCAGCTTCTCATCCGAGAACACGCCCGTGCCGAATGAATCGACCATGATGGAAACAGGGTGCGCCACTCCGATGGCGTATGCCACCTGAACCTCCAGTTTGTCCGCCAGTCCAGCGGCGACCATGTTCTTTGCCACCCATCTGGCAGCGTAGGTCGCGCTCCTGTCCACCTTCGTCGGGTCCTTGCCGCTGAAGGCGCCGCCTCCGTGGTGGGCGTATCCGCCGTAGGTGTCGACGATGATCTTGCGGCCCGTGAGTCCCGAGTCTCCCTGAGGTCCCCCAATGACGAACTTGCCCGTCGGGTTCACGAAGTACTTGGTCTCATCGTCCAGCAGTTCGGCCGGGATTACCGGCTTGATTACGTGCTCGATAAGATCGGCCTTGATCTGCTCCTGGGTCGCGTTCGGATTGTGCTGTGTGGAAATCAGGACCGTGTCGATCCTCTTGACCTTGTCGTCGTCGTACTCGACCGTAACCTGCGTCTTGCCGTCCGGTCTCAGATAGTCCAGAGTGCCGTTCTTTCTTACCTCGGTCAGTCTTCTCGCCAGCTTGTGGGCCAGTGAAATCGGCATCGGCATGAGCTCAGGCGTCTCATTACACGCAAAACCGAACATGAGGCCCTGGTCTCCCGCTCCTATATCGTGTTCGGCGTTGGTCTCCTCGTCCACGCCCTGGGCGATGTCCGGGGACTGCTCGTCTATGGATGTCATGATGGCGCAGGAATACCCGTCGAAGCCGTACTTGGCCCTGTCGTATCCTATGTCGACGATTACCTTTCTCGCGATCTTCGGTATGTCAACGTAACACTCGGTGGTTATCTCCCCCATTACCATTGCGTAACCTGTGTTGACTGTAGTCTCTGCCGCAACTCTTCCCAACGGATCCTTTGCCAGAATGGCGTCCACTATGGCGTCGGAAATCTGGTCGCAGATTTTGTCCGGATGACCTTCAGTTACAGATTCTGATGTAAATAATCTCTTCATGTCTATCTCCTTAATGGAGTTGTCACAGCGAACTTTGTGAGCTGATGAAACTCCTTATGCTTTAGTTTCTCGTGCATAACCGCATACACAGTTATTATAGCACAAATGAGCGGTCAAATGTGTTATACTTCAAATATGTCAAAGGTAGAATTCACAGTCTTACAAGGAGGTCTTCACTCCAGCATACCGAAAGCAAGGAAGCGGTTCCTTTCCGCCTACGTAACCAATACGCGCCTCATGGGCGTGCTGGCTCTGTACGCCCACTGGGCTGTCGAGAACGGCGGCGACATCCACCAGTTCTTCTACATAGACTGCGAGGAAGCGGGCCTGGAGACATGCAAAGTCTTCAGGGGCGACTGGAATCTGGACATGGACATGGCGGAGCAGGCCCTCGTCGGAGGTCTCGGAGCGGAGAAGATACCTCTTACCGCAAAGGCATTCCGCTGGCTGCTGAACTACTGGAAGGAGTTCAACGAAAGCAGAGACCTTCCGCTGCCGGCGGGCAGGGACAACTACGAGTTCATCTTCAACAAAGTGCCGACCTTCTCACCTGAAGAAGAAGCCTCCCTCATGGAAAGCATATGCGGAGAGGTTTCTAGCGACTATCAGGTGGTCAACTACTTCCTGATGAGATGCTTCGGGCAGGACGAACCCGGCGCTGCGTATCTGGCCGAGGACGGGGTGCCTTTGGACATATTCTCAAACTACAGGAAGGCCACTTTCTGCAAAAACACCATCGACCCCGGAGACCATCCGCACGAATACGTCAGCGAATCCCTCGTCGAAATGGGCGGCAAGTACGAGACGATCATTACGAAGATACGCGTCAGAAACCTCAAAGTCGCCAAGTTCGAATACTGCAGCAAGGCTCCCGTCACCGCGACGGAGGCCGCTCTCATGCTGCGTAAGACTGAGTTCGCCACTGTCTACGAGCTCCTCATGGATGACAAGGACATTGAAGAGAACCTGGGCGAGTTCGTTCTCAACATGAACACGGTCATGACCACCCATCCGAACGGGCGGCTCTTCATGGCCTTCAAGCCGACAAACTCCCACGTGGCCGAGCGCGTCTTCATGCTCAGCAACGACGTGAAGGGCGTCTACTTCCTGACCAACTACGGCCAACTAATCGCGTGCGCCTACGATCACGACTCAATCATAGAACTCGAACGCGAACTGGCTTCGAGCCCGCTGAGGTCCTACCTCATGATGACGGGGCAGTACGAGCTGCTCGACCCTGTCCTCTTCGAGTTCATCAACAGCGACTACGCCGATTTCCAGGCGTTCATCGATCCGATCGATTAATGGAGAGCGCTCCAGGATGTCCTTCGGACCGGTTTTAGTTTGAATTTCCTAAACATCATGCCTAAACGCACAATAAAGAAGCGCCCCATTACATATAATGGGACGCTTTTCCTTTTTCTTACTGTTTCTTTCTGTTTTATCCTCTACCGAAGTACTTCACGGCGGATTCGAACATCTTCATGTCGTATCTGCCTTCCACATTCTTGTAGAGGCCGTAGCCTGTTCTCTCGGCGTGGCCCATCTTGCCGAAGACGCGGCCGTCAGGTGACGTCATGCCCTCGATGGCGTAGACGGAACCGTTCGGGTTGAACCTGATGTCGTCCGATGGTCTGCCTTCGAAGTCAACGTACTGGGTTGCGATCTGTCCGTTGGCAGCCAGCTCCCTGAGCAGTGTCTCGTCAGCCAGCAGCCTTCCTTCGCCATGGGATACAGGAACCGTGAAGATGTCGCCGACCTTCGTTGCCGCCAGCCAAGGCGACTTGTCGGAAGCGACTCTTATTCTGACCAGTCTCGACTGGTGACGTCCGATCTCGTTGAGGGTCAGGGTCGGACAGTTCTCGTCCGTGTCCATGATCTTTCCGTAAGGCACAAGACCCAGCTTGATCAGTGCCTGGAAGCCGTTGCAGATTCCGCACATGAGTCCGCCGCGGCCGTACAGCATATCTGTGACAGCTTCCTTGACCGCAGGGTTTCTGAAGAAGGCCGTGATGAACTTGCCCGAGCCGTCAGGCTCGTCGCCTCCGGAGAATCCGCCCGGAATGAATACCATCTGAGCCTCTCCAAGGGCCGCCGAGAATTCCTCGACGGACTTGCTGATGGCGTCGGCAGTCATGTTCCTGATGACGATGATCTGCGGATCAGCGCCGGCAGCCGCCATGGCTCTAGCCGAATCGTATTCGCAGTTGGTGCCCGGAAAGGCCGGGATCAGCACCTTCGGTTTCGCGGTGAGAATCGCCGCGCCAGCAGCTCCCGATGCAAAGGCAGGTCCGCCCGCGTAGTCCAGATCAGGTATGTCCTGATGCTTTGTTTCGATGTTGCACGGATAGACCGGCTCGAGAACCTCCTCGTATATCTTCAGGAGCTCCGCCAGGTCGACCTTTTCTCCACCGAAGGCGATGGCCGTTTCATCGGTTGTCTCTCCCAGCAGCACGCCTTCCTCGACGTTCTCTGCCACTTCGAGGATGAAGGAGCCATAGGAGTAGCCTAAGAGCTTTTTCATGGAGTCCGCGCCGCCGAATTCATCAGCGAACCTGAAGCCGATCATGTTTCCGAAGCACATCTTCATGACAGCTTCGGCGATGCCGCCGTGGCCCGGAACGTAGGCTGAACAAATCAGGCCTTCGTCTCCGAGGCGCTTGACTGTCTCAAATACCTTCTTAAGTGAGTCTATGTCAGGCAGGCCCTGGCTGTTCTTCTCAGGAGTGAGGAGAACGACCTTGTGGCCTTTGCCTTTGAATTCGTTTGTGATAATGTCGTCGACGCCCGCAGTAGTTACCGCGAAGGATACCAGGGTCGGCGGTACGTCGATGTCCTCGAAGGAACCGCTCATGGAGTCTTTGCCTCCGATGGCGGCGACCTCCAGTCCCATCTGGGCTTCGAAGGCTCCCAGCAGAGCGGCCAGAGGCTTGCCCCATCTCTCAGGGTCTCTGCCGAGTCTCTCGAAGTACTCCTGGAAGCTCAGGTACGTGGCCTCACGTCCGCCTCCCGCGGCTATGAGCTTGGCTACCGAATCAACAACTGCCAGGTAGGCGCCGTGGTACGGGCTCTTTTCCGAGATATACGGATCGTAGCCCCAGGCCATTATCGAGCAGGTGTCGGATACGGCGTCCTCAACGGAGATCTTCTGGACCATGCTCTGGGCCGGCGTCATCTGGTACTGACCGCCAAAAGGCATGACGACGGTTCCGGCTCCGATGGTGGAGTCGAACTTCTCCGAAAGGCCTTTCTGTGAGCAGACGTTGATGTCCGCCGCGAGGGCTTTCAGACACTCGGCAAATGAGCACTTCTGCGCGGCGCCGTCTTCTGCCTGACCGCCGCAGCATCCGCACGGCAGCGCCTTCTCCAGAGCGCTCTCGTCAGCGGCCGCAGCCTTGACAGTTATGTGCTTTTCAGCACCATTTGAATCGAGGAACTTCCTCGAGATATCTACTATGGTATTGCCCTTCCAGTGCATGACCAGACGAGGCTCTTCGGTTACAGTCGCGACAACTGTAGCCTCCAGGTTCTCTGCGTCTGCGATTTCGAAGAAGCGTTCCTTATCTGAAGCCGCAATGACCACCGCCATTCTCTCCTGGGATTCGCTGATGGCCAGCTCCGTACCGTCCAGACCTTCGTACTTCTTAGGGACAACGTCCAGGTTGATGTCCAGTCCGTCGGCCAGCTCGCCGATGGCTACGGAAACACCGCCCGCTCCAAAGTCGTTGCAGCGCTTTATCATGCGGGAAGCTTCGCCGTTTCTGAACAGCCTCTGCAGCTTCCTCTCCTCAGGAGCGTTGCCCTTCTGGACCTCGGCTCCGCAGCTTTCAAGTGACGAAAGGTCATGTGACTTGGATGAGCCCGTCGCTCCGCCGCAGCCGTCGCGTCCCGTCCTGCCGCCCAGGAGAATGATGATGTCTCCCGGAGCCGGTCTCTCACGGACTACGTTTTCAGCCGGAGCCGCGCCGATTACAGCGCCAAGTTCCATTCTCTTGGCCGCGTATCCGTCGTGGTATATCTCCTGAACGAGACCGGTGGAAACGCCGATCTGGTTTCCGTATGAGGAGTAACCGTCAGCCGCCGAAGTGACAATCTTTCTCTGCGGCAGCTTGCCTTTCATTGTCTGGTCGAGAGGCCTTCTCGGATCGGCCGCGCCGGTGATCCTCATGGCCGTGTAAACGTAGGCTCTTCCCGAGAGCGGGTCTCTGATGGCTCCGCCTATGCATGTGGCAGCGCCGCCGAAAGGCTCGATCTCAGTCGGATGGTTGTGGGTTTCATTTTTGAAAAGCAAAAGCCAGTCTTCCGGCTCCCCGTTGATGGTCGCCTTGATTTTGACCGTACACGCGTTGATCTCTTCGGACTCGTCCAGACCCTCCATCTTGCCCGCGGCCTTTAATGCCTTTGCAGCGATAGTACCCAGATCCATAAGTGTGACCGGCTTGGTCCTGCCAAGATCTTCGCGGGTCTTCATGTAGTCGGCGTATGCCGCCTGGAGCGTCTCGTCCTCGAACTCGATGCTGTCGATTATGGTGTTGAATGTCGTATGTCTGCAGTGATCGGACCAGTAGGTGTCGATCATCTTGATTTCAGTGATTGTAGGAACGCGTCCCTCGCTTCTGAAGTAGTCCTGGCAGACGTGGATGTCGCCCTCGTCCATGGCAAGACCTCTGTCCGCGATGAACCGGCGCAGGGCCTCGTCATCCATGTCGTTGAATCCCTCGATTGACTCGACGGTCTGCGGAAGTTCGTATTCGACCTTCAGAGTTTCCGGCATGTCGAGAGCCGCCTGTCTCATCTCCACAGGGTTGATGACGTAGCTGATGATCTGCTGAAGTTCCTCAGGAGAAATCTTCCCCGTCAGCAGATAGACCTTGGCGCAGGCCACGAGCGGTCTCTCCTGCTGCGAGATGATCTGGATGCACTGTGCCGCTGAGTCGGCTCTCTGGTCGTACTGTCCCGGCAGAGCCTCGACCGCGAACACCGCGTCGCCCATCTCTTTGAAAGTCTCCTCGTCGCCCGTCCATCTGTAGACGTCGTCTACCTGAGGCTCTGAAAAAACGCTTCCGATGCATTCCTCGAAGAGTTCCTCCGAGATTCCCTCGACGTCGTACCTGTTGAAGATCCGTATCTTCTCGACGGAACTTATCCCCAGGAACGTCCTGATCTCCGAAAGGAGCGCCTTTGCTTCGCTGGCTACGGCTTCTCTCTTCTCGACGAATACTCTGTAAACCATCTTACTTCCTCCCCGCCTTCAGCGCCCTCGCGCCGATGTCTTTTCTGTAATACGCGTTCTCGAAGGTGATCTTCGCCGCGTTCTCGTATGCTGTGTCAATGGCTTCCTCAAGGGTCGGCGCGACGCTGGTTACGCCCAGAACCCTGCCGCCGGATGTGAGGAGTTTTCCGTCCTCGAGCTTCGCGCCCGCGACGAACACCTCAGTGTTTCCGGCGAGTTCGCCCATTGTGATCTCGCATCCCTTCTTGTATTCCAGCGGATATCCGCCCGACGCCACAACGACGCAGCAGGCGCTGTCCGCCGAGAACTTCACCTCGGTCTCCGCCAGTTTCTCATCAGTCACGGCTTCCATGACAGTCAGCAGATCGCTCTCAAGCAAAGGCAATACGACCTGGGCTTCAGGATCCCCGAATCGGCAGTTGTACTCGATTACCTTCGGACCGTCTTCCGTGATCATGAGGCCGAAGTAAAGGCAGCCTTTGAACGGCCTTCCCTCGGCTACCATCGCTTCGATGGTCGGCTGGAATATCTCCTTCATGCAGCGGTCAGCCACTTCTTCTGTATAGTATGGGTTCGGCGCCACAGTTCCCATGCCGCCTGTGTTGAGTCCCTTGTCTCCGTCCAGGGCTCTCTTGTGGTCCTGGGATGAGATCATCGGAACCACCGTGTGGCCGTCGGTGAATGAAAGGACCGAAACCTCAGGGCCTGTCAGGAACTCCTCGATCACAACACGCGATCCGCTGTCGCCGAATTTCTTCTCTTCCATCATGCTGCGCACGGCTGCCTTTGCGTCATCTCTCGTCTCGGCGATGATGACGCCCTTTCCGAGAGCCAGTCCGTCGGCTTTTATTACGGTCGGTATAGGCGCTGTCTGCAGATAATCCAGAGCGGGCTGCATCTCCTCAAAGACTTCGTACGCCGCGGTCGGTATGCCGTACTTCTTCATGAGGTCCTTGGAGAAGACCTTGCTCGCCTCGATGACGGCGGCCTTCTTGTCCGGTCCGAAGCACCTGATTCCCTCGGCCTCCAGGACGTCAACGCATCCCATGGCCAGAGGATCGTCGGGAGCGACAACCGCGTAGTCGATACTCTGCTCGACGGCGAATTTCTTTATGCCTTCAAGATCCTTGGCGCCGATGTCTACGCACTCGGCGTCAGCGGCAATGCCGCCGTTTCCCGGCAGAGCGTAGATCACGTCCACCTTCGGGCTCTTCTTAAGACCTTTTATTATCGCGTGCTCGCGGCCACCGCCGCCTACTACCATTACTTTCATTTTTACTCTCCTGATGAAGCTTTTAGTGGTGGAACAGTCTCACCTTGTTGAATATCATTACCATGTTGTACTTGTCGGCCGCCTCGATGACCTCGTCGTCCCTTACGGAGCCGCCTGCCTCGACAACGTATGAAACTCCGCTTGCCTTTGCCCTCTCTATGCTGTCACCAAATGGGAAGAAAGCGTCGGACGCCAGAACGCCGCCGGTCTGCTGATCGAGATACTCTCTCTTCTCCTCAGCCGTCAGCGGTTCAGGCTGTACGCTGAAGTACTTCTGCCAGTTGCCCTCGGCGCACACGTCCTCTTCGTACTCGTTGATATAGCCGTCGATGGCGTTGTCCCTGACCGCGCGCGGAAGCTTTTCCTTAAAAGGCAGGTTCAGCACTTTGTCGTGCATCCTCAAATACCAGGTGTCCGCCTTGCTGCCGGCGAGCCTGGTGCAGTGGATCCTGGACTGCTGTCCCGCGCCGATTCCGATGCACTGACCGTCCCGCGCGAAGCACACTGAATTGGACTGGGTGTACTTGAGGGCAATCATTGCTATGATGAGATCTTCCTTGATGTCGTCAGGAAGATCCTTGTTTTCAGTTACTATGTTTTCGAGAAGGTCCGGTCCGATTTTAATGTCGTTGTGGGTCTGTTCGAAATTGATGCCGAAGACCTGTCTCGTTTCCTGTCCCTCGGCGCTGTAATCCGGATCGATCTGGATCACATTGTAGTTTCCGTTCTTCTTTTTGCTGAGCATCTCAAGAGCCTTTTCCGTGTAGCCCGGAGCGATGACTCCGTCTGAGACCTCACGCTTGATTATGCGGGCTGTCGCCTCGTCGCACACGTCGGAGAGTGCTATGAAATCCCCGAAAGAGCAGAGTCTGTCCGTGCCCCTGGCCCTGGCGTAGGCGCAGGCGATTGGCGATTCGTCCAGTCCCTTGATGTCGTCTACGAAGTATGCCTTCTTCATCTTTTCAGTAAGAGGTCTGCCTATGGCCGCCGACGTCGGGCTGACGTGCTTGAAGGACGTGGCCGCCGGCATTCCCGTGGCCTCCTTCAGTTCCTTAACAAGCTGCCACGCGTTGAAGGCGTCGAGGAAATTGATGTATCCCGGCCTGCCGTTCAGAATCTGGATCGGCAGATCCGAACCGTCGGCCATGTATATCTTCGCCTCGGTCTGATTCGGGTTGCATCCGTATTTGAGTTTCAGTTCGTTCATGTCAGTCACCTTTCAGTCTGATTTGCTACTTCTGATTTCTGTTTACCAGTCTCTCTTCGTATTCCCCGCCCTCCAGCTCAGTGAATCTGACGTAGAGGGAAATCCTGTTGTCCTCGTCGAGGGCGTTCCATATTTCTTCCGTAAAGGCGTCGATGTCCTCAGATATGACTACCCTCTCCGGCTCACCCTGAAAAGTCGGCAGCGGCGATCCATCCTGCACGTACGTGTGGAGGAAGTGCCCCAGACCCGGAATGGCCTTGTAGGAGAAAGTGTACCTGTTGCACGCGGTCCCTTCAGCATCGGCGCTCTTGAGAATGCTCATCTCGTAGTCGCCGCCGGCCAGGTCAGTGATGCTGCTGATTCTCGGCGTCAGGTTCGGAGCGTCAGGCTCGAACTCCCTGCTCTCCAGCGCCTTTGAAAAAGAAAGCCCCTTCTCGAGTCCCTCGTATATGGTATCCGTCTGGTCGCCGTTGGTGACGATCAGGCTGTCTCCGTATTCTCTGATTGCCGCGTAGATGATGAGGCTCGGGTCCTCGACCTTTGACGCGTCGAAAGGCTCGGTGAAAACCGCCCCGTCGCGGATGGTGAAAACCCTGTTCCTGCTGTTGGCGCTCCTGCCCATGATGAAATAGGCGCTGGCCGCCCTGCCCGACGGAGTCATGCCCGTCACGATGCCGCGGCCCACGTAGGAATTACCCTTCACCCTGTCTGTAAACGTATCTACCTTGTAAACATCCATCTGTATCTGATCCTCCATTACAATTATTTCCAATGTGTCAAACGGACCGTCCCTTTTGGCACATTTCGGCGCAGATCTTCTCGGCCGACGCCGGCAGAATGATCCACTCGGCTTCCTCCATGACGCGCCTCTGAAGTGTTTCAGGAGTGTCGCCCTCCTTCACTTCGACTGCTTTCTGCATGATTATCTCGCCGCCGTCCGGTATTTCGTTGACGAAGTGGACCGTGGCGCCGGTGACCTTGACTCCCTTTTCGAGGGCCGCTTCATGTACCAGCAGTCCGTAGAATCCCTTGCCGCAGAAGGATGGGATCAGCGCCGGATGCACGTTGATGATCCTGTGGTCGAAATGCCTGGTGAAGTCCTCGCTGAGTATGCTCATGAATCCCGCCAGGATGATCAGGTCGATGCCGCGGCTGTCGATCTCTTCAATCAGTCTGCGCTCAAAACCTTCCTGGCCTCCGCAGCTTTTTTTCGTTAATGCAAAGGCTTCAATGCCGGCTTTCGCCGCTCTTTCGAGGGCGTAGGCGTCCTTCCTGTTGGAGATGACCAGCCTGATCGTCCCGCTCTTCAGGATGCCGCTCTTTTCGGCGTCTATGAGGGCCTGCAGATTGGTGCCGCCACCTGAAACAAGAACGGCTATTTTTGCTTTTGCATTAGCATTTAATGCGTCTGACATGGTGCCTCCTAGACAAGCTCTATCTTGCCTTTGCCTTTTACTATTTCGCCGATGATGTACGGCTCTTCGCCCTCGGCCCGCAGGACTTCGAGAGCCCTGTCAGCGTCCTCTGCCGCTACCACGATGCTCATTCCAACACCCATGTTGAAGGTGTTGAACATGTCGCGCTCCGTGATGCCGCCGCGCTCGGCGATGAGGTTAAAAATCGGGAGCACCTTGACGGAAGCCTTGTCGATCTTCGCGCAAAGGCCGTCCGGTATGCTCCTCGGAATGTTCTCGTAAAAACCGCCGCCGGTGATGTGGGAGATACCCTTGACTCTGACTTCATCGATGAGTCTGAGCACCGGCTTGACGTATATTCTGGTCGGCGTCAGGAGAGTCTCGCCGATGGACTTGCCGCCCAGTTCCGGAACCGGCGACTTGATGTCGGAATTCTCAACGTCAAAAACTCTTCTGACCAGGGAGAAGCCGTTGGAGTGAACGCCGCTTGAAGGCAGGGCGATCACCACATCTCCCTCCGCCATTGTTTCGTTGTCTATTATCTTGTCCTTGTCGACCACGCCTGTTACGTAGCCGGCCAGGTCGTACTCGTCTTCAGGATAGAAGCCCGGCATCTCCGCCGTCTCGCCGCCGATTAGAGCCGCGCCGGACTGCACGCATCCGTCGCAGACGCCTTTGACGATGGCTTCCATTCTCTCGGGAACGTTCTTGCCGCAGGCGATGTAGTCGAGGAAAAAGAGTGGCTTCGCTCCGCCGCAGATTATATCGTTGACGCACATCGCCACGCAGT
>DBYH01000001.1:0-7592 GCA_002310095.1 Firmicutes bacterium UBA1191 | reverse complement strand
GTGCCGACGCCGTCGGTGCCGCTGACCAGAATTGGCCTGGAAATGCCCGTCAGGTCCAGCTCGAACATGCCGCCGAATCCGCCGATGTCCGAACAGACTCCGGGAGTTCTGGTTCTGGCTATGTGCTTCTTCATGAGTTCAACTGCCTGGTAGCCGGCTGTGATGTCCACTCCGGCGGCAGCGTAGGCGTCAGATCTTGAATCCTTCATTTATGTTATTCCTTTCCGTTCCAGCAGTATGTGCAGACGCAGTCGCTGTCGAGGCCGATGGCCTCAAGTATGCCGTCTATGTTCTGGTAGTCCAGAGAGTCGAATCCGAGTTTCTCGCTGATGGCCTTGCGGAGGGCTTTGCCTCTTTCCGTTCTGCCGTCGCTGTATTCCTCGATGTGCTTGTCGCCCTCTTCACCTTCGAGTTCCAGGATCGTCTTCCTGGCGATCAGGTCTCTCTCCGGAGTCTGCCTCGTGAAGTTCAGATACTTACACGCGTACATGATCGGAGGGCACGCCGATCTCATGTGAACTTCCTTAGCCCCGTGCTCATATAGGAACTCAACCGTTTCCTGAAGCTGGGTGCCTCTGACGATGCTGTCGTCGACGAGGAGCAGTTTCATGTCCTCGATCAGCGGTTTTACTGGAACCTGCTTCATCTTCGCCACCCTGCTGCGCTCTTCATGAGACATAGGCATGAAGCTGCGCGGCCACGTAGGAGTGTATTTTACAAATACCCTGCCGTAATCCTGATGGCACTCGTTGGAGTATCCGATGGCGTGGGCGATTCCCGAATCCGGCACGCCGCAGACGTGATCAACCTCCGGCACTCCGCCGTGGGCCGCCTCTTCTCTGGCCATGATATGTCCGTTGAGATTTCTCATGCGCTCGACGTTGACGCCTTCGTAAGTCGAGTTCGGGTACCCGAAATAAGTCCATAGGAATGCGCAAATGCAGGTCTTGCCGGTAGCCGGTGAGAGGGTTCTGATACTGTCCGCCTTGACTTCCACGATTTCTCCGGCGCCAAGCTCATATACTGTTTCGTATCCCAGTTTCTCATAAGCAAAGGATTCAAAGGAAATGCTGTGTCCGTTCTCATCCTTTCCTATGAGCATAGGCGTTCTGCCGTATTTGTCCCTGGCTGCCACTATCGTTCCGTCTTCCTTGAGTATCATGATGGAGGCCGAACCCTCGATGGCGTCCTGGGCAAATCTGATGCCGCTGACGAAGTCGCTCTTCTGGTCGATCATGGAGGCGAGGATCTCCGCGGAATTGATGCGTCCGCCGCTCATCTCCTCGAAGTGTCCTCCGCTGAAGGCCAGATACTGCTTCACCAGCGTATCCTGGTTGTTGATCCTCCCTACGAAAACCAAAGCGTAGGTGCCCAGATTCGATCTTATGATCAGGGGCTGAGGATCTGTATCACTGATGGTTCCTATGCCGGCGATGCCGTGCATGGAGCCGATCGCGTTTTCAAATTTTGTTCTGAATGGCGAGTTCTCTATGTTGTGGATCTCTCTCTGAAATCCCACCTCCGGATCATAAAGCGCCATTCCTCCCCTGCGTGTTCCAAGGTGGGAATGATAATCCGTTCCATAGAAAACGTCCATTGTGATGTCTCTTGTGGAGACTGCTCCGAAATATCCACCCATCAGAAAGTTTCTCCTGTCTCTATTACTGTATTGATAAGTGTGTTGGTCGTGTATCCGAATACGGAATCAGCGAGGGCGCCGTAGTAGACGATTCTCGAGGTGCACTCGCCGTTTATCTTCTTGGCCAGTTCCTTGTCCTTCATCATGTTGGTGTTGATGTAGATATTGAAGCTGGCTGCCTGCATGGCCGCCTTGCAGAGCACGGCGCTTGAGCCGGAGTCCGCGATGACGACCTTGTTCCCTTTGATGGCGAATTCCTGGGCGAGCTCGATTGCCCTGCCGCACTTGATGATGATCTCCATCGGAACCTGGCAGGCCGTGTGAAGAGCCTCCTGCTTGGCAGCGCTGATCCTCTTCTTCTCTTCCGGGTCATTGGACTTCATCTTGTAGAGCTTTGCAAGCGGCTCGAAGTTGTCGATGTCCTTCTGGACCAGTTCAATGAGATCCTCCTGGATCTGCATGATCTCTTCGATGTTCTTTTCCATCTCAGCTGCGACGCCTATGTACTTCTTCTTGCCCACGGTGAGCTCAGCCACCATGGCGCTGAGTGAAGCTCCTAAGGCGCCGACCAGAGCGGCGACGCTGCCGCCGCCCGGAATCGGTTCCTTGCTTGCTACTGAGTATATGAATTCCTTACATGTTTTATCGGTGTAAGCCATTTCTGTTACCTTTCTGTTTACAACAAAGGTCGGGTTGCTTTTGCAATATTCTTATTCCGCGAAGAACAGCTCTGAAAGCTTCAGCGGCTCGATGTATTCGCCGTCCTTGTAGACTCTCATGTTGCCTGAAGCGATCTCATCGATGAGCATTACCTTGCCGTCCTTGTCATATCCGAACTCGAACTTGATGTCGTAGAGCTCAAGACCTCTCTCCTTCATGTCGTCAGCTACGATCTGAGTGATCTGCTGAGTCATCTGCTTCAGGTCTTCGTACTGCTCGTCGGTCATAATTCCCAGAACGATGAGGCCGTCCTTTGTTACGAGCGGGTCTTCCTTCTCGTCGTTCTTAAAAGTCGTCTCGACGTAGGCCGGAAGGTCTGCTCCTTCTTCGATGTACTCGCCGTATCTTCTGAAGAATGAACCTACCGCCTTGTGTCTGCAGATTACCTCGAGGCCGTTGCCGAATACAGTCGCCGGCTTGACTTCCATGGTGGTGTTGTCCAGGTCAGCGCTTACGTAGTGGGTCCTGATGCCCGCGGCGTTGATCTTCTCGAAGTAGTAGATGGACATTCTCAGGTTGACGTCGCCGACTCCCTCGATAGTGAGTCCGACCTGGTTCATGCCCGGATCGAAGACTCCGTCCTTGCCCGTTACATCATCCTTGAACTTGAGCAGATAGTTGCCGTTGTCCAGCGCGAATACGTTCTTTGTCTTTCCCGTGTAAACTAATTTTTCCATGTTTCCCTCCTGTGATTTATATAACTGATTATTTAAAACGTGTTGATGTGCCGGAACTGCGCCGGTCTTTATGAAAAACAAGGCAGCAGCCTCGTCCGCTGACGGGCAGTTTTATTCCGCCCTGTTCAGCGCCGCGTCCTTCTTAAGGACCGCTTCAGCTGCTGCTTTTCTTTCCTTTTTAATTTTTGCCGCAAGGTCTCTGTCTTCGACCGCGAGTATCTGGGCCGCAAGGATCGCGGCGTTGGCCGCGCCGTCTATGGCCACCGTTGCTACAGGTATTCCTGAAGGCATCTGAACTGTCGACAGGAGCGCATCCATACCGTCGAGGGCTGATGATTTTACCGGCACCCCGATTACAGGCAGAGTTGTGTTCGCTGCCAGAGCCCCTGCCAGATGGGCCGCTTTTCCTGCCAGCGCTATTATGACCCCGAAGCCGTTCGCCTCCGCTTCCGCCGCGAACATCTTCGCGTGCTGCGGGGTTCTGTGAGCCGAGTAGATGTGTACTTCGTAAGGGATTCCGTATTCTTCTAGTCTGTCAATTGCCTTCTGCGCGATAGGCATATCGCTGTCCGAACCCATTACGATTCCGACCCTTCTCATACGCGTCACCTGCCTTTCAAAAATACATCAATATTATATCACGGGAGGCAGGTGATTATCTATGTTTTTTTGCGCGTGCGAGGGGCAGATCGAAGCAGATTGAAACCGAACCTCATCTGCAGGATACCGTTACTTTGGCTTTTGGCTGATAGCTGTAATATACCTTGAACCTTGACCTATAACCAGTAAATAACGGAATACATTTACGTTTTCGTTGAACAGTGCGTGAAACATCATCGGATCACTTAATACATTGCTCTAACCGGTTCACGCGTATCAGGTTTTCGGCCGGACAGCCCGCTGCCCGGCCCGGTTTAATGATTAAATATCCACCTCAAATGTGACTGTGGAGTTTATGACGTCAAGGGCGTTCTGTGCCTTTGCCAGTTCATCGGCCGCGCGCGCAAACGCGGCTTCCGCCTCCTGAATGTCATAGTTGCTGTATTCGTACTCCACAATATTGGAAGCGCGGTTGTACGCGTCTATGCGTTCCTTGGGCAGTCTGCCGCGCATGACCCCAAGCTTCCTCTTTCTTTCAGTCAGCTGGGGTATGTAAACGAGCATCTGGTCTATGGTCATGCCAAAACCAGGCACTTCCTGCGTAAGGTTGAAACGGTTGATGGCGTGCTTGATTTTGCGTATCTTTCCCTCCAGCATTTCAAGCTCTTCCTGCGTCGCCTGAAAATCATATTCAGGTCTCGCGTCATCTACTTTTTCCTGGATAGCCGCCGTGAATACAGACGACTTGTTTTCTCTATTAATAAGCGCATAGTGCAGGTCATTCAGCCTTCTCAGTTCTTTCGCCGCTTCGGCGGATGTCATTATAACCATAGTCTTACCTCCTGTTTTTTATCTGTATGTATATCTGTAATTACTTTTGAATTTATCTGATTCCCCTTCTGAATTCATACTAACTCTTCCCGGACGCGCTGTCATTCAACCAGCAGTTGCATGCAAAAAAATGAAAATCCCCGTCAATGACGAGGAGTTCGGTGATTTCTGTGTCCAGAGCGTCGCTCAGAACAATGAGTGACTCAATGGATGGAATCGACTTCCCGTTGAACCATTTGTATATGGCCTGCGAGGAGCTGATTCCAGTCAGGGTCATGAGATCCCTGACATCGTATCCTTTTTCTCTGGTTATCATCTTCAGTTTTTCTCCAGTCTTCTCCATGTCGATTGCGACATATACCGGACGTACCGGAGTTCTTTGGGAATTAACGGTCATTTCGCATCACTCCCTTCTTTATCTCTTCTCTCAACAGTTCAGAAGTATACTGCAAAGGCAGGAAAGATGCAAGTGCTATTTCGGCCGTTTATCTAAGATTTCAAACATTAAAAGGAGCCGCGTTTCCGCGGCTCCGGTTTGTTGCTTTTGCCCCTTCGGGGGCTTTTGTTTTGCCCGACTATACGAGCTCGAGGAATACTACCTCAGCGTTGTCGCCCTGGCGAGGGCCCAGCTTGAGGATCCTGGTGTAGCCTCCCTGACGGTCGGCGTACTTAGGAGCGATCTCCTCGAATAACTTTCTTACTACAGATTCGTCATAGATGTAAGCCATGGCCTGTCTTCTGGCGTGAAGATCGCCGCGCTTGCCCAGCGTGATCATCTTCTCTGCCTGGCGTCTGGCTTCCTTGGCTCTATGCTCTGTTGTCTGGATGCGGCCCTCTCTGAGAAGGTCCGTTACCAGATTTCTCAGCATGGCTTTTCTGTGAGCCGAATCTCTGCCTAATTTTCTATATCCTGGCATTCTTAAGTCCTCCTGTTAATACGGTTAATTACTCGTCACTCTGTCTGAGGCCAAGACCCAGCTCTTCCAGCTTGTTCTTTACTTCGTCCAGTGACTTCTTTCCAAGGTTTCTGACCTTCATCATGTCTTCTTCGCTCTTCTGTGTGAGCTCTTCGACAGTGTTGATGGCCGCTCTCTTCAGACAGTTGAAGGATCTTACCGAAAGTTCCAGTTCCTCGATAGTCATCTCGAGTGCCTTTTCCTTCTGGTTTTCTTCCTTCTCGACCATGATCTCCATGCCTTCTGCTGAGTCATCCAGTCCTACGAAGAGGTTGAGATGCTCCTGCATGATCTTGGCTCCGATGGAGACGCCCTCTCTCGGAGTTACTGAACCGTCTGTCCAGATCTCCAGGATGAGCTTGTCATAGTCGGTTACCTGTCCGACTCTCGTGTTCTCAACAGTAAAGTTGCACTTTCTTACCGGAGTGTAGATGGAGTCCGTAGGGATCACGGAGATAGGAGTGCTCTCATCCTTGTTGTTCTCCGCAGGCACGTAGCCTCTGCCTCTCGCGAGGTTGATCTCCATTACCAGCGTGGTGTTCTCATCGAGCGTAGCGATGTGAAGCTCCGGGTTGAAAATCTCGATATCCGCGTCTCCGCGAATGTCTGCTGCTGTAACTTCCTTCGGTCCTGCTTCGTTGATGATAACTCTCTTCTCGTTCTCACCGGTCATCTTGATGGCCAGCTTCTTGAGATTGAGGATGATCTCCGTGACGTCTTCCTTAACGCCCGGGATCGTTGAGAATTCATGAAGAATTCCGTCGATCTTTACTGAAGTTACGGCTACACCCGGCAGTGAGCTGAGCAGGATTCTTCTCAGGCTGTTTCCGAGAGTCGTTCCGTATCCTCTTTCGAGTGGTTCTACAACGAACTTTCCATAGTTCGGGTCATCATTTGAATATATACATTCAATTGTTGGTTTTTCTATTTCTATCACGCAAAACCCTCCTAACTTTATTCAATTCATTATCCAAGAAACCTCTCTCCAGTTGCAAAACTCTGTTTGTCTGCCGGAGTTATTACTTGGAGTACAATTCGACGATCAGATGCTCTTCGACAGGTGTGTCGATCTGTTCTCTTGTTGGATCAGCCAGTACTGTTCCCTCGAGCTTGTCTCTGTCAACTGACAGCCACTCAGGAACTCCTACTGTCATGTCCTTGATCTCCTGGAATTTCGGGGAGCTTGCGCTTTTAGCCTTAACCTTGATGACATCTCCAGGCTTGACCTGATATGAAGGAATGTTTACCTTCTTGCCATTGACTGTGAAGTGTGCGTGTACGACCAGCTGGCGTGCTTCTCTTCTGGTCATTGCCAGACCCATTCTGTAAACGACATTGTCGAGGCGCTTCTCAAGCATGATGAGCAGGTTTTCACCGGTGATGCCCTTCTTCTTGGCAGCCTTGTCGAATGTGTTTCTGAACTGCTTTTCCTGTACGCCGTAGATGAACTTGGCCCTCTGCTTCTCACGGAGCTGAAGTCCGTATTCGCTCATCTTCCTGGTGCTTCTGGCGGGAGTCCTTCTTGATTCCTTGAAGATTCCCATGTGGCTAGGGTCTATCTGAAGGGATCTGCATCTCTTCAGGATCGGATCTCTGTTTACTGACATTTCTATATTCCTCCCTTCTATCAGACTCTTCTACGCTTAGGCGGTCTGCAGCCATTGTGAGGAATCGGTGTGATATCCTTGATCATGGTGATTTCGAGACCGGCAGTCTGCAGCGCTCTTATAGCGGCTTCTCTTCCGGATCCCGGACCCTTTACGTAAACTTCAACGGTCTTGAGGCCGTGCTCCATCGCGCCCTTGGCTGCCTCTTCAGCAGCGGACTGCGCGGCGAACGGCGTCGACTTTCTTGATCCTCTGAAGCCCAGGGAACCTGCGCTGGACCATGAAAGCGCGTTACCTGCCATGTCGGTCAGGGTAACGAGTGTATTGTTAAAGGTAGCCTGGATATGTGCCTGGCCTTTTTCAACGTTCTTACGTTCTTTTCTCTTTTTTCTGACAGCTTTCTTAGCAGCTTTTGCCATATCGATCTACCTCCTTATCCCTTCTTCTTCCTGCCTACAGTCTTCTTAGGACCCTTGCGGGTTCTGGCATTAGTCTTAGTCTTCTGTCCTCTGACAGGCAGACCTCTTCTGTGCCTGATTCCTCTGTAGCAGCCGATTTCCAT
>DBYH01000014.1:25292-61885 GCA_002310095.1 Firmicutes bacterium UBA1191 | reverse complement strand
ATCAAGATCAACCCTAAGACTGGTACTCTGATCAGAGACGGCGTTCCAAGTATCCTGAACAATGACGATGCCAATGCTCTCGAAGAAGCATTGAAGATAAAAGACAAGTTTGATGACGTACACATCACAGTCATCTCAATGGGACCTCCTCAGGCTAACGATCTTCTGTTCGAATGTATCGCTAAGGGCGCTGACGAAGGTATCCTCGTATCTGACAGAGCCGTAGGCGGATCAGATACATGGGCTACTTCCAACACTCTGGAAGCGGCAGTAAGAAGATGGGTCAAGGACAATGGCGACTACGACCTGATCTTCACCGGCAGACAGGCTATCGACGGCGATACCGCTCAGGTTGGCCCTCAGCTCGCTGAGAAGCTGGGACTCCCTCAGGTATCATACGTTGAAGAGTTCGAGATTTCTGACGACAGAAAGACAGTTACAGTTAAGAGACAGCTGGAAGACGGCTATGAGCTCATCGAGGTTGCTCTCCCTTGCCTGCTGACTACTATCAAAGAGCTGAACACTCCGAGATACATGACGATTGCCGGCATCTACGGCGACAAGGAAATGAAAGTCTGGAACGCCAAGGATATCGAAGTTGACCTGACAAAGGTAGGCCTCGAGGCATCACCTACAAACGTATTCAGATCATTCACACCTGCTCCTAAGCAGCCGGGCGTCAAAATCGAAGGCGACACTGAGAATGAACAGGCTAAGAACTTACTGATCAAGCTTAAGGGCAAGCACGCAATCTAAGAGTAGGAGGGTAATTAAATGGCTATTAACATTATAAAAGAAAAATGTATTGGATGCGGACAGTGCTTCAAGAGCTGCCCTAAGGATGCATTTTATTTCGAACCATATGATGGCAACAAGCTCGGTAAGGTTGCTGCCATCGGACCAAGCTGCGACTTCTGTAACCAGTGCCTGACCTCATGTAAGTTCGGCGCCATCGAAGAGAAGAAAGTCGAAGTCCAGGCTGACCTGGGCGATTACAAGCACGTTTGGGTATTCGCAGAGCAGAGAGACGGCAAGCTCATGAACGTAGCTCTCGAGCTCATCGGCGAAGGCCGCAGACTGGCTAAGGAAATCAGTGATGACACTGAAGTATGTGCTGTTCTCATCGGTTCAGACGAAGATATCACTCCGCTGGCTGACGAGTGCTTCAAGTACGGCGCTGAGAAGGTTTACAAGATTGCAAGCCCTCTGCTCCAGCACTACACCACAGACGCATACACTTATGCTCTGAAGGAAGCTATCGATGAGTATAAGCCTGAGATCGTTCTCTACGGCGCTACCCACATCGGACGTGACTTCGCTCCGAGAATCGCCGCGAGATGCAACACTGGTCTTACCGCTGACTGCACAAGACTGGACGTTAAGGTATCAAGCTACATCGAGTTCGCAAAGAAGAACACTACTCTTGATACTTCAACTCTGGATCCTAACGATCCGTCAACCGGAATCAAGCAGACTCGTCCTGCGTTCGGCGGTAACCTGATGGCTACCATCATCTGCCCGAGAACAAGACCTCAGATGTCAACAGTTCGTCCTGGCGTAATGCAGAAGAGAGAGCCGGTTGAAGGCGCTACAGGTGAAGTAATCGACGTTAAGACTACTGTATCCGAGGACGATATCCACATCAAGATCAAGGACGTTGTCAAGTCCGCTAAGGAACTGGTATCACTGACTGACGCTGACATCATCTGCTCAGGCGGAAGAGGACTCGGCGATCCTTCAGGATTCGAGCTCATCAAGGAATTCGCTGACAAGGTCGGCGGTGTTGTAGGTTCATCCCGTGCGGCTGTAGACGCCGGCTGGATCGACCACTCACACCAGGTAGGACAGACTGGTACTACTGTAAAGCCTAAGATCTACTTCGCTTGCGGTATCTCCGGCGCTATCCAGCACCTGGCAGGAATGCAGACTTCAGACTGCATCGTAGCGATCAACAAGGATGCTGACGCTCCTATCTTCGAAGTTGCTGACTTCGGTATCGTAGGAGACCTGTACAAGGTAATCCCTGAGATCATTGCTGAGTGGGACAACGCTGAAGCTCTGTATGACGCTTCAACAAAGGAATAAACTGAAGGGCGATAATAAATCACACCAAAAATCAGTTGAAAGTTCAATTAAATAGAAAGGGTGTCACATTCGTGTGACACCCTTTTATCGTGCTCGTGTTTCGATGCTTTTGCATCATTGCTGTCAGTCTATGTACTTTTTCAGTTTTGTAAGCGGGAGGCCGATCACGTTGTCCATGTCGCCCTCGATGTGGTCGATATACTTGCCGAAGGAACCCTGGATGGCGTATCCGCCGGCCTTATCGTAAGGCTCGTCGGTCTGCACGTATGCTCTGAGCTCCTCGTTGGAGTAGGTCTTGAAGAAGACCTCCGTGTCCTCATAGAAGCACTCGGCCTGCCTTTTGCCGTCGGTCAGTTCGTACTGGCCGGCGTTTTCCATCTTCATCTGGCCGTAATAGGAGACGCTGCACACGCAGCAGCCGGTAACGACATGGTGTGAAGTGCCCCTGAGAGCGCTCAGAATGCGATATGCGTCGTTTTCATCCTTAGGCTTGCTGATTATCTGTCCATCATGCACAACGACCGTGTCAGCGGCGATAATCTTTATTTCTTCGCCGGAAGGAGGCCATCCATCGCCGACTGAAAAGCGTACAGGGTTGTGCACGGTCACTCCGTCCTCGGAGAGGGGAGTTATCTCGTCGGCAACAGCAAAAGCCTTCTTCATGGCCAGATACATCGTCGCTGTTTCCGGTTTCATGCCGAAGGGGAGATTCTCAATTATTGATGCCGGCCTGACCACTGGGTCATAGCCGGCATTCTGTAACATTTCAATGCGCCTTGGTGACGCTGAAGCTAATATAATCATATCAATCGTCAGGATCTATTGGCGGATCCGTTGGCGGAGCAGTTGTCGTCGGAGCAGGTGTCGTCGGAGCAGTTGTCGTCGGAGCAGCTGTTGTCGGTGGGTTTGTCGGCGGTTTTGTCGTTGGAGGCGAAGTAGGATTTTTCGTCGTAGTAGGCTTCGTCTTCTTTGTCTTTTCAGTCGTCGACTCTTCCTCCGTCGTCGAAGTCTTTGTCTTAGTCTTAGACTTCTTCTTCGTTACCTTCGAGTACGTGCCGTCTGTGTACCATTCACCGGCGACCTGATATACGTTGGATGGTCTCTCGAAGAAGGATGCTCTAGGAAGATCCTCGCAGACTCTTCCCATGATGGCGGCCCAGAATCCCGCTGCCTTGTATGAATAGTTCGATACCGACATGTTGATGTCGTTGCCCATCCACAGTGACATTGAGTAATATGGGGTAAATCCGGAGAACCAGATATCGTACATGTTACTCGTTGTTCCTGTCTTGCCTGCTGAAGGCTGTGAACTGATGTACGCGTTGCGGCCGATACCTTTGGTTACAACGGAGTTGAGGACATCGGTCATGATCCAGGCGACACCAGGGTCGTAGACCTGAGTTTCCTCGGCGTGCTTTTCGAACAGAATGTTGTTGTTCGAGTCGAGGACCTTGGTGTAGAAGATCGGAGTCTTGTAGACGCCGCCATTTACGAAGGTCTCATAAGCCGCCGCCTCTTCGAGAGGAGTGAGTCCGTAGGTAAGTCCGCCCAGGGATATCGCCGCAGGGTTGCAGTCGTTGACATCGTCGAGAGTGGTGATGCCGACTTTCTTCAGCATCTCAAGACAGTACTCAGCTCCCATGTTGCGGTCGATCTGCTTGAATATCTTGTAGGAGCAGACGTTCAGTGATTGCTGAAGCGCCTCTCTTACAGTGGTAGGGCCGTGGTATCCGCCGTCATCGTTCTTAGGCCATACCTTGCCGTTGCCGTCCTTGGTGAGGGCGTCATTAATGACGCTTCCAGCGGTTACGTATTTACCCCAGTCGGAACCGTCGCTCTTGTCGAGACTGAGCTTTTTGTTCTTCTTGTGATACTCATAACTCATCTGGATGGCAGGGCCATAAACAGCGATCGGCTTGATTGAGGATCCAGGCTGACGAGGATTGACGGCTCTGTTGTAGAGCTGCTTTCCTGTGGCTCCGCGTCCTCCCATCATGCCTTTGACTTCGCCGGTCTTGTTCTCGATTATTACCGCCGCGGCCTGAGGCTGACGTACCTTCTGCTTCAGAGTGAAGTTGTCCTCCGATACGCTCATGCCGCCTGCACCGTCGCTGACGAAGAAGTCAGGGAAATCAGTGAAGAACTGTGCCGAGATCACGCAGTTGTCATTGCTGTCGAAGGATTTGTAATCAGCTGGAATGGACAAGGCGCCGCTTTCAATGAAGTAGAACTTGTCGTAGTCTTCCTTCTTATACAGACTCTTGAACTCCACGCTGATGTCATTGCCCGTGGAAGTAGACGTACTGTAAAGATTCAGGCGCTTGCCCTTGAATAGTGTCATGCTTCCGTCGGAATTCATTTTGTATTCATCTGAGTTGAGCGTGAATTTGCCGTCGTTTATGTAATTCTCATAAGCGTAGGCGAGAACGACGCCTTTCTCACTGATGAGGTTGTTCTCTTCATTGGTCCTCGTGTATGAAATGGATGTGAAGTTGCTGTCTTCAGCAAACTCCTCTTCCATGATGTTCTGTATCTTTGAATCCAGGGAAGTATAGATCTGGAGACCCTTGGTGTAGACCATGTTCTCAGCATCGTTCTCTGAGATTCCGTACTCTTCCATTATGTCATCGATAAGCTGCTCGAGGGCATAGTCAGTAAAGTATGAGATCTTGCTGGCGTCAGCGGCGACACCGATCTTTATTTCGTCCTGAATGTCCTTCGAGAGTGCTTCGTCACGCTGCGCCGCGGTGATCTTGCCCTCGGCGTACATGTTGTTGATGATGTACTCTCTTCTCTCCTTGGTCATATCGCCGTTGTAGAGATATGTGACCGTAGGAGTCTTCTTGATCTTCGGAAGTGAAGTCTGAGTGTTGTAGTAATCCGAATATACGAGAGCGTATACGTCAGGAGACTGAGGAAGGGCGGCAAGGGCCGCGCATTGCTCCAGATTGAGGTCGCCGGCCTTCTTCGAGAAGTAGGATTCGGCAGCAGCCTCGACACCATAGGAGTTGAATCCCAGATAGATGGTGTTGAGGTATGCCTCCATTATCTGCTCCTTGGTCAGATTCTTTTCCAGTATGATGGTACAGTACATCTCCGTTATTTTTCGCGACAACGAACGCTGGCTCTTGATTTCCGCAAGATAAACGTTTCTGGCCAACTGCTGGGTGACAGTGGATGTACCGCTGACTTCTCCGCCGCCGAGGACACTCTCCTTGACAGCTCCGATCATTCTTATGAAATTGAATCCGTGATGGGTCCAGAACTTGTGGTCTTCTATGGCGATTACCGCGTTGACCATGTTTTCAGGAATATCCTTGTATTTAATTACAGTTCTGTTGCCGTTGGAGAAGTACAGACTCTCGACTTCGTTTCCGTCCTTATCGAACATGATGGAACGCTGGCTGATCTGTGAGTAGATGTTGTCAGTGTTGATGGCAGGGGCCTTGATAAAGATAAGGCCAACGTAAATGCCTACAGCGAAAACAGCCATCATCACGAGGACCACAGCGGTTTTGAGTATAGCCTTGATGGCGGATTCTCTCTTGATTGGTTTACGCTTCGTCTTTCCTGAAGCGCTTCCTCCGAACTTCGATGAGGCCGCGACTGCCTTTGCTCTTGAATTGTTCTTTTTCTTTCCGCGGTGCGGCTTCTTGCTCCTGGCCTTTTCCGGCTTGTTGTTCTTTGCTCTTGACGCGACAGGCTTTTTAGCTTTCCCAGGTTTCTTTTCCTGGGCTTTTTCTTTAGACTTGTCCTTGTTTCCGGATCTTCCGAAATAGCTGGTCCAATCGGTCTTGTCGGCCTTGACGCCATCATCAGCCTTATCAATCTTGTCAGCTATCTCGTTTTTTTCAATGGCTGCGGCTGCGCTGTCTTTGATATCCTCTTCGGCTTCAGCTTCTTCGATCGTGTCTTCAGCTTCGGCTTCAGCTTCTTCAATCGTGTCTTCAGCTTCGGCTTCAGCTTCTTCGATCGTATCTTCAGCTTCGGCTTCAGCTTCTTCGATCGTGTCTGCAGTTTTAGCTTCAACTTCTTCGATTATATCCGCAGCTTCAGCTTCAGCTTCTTTGACCTTATCGGCCTCGACAGCTTCTTCAGCCTTGTCAGGTCTGCTGAATTTACTGGTAAGTCTCTTAAGAATAATAGTATTTTTAAGATCGTCCTTAACGGACCTTTTGTTTTTTGTTTCAGACCTGTAACTGGACGCCGAGCCGTAGGAGTATTCCTCATCCGCGGCGTCAGCGCTGTATGTATCAGTTTCAGTTATTTTGTTTGTTTCTCTTCTCGCCATTTCTTCGAATCTTGCGAAGAAATCGTCGTTGCTTCCATCAAATCTGTTAGACAAAATACTTTCCCCCTAATAATAGTGTACACATACATAGAAATTATAGCATAAGCAGGGCAGGTTATGTGTAAAAAGAGTGAAAAAATGCATTGGTAATAAAAGGTATACGTGCTTGAAATTACCAGTAGTATGTGATAGTGTGTTTTCATGGTTTACAGGGGGCTATAAAGGGGCGCTGAAGGGATTGGAATTATGCTTAGAAGGCCTATGCTGTTTGCCGCTTTCGGATGCGGTGCGGCTGCAGCTGTTTCTTACTACGCCGGAATCGCCGCGGCTGTTTCGGTCGCCGCCGCGGGATGTATCTTGGCTGCTGTTGCCTTTGCATACGGGGAAGAAGGGAACAGGAGGCGTGTCGTCGCATCGCTGCTGCTCGTGTCGTTTTGCCTCGGCACCGCGTCTTTCTGGCATCAGAGCAGGACGCTGACGGATCAGGCGGATCGTCTTACGGGGGACTGCATAAGCGGAGAGATCACTGACTGCGAGACGAAGACGAACGATTCCGGAGAGCCCCATCTGCAGATGACGGTCCGGACGGACCGGGGCAGAGTACTGTGCAAAGTTTTCAACGGCTGTCTGATCGAGGGCTCTGCCACAGAAGGGTGCCGTGTGACAATCAAAGGCAGTCTGAAGGATCCGGCGGCCAGACGTAATCCGAACTGCTTTGACTACTCGCTCTATCTGAAATCTCTTAAAATAACGAAGATCATGTACTGCGATACCGTGACGGTCCTGCCATGCGGCAGGTTCACCAACACGCCTCTTTCATTTATCAGGAATAGAGTGTATCTGGTCAGAGAGAGCTTTATAGAAAGGCTCACGGAGCGCACGGACGCGCGCACGGGCGGTCTGATACGGGCGCTTATGTTCGGAGACAAAGGCAGTCTTGAGGAAGATGTCATCGACTCTTTCCGGAAGAACGGTACAGCCCACATTCTGGCTGTCAGCGGCCTTCACATCGGTATTATTTACGGTTTTATTCTGAAACTGTGGCGCTGGAGGAGGGGATGGGCATTTCTTTCCTTCAACACAGTCTTTTTCCTGCTCTACGCCCTGGCGGCGGGCTTTTCACCGTCCGTCACAAGGGCAGTAATAATGGTTCTGCTTCACATTTTTGCGGGCATCAGAGGCCGACGGTACGATCTGGCCAACGCCGCCTTTCTGGTTTTCATGGGAGTTGTTCTCATGAATCCGTTCATGGTGTTCAATTCGGGATTCCAGATGTCCTTTCTGGCGGTTCTTTCACTGACACTGGTTCTGCCTTATATCAGAAGGTTCTATTCCGGAGTGTTTCTGGCCAGCGCCGCTATCCAGGTGGGGCTTGGACCTTTTATACTGTACAGTTTCAACTATGTTCCGCTCCTTGCGGTGATTATAAACGTTCCTGTGGTCGCTCTGGCGGGAATCATAGTCCCTCTGGCCCTTGTTTCCATGCCTCTGGCACTGATCGGGACTGCGGCATTCGGTGTCGCTTCAGGGCTTTTGAAACCCCTGTGCGGGGCTCTCACAAGGCTCAACGAAGTGACTCAGTTGGACGGAGTGACCACATTTCAAATCGCAAGTCCGCCCCTGTGGGTAATGGGTGCTTATTATCTGGGTCTTCTCATGTTCGCGACGGAGGAAGGGCGGCTGTGTCTGATGAGAGCCGGGAATAAAGGCAGATATGTGCTGAAAATGGCTCTGCTGATAGGGATTATGAGCACAGTGTTTACTGCTTTTGCATCTGACGGGTACAGAGGGTGCGATCTGACATTCGTGGACGTGGGACAGGGGGACTGCGTATGCGTCAGGACGGAGAATGGGCTGCGCGGCAGGGACAGGTGCTACCTGTTCGACGGAGGCGGCAGCGAGGATTACAGCGTAGGGAAGAAGGTTTTACGTGAATATCTGCTTAAAAACGGCGTTTCGAAGGTGGACGGGGCATTTGTGACCCATCTGCACACGGACCATTACAAAGGCATATGCGAGCTTTCCCAGGAGGGAATGGTGGATCATATCTATGTTTATGAGGCGAACAGGCTGAAAAAACAGCAGATTATGGAGGATACAGGCCTGCCGGAGGATAGAATTATCTATCTGGCGGACGGGGATTGTGTCGATCTTGATGGCTTACATAATACAGGTTCTGTTTATCTTAAAGTTCTCCATCCTAAGCGTGAAACCGATGCGGAATACAGGAAAAAGATAGGCCGGGAGACCGACGAGAACCTGTTGAGTCTGGTGTTTAAGGTCACTTTTTCGGGACGGCATGGCGATACGTCGGTGCTGATAACCGGAGACATGGGCGAAGAAGGGGAAAATGAGTTGCTCGGGTCGGATTTGCAGTCCGACATCCTCAAGGTCGGCCACCACGGCAGCAGAACAAGCTCCACTGAGCCGTTTCTCAAGGCTGTCAGACCTGAAACAGTCGTAATCCAGGTGGGAAAGAACAACATGTACGGCCATCCGGCGCCAGAAACTCTGGAACGCCTTGCCGGCGTTGGGGTGGAGATATACCGCACCGACCTCATGGGCGCCGTGGGTTTCGATCTGAGAGGGGGAAAAGTGAAGAAAATCAGGACAATGATTGAGCAATGACAGAGCAATTCGTGTTATAATTAACTGGATTTTTGTTGTCATGGAGCGGACTAATGGCTGACAAGTACGAAAAACACGCATATGAACAGCTTACAGAGGACATGAAGACGGGTGACATACCCGCTGTTGTCGTGCTCAGAGGCAAGGAGGAATACCTTGTGGACTTCTACGCGAAGCGCCTCATTGACAGATTCGTCACCAAGGAGAGCAGCGTGATGGATCTGACCACCTTCGAGCGCGACAAGGCCACTGTTTCCGACATAATCGGCAGTCTGGAGACCATGCCGTTCCTGTCTGAGCGGAAGGTCGTGTACCTGCCGGAGTTTTTCGATGAGAGAGGCAGGATGCCGAAGGTCATTGAGAAGAGTCCTAACGAGAAGAAAGCTCTCGCGGAGCAGCTGGAAAAGACAGATCCGGCTACCGCGCTGCTCATAATGACAGCCGCGAACCCTGAAGATTACAAGGCTGACCGGATTCTAAAGGATTCAGAGGTCTACAAGACAGTATCGCGCCAGGGACGCAAAGGCATCGGAAGGGTCTATGATTTCGGCCCTCTGAACAGAAGGCAGCTGAGCGGTTTTATTGAGAAGAGGCTCAGAGCCGCGGGAAAACAGTACCGTCAGGGCATCGTGTCCTCGATAATAAGGGAAACGGATTACGAAAACAGATACAACGACTACGGACTCTACGAACTGGACAACGATCTGCAGAAGATCATCGCTTACTGCGGCGGATCACAGGTGATAACGGACAAAGACGTTGCCGAAGTCATAGGAACGAACCCTGAAAAGAACATATTCAGAATGGTCGAGGCTCTCGCCGCAAACAGAAAAGACGAAGCATTGAAGCTTTTGCATAATCTTTTGCAGGACGGGGCTTCTGAGATGGCCATTCTTGGTATGATAACCGAGCAGCTGGAGATAATGCTGACGGCCTGCGAAATGAAGGACGACGGCGTGAGTCTGGCTGAAATACAGAAGATCCTGGCAGGCGGATATCTGGGCAGAAACAAGAGAATCCAGGATTTCAGAACAAAGAAGGCCCTGGAGAGCGGAAACCGCATGGGAATCGCCGGAATCAGGCGTGCGCTGGCGGGCGCGTACAGGGTCGAGAAGGATATCAAGAACGGACTGATGCCGGGCAGACTGGCGCTGGAATTCTTTATCGGTAGCCTGTAATGGAGAACAGAGTAACACAATTTAATGCGGACCTGATGCTCATCGTAGTCACCTTCGGGTGGGGCGTGTCGTACTTCATGATGGATCTCTGCCTAGAGGAGATAGATCCGCTGACACTAAACGTATACAGGTTTTTCGGGGCCTTTGCGGTAGCGTGGCTGGCGACGGTGAAGAGAATGCTTCCGGTGAGCAGGACGACGCTGAAGTACGCTTTTTACGTTTCCCTTACGTTCATATTCGTGTATGTCGGGGCGACCTACGGCGTCAAGTACACGACCCAGTCAAACGCGGGGTTTCTGTGTGCCACGTCCGTTATATTCGCGCCGCTGCTGACGTTCCTGCTGAAGAAAATAGTTCCGGAGAAGAAACTTCTCTTTGTAATAATACTGTGCACCGTCGGAATGGCGCTCATGACTCTCGATTCGCACCTTCACGTGGCGTCGGGAGACCTGCTCTGCCTCATGTGCGGAGTTGCCTTTACGGTGGACCTGCTCGTTGTGGAGGAGGGCGTTAAGCACGAGGATGTTGACGCGTTTCAGCTGGGCGTTTACCAGTTCGGATTCACGGGACTTTGGATGCTGATCCTGGCCCTGATTTTCGAAGACATTACGCTGCCTCAAAGCGGGGCGTGCTGGGCGTCGCTCATATTCCTGACCGTCTTCTGTACGGCAATAGCTTACGTTGTTCAGGTCGTGGCTCAGCAGTACACTACGGCGACGCACGTTGGAATAATATTTACGCTAGAACCTGTATTCGCGGCGGTTGTGGCCTTCCTCTTCGCGGGGGAAAGACTTCTTCCGCGCAATTACATAGGAATGGTCATGATGCTCGCAAGCATTCTGATCATGGAACTGGACGGCATAAAGAAAGACAAAGGAGAGACAAAATGACAAAGAGTCTCAGTAAACCAGTGACACTTTTCAAATCGGCGGGACGCGCGCTGCACCCTGAGGACACTGTAGTCCAGGCCGGGGATGTGAAGATCGGCGGCGGCAATTTCGCAATCATAGCGGGACCTTGCTCCGTGGAATCGGATGAGCAGATCCTCGAAGTGGCGGAGAGCGTCAAAAAGTCCGGAGCGCAGCTTCTCAGAGGCGGAGCCTTCAAGTCGCGCACTTCACCATATGATTTCCAGGGAATGAGAACCGAGGGGATGGAGCTTTTGCTTAAAGCCAAAGAGGCGGTCGGTATCCCTATCGTTACGGAGATAATCAGCGTCGATCATCTTCCTCTGTTCGAGGATGTTGATGTGATACAGATAGGCGCCAGGAACATGCAGAACGTCGAGCTGCTCAAGGCGGTCGGAAAGACTGACAAGGCCGTACTCCTGAAGAGGGGCATGGCCAACACCCTCGAGGAACTGCTCATGAGCGCAGAATACATTATGTCGGAGGGCAACGAGAAGGTGATACTCTGCGAGCGGGGTATAAGGACCTTTGAGACTTACACCAGAAACACACTGGATCTCTCGGCGGTACCGGCTCTCAAAGAGCAGACACACCTTCCTGTAATCGTGGATCCGAGCCATGCGACGGGCAAAGCGTCCCTCGTGGAATCAATGGCCCTGGCGGCTGCTGCGGCGGGAGCTGACGGTCTCATGATCGAGGTGCACAACGATCCGCAGAACGCCCTCAGCGATGGGGCTCAGTCACTCACTCCGTCCCAGTTCGACGAGGTGGTTAAAAAAGTCATGAAGGTCAGGGAGGTTATAGGCTGATAATGACGACAGTTTTCGGCGAAAAACTGAAGATTGAAATATACGGATCATCCCACGGGCCGTGCGTTGGTGTGAAAATGAGAGGCCTGCCTGCAGGGCTCTCTTTTGACATGGGCAGGCTTCAGGAGTTTCTGGACCGCAGGGCGCCGGGGAGAAACGAGCTGACAACCTCGAGGAAGGAGGATGACGTCCCGCGTTTTCTGTCGGGAGTCGCGGCGGAGAATCCGGATGACGTTGATTCTCAATTTGTGACTGACGGCGGCATCATCGAGGCAGTCATCGACAACAAAGACGCCCGTCCTCAGGATTACGACGCAAAAGCAACGGTACCTCGTCCGGGTCACGCGGATTATCCGGCCTGGGTGAAGTATGGAGAGATTGAATCCGGCGGCGGAGCGTTCAGCGGCAGAATGACGGCCCCGCTCTGTGTTGCGGGAGGAATCTGTCTTCAGATCCTCGAGAAAGAAGGTATCAGCGTTGAAGCGCGCATCGCTTCAATCGGAGGAACAGAAAACACTGATGAGACTGCGCTTGAGGAAATAAGGGAACTCATCTCCGATGTAAAAGACGAGGGCGATTCCATTGGCGGCATGATAGAGTGCGAGATTACAGGACTTCCGGCAGGAGTGGGAGAGCCTGTTTTCGGAAGCGCGGAGAGCAGAATATGCCAGGCGGTTTTCGCTGTTCCGGGAGTAAAGGGAATCGAGTTTGGCGCGGGCTTTGGAGTGTGTGGAATGAAGGGGTCAGAGAATAATGACCCTTATGAAATAGAAGATAGAAGAGTGGTCACAAGGACCAATAATCACGGCGGAATCCTTGGCGGACTGTCATCAGGGATGCCTGTGGTATTCAGGACTGCCATAAAGCCGACTCCGTCGATCGCGAAGCCACAGGACAGCGTGGACCTGGACAGAATGGAACCGGCAAAGCTGAAGATCGAAGGCAGGCACGATCCGTGCATAGTTCCGAGGGCGGTACCTTGCATAGAAGCGGCGGCGGCGCTCGCCATTTGCGACATGCTCCTGGAAGAGGGTCTGATCAGCACGGACAGGGAAGACTGCGGCTATAATGAAAGCCTGTCGTACTTCAGAAAAGAAATAGACGCCATCGACGCTGGCATCGCTGCTCTTCTTGAGAAGCGGTTCGCAGTCGTTAAGGATATTGCGGCCATCAAGGAGAGTGAAGGACTTCCTGTCCTCGATGAGGCACGCGAAAAGGAGAAGATAAAAGAGATAGACTGCCTTTGCGATAAGGAAAACGCGCCGTATGTCACCGGCACAATGAGAGAAATAATGGCTCAGAGCCGGCGCCTTCAGGAGGACAGACTGAACATACGAGATGACATGCCGCGTTACGGGCTTCTCGGACGCAAGCTCGGCCACAGTTTTTCGCCTCAGACTCACAGACTGATCGGCGGCTACGACTTCGGCCTCTTCGAGAGAGAGCCTGAGGAGCTGGACGACTTCTTCGCGGAGGGCATTTTCAAAGGACTCAGCGTCACCATGCCGTACAAGAGGGACGTCATGAGCTATTGCAGCGAGCTTTCGGAAACCGCGAAGAAGTGCGGCAGCGTGAACACCATCGTGAGACGCGGTGACGGCACGTATTTCGGCGACAATACTGATTACTATGGGTTCAGAAGCACCGTCGAGGAATCGGGAATCAACGTGGCAGGGAAGAAGACCCTCGTCCTCGGCAGCGGCGGCGTTTCGGGGACTATCGTTAAGGTCCTGGAGGATCTTGGAGCGGCTCCGGTCGTCATTATTTCAAGAAGCGGTGAAGATAATTACGATAATCTCGGCAGATACGCGGACGCCGCGATCATCGTCAACGCTACGCCTGTGGGCATGTATCCGAAGGCGGGCGAAGCCGCGGTTGACATCAGAAACTTCCCTCAGTGTGATGCTGTTTTCGACGTCGTTTATAATCCGCTGCGCACGAAGCTCATGCTCGACGCCGAAGCAGCGGGCATACCTGCTTTCGGCGGGATTCACATGCTGGCGGCTCAGGCCGCAAAGGCAGGCGGACTGTTTTTGGATAAAGACATCGACCTGAAGGAGAAGACGCGTCTGGCCTGCGGGCAGCTCAGACAGGATATAGAAAACATAGTGCTTATCGGCATGCCGGGTTCAGGCAAGACGACCATCGGACGCCGTCTGGCTGAACTGACAGGCAAGGCTTTCATCGACTGCGACGAGGTGATAGAAGATGTCTGCGGACGTTCCCCTGAAGAGATAATAATGGGGGAGGGCGTCGACATGTTCAGATATCTGGAGCACCAGGTCATCACAGAAATAATGAGAAGAGGACCTCTTCCTGACGGGAGCACGCCGGGGATAATCTTCGCCACGGGCGGCGGCTGTGTTGAGAGAGAAGAGAACAGAGTGCCTTTGCTTGAAAACAGTTTTGTCGTGTATTTGGAAAGGCCGCTGGACGAACTGGACAAATCGGGAAGGCCGATTTCGCGGAGCGAGGGCAACGAGTCAGTTTTCAGACGCAGAAAAGAGCAGTACGAAAGCTGGAGCGACGCGAAGGTCGCGAGCGGAGAGAATGCTGCCGAAGAGATAGCGGAATTATTCAGGAACAGGTGAGAACCATGAAGATATTAGTGATAAACGGACCGAACTTGAACATGCTGGGCGTGAGAGAGCCTGAGATCTACGGAAGCAGGACCTATGAGGACCTGGTGGAGTTCATATGCGGCGCCTTTGAGGAATTCGGAGTCGAGGGCGAGGTGTTCCAGTCGAACCACGAGGGGGACATCATCGACCGTATACAGCAGGCGTACGGAGAGGCCGACGGCATCGTGATAAACGCCGGAGCGTACACCCATACCAGTATCGCGATCCTTGACGCCCTCAAGGCAGTTCGGATTCCGACGGTCGAGGTGCATCTGACCGATACTGACGCCAGGGAGGACTTCAGAAAGGTTTCCTACGTTTCTCTGGCTGCCGAAAAGACCATAAAGGGCAGGGGATTCGAAGGGTACAGGGAGGCCGTGGAATATCTGGCTTCAGAGCGGCCGTAAGACAGGGCCCGGGATGGTGCTACATATATTGTATACATGCGTATTCGCATAGACTTTCTGTATTCGAATTGATACAATATTGATATGCAGAGAGTCTTTTTTAGTGTTCAAATCAAAAGATGTTCACAAAAAAAGACATGCTTTTGGTGTCTTGGATATTGTATACAAGATGACTCTGCGGTAGAATAGTATAAACGTGTCCGTCGAAAAACGGACTTATAAAGGTGACAAACAGGAGGAATACTATCATGAGCGAAAAAGCTTGCAGCTGCGGCTGCGCAAGTGAGAGAGCCGCTCAGTTCACAGAGCTGGCCCCGACACTTGAACAGTATGCTAAAGTGCCTGGCAGTCTGATCACCATTCTGCAGAAAACTCAGGAGATCTACGGCTATCTTTCACTGGATGCCATAAACTACATCTCCGAGTGCACCGGTATCAAGCCTGCCAAAATCTACGGTGTAGCTACTTTCTACGCACAGTTCAGACTTCAGCCTATCGGTAAGTATCTGATCATGCTCTGCAAGGGCACAGCGTGCCACGTTAACGGAGCTGACATGATCGAAGAGGCTATTTGCGAACACCTTGACATCCAGGACGGTGAAACAACAGAAGACGGCATCTTCACGCTGAACAACGTGGCGTGCCTCGGATGCTGCTCACTGGCCCCTGTAATGATGGTCAAGAGCGCGGAAGGTGATGAGACGTACGGAAACCTCACGAAGGACAGAGTAAAGGAAGTCCTGGATGAGATCCGTGCGAGAGCATAGGAGGTGACAGCATGAGAGTTTTAGTAGGACAAGGCAGCTGTGGTGTCGCCACCGGTGCCAGAAAAACTGTCGCTGAACTGGAGAAGCAGATCGCGGCAAGAGGTCTCGACGTTCCTGTTGAGACTACAGGCTGTGTAGGAACCTGTTATCTCGAGCCGATCGTAGACGTATACGAAGATGACGGCGCTCTGACGAGATACGTCAAGGTTCAGCCGGACAAGGTCGAAAGAATCGTCGAAGAGCATCTGGCGGGCGGAAAGCCTGTCGCTGAAGACGCCATCTCCGAAGAGGACAAGCAGTTCGTCGAAAGACAGCAGAGAGTAGTTCTGAGAAACTGCGGCGTCATCAATCCGGAGAACATCGACGAGTACATCGCTGTAGACGGCTACAAGGCCATCGAAAAAGTACTTAAGGAAATGAAACCTGAACAGGTTATCGAAGAGATCAAGATCTCAGGCCTGAGAGGAAGAGGCGGAGCCGGCTTCCCGACATGGTTCAAGTGGAACGCCGCAAAGGCAAGCCCGGGAACTGAAAAGTACCTGGTCTGCAACGCTGACGAGGGCGACCCTGGCGCGTTCATGGACCGTTCCGTTCTGGAAGGCGACCCTCATTCACTTCTTGAAGGAATGATCATCGGTGGATACGCCATGGGAGCGTGCGAAGGCATCATCTACTGCCGTGCTGAGTACCCGCTGGCCATCAAGAGACTCGAGATAGCCATGGAACAGGCGAGAGAAAAAGGATTCCTGGGCAAGAATATTTTTGGCAGCGGATTCGATTTCGATATCAGGATCAAGGCGGGCGCCGGCGCATTCGTTTGCGGCGAGGAAACTGCTCTGATCGCGTCCCTGGAGGGCGAAAGAGGCATGCCTCGTCTGAAGCCGCCATTCCCTGCGGCAAAGGGCTACTGGCAGAAGCCTACAAACATCAATAACGTTGAGACACTGGCTAACGTGCCGTGGATCATCTACAACGGCGGCGCTGCCTTTGCGAACTTCGGAACTGAGAAGTCACCTGGAACGAAGGTATTCGCGCTTGCCGGAAAGATCAAGAAGGGCGGCCTCGTAGAGGTGCCTATGGGCATGACCATCAAGGAAGTAATCTTCGACATCGGCGGCGGAATCAAGAACGACAGAGAGTTCAAGGCTGTACAGATGGGCGGACCTTCCGGCGGATGCGTGCCTGCAAGTCTGGTAGACACTCCTGTTACATATGAAGACATAACAAAGACGGGCGCCATCGTCGGTTCCGGCGGTATGATCGTAATGGATGAGGATACCTGCATGGTCGACATGGCCAGATACTTCCTCAACTTCACCCGTGACGAATCCTGCGGAAAGTGCAACTACTGCAGAATCGGCACGAAGAGGATGCTCGAGATCCTGGAGAGGATCACGGAAGGAAAGGGACAGGACGGCGATATCGAACTGCTCGAAGAACTGGCCAACAAGATCAAGGACGGTTCAATGTGCGGACTCGGACAGACCGCTCCGAACCCTGTACTGACCACGATCCGCTACTTCAGAAACGAGTACGAGGATCACATTTACAACCACAAGTGCACTGCAAAATCATGCAAGGCACTCATCACCTATAACATCACCGACGCCTGCAAGGGCTGTACGCTCTGCGCGCGCAACTGTCCTGTCGACGCCATTTCCGGCAACGTCAAGGAAGTGCACGTCATCGATCATGACAAGTGCATCAAGTGCGGCAAGTGCATGGATCACTGCAAGTTCGGCGCGATTGTGAAAGAATAAGAGAGGAGGGAAAGACAATGGATAAATTCAGACTTAACATCAACGGCAAAGAAGTCACGGGAGTTGCCGGCCAGACCATTCTGGAAGTTGCCAGAGAAAATGACATTTTCATTCCTACTCTCTGCTACGATGAAAGAACGAGGATCTACGGCGCGTGCGGAATCTGCATGTGCGAGGTTGAAGGCAACCCTAAGCTCTGCAAGGCATGCGCTACAGTGATCGCTCCGGGCATGGTCGTAAGGACTGACACGGAGAGAGTAATCGAGTCCAGAAAGACAAACCTGGAGCTGCTGCTTTCGAACCACACAGGCGACTGCAGACCTCCATGCGTACTGGCTTGTCCTGCTCAGACTGACTGCCAGGGCTATGTTGGCCTCATCGCCAACGGCGAGTACGGTGAAGCTCTGGAACTGGTAAAGGACAAGATTCCTCTTCCTGCTTCACTGGGAAGAGTCTGTCCTCATCCTTGCGAAGAGGAGTGCAGACGCGGACTCATCGACGAGCCTGTATCGATTCAGTGGCTCAAGAGATTCGCTGCTGACCAGGATCTGGGCGACATCGACCGCTTCATCCCTGAGGTGGGCGAAGACACGGGCAAGAGCGTTGCCATCATCGGCGGCGGCCCTATGGGTCTTTCAGCCGCTTACTTCCTCAGACAGATGGGACACGCGGTAACAGTATTCGAATCAATGCCAAAGGCAGGCGGCATGCTCCGCTACGGCATTCCTGAATACAGACTTCCTAAGGAAGTACTGGATGATGAGATCATGACCATCGAGATGATGGGAGCGGAGATCATCACCAACACAAAGGTGGGCGTAGACATTCCGTTCCAGACTGTATATGACGAGTATGACGCTGTTCTTATCGGAATCGGCGCCTGGATCTCAACAGGAACAGGATGCCCGGGCGAGGACGCTGAAGGCGTAATCGGCGGCATCGACTTCCTGCGCAAGGTCGTAAGGAACGAGCCTATAGAGCTCGGCAAGAAGGTTGCCATCGTTGGCGGCGGAAACACTGCCATGGACGCCTGCAGAACTGCTGTAAGACTCGGCGCTGACGAGGTCTACAACATCTACAGAAGAACAAAGGACGAGATGCCTGCCGACATGGTCGAGATCGAAGAGGCTGAGGAAGAAGGCGTAATCTTCAAGAACCTCACCAACCCTCTCGAGATCGTCAAGGACGAGAACGGCCACGTCAAGGAAGTCGTACTCCAGTGCATGGAACTGGGCGAGCCTGACGAATCAGGAAGAAGGCGTCCTGTACCTATCGAGGGCAAGACCGAGACAATCGCTCTGGACAATGTCATACTGGCGATCGGACAGGCTGTTGACGCCAGCATCTTCGACTGCGACAAGACCAGAAAGGGCGCAATCGCCTATGATAAGGAGACGTTCATGACGTCCATCCCTGGCGTATTCGCCGGCGGCGACTGCGGAAACGACAAGATTTCCATCGCGGTAGAAGCCATCGCGGACGCCAAGAAGGCATGCGACATCATCGACGCTTATCTGGACGGAGAGACCATCAGATATGAGAAGCCTTACTTCGTAAACAGAGACGACATCACGGAGAAGACCTTCGAAGACAGAGAGAAGATGTGCAGACCTGAAATGCCTCAGCTCTCAGCCGAGGAGAGAAAGGGCAACTTCTCAGAAGTCATTCCTGACGGTTACACTCCTGAGGAAGCCGAAGCGGAAGCCAACAGATGTCTGGAGTGCGGATGCCACGACTACTTCGAGTGCAAGCTCATCGACCTGGCTCACCAGTACGATGTTGAGCCTTGCAGATTCGCGGGCGACAAGAACACCATCGACTATGACGACGAGCATCCGTTCATCGTCAGAGACCCGAACAAGTGCATCCTTTGCGGACTCTGCGTAAGAGTATGCGACGAGGTCATGGGCGTCGGAGCTCTGGGTCTGGTACACAGAGGATTCGACACAGTCGTCAAGCCTAACCTGGAGAAGCCTCTTGCTCTCTCAGGATGCGTTTCCTGCGGACAGTGCGTAAGCGTATGTCCTACGGGCGCTCTCCAGGAGAGAACAACAATGGCCAAGGAAGTTCCTCTCGACACTCTCGAGACGAACACCACGTGCTCGCACTGCTCAGTCGGATGCTCACTGATCCTCGAGTCATACGGCGACATCCTGGTCAAGGCCAATCCTGATAAGGACGGCGTTGTAAACGCGGGTCTGGCCTGCGGCAAAGGCAAGTGGGGCTTTGACTGCGCGGTCCTGGAAGACAAGCTGGATACTCCGCTCATCAAGGACGGAGACTCATTCAGAGAGGCTGACTACCACGAAGCACTTACTCTGATCGCTAAGAAGATGCAGTCGACAGCTGCCAAGTACAGCTTCGACGAAATCGGAGTTTCGATCTCAGACAGATATACAAACGAAGAAGCTTATGCCATCAAGACAATGGCCGAGGCAATGGGAGCCAGGATATTCTCAGCGAACAACCGCGCAAGCGGCCTCAAGGACGTACTGGGAATCGACGCTTCACCGAACACCATCGACGAGCTGCTTTCGACCAATTTCATCCTGGCTGTAGGATACAACGCTGTTGACAATCCTGTAATCCAGATCAAGATGAAGCAGGCGACTGAAGCAGGAGCCAAGCTGGTTCTCGTAAATCCGGGCGAATTCCCACAGCATCTGAACAACGTGACCAAGGAAGTCTACGCTGACGATCTGGGATTCCTCAAGGAACTCGCAAAGGCAGTACTCGACGCCAAGGGAGCTGACTTCGAAGGCGCTGATGCTTTTGCTGCTTCACTGGAAGGCGTAACGGTATCCGAGGACGCGAAGGAGATCGCTGACATGTATCTGGGAGCCAAGAAAGCTATGATCGTATTCAACCAGAACCTGGTTTCTGTAGATGCGGCCCGCCTGATCGCGGACATCGCTCTGATTTCCGGACACATCGGAACGCCTCGTGACGGCATCCTGCAGGTCAAGGCCAAGAACAACTCACAGGGCCTCGTTGACCTGGGCATCACCGAAGGAGCGGAACAGCTTGAAGGACTCAAGGCACTCTTCGTATTCGGTGAAGAGTTCGACGTCGACAGAGACGCTCTCGAGTTCCTGGCTGTATGCGACACCCACATGACTGCTCTTGCCGCAAAGGCAGACGTGGTCATTCCGGGAACAGGCTTCGCTTCGACCGACGGTACTTACACCAACACTGAGCGCCGTCTGCAGCCTGTATTCGCGGCCATCGACGAGGATGTCTACCTGTCCAACTGGGAAGTTGCGGCAGCGATCGCGGGCATCTTCGAAGTAGAATGCGGATGGGAAGACACTGACGACATCTCCGAGGAGATGGACGACTGCGTACCGACTTACAAGTACGCCGAACTGGACGAAGTCCTGGGCGGAGTGCTGAAGCCGGAAGAGCCTAAGCTGGTAGCGGCTGAAGGCGACGTATTCGGCGACAAACTGCCATGCACAGACTCGCTGATGAACGCCATCGCCGAAAGGCTGCCTGTAATGGCTGACCCGACAGCGTAAGACGCATCAATAACAAACATGAAAAGCGGTGGGCAACCACCGCTTTTTATACTAATGGTGAAATCATGAAAAAAGAATTGTTCAAACTGCAGGATATAAAGTATCGGGATTTTCAGAAGAAGCTGATTCCAACTGTGGATCCTGAGACGATCATCGGAGTAAGAACTCCGGAGATGCGGAAGCTGGCGAAGAGATTGTATAAAGCGACAGGAGAAGAGGCAAAAGCAGTCGAAGCTTTTCTGGAGACACTGCCTCACGAATATTTTGACGAGAATCAGCTGCACGCCTTCATAATCTCCGAGGAGAAGGATTTCAACAGATGCATAGGTCTGGTTGAGGAATTTCTGCCTTATGTGGACAACTGGGCGACCTGCGACCAGATGTCGCCGAAAGTGTTTAAGAAGGACAAGGACGGGCTGCTTTTGCATGTGAGAAAGTGGCTTGAATCGGACCGTACGTACACCGTCCGTTTCGCCATCGGAATGCTGATGGAGCACTTTCTGAATGAGGATTTCGACCCGGAATATCCGGAGCTGGTTGCAGGCGTAAGTTCGGATGAGTACTACGTGAACATGATGATCGCATGGTACTTTGCGACAGCGCTGGCCAAGCAGTATGACGCGGTTCTGCCGTATATTGAGGGGGAGAAACTGGACGTCTGGACACACAACAAGGCCATACAGAAAGCGCGGGAAAGCTACCGCATAACGCCGGAGCAGAAGGAGTACCTGAAGACGCTGAAAAGAAAGTAGAATTGTGTTATACTGTTAAAGTAATGAAGGGGTGCTACAGACAATTAAATCAGTAAAGGAAAGACAGATGTCTGACAGAAAGAAAAAGTGGGGTGACCGTAAGGACGGAAGGCTGCTTAGGACCCGCGACCCAATGAGCGTTGTAGAAACTTTTATCCTGGTTGACCGGACCGGGTCCACCAACTACATACAGGATAAAGTAGAAATCACAAAAGCAGAAGAGTACATAAAAAGAAAGAGAAAAGAAGGTCTGAACGGATTCGGGCTGATGCACCTGATGGTTGCGTCCTATGTCCGGGTCGTGTCCCAGATGCCCGCTGTAAACCGGTTCGTTTCAGGGCAGAGGGTCTACGCCAGAAACAGAATCGAAGTAAACATCGATATCAAAAAGGAGATGACTCTCGAGGCACCGAATACGTGCGTCAAGATAATACTCAGTCCGGAGGATACGGCTGAAGAAGTCTACCGCAAAATGAAAGAAGTGATAGACGGAGAAAAGGGCGGAGAAACGGACAGCGACTTCGACGGGGTCGCGGCCACGCTGGCCAAGTTCCCGAAGCTGTTTTTCAAGTTTTCAATATGGTTCCTGAAGCTGCTGGATTACTTCGGAGGCATTCCGAAGTCGCTTCTGGAAGTCAGTCCGTTCCACGGAAGTTTCTTCATAACTTCCATGGGATCGCTGGGAATACCGCCGATTATCCACCACCTGTATAACTTCGGAAACGTGCCGATTTTCTGTGCTATAGGACCTAAGAGGACCGCCTATGAGATAGACAGGAACGGCGACGTAGTAAAGAAAAAGTATCTGGATTACACCTTCTCGACGGACGAGAGAATCGTCGACGGATACTATTACGCGACGGCATTCAGGATGATGAAACTCTGTTTCGCCGATCCGGACAAGCTGGATCTGCCGCCTGAAAAGGTCGTGGAGGACATAGACTGATGAAACGCACCCTGCGCGTCGGAGACAGCGCTGAGCTGACGAAGAGATTCACAAGTGAAGACATTGAGCGGTTCGCGGTGCTGACCATGGATGACAACGGCATCCACACCAGCGAGGAACTGGCGGCTCAGGGTATTTTCAGACGCCCCGTAATCCACGGTGTTTTTGTGGGCAGTCTGATTTCTTCCGTCATGGGCACACAGCTTCCGGGCCACGGTACGATCCTTCAGGAGATGGACTGCAAGTACACGAACCCGGTATATCCAGGAGACGAGGTCACGGCCAGGGTCGAGCTTGTGAGCATCGACGAGCAGGAGAAGTACTACACAGCGGCGCTGGAAGGAATCTGCACGAACCAGGACGGAATAGTGGTGGCTGAAGCAAAGTGCAGACAGCTTTTGCTTAAACGCTTCTTTGAAGTAGTTGAATAAGAAAGGACAATCGATGACTAATCTTGAGAAGTACAACAGAGCATTCACTCTCAATTTCAGGCTGAAGGAGGAAGAACTGCCGGGTCTCGAATACATGGGCATAATCCAGTGGGATTCCGTCGGTCACATGGACCTGATCGCAGATATCGAATCAGCTTACGGGATCCAGATGGACATGAAGGATGTGCTGGATCTGTCCACATATGAGAAGGGCCTGAAGATACTGTCGGAGAAATACGGCGTGAACTTTGAGGAATGATAACCAAACTCACATCACAGAAGACCATATGCAACAGCTACCTCGTTGAAGAGGACGGTTTTGTTGCGATCATAGATCCGGGTCAGGACGGCGTGGTCGAGGCGGAGATCGATAAGAACGGATGGACGCCTGAGATCATTCTTCTGACTCACGAGCACTTCGACCACATCGAGGATCTGGAAGAGGTGCGCGCGAAATACAACGTGCCCGTCGTAGCCTGCAGGCTCTGCAGTGAGCGGCTTGGTGACGAGAAGCAGAACCTGTCGGTCATCGCCGACATTCTTTCGTACTACAAGACCGGAATCGTAGCCGAGAGGAAGGCTCCGCGGTTCACATGCAGACCGGCGGAGATAACCTACGAGGACGAGTACGAGATGACATGGCGCAGCCACAGGTTTTCCTTCATAAGGATTCCGGGGCACTCGCCGGGAAGCGTCCTCATAACCATGGACGATGAGTACCTGTTCACCGGGGACTACATGCTACTCGACGACGAGACGACACTCAGACTGAGGGGAGGAAGCCCTGAGGATTATGAGAACATAGCGATACCTATCATGGAGAGCATACCGGACGGAATAAACGTATGCCCGGGTCACGGTCCGTCATACGTAAAGGGTGAAGAACATGAACCGCATTGAGTTTCTGGAGATGGAGCCTTTCAGCGTCACGCAGGCTGACAAGGATTCTTTCTACAGAGAACAAATGAAGATAATGACAGCAGATCATCGTAAGGCCTGCACGGCTTACGATGATATTTGTAATGGGCTGGGCGAGGAGACGCCTTATCTGCCTGTTACGCTGTTCAAGGACATAGATTTGAAGAGCGTTCCCGACGATAAAGTCATCAGGAAAATCACTTCATCGGGAACGACCGGACAGCAGGTGTCGAGGATTTATCTGGACGCCGCTACATCGGCAGCCCAGCAGAGGGCCCTTTGCGGCATTACCGGCGATTTCATCGGGTCAAAGCGAATTCCGATGCTGATCATCGACTCGCCGGACGTTCTCCGGGACAGGAGCAAGTTCACGGCCAGAGGAGCCGGCATTCTGGGTTTCTCCATGATGGCGTCGAAGCGGATATACGCTTTAGATGAGAACATGAACGTCGACTACGAGGCGCTCTCGGAGTTCGAGGAACTTGCAAAGGCAGGACCGACTTTTGCTTTCGGCTTCACCTACATGATATGGGAGTATCTCGTGGGCCCTTTGAAAGCGGATGCAAAGGCAGTAAACCTTGCCGGATGTCACCTGATCCACGGCGGCGGATGGAAGAAACTTCAGGACAAAAAGGTTTCAGATGAAGAATTCAAATTAGGCCTCAGGGAGGCCTGCGGTATAGAAAGCGTGAGCGATTACTACGGCATGGCAGAACAGACAGGGAGCATCTTCATGCAGTGCCCTGAGGGACATCTCCACGCCAGCATTTATTCGGATATTTCTATCCTCGATCCTGAGGATTTCAGCGAGCGCCAGGACGGAGAGTGGGGCCTCATAGCACTGAAATCTCTGCTTCCGGAGTCTTATCCGGGTCACATGCTGCTCACCGAAGACAGGGGCAGGATTATCGGTACGGACAACTGTCCGTGCGGACGCAAAGGCAAATACTTCGAGATCGGCGGCCGCATCAGCAGAGCGGAAGTCCGCGGATGCAGCGATACCTTTGAAGGGACTGTGAGCAGTGTTCAGGAGGTCGATCTTAGGGTTCTGGCCGGAACTTATCCGCCTGAGGAAGGCGTTCGGGGCACTTTTGATGAGCTGACCGTGGATTTCCTCAGCGAACTCTCGACGCTGTTCACTAAGGATCCGGTTTACAGACAGTATCCTGAGATTAATTCCCTTGGTTTCTGGTGCAGAAGTGCCCATATTGAGAAGATCAGGGAGGGCTATAAAGACCTGGTTGGACGCAGGGGCAGGGGGCTGACCCTTCACATCGCTCCGTCAAACATGCCGACCATGTTCGCCTATTCGTGGATAACTTCGCTACTGGCGGGCAGCCCGAGCATCGTAAGGATCTCCGAGAGGAGTTCGGACATCACCGAAGCAGCCCTCAGAGGCATAAACACAGTGCTGAACAGGCCTGAATTCGCGGAACTGAAGAGGCAGAATGCCTTCATTTCCTTCCCGAGAGGCCACAAAGCCCTGGAAGAGATATCCGGCAAAGCAAAAGCAAGGGTCATCTGGGGCGGAAACGACACCGTGGAAGCCATCTGCAGGGTTCCTAAGGCTGACGACTGCATCGATATAACATTCCCGGACAAATACTCCGTAGCACTCTTCAGAACGGGCGATTTCGCGGGTCTCGACGACAGGGAGATAAGGCATCTTGCTCATCTCTTCTACAACGACACTCTCGGGACCGACCAGAATGCCTGCTCGAGCCCGAGAACCGTGTTCTGGCTGAAGGACGCTGGAGTGGACACAGAGAGGATAAAAGAAAAGTGGTGGACTGCCTTTGCGGAAGAGGCTGCCGCCTATGATCTGCAGCCCTGGATTGCAACCGAGAAATACAGAATCCTATGCAGGATGTACGCCGAAAACAAGGGCCTTGGAACGGTAAAAAGATGGGGAAACAGGCTCTATCTGGTACCGGTGCCCAATGACGGACGCAGTCTAACTGATCTCGAGGCGAAATTCGGCATGTTCTATGAGATGGATATAGACAGTGTCGGTGAAATCACGCCATACATGGAGGCGGGAATACAGACCATCGTCAGCAGCGGCGACGATCAGGATGAAATAAATAAAAAAATGCGCGGCGCGGGCTGCGAGGGCGTTGACAGAGTCGTCGCCATCGGCGAAGCGCTGGATTTCAATACAGTATGGGACCGCAAGGACCTGGTGGAAATGCTATCATGTACTTCTTTGAGCGAAACGACAACTACATAGACAGGACCGCCTGCATCGATGATGAGGGCAGGGAGTACACCTATGGGCAGATATGGGACATGGGCGACGAGCTGACTGAAGGAGCCCGGGGCGTTGTGATGCTCGAATGCTCCAATGACGCTGAGAGCCTGGCCAGGTATCTGGCGCTTCTCAGAAGGAGATGTCCGGTCATCCTGATAAGCAAAACCCTTGATACAGAGGCAAAAGCAGTCCTCAGGGCTACTTACGAAGGCGATTACGAGACCAATCCTGAGCTGGGGCTGCTGCTTTCCACCTCCGGAAGCATGGGTGACAGAAAACTTGTACGGTTAAGTTATGAAAACCTTCAGGCGAACTGCGATTCCATCGTAAAATACCTGGGAATCACGGCTGATGAGCGTCCTATAACGACTCTCCCGATGGAATACACCTACGGTCTGTCGGTCATACACACACATCTGGCCGCTGGAGCGACCATAATACTCACAAACAGGAGCCTGTTCCAGAGGGAATTCTGGGAAATGGCCGAAAAATACGAGGCCACGTCCATGGCGGGAGTTCCGTATACCTATGAAATGTTCGAAAGACTTCGCCTGACGGAGATGAATCTGCCGCATCTGAAGACTCTGACCCAGGCAGGAGGGCACCTCCACGAGGATCTTCAGTGGAAATACGGCAAATGGGCGGCGGAAACGGGCCGGAGGCTCTTTGTAATGTACGGACAGACGGAAGCGACGGCCCGCATGAGCTACATTCCGCCTGAAAAGTGCCTTGAGAAGATCGGAAGCATAGGTATTCCTGTGCCGGGAGGAAGCATGTACATCGCAGATGACGGCGAACTGGTCTATCTCGGCGCCAATGTGTCCATGGGATACGCAACGAAACGCGAAGATCTGGCGCTGGGGGACGAAAACGGCGGACTTCTCAAGACCGGCGACATGGCGCGCATGGATGATGAAGGATATTTTTACATCACGGGCCGCAAGAAGCGCTTTGTAAAGGTCCAGGGCAGAAGGATAAGCCTGGACAAAGTGGAGGAAGACCTTCAGGAAGCCTTTGCATGCGACGAAATAGTATGCATGGGCAGCGATGACGATGGGATAACCGTGTACACGAGCAGCCGTGAAACGGCGGACAGGGAAGACGAAATCGCAGCCATGTTCATGGAAAAATGGCTGGTCAGACCGAGGCTCGTGCGCGTCAGATACATAAATAAGATCCCGAGGAATGACTCGGGCAAGGTTCTGTATTCGAAGTTGTAAAGGAGGGAAAATGAGACTCCCTGAATCAGTCAGAAACATTGAATTGCCAAGGATGGTCAAGGTCGGGCAGATATTCGGCGACGACCATCTTGAAGATACGGCGGCGGCAGTAAAAGAAGCGGCCGCGCCTTTTGCTGCTGAAATGGAAGCGGGCAAAACAGCGGCGGTCCTCGTGGGAAGCCGCGGCATCACTGATATAGACATTATCGCAAAGGCAGTCGTGGACGTGCTGAAAGAAGAGGGCGTGAAGCCTTTCATTATCCCGGCTATGGGCAGCCACGGCGGCGGCACATCCGAAGGACAGGAGGAAGTCCTCAGGGCCTACGGCATAACAGAGGAAACCATGGGAGTGCCGATCAATTCGTCCATGGAGACGGAGATAATAGGGCACACAGAGGACGGCATAGAGGTGCATTTTTCCAAGCCGGCTCTCGAAGCCGACTACGTTGTTCCGGTAGCCAGAGTCAAGCCGCACACGGATTTCAGCGGCAGGGTGGAGAGCGGTCTCTGTAAAATGCTCGCTATCGGCGGCGGAAAACACAACGGCTGCTCCCGCATTCACAGAGAGGGATTCCCAGCTCTTGAACATACGATTCCGGATACCGCAGAGGTCATAATCGGAAGGGTGGACATACCTTTCGGAATGGCCATCGTTGAGAATGCCTTTGAAAAAACTCATATTGTGGAAGCCGTCAGAGGCGCGGATTTCCTGATCCGTGAACCTGAGATACTGAAACTGGCCAAGAGCCTCATGCCGCGGATCAAATTCGACGACATCGACATACTGATCATCGAACAGATCGGCAAGGACATTAGCGGCACGGGAATGGACACGAACATAATAGCGAGAGATTCATTCGGTCCGCTGCCCGGAGCCGTTCCCCGCATCCAGCGCATAATTATCGAGGATCTGACCGAGGGCGCTCACGGCAACGCCATAGGCTTCGGCATGGCTGATTTCATCCTGAGAAAAGCTCTCGACAAGATAGATTTAAGCGCCACATACACCAACGGCATTGCCTCGGGAAACACCAACGGAATGAAGATTCCTGTCATCATGGATACTGAGGAGGAGGCCCTGCGCGCGGCTTTGCAGACCTGCATAGGCATCGACATTTCAAATCCGCGCATCGTAAAGATAAAAGACACACTTCATCTCTCGGAGATCGAAGTTTCGGAGAACATGCTCAGTCTGTGCTCAGACAGGAGCGAATTCGTAATCCATGAATAGCAAAATCAAGGCTCACATCTTAATGATTCTTCTTGTAATGACCTGGGGCTTCGACTATGTCGTGGCCAAATTTGGCATGTACGACATGACGCCGACGAGCCTCATGTTCGTGAGGTTTCTGCTTGGAGCCATAATCATCGGAGTCATCAAGCTCGTAACGAAGAACTATTTCTTCCTGCACAAGAAGGACATACCTGTTCTCATCGCGTGCGTTCTTTTCGGCGAGATTCTTTATTACGAGTGCGAGTACAACGCCATGACTTATCTGCCTGTGGCGCTTATCACGATCGTCCTGTCATTCGTGCCGGCGATTTCCGTAATAATCGAGAGGATAGTTTTCAAGCGCAAAGCGAACAGTAGGATAATAATCGGCATAGTGTTCTGCATCCTCGGAATCGTGTTCGTCATTGGATCTGATTTCAGCATCATCTTCCAGGGGAGGATAATCGGCTATCTGCTCGCTTTCGGAGCGGTGCTCAGCTGGAATTTCTACAACTTCCTCACGGCGTCTCTTGAAGAGTACGATCCTGTGAGCCTGGCTTTTCTGCAGCTGCTCGGTTCGACGATCATCCTTTCGCCAGTAGCGCTGCACAACATGCTTCCGATATCCCAGTGGACTCCGGGCCTGTGGCTTGTAGTGCTCTACATGGGAGTGATCAGCTCGGCCATAGGATATGTAATCGTGGTAAACGCGCTGAAGGTCATTGGTCCTACTCCATCGGCAGTCTACTCGAATTTTCTGCCTGTAAGCACGGCAATATGCGGAGCTTTTTTCCTTCACGAGAGTCTCACCGCCATGCAGATAATAGGCGGAATAGTCGTCGTCGCGGCGGGTTATGTGGTCATAAAAGAAAAGGGCAAACTTGATGAACAGCGTGAGGGTTTGTGATATAATGAGCGCGAGAATCGACGCAATTAATATATTCAGATAATCATATTCTTGGAAGGAGAAAGATACATCATGTACGAAACACTGAAATACGAAGTAAAGGACGGAATCGCCTACATCACAGTCAACAGACCTGAGGCCCTCAACGCCCTCAACAGCAAGGTTCTGGCTGAGCTCTATGATGCTTTTGCGGAATTCGACGCTGACGCTGACGCGAGAGTCGCGATTCTGACAGGCGAAGGAAGATCATTCGTCGCCGGCGCTGACATCGCGGAGATGGCGGGTCTCAACACAATCGAGGCTAGAGCTTTTGCAAAGGCAGGTCACCGCACGATGAACTTCATCGAAAACGTCAGCAAGCCTGTAATAGCCGCGGTCAACGGATTCGCTCTGGGAGGCGGCTGCGAGCTTTCAATGGCCTGCGACATCCGCATCGCTTCGGCGAAGGCCAAGTTCGGTCAGCCTGAAGTAGGCCTGGGACTCATCCCGGGATTCGGCGGAACACAGAGACTGTCAAGACTGGTCGGAAAGGGCATGGCCAAGTATCTGATCTATACAGCTGAAGTAATCGGCGCAGAAGAAGCCGGAAGAATCGGACTGGTTGAGAAGGTTGTCGAGCCTGAAGAACTGATCCCGACTTGCGAAGCCCTTGCGAAGACCATCATGAGCAAGGCTCCGATTGCCGTCGAGGTTGCCAAGCACGCAATCAACAACGGATACGACATGGACATGAAGTCCGCTTCAGAACTGGAAGTCAACTCATTCGGACTCTCATTCTCGTCCGAGGACATGAAAGAGGGCACGACGGCATTCCTGGAGAAGAGGGCGCCTGAGTTCAAGAACAAATAAGAGCAATAAAAAAGGCTGCGTCGCGCAGCCTTTTTTTATTCCATTTCGTCTTCCGCCTCATCTTTCGTCAAATCAGCCAATACAGGTCGTATTATTTTCCTGAATTCATCTTTGACTCCTATTTCAATTCCCATCTGTGTCAGCTGTATGGACGGCTCTCCGTTTGCTTCAACAATAATCCATTTTTCATCTGCGGTATAGGTGGTATCCCAGCCTATGAACAGCAGATCATGGTCTTTTGCTACCTTCAGGGCAAGTTCTGCAGTCATATCCAGGTCTTCCTGCCATTTCGGGAATTTAATGCCTTTGAACATCGTGCCCGTATCAGGGTGGCGGTCATACATTCTTCCATCATGAGCAGTAGCACCTGATATCATTTCACCAGTTTCAATATCAATGGAGGCCATGACTCCTCCCTGTGCTCCGTTGTCTACAATATTGCCGCCAGTGCCGGCTCTGAAGAACGGCATGAGGTGAGTAACGGTGCCGTTGTGAACAAGTGTGTTGATTCTTACGGTATTAATACTGTCCGGATATATTTCTTTCATCATCGGATGAGCCTCGATCAGCTCTTCCAAGATGAATTTACCTTCGTTCTCAATGATATTGTCAAGTGTGAGTTTCAGGCTCTCATCGTCTTCATAATGCAGTATTTCAATGCCTCTTCCCTGAAGCCCGGCAAAAGGTTTCTTGATTCCTTTATTATGGCTTTTCATAAATTCAGCGAACTTATCGTAGTCATCAGTTGTTTCTATTACGACAGCGTCCCTGAAATACCATTTTTTGAAGTACTCATATGACAGGTATTTATCGTCGAGAACAACTCGCTTATCCATAGGATTGAGTATTTTCAGAGCTTCTTTTTTCTCCAGTCCGCTCAGGAACGTAACTCTTTCTTCAAATGGTTTTTTTGAAAAATGGAAGTCGAAGTAGTCACTGTGAGTATACAGCAGCAGAACACTATTGCACTCGAGGTCGATTGCCAGTCTTCTGATGTCTTCCTCTTTCACATCCGGGACTTTTTCAGCAACAAGCTCGCCAAGATCTGAAATTGCTTCTTCCGAAAGGTATTTTTCTATCAATTCTGAACCGGCGTCATACTTTTTCTTCGCGGAAATGACGTCGCCGTTATCCAAATCAATCGCGAGTTCATCTCTCAGCGCACGGATTCTCTTCAGTGCTTCAAGAACTATTAACTGATTGTCTTCATCCAGATAGATAAAACCGTACTTGTAGAATGAATAGATAGTAATCGGGAATAAATCCAGTTTTCTCAAACGTACTATATTGTCTACAATTTCTTTCTTCGGCTTGCCGCTGATGGACTGAAGATAATTGTACTTCACATCTCTTCTTTCTTTATGGGTGCGTGTGTCCTCAATCAGCCTTGAAATTTCACTATCTGTCAGTTCCCAAAGCTTCCTCCTGTAGAATTCGTCTGTTGTTACGTCAGCTACGTTTCTGGCGTTATTCAGCTTTTCAGCAATCACATCAAGGGCTATTCCTGTTTCATTGCTTATCTTTTCAAGGACAGAGGCATCTCTGTCTTTGAGAATAATCTTCATCCAGTCCTCTTCAGGCACATCGTATAAAGCGTGCTTGACATATTCTCTGTTTAATATGCCGTACTGTTCTTTGGCGCGGTCCAGTTCATTACAGGCCTTTTCCGGATCCCAGCCTGTCTTTTTTGCGATTTTACTGATCCTTCTGTCCTTTTTGATTTCAGAGGCTTTCTCCCGGCGCTTATCTTCAGGAATGTCAAAAAAACGGTAGCTTATGTATTCCTTTCTTTTAACGCCATATTTCTCCTTTGCAGAATCAATATCAGATACGATATCATCGTAACTGAGTCCCTTTGATTTTGCTATTTTCATTATTTCCTTTTCACGCTTTGCCTCATCAGCTGCGCCTGCTGCGGCTTCTGCGCTGCCAGTAGAAATGGTTTTTCCGAATGATTTGAATAATCCTGCCATTGCGGTTCTCCTTAATTAATCTGAGCTTTTTCCTCGTACATTTCTAGTTCCGACTCATCTTTTAGAATGAGTTGCTCCTCAGCAAATACATTGAATGGAATATTATAATATGCGTATGCGCGCATGGCTTTGTAGTATATTTCTTCGTATGAGATGCCGGTTTGAGCTGAAAGATCTGAAAGATAAATATTCCTTTTGCTCGGCGTGATATGCGCGTACGGCATAAGATACACTTTCTCATGAACGTCGTTTTTTTTGCATTTCAGGAACAGGTCGTAGATGCTGTTCCATGCACCTGTGCCGGTAGTGCTTTGTATTCCGAACAATTGAGGGATAGGGTTGCCTTCAATAATGACCCATTCGGAATCTTCATTAAGAGCAAGATCCCAGCCAACATAGCAAGCGCCGGGAACCATCGTCGCAATTTCGCGGCCCAAGTCAAGGAGCTTATCCCAGTGCGGGATCTGAGTTCCCTTGAACGTTACTCCGGAATCAGGGTGAGAGGTGAATGAAACACCATTCTGCCGGTATCCGTCCGTGACTATTTCTCCTGTGGACTGATCGATACGCACCGAAATACCGCCGGAACCGGCGTTATCAACGAATGAACCTTTCATTCCGATTCGCATTGTGACGCTTGGGAACAGAACCTTCTCGCCATTGTAGTATGAAACAAGCCGAACCGTATTAACGGAGTCGGGATTAAACTGTGCTATGGCCGGGTGTGCCTTTACGACTTCTTCTACGATTACGCCGTCCGGCTCATCCGTAAACCGTTCAAAGAGTTCATCTGCATCTTCGTCTTCTGTAATAATGAGTTCAACTTCTTTTCCCATGGCTCCAGTAAGAGATTTCTTCACAAATGAGTCATGTGAATCAAAGAATTTTTCAAACGTGTCATAATCGCTCTTGTCTTTGACCAGGAGAATCTCTCTTCGATACCATTTTTTGAAAATCTCATATGTCTTATATTTATCGTTGAGAAGATCCCTTGCTTCATCAGTTGTCATGTGCGCAATCAAACGTCTGTTTTCAGCGTCTGAAACATATTCCAGACGTTTAACGAAACTTTTATCTGCAAACCCGAAAGCAACGTATTCCTTGGTACTGAAGCTTAATGTCAGATTTGTTACCATGTAATCGAGAAATCTCTGATAAAGATCTTCCTGAGTCATTGTTTCCTGTATGCTCTCAGAATATAAATCCTTAAAACCTTCAACTCTTCGTTCGGTAACAAAGACCTTGCAAAGGTCATACATTTCATTGAGTGATTCTTCCACCTCTGAAAAATCAATTTTTCCGAATTTGACGTCATCAAGGAATATCCGGAGTTTTTTCCCGAGGGCGGAAGCGTCATGGGCCTGCTGAAGGACAGCAGCAATTTCTTCATCACTTTTTTTATCAAGCTCCAGATTATAGAACGACATTGTGTTGACCTTATAATCTGAGGTGCTGTTAATATCTCTTATCCGCTGCTTTAATTCTTTTTTTGAAATCCCCATGCTTTCAATGATGGCATCGTATGTCTTGTTAATGCGGTCTGTCTTCTTGTTCAGATAGTCCGCGCGTATTGCCTGCATGGAGGATGTCATTTTGTACATCTCATTATAGTTGAACTGAGCAAATGTAACGCCAAGCTCGTCTATTCTGTCCGAGTATTCGCGGATTATTTCCAGCTTGGATTTTCCAAGTTTCTCCGCCATACGTTCTATTCCGTACCGGTCCGCCCGTTTACGGATCGAACCGTCTTTCTCAATCGCGGCGAGCCGGTCCTCAAAGCACATATTATAAAAATCCGCCTTTAAGTATGGCTTCATCTTGATCTTAAACAGTTTTTTGTACGTGTGAAAATCTGAAGCCATCGCCATTGCAGTTTCATCATCAAGAGCGCATTCGTAAATATCGTAATACTTTGCTTTGATATTTTCTGCAGTTTCGGATATTGCTTCTCTCTTCTTGCTGAGCTGCCTGTCAGAATAATTACTTATTCTCTGAGCAACTTCTTCATAGCCGGTCCCGCCTTCATACAGTTTTTCTATTTCGTTCCTTAGTGTTTTGGCGGTATCCGCACTATCCGCAGATGGCTGTTCTGTTTTTATCTGTTTTGCAAGTTTATTAAACAATTTTCCCATTTCAGACGCCTTTCACAATTACAGCAAATTAACAAATGTATTTCACAGCGCGATTCCCAGAAGAATCGACGCGGTCAGCAGATAGATGCAGGATGAAACCATGTCCGTCAGGGATGAGATCATCGGCGTCGCCATGAGGGCAGGGTCCACGCCGACTTTCTTGGCCAGCATCGGAAGCATTCCGCCAAGCAGCTTGGCGAATACGATGACCATTATCATGGACAAGGCTACGGTCAGGGCGATGAGCGGAGACTGTCCGTCCACGATGACTATCTTCAGGAAGTTGAAGACGCTGAGAACGATTCCCAGAATAATGCTGACACGCAGCTCCTTCCAGAGAATCTTGCCCACGTCCTTCAGGTCGACTTCGTCGACGGAAAGTCCACGGATAATCAGCGTCGCTGCCTGTGTTCCCGTGTTACCGCCGGTACCCATGAGGAGAGGCAGGTATGCCACCAGGATGATAACCTGTGAGAGAACTTCCTCGAACTGTGCGATCAGCGTTCCTGTTATCATGAGCATTACCGTCATGAACAGGAGCCACGGAAGCCTGTTCCTCACATGTCTGAATACGCCTATGTCCAGATATTTATCGTCAGGCTCGTTACCGACAATACCGCCCATACGCTCGATATCCTCGGTGGCCTCTTCTTCGATAACTTCCATGATATCGTCGACTGTTACGATGCCGACGAGTCTGTTTTCATTGTCTACGACCGGGATGGCCAGGAAGCCGTACTTCTTGAACACCTCGGCAACTTCTTCCTGGTCGTCGTATACGCTTACGTATACGTAGTCTTTGTGCATCAGGTCCGAGACGAGCACGTCGTCATCGGCTGTTACAAGGGCGCTGAGGGAAACGATCCCTTCAAGTTCTCTTCCGCCGTGCTTGACGTAACAGGTATAGACTGTCTCACTGTCCATTCCCTGTTTTTTGATGTGGTCCAGAGCCTGGCGTACGGTCATTGTCTCCTGAAGACTGATGTAGTCAGGGGTCATCAGAGAGCCGGCGCTGTCCTCAGGGTAGTTGAGGAAGACGTTGATCAGTCTGCGCTCTTCGCGCGGCGTCTGGTCGAGAATCTTATCGACGATGTTGGCAGGGAGTTCCTCCAGTACGTCGATCTTATCGTCGAAGTCCATCTCATCCATGATGAAGGCGATTTCCTTATCGGTTATGCCATCGATGATCTTTACCTGGTCGTCGCCCGGCAGATATGAGAAGACTTCAACGGATACATTCTTCGGCAGCATACGGAAGGCGATGATCGCTTTTTCGATGCTGAGTTCGTCAAGTATCTCCTCGAAAATCTCCGCGATATCTACTTCGTTATAGCTAAGAAGGAGGCTTCTCGTATCAAAATAATCGCCGTTCTGAAGGAGTTCCAGAACCTTTTCAGTATCTTCTTCGAACTGCTGGTTCTTCGTCTCCATGTCCATGACGACCTGATCCGCGTCATCAGCTGTTTCCACAATGATCTTTTCTTCAGTCATGATACTAAACCTCCTTTCCTGTTTTTGTGTCCACACTTATTCAAGTATAACAAAACAGGCTTCAAAATTAAAGATTTTTGTCACTGTTTCACTGTAATTTTTCGTCATTTTTCAGTAACAAAATCAAGAACAAATCTGCAGCATATTCAGAGCGGATTTTGGGCCTCAAATACAATTTGTATACATTCCAATATCGTTGACTGAAAATTAACAAAGTGTTATCATTATTCCGCAAAGGACATTAAAATACTTTATTAATTAAATCGATTTATTAAAAAGGAGAAAAGTAAAATGTCAAACTATGTAGAAAGAGTCATTGAGCAGTGCAAGGCTAACAATCCTGGCGAAGTTGAATTTCATCAGACTGTAGAAGAAGTACTGACTTCACTGATTCCAGTTGTTGAACAGCACCCTGAGTATGAAGAAGCAGCTCTCCTCGAGAGACTGGTAGAGCCTGAAAGAGGCGTTACTTTCAGAGTAGTTTGGGTTGACGACGCTGGAAAGGTACAGGTCAACAAGGGCTACAGATATCAGTTCA
>DBYH01000014.1:24371-25285 GCA_002310095.1 Firmicutes bacterium UBA1191 | reverse complement strand
GTATATCCTGGAATCATCAAGTTCCTGGGCTTCGAGCAGATCTTCAAGAACTCCCTGACCGGACTGCCAATCGGCGGCGGCAAGGGCGGTTCAGACTTCGATCCTAACGGAAAGAGCGACGCTGAAGTAATGAGATTCTGCCAGGCGTTCATGACGGAACTGTACAGACACATCGGTCCTAACACCGACGTTCCTGCAGGAGACCTGGGCGTAGGCGGAAGAGAGATCGGCTACCTGTTCGGACAGTACAAGAGAATCGTCGACAGATATGAAGGCACACTCACCGGTAAGGGCCTCTCATACGGCGGACTTCTCGGAAGAGCTGAAGCAACAGGTTTCGGTATCGTATGGTACGCTGAAGAAATGCTGAAGGCAAACGGCGAAGACTTCAAGGACAAGGTAGTTGGTATTTCAGGATTCGGTAATGTAGCCTGGGGCGCTGCCTGGAAGCTGAAGGATCTTGGAGCCAAGTGCGTTACTATTTCAGGTCCGGACGGATACATCTATGATCCGGACGGTCTGTGCACTGACGAGAAGGTTGCTTACCTCCTCGACCTGAGATCATCAGGACAGAACATCTGCGCGCCTTACGCGGAGAAGTTCCCTAACGCCAAGTTCTATCCTGGCAAGAAGCCTTGGGGCGTACAGCAGGATGAAGGCATCAAGGTTGACATGTTCATCCCTTGCGCTATGCAGAACGACGTTCACATGGAGCATGCTAAGCAGATCGTAGAGGGCGGATGCAAGTTCTACTGCGAAGGCGCTAACATGCCTACAACGAACGACGCGCTCGAGTATCTCATCGAGAACATGATTGCTGTTGGATCAGCTAAGGCTGCTAACGCCGGCGGCGTTGCATGCTCATGCATCGAGATGGGACAGAACGCTGGTCACACTGTATATCAGCACCAGGA
>DBYH01000014.1:0-24360 GCA_002310095.1 Firmicutes bacterium UBA1191 | reverse complement strand
CAGCTGCACCAGATCATGGTCAACATCTACAAGAACAGTGCCGCAGCTGCTGAGAAGTACTACGGCAACAAGAACCTCCTCGTACAGGGTGGTAACATCGCTGGATTCGAGAAGGTTGCTGCTGCAATGATGGAGCAGGGCCTCGTTTAATCGGACACTGACGAAGTCATAACAGACAGAACAACAGAAGGGCCGATGCCTCGCGCATCGGTCCTTTTATGTTGCTTTTGCATATGAGCATATATCGTTAAGAAATAAATTATGCTTTTAGTTTAACATTCTAATGCTATAATGGACTAAACAGCAATGTTTATCATTATCATCCGTTATATCAGCAGTTACCGTTTGAAAGGAGGAGGATATGATTTTTGGACTAGAACCCCAAGTTTTCTTCGCGTTCCTTTCATGGCCGGTGATCTATATTATTATCGCGATAATAATGTACTTCGTGATGGCCAAGCACGACAAGGAGGAAGAAGCCTGGGAAAAGGCTTACGATGAGTGGCAGGCGTCGCTCAAGGACGGTAATGGGCAGCCCGCGGAAGGGGGTGAGGTTGAATGATTGGCGGAGGCGTAACGGAATATGTCGTTCTGATCATCTACCTCATAGGCATGATCGGTATCGGAGTTTACTGGTCGAAACACAGTAAGACTTCAGAGGACTATCTGCTGGGCGGAAGAAGCATCGGCTCAGTGCTGACGGCCCTCACGCTGCAGACCACATCCATGTCGGGATACATGTTCATGGGAGGTCCGGCGCAGACATACAAAGACGGATACTTCACCCTTTGGTACGCGGTCGGAGACGGCGGCGGAGCCATTTTCAACGTAGGTATCCTCGGCAAGAGAATGAGAAGACTATCGTACTACCTGGGATGCCTTTCACCTATCGAATACATTGAGAAGCGTTATCCGGGCAAGGCGACGAGAGCCATAGCCGCGGTAATAGCCATTTGCTTCGTTTATGGATACGTACTGGCGCAGTTCCTGTCGGCAGGAAAGACGATGTCGGCTCTGCTGGGAGTGCCTCTACCTGTAGCCATCATCATCGGCGCAGGCGTAATCGTATTCTACACATTCGCCGGAGGATATCTGGCAGTCGCGTGGACTGACTTCATCCAGGGCATCGTAATGGTATGCTCCATGGTCATGATCTTCATCCTTGCGTGGGGCCAGGTAGGCGGACTTACAGGCCTCAACGAGCAGCTTACAGCTATCGATCCGACGTACACAGGAATGTGGGGCAAAGATAACGCGTACCTTGGACAGTGGGGCGTAGTCGCCGGAGCCGTAGGCGTATACCTGATAGGCTATATGGGACTTCCTCACGTAGTAATCCGCCACATGGCGATGGAGAGCCCGAAACTGGCCAAGCAGACTGTAGTAATCGCTACTGTATGGAACCAGCTGTTCATCTTCATTCCGTACATCATGGGACTCATGGGAATCATACTGCTGCCTGAACTGGGACAGCCTGGCGGTGACCGTGAGATGGTAGTACTGATGCTGGCTTACAAGCTCCTGCCTGGAGTTCTGGCCGCCATCGTTCTCGTAGCCATCATGTCGGCGATCATGAGTACGGCGGACGCCCAGCTCATGCTGATGGGCACAATGCTCGGAAGAGACGTATACCAGAGATACATCAACAAGGAAGCTTCGGACAAGCAGCTCATGAGCGTATCGAGGATCTGCATCCTCGTTGTAGGTGTTGTATCGATCATCATCGCCCTGCTGCGACCTCCTGGAGTGTTCAGTCTGGTAGTATTCTCATTCAGTACTCTCGGATCATCATTCCTGCCATCCTATGTTGGCGCGGTATGGTGGAAGAGAGGAAACACTCTCGGATGCTATCTGTCCATGATTTCAGGATGCGTCATTTCGGTCATCTGGGAAGCCGCGGGACTTGCGGGTCCGACGGGAATGCACACGTTCTTCATGGGAATCATCGTTTCCATCGCCGCTTACATCATCGGCTCACTGATAGGCCCGCCTCCTACAAAGGAGATGCAGGATCTCATCGACAGAGCCGCATGCAAGACCAAGATCCCTGCGGGACTTGCAACGGCGAACTACAAGGACATCGCTCCGGAGACAAGCGGCGTTCTCACTTTCCTGAAGGATTCTTCATACATGGAAGAGAGAGGATTCCAGCCTGTATAGACCTTTGATGCAAAAGCAAGAAAGCATGTCATGAACATGGCGCCGCGCCGATTGGTGCGGCGCCTTTTTTATGTTATAATCGGTCCATGGAAATCAAGTGCATGAAAAACGGCTACAAGATGCAGGACGCATTCGAACGCCTTTACAAGAGAAGCAAGCATTTCACCATAGAGAAAATGGATCTGCTCTTTTATCCATATCTTCTCATGGATTTTGAAGTGAAGTACACGGGCAAGCTGGAGAGGCTCTCAGAGCATGTCCTCGTAATGTGCGACATGTGGAAAGGGCAGTACTCCATGGCGCGCACAAGCGGCGAATTCGTCATGACTGACGTCGAGGAGAACACTGTGATACCTGTAAAAATGGACAAGATGCAGGTGATCAAGGACGCTCCGAAGACCGTCTACAGCGAGATCCAGAAGGCCAAGAGGGTGCTGAACATCCCGGATATCGAGTACGAAAGCGACGAGCTTGTTTACAAACCGTTTTTCATAGTGGAATGCCTCAACGACGACAAGGAGGTCTTTCACATTCTTTTTGACGCTGTGACAGGCGACTTCAGCCTGCTGAACGCGTGAGGTGACATATGGCAAAGCTGATTCCTCCGATCGGCAGAGTGGTAGGCGGAACATACGACGGAAGTTTCATCTATTGGCTCCAGGAGAGAGACGAAACTGAATACTTCGCCGTCAGTCCAAAAGACAGACTGAAAATCGGGCTGGTTGTCAGGATCGAAGACAATCCTATAACATTCGAGGTTCGCGAGGGCGATGTCACCAGAGTTGAGACTAAGGACGAGGCTTTTCTTCACGAGGATCTGGCAGTCTACACCAAGCACAGGGGCAGAGTCCTCATGCGTGTGAACCGCCAGGCTGCGGACAAACTCAGATCCATGGCGAAGTAGCTGCTGAGCGGCTGATTTGGACAGGAAAAAATCATGAAACAGATAACTACGGATTACGTACAGAACATAATAACTCCGAGGCCCGCTGACATGCACAAGGGCCAGGCAGGACGCGTGCTCCTTATAGCGGGATCGCGGGGCATGGCAGGAGCGTCTGTCCTTGCGGCCAGAGGCGCCCTCTATTCGGGAGCGGGACTGGTCAAGGTTTCGGTGCCGGATGAACTCTTCAACATTCTCCAGATTTCCGTGCCTGAGGCCATGTGCATAGACAGGGACGAGGCCGCCTACGGCGATCTGAACGTCTACGACGCCCTCTGCATCGGCCCGGGAATCGGAACAGGGGAGGACGCAATGTCCCTCCTTTACAGAGTGCTGACCGATTACAGCGGCCCCCTCGTGATAGACGCGGACGGGATAAACTGCCTTTGCAGATACGGAGCTCTGGCGGATATAAAGAACCGCGACGGAGTTACAGTTTTCACTCCTCACCCGGGCGAGGCGGACAGAATGCTCGAAAGCCTTGGCTTCGGCTCGTACAAAGAGCTGGGCAGAGAGGGCACGGCGGCGGCTCTGGCTGCTGCGACGGGAGCGATAGTGCTTCTCAAGGGCGCGGAAACTCTCATATCCGACGGTGAAAACACATTCGTGAACCCTACGGGCAACCCGGGAATGGCTACAGGCGGAAGCGGGGACGTGCTCAGCGGCATTATTACATCACTTCTTGCCCAGAAGCATCTGGCGGCGGAGCCTGCCGAAAGGGTATGCGCCGCGGCCTTCCTCCACGGACTTGCGGGGGATATCGCGGCTGAAAACATCGGCGAGTACGGCATGACATCGGCGGATATAGCCGACGCTGTGGCGGCGGCCTTAAACGCGCTGTAATACCGGGGCGAAAAAAGCCTACAAAATGTAAAGAGTTTGTGAATTTCGGGGAACTCCTGTTGTAATGGGAGTTCCTTTGTTGTATACTATATCTTGCGATATAACGAGTATTTTTACTTAATTATAAACAATATTTGGAGGAAACCGGCGTATGGACATCAGAGAACTGAACAGGACTGCGGCAGACGTGCGCATGGGCGTCATCAGGGCGCTCCACAACGCTGGCTCGGGCCATCCGGGCGGCTCACTTTCTGCTTCAGACATAGTAACGACACTCTATTTCAATGAAATGAATATCGATCCGCAGAATCCGGCCATGAAGGGCAGGGACAAGTGCGTGTTCTCAAAGGGGCACGCGGGTCCGGCGCAGCTTTCGGCCATGGCCCTCAGAGGATATTTCGGCATGGATGAATTCACGGAGACTCTCAGGAAGATCGGTTCGAGATTCCAGGGACACCCGAGCATGAAGATTCCGGGCATAGAGATGGCAACCGGATCCCTCGGACAGGGATTTTCAGCCGCTGCGGGCATGGCGATGGCCAACAAGCTGGACGGAGACCCGGGCAGAGTATACGCGGTTCTCGGAGACGGCGAACTTCAGGAAGGACTGATCTGGGAGGCGGCCATGTCGTCAGCCCACTACGGTCTGGACAATCTGGTCGCCATAGTCGACCACAACGGCCTTCAGATCGACGGCAGAAACGACGATGTAATGAAGGTATCGCCGATTGGAGCCAAATTCGCCGGCTTCGGATGGAACGTCATAGAAATAGACGGACACAACATGGCGCAGATTCTGGACGCCTTCGCGAAGGCAAGACAGTGCTCCGGCAGACCTACAGTAATCGTGGCAGAAACAGTCAAAGGAAAGGGCGTCTCGTTCATGGAGGATCAGGCCGGATGGCACGGCAAGGCTCCTGACGACGAACAGACCGCGAAGGCCCTTGAGGAACTTGAAGCAGCGAAGGCTGCGCTTTGATAAGGAGAAACGTTATGGCTGATAAAATCGCAACAAGACAGGCTTACGGCGAAGCTCTCGTAGAGCTCGGCAGGGAATACGATAATCTGGTAGTCATGGACGCGGACCTCTCAGGTTCCACCAAGACGGGCATGTTCGCCAAGGAGTTTCCTGAGAGATTCTTCAACATGGGCATAGCTGAGCAGAACATGTACGGCGCTGCGGCGGGACTTGCCCTCAGCGGCAAGATTGTCTGCGCCAGCACCTTCGCCATGTTCGCGACGGGCAGAGCCTTTGAGATAATAAGGAATTCCATCGGATACACGGGCGCCAACGTCAAGGTGTGCGCCTCCCACGCTGGAATAACCGTGGGCGAGGACGGCGCCAGCCACCAGACCTTCGAGGACATCGCCCTCATGAGGACCATACCGGGAATGACGGTGGTGAATCCGTCAGACGCGGTGGCGACAAAGAAACTGCTCAGACAGGTCGTGGAGATGGACGGACCGTGCTACTTCAGAATCGGCAGGGCAGCCGTTCCCGTATTCTACGGAGAGGCCGACGATATAGTCTTAGGCAAAGGCAACCTGCTCCGCGACGGCAAAGACGCGGCCATAATAGCCACGGGCATTATGGTGAGCGCCGCCTACGAAGCGGCTGAAATGCTGGCGACGGAAGGAATCGACGCCAAAGTGATCGACATCCACACCATCAAGCCTATCGATGAGGAGATGATCATAAAGGCTGCTCAGGAGACGGGAGCCATAGTAACTGCCGAGGAACACGGAGTCATCGGCGGACTGGGCGACGCTGTGGCCCAGGTGGTCGTAAAGAACCATCCTTGCAGGATGGCCATGATAGGGCAGCAGGATACATACGGAGAGTCAGGCAAGCCTGACCAGCTGCTGGCCAAGTACCACATGACAGCAGAAGATATAGCGGAAGCAGTAAGAAAGATATTGTAAACAGGAGTATTGAATGATCGAGTTTGAAAACGTAACGAAACGTTACAAGTCGAATATAGGTCTTGATGACGTTTCGGTAAAAATCAACGAGGGCGATTTCGTTTTTCTCGTCGGGCCTTCCGGCGCAGGCAAGTCCACCTTTGTGAAGCTCATTCTCAAGGAGATCGACGCGGATCTGGGCAAGATCACGGTCAAGAACAGGAACGTAACCACCATGCCGGCCAGAGACATCCCGAAGCTGAGAAGAAACATAGGCATCGTATTCCAGGACTTCAGGCTTTTGCCTAAGAAGACCGTGTACGAGAATGTTGCCTTTGCAATGGAGATAATCCACAGGCCTAAGAGAGCCATAAAGAAGCAGGTGCCTCAGGTCCTGACCATGATGGGCATAGCCGACAAGGCGAACAAGTACCCGGACGAGCTGTCCGCAGGCGAGCAGCAGCGCGTCGCAATCGCCCGCGCCATCGTGAACAGGCCTAAGATCCTCATCGCTGACGAGCCTACAGGCAATCTGGACCCGGATACAGCATGGGAGATCATGCAGCTGCTGAATCAGATAAACCAGCTGGGCACCACCATCCTGATGGTAACCCACGCCAAGGATATAGTTGACAAGATGGAGAAGAGAGTTATCGCCATCGAAAAAGGCCGCATCGTCCGCGACGAGACAGGTATGTACGGATACAAGGAGGCTCTTGAAGATCCTACCGGACCGTTCGATACAATACCGATGCAGTCCCGCGGAACGTTCAGAGCGGGCTTCCGGAGAGGAGGCCGCGGCTGATGAAGACATTATCTTACACAATCAAGCAGGCGTTCATACAGTTCGGAAGAAACAGGAGCATGTCGGCCATATCCATATTCGCCATCACATGCATGCTGCTCATCCTGAGCCTGTTTTTCATACTCTTCATAAATGTCACCTCGGCGGCTGAAACCATCAAGGGCGACTACGATTCCATAGAGATATTCCTGCTGGACGAGACCACCCAGGACGAAGCGAACGCCATGATAGAGGATATGAAGCAGCAGGAGGGCGTTGAGGACGCCTATTACAAGTCCAAGGAAGACGCCATGGCTGAGTTCAGAGCCAGATGGGGCGACAACGGATACCTCCTCGACAGTCTGGAGGACAATCCGCTTCCGAATTCGGTAGTCATCAAGATAGCTGATCTTGAGAAAGCTGACGCTCTGGCGCAGCACGCCCAGGAGTACAAGGGCATAGAGGACGTCAAATACTACAAGAGCACTGTGGACAAGCTTCTCAAGGCCACAGATTTCATAAAGATATCAGCGATGGTAATCATGCTCTTCCTGATCATCGTTTCTATAATCGTCGTTTCCAACACGATCAAGCTGACGGTGTTCAACAGAGCTGAGGAAATCAGCATCATGAAGTATGTAGGCGCTACGAACTGGTTCATAAGAGGGCCGTTCCTGGTCGAAGGCATACTGATAGGCGTGATATCAGCGGCAATATCCCTTTGCATCACTTATCTGGTATATAACCAGCTGGTTGACATAATGGCTGACCAGGTATACCAGATGCTGTCCATGCCGATGGTGCCTGTAGGATTCCTCATATACAATTTCGCGTGGATATTCCTGGCTCTGGGAGTCAGCATCGGATCCTGCGGAAGCATCATATCCATGAGAAAGTTCCTCGACGCGTAAGGTAACAGGAGAAAGAAAACAGAACATGAGAAAGAAAGCAGCAGTAATAATTTCATTGATTCTAGCCCTGAGCTTCTGTTTCGGTACCTCGAGCGTCTATGCCAAGTCTCTCTCTCAGCTTCAGAAGGAGATCGAGCAAAAGCAGCAGGAGCTTGAAGAGGGAAAGGAAAAGGAAAAAGACCTCTCTTCAAAGATCAATTCTCTGGAGAAGACTATTTATGACCTGAATGACCAGATAGAAGTTTCGGAAGAACAGCTGAAGGAGCTGAAGAAGGACCTCAAGGAAGCCCAGAAGAAGGTAGAAAAGCAGAATGAGGATCTGAGCGTGCGCCTCCGCACCATGTACAAGAACGGTTCTGTCGGATTCCTGGATGTTCTGATGAACTCAAGCAGTTTTTCGGAATTCCTGACGAACATGGATCTTGTGGAGAAGATATACGCTTCGGACAAGGATGTTCTGGAGGATCTTCAGAAAGCCCATGACGAGATAAAGGAGAAGAAGGACGCGGTCGAGAAACTGTCCGCGGAGCTGAAATCTTCCAAGGAAGCAGCTGAAGAAAACAAAGAAACTGTCGAGGCCGAAAAGAAGAAGATAGCCGCCGACAACAAGAAGAACGCGGCCATGCTCGATGATCTGGAAAACGAAGCCGCGGCTGAGGCGGCAAGACTGGCAGCAGAGGCTGAGAGCGGCGGAACAAGCAGCAGCAGTAATTCGACCTACGGAGGCGGTGTCTTCGCATGGCCGGTTCCGAGTTCACATACTGTATCGTCAGGCTACGGATGGAGAATCTGTCCGTTCCACGGCAGAGAGTTCCACGGAGCCATCGATATCGCGGCCAACTACGGTTCGGACATAGTGTCCGCCGCGGACGGCAAGGTCATCAGCGCCGGCTGGAACGGCGGTTTCGGCTATTCCATAAAGGTCGACCACGGAGGCGGCCTTGTCACCATGTACAACCACTGTTCATCCTTCGCGGCCTCAGTGGGACAGACCGTATCGAAGGGCCAGACAATTGCCTATGTCGGATCGACAGGGTCTTCAACAGGATCACACCTGGACTTCAGAGTATTCCTGGACGGCACGACCCAGAATCCGTTCTCATATCTTTAATAACCGGTAAAACATGAGAAGAACAGAAGATATACTAGACGAAATACTGAATAAAAGGGGCATCATAACAGCTGCGGACAGAGAGGAATACCTCTCCCCGAAGCCGGAGCGCACATACGATCCATTCCTGCTGGACGGCATGAAGGCAGGGGTGGATTTGCTGATATCTGCCGCCGGTGAGGGCGACCGCATCTGCATTTACGGCGATTATGACGCTGACGGGGTCACAGCCTCGACGGTAATGGCCTGCGGAGTTTCCAGACTGACCGACAACTGGTTCTTTTACATACCTTCCAGGTTCGAGGAAGGGTACGGACTCAACGTAAACGCCATAGACAAGATCATCGAGCGCGGAGCGGACCTTGTTATCACGGTGGACTGCGGATGCGTCTCCGTCAACGAGGTCAGATACGCCCTGGACAAAGGACTCAAGGTCATAATCACCGACCATCACAATATCGAGGACTGCATTGCCGAGGGAATAGTGATCGATCCTAAGAAGCCGGAGTGCTTTATGAGCGAGGCGGGGAAGGAACCGTATCCGTGCAGAGACCTGGCGGGATGCGGCGTGGCCTTCAAGTTCATCCAGGCCCTCCAGCGCGCAGCGGACCTTCCGAAGAGCGTGCTCAGCGAGGCTCTGGACATGGTCGCCGTCGGAACCATCGGGGATATCGTTCCTCTGAGAGACGAGAACAGGACACTCGTCAAGTACGGCATAGCAGCGGCGAACAGCGGACGCAGACCATCCCTGGCGAAACTCGCGGAAGCTATATCGCTGGATGAGATAACATCGTCCAATATTGCCTTTGGGATAGTTCCTCACATAAACGCCAGCGGACGCATGGCTTCGGCCATGACCGCCCTGGAACTGTTCAACAGCACCGATGACAACGTGATAAACAGCAGAGTGCATCAGCTCATACAGTACAACAGACAGAGAAAGAACATCCAGGAAGAAGCTTTCAAGAAGTGCGCCGAAATGGTGAGGGGCGACGAGAACTTCATCGTCCTGAATGTGGGCGACATGCATGAAGGCATAGCGGGAATAGTTGCCGGAAAGATCAAAGACCGCTTCTCGCGCCCGGCTATACTCGTGACGCCTTCCGATGAGGTCGGCCGCGGAGGGGAAGGCGTGAAGCTGCTCAAGGGCACAGGCAGAAGCATAGACGCAGTGAACATTTACGAGGCTCTAAACAGCTGCAGCGAACTGTTCATAAGATTCGGCGGTCACAGCAAGGCCTGCGGCTTCCTGATGGAAGCGGACAATCTGGACAGGCTGATCGAGAGCGTCAACAGAGACGTGGAGAGACAGCTGGCAGAGAATCCGGACCTTTTCGCCAAGACAGTCGACATCGACGCGGTCATCGCTCCGGAGGACGTCACGGTGGATCTTGCCAGAGAGCTTCTGAAGATGGCCCCATTCGGCGAGGGAAACCCGGAGCCTGTTTTCAGGATGCATGATGTGAACATCAGAAACGTGACATACATGGGAGCTGAATACACTCACGCCCGTTTCAGCGCCAGCGAAGGGAAAACCTACGCGCCTTGCGTACTCTTCAGGAGAGCGCAGGATCTGAAACCTTTGCTTGAAGGAGGCGGAAGGGCCGACATCACGGGCACTGTAAGCCACCAGGTATGGAGAGGACAGGAGAGAGTTCAGTTCATAGTTGAAGACATAGACGCAGTAAACTGAGGTGAATATGCAGATCAAGAAGAAAAAACTACTTTTCATGCTTTTCGGAGCATTCTTCGCGGGAATCATCGTGATGGGCGGAATATGCGCGACCATCATCAGTTCTCCGGGTTCCTCCCTTAGCAGCGATGAAAAACTGACTGAGATAAAGGGGTATATAGACAAGTATTACCTGAATGACTACGACGATCAGGCGCTCATTGACGGCGCCTATGAAGGATATGTGAACGGACTGGGTGACCCTTACTCCGCTTACATGACCAAGGAGACATACGAGTCCTGGCTGACTTCCGCGACGGGCAATTACTCGGGAGTAGGCATCACATTCATGGAGAATGAAAAGGGGTACTACGAGGTAATAAGCGTTAATCCTGATTCACCTGCTGAGAAAGCCGGAATAAAGCCCGGCGAATATATCCTTGAAGTAGATGGCAAGACATATAACGATTCGGAAATCATGGCTTCCGCAATAAGGGGGAAGAAGGGCACTGACGTCACCCTGACGATGTATCAGGACGGCAAGGAGAACAAGGTCAAGCTTACCAGGGCGGATATAATCCTCCAGAGCGTGACCTGGAAGATGCTCGACGACGGAATCGGCTACATAGAAATCAACTCTTTCATCGAGAACACAGGCAATGAGTTCAGCGACGCTCTCAACAAGGTTGAAGCGGAGAACGCCAAGGGTCTGATTCTGGATCTGAGAAACAACGGCGGCGGCCTGGTAGACCAGTGCGTGGAAGTCGCTGACGAGTTCCTCGACAAGGGCGTCGTGTGCTACGTAGAGGACAAGAACGGCAAGACGGACAGCTACGATGCCGTGGACGGCAGGACGGACATTCCTACGGTTGTCCTCATCAACGAAGGATCCGCCTCAGCCTCAGAGATCCTGGCAGGAGCCCTCAAGGACAACGGCTACAAGCTTGTGGGAACGAAATCTTTCGGCAAGGGAGTTATCCAGACCACCGTTCAGATGAAGGACGGATCGGCTCTCAAACTCACCATAATGCAGTACCTCTCGCCTGACAAACATGTCATCCAGAGCAAAGGCATCAAGCCTACGGTAAAGGTCAAGGATGACGAAGACACAGACGAGGACGAGCAGCTCGAGAAGGCGGAGGAACTCCTGAAATAAACACTGGCGGATTGTTCATAAATTGTGCAAAAATTCGCATAACACTTTCACCTATGTTGACTTTACAGTACGAAAGTGATATAGTGCTGAACAGGGGAAAGGAGGTGCCGATATGGCATATGATTCAAAATTTAAGAGAGATGATATCGACGAACTGTTCAGAGCTGTGCTGCTCCTTGAGGATGAAGAGGATTGTTACAGGTTCTTTGAGGATATCTGCACGATCAATGAGATCCACGCGATAGCCCAGAGGCTTCAGGTAGCGAAGCTGCTTTCGGAGAACAAAACATATAACGAAATTGAGGGTATCACCAAGGCATCGACGGCGACTATCAGCAGAATCAACAAGTGTCTCGTCTATGGTGCTGACGGATACAAGAGAATTCTTGCCAGAATGAAAGAGCAGGAATAATCACTAAGAGAGATATTATCCAGAGAAGGCGTGTCATTATTATGCCGCGCCTTTTTATGTTATAATTCACCTATGATGAAACTGCACATCATTTACGATTACAAAAGCAAACATCCGGAGCTCAGGGGAAGGGATCTGACCGACGCTCTCATAGGCGACTGCCTTGGCAGAGAAAGGGCGGTCATCGAGCGTACGGATGAGGGAAAACCGTACGTTTCCGGCGGTCCGTTCATCTCCGTGTCCCACAGCATGGACACGTTCGCCCTGCTTGTGGCGGACAGGGAAGCGGGATTGGACATACAGTACGCCAGGGATGTCAAAAGAGAAAAAATCGCGGACAGGTACTTCACCGCCGAAGAGGCGGAACTTGCTGCCGCGGATGATGCCGCGGACAGGTTTTTCGAGCTGTGGACCAGGAAAGAGGCCTACGGCAAGTACGTGGGAACAGGTCTTGCGCAGATAATAAAAACAGAACAGGTGCTTTCAAGAGACGACGTCAGATTCACAGATCTGAGACTCGAAGACGGCTGCTTCTGCGCCGTATGTGCCGGAACAGAGGAAGGAGATCGAACAGATGAAATTCAGATTTCTTATGGAGAACAAGACTGAGAGGGATGGCATTATCGCCGAACACGGACTCTCGATCTACATCGAGGCACAGGGGAAGAAGATTCTCTTCGACGCCGGAGCCACGAATCTCTTCGCGTCCAACGCCGCGAAGATGAAGATAGATCTGGGAGCTGTCGACTTCGCCGTAGTAAGCCACGGACATTACGACCACACAGGCGGATTCCCTATGTTCCATCAGATCAATCCAACGGCTCCGATATACATCCACAGAAACGCCCTCAGGGTATCCTACGGAACCGAAGGCGGAGCCCTGGGAGAGGGCGGAGTCCTCGACAAGGAGCCGTGCAGCATATCATGGACGGACAAAGAACTGAAGGACCTGGCCGACCAGCTTCTGTTCACAGACGGTCCTGTGGAAATAACAGAGAACATTAAACTGACAGGCACGGTGCCTTACGCTGAAGGTTTCAAGCCGACAGATTACTTTTACTGCTACGAGGGAAGCGACCTCGTTCCAGACGACATGTCCCACGAGCAGTGCCTTGTCATCAAAGAGCCTGAGGGACTTTACATATTCTCGGGATGCAGCCACAGAGGCGTCATAAGCGCCCTCGAGGCGGGCAAAAGCATGTTCCCGGGCGTCAGAGTCGCGACGCTGATCGCCGGAATGCATCTGTACTGCGCCAGGAAAGAAGACAGACAGAGAGTCATCGATGAGATCGTCGCCGAGGATATGGACAAGGTACTGCCTGTACACTGCACGGGTATCGACGCCATCTGCGAGCTCAAGCTCATGCTCGGTGAAAAGTGCATGGTCGCCACTGCGGGCGACGAGTATCTGGTATAGCCATGGCGATGGATGCTCTAGAGAAGGCAACATGGTATCTGAGCCGGAAGCCCCACACCGCGAAGGAGGTCACGGATTATCTCCTGAGCAAAGGCTACGAAGCCGGCGAGACCGAAGATGCTGTCAGACAGCTGGAGGAATACGGATACATCGACGATTTGGCCTATGCGAAGATGTACTTCGAGTACGGATTTGAAAAGGGCAGAGGAAGAGACCGCATATACAGGGAACTGGCAGGCAAAGGCATTCCAAAGGATCTTGCGGACCGGGCCCTGGACATGCTGGAGGATGTGCCCGATGAGCGTGAGACTGCCTTTGCGCTGGCGGCGCGGATAGTTGAGGAGTCGGGAGGGGATCTTTCTGAGATGAGCTACGATGAAAAACAGAAGCTCAGGGCGAAGATCGTCAGGAGACTGGCGTCGAGAGGATTCAGCAGCGGCATCTGCTACAGCGTGGCGAAAGAAACGGTGAAATGAAGGAGCAGTACGAGAGAACAGGGAGAATAATCGGAGAAGATGGACTGGACAGACTTGCTGGCTGCAGCGTCCTGATTTTTGGCGTCGGCGGCGTAGGAAGCTACGTCTGCGAGGGCCTGGCCAGGTCGGGAATAGGCGCCATCACTCTAGTTGACAAGGACCTGGTCGATGTGACGAACATCAACCGCCAGATACCTGCTCTCCATTCGACTGTGGGCAGACCCAAGGTCGAGGTCATGTCTGAGCGGATCAGGGACATCGATCCGGATTGCAGAGTCGAAACGAAGCAGATCTTCTTCATGCCGGAACAGCCGGATGATATTGCCTTTGCATCATACGATTACGTGGTCGACGCAGTGGACACAGTGAAGGCCAAGCTATATATCATAGAACGGGCCCGTCAGGCGGGCGTTCCCGTAATTTCATCAATGGGGACGGGGAACAAGCTCGACGGCGGCGCTTTCAGAATAACAACCATAGAAAAGACCAAAGTCTGTCCTCTGGCCAAGGTCATGAGAAGAGAACTGAAGAAGCGGGGAATCGAAGGAGTCAAGGTGCTCTATTCGGAGGAAGAACCGCGCTCGGAAGGGGGAAGCATCAGCTTCGTACCGTCAGTTGCCGGGCTTCTCATCGCCGGCGAGGTCGTGAGGGATCTGCTTGATACGGAAGGAAAGTGAAAATGGATTACCGCACAGAACTGCTGAACATGATAAACAAATTCAGCATCCAGTCAGTTGAAGAGTTCAAGGAAGCGGAGATGCGCATCGTCAGGGACTCAAAGTTCAAGAGCATACGCAAGAAGAAGGACTACGACGGACATATTCAGATGCTGAGAAAGGTCAAGAGCAAGGCCCTCCGCATAAATCCGAAGTCGATAACGATTCCGGAGGACGACATCGACGCGACGGAAATGAGGAAAGCATTCGAGAAATGCCTGCTTACTTTCAGCGCCGTCTGCGACGGTTACGTGCAGATGCAGATAGCCCTGAAGGAAAAATCCGAAGGTGCCAAGATAAGCTACGGTCAGTTCAAGGATGTAAGCAACAAGGTCAAGGAAGTCAGAGCGAAGTTCAATGAACACATGCAGGAGATGGACATTCTCTACGCGAATTTCTCGGAGTATACGTACACGGACAACAGCGATGACCTGGCCGGGGTCGAGTACAAGACCTACGATCAGCTTTAGGATTAAGGAAAGGGAAAAGGGATGAATTCAGTACTTATCGCAATAATCATATCAGCGGCTGTCATAGTGGTGGCCCTGATCATCGCCATCGTCGTAATACGCGGATCTGTCGCGGGCATCGGCGACAGGGTCAGCGAGACACAGCGTGCCAGCGGCGCGGTATTGAACCAGCAGCTTAACGAAGCCATGGCCCAGATCAACAGAAGCATGGGTGAAATGCAGAGCCTGTCATCAGGGGTGGATGATCTGAAGCGCCTGATGACCAACGTCAAGACGAGGGGCATAGTTGGCGAGGTGCAGCTGGGCGCCATACTTGAGGAGATTCTTTCGCCGCAGCAGTACGAGGAGAATGTGGCGGTCAAAGGCGACAGCGCCAGAGTAGAATACGCTGTCAGATTTCCCTCGGAGGACGGCAGTTCCGTATATCTGCCTATCGACTCAAAATTCCCGGGAGACGCTTACATGGAACTTCTGGACGCCTACGATACAGGCGACAGGAGCATGATTCTCGCCGCCACGGATCATCTGAGAAGGTCCGTGATCAAATCGGCGAAGGATATCAGGACCAAGTACATCTACCCGCCGTATACGACCGAATTCGCGGTCATGTTTTTGCCTTTTGAGGGCCTCTACGCCGAGGTTCTGAGACTGGATCTTGTTGAAATGCTCCAGCGCGAGTACAGAGTGACCATCGCGGGGCCGACCACAATGGCCGCCATACTGAACAGTTTCCAGCTTGGATTCAGATCTCTGGCTCTGCAGCAGAGTTCAGGCGAGGTCTGGGAGACTCTCGAGAAGGTCAGAACGGAATTCGGCAAATTCAACGATGTCCTGGAGGATACCCAGCACAGGCTTGACCAGGCCCAGAAGGATCTGGAGCTGCTGGTGGGCGCCAGGACAAGAAGCATACAGAGAAGCCTGGATAAGGTTTCGGATTACACGGAAGATAAAAGATCATGAGCATATTTGCGATAGCGGATCTGCACCTTTCATTCGCTCCTGACAGCGACAAGCCGATGGACGTCTTCGGCGAAAGGTGGAAGAATCACCCCGAGAGGATCAGGGAGAACTGGTGCAGTCTTGTAAGTGAAGAGGATACTGTCGTTGTGGCAGGGGACATATCGTGGGGGCTGAAGCTTTCCGACGCAGTCTACGATCTGGACTGGGTGGACGATCTGCCCGGTCATAAAGTCATGCTCAAAGGCAACCACGACCTGTGGTGGTCCGGCATCAACAGGATGAACGCCATGTACGATTCCATCACATTTCTTCAGAACGACGCCTACCGCGTCACGATGGAAGACGGTAAAGATGTCTGGATCTGCGGAAGCCGGGGCTGGCTCACGCCTGACGACGACGATTTCAACGAGGCCGATGAGAAAATCTACAAGAGGGAGATCCTGCGCCTGAGAGCGTCTCTGGATTTCGCCCGCAGCGCCGCTGAGGACGCGGAAGCAGCGGAACCTGCCGATGTTATCGGCTTTCTCCATTATCCTCCGTCAGCGAAGCCTGGAATGTTCTCGGGCTTCATGCAGGCATTTGAGGATTACGGGGTGAAAGAAGTATACTACGGACACATACACGGTGAAGAAGGATGCAGGGCAGCTGTACAGGGAGAGTACTACGGGACTGAGTACAGGCTTATTTCCGCGGACTACCTGAACTTCAGACCTGTGACGATAAGATAAGAGAAGGTGATCACATGAAAGCTGTATTGGTAATAATGGATTCACTTGGAGTAGGGGAGCTGCCTGACGCGTCCCGTTATTCGGACGCCGGGGCGGATACATTGGGACACATCCTGGACAACTATCCTCTGGATATTCCGAATCTGAGACGGCTCGGAATAGGCAACATAGAGAGACCTGAAGATCCATCCGGTCTTGTGGCCGGCGGAAGGCTCGCGGTCGACGCGCCTGTTGGAGTCTACGGACGACTGGCGGAACAGTCCGCGGGAAAGGATACTATAACAGGACACTGGGAGATAGCAGGAATCGAGACCGAGGTTCCTTTCAAGACATATCACAATGGTTTCCCGCAGGAACTCATGGACGAGTTCGAGCGCCGCATCGGCAGGGGATACCTGGGCAACTGCGTTGCTTCCGGAACCGAGATAATAGAGGAGCTTGGCGATGAACACGAGACCACTGGCAAGGTCATAGTATATACATCGGCGGACAGCGTATTCCAGATCGCCGCCAACACGGACGTGGTGCCTTTGGATGAACTGTACCGCATATGCGAGATAGCCCGTGAGCTTCTAGTTGGCGAATACTCATGCGGCCGCGTCATAGCCCGTCCGTATGTGAAGGGACCTGACGGAAAGAGAACCCGTACGGCCGACAGACACGACTACGCCGTATCGCCTCCGTCCGACACCATACTCGACGTGATCTCCGGAGCGGGACAGACTGTTTACTCCATAGGCAAGATCAGAGACATATTTAATGGCAAAGGCATTACGGAGGCTGTCCATACGGAGAGCAATGACGACGGCATTACGAAGACTATAGAGGCCATTGAGAAGGACTTTGACGGTCTCATCTTCACGAATCTGGTGGATTTCGACTCCAAGTACGGACACAGGAGGGACCCTGTCGGATACGGACAGGCCATCGAGGCGTTCGACAGAAGACTGCCGGAGATTCTGGCAGCGCTGAAGGATGATGACATCCTGATAATAACCGCCGACCATGGAAACGATCCGGTTCACGCCGGGTTCGACCACACGAGGGAGTATATTTTCTGTCTGATGAGCGGCAAAGCCCTCAAAGAAGGCTATGACTTAGGAACAAGGAGAACCTACGCGGATATAGGCGCTACCATTGCGGACTACCTGACAGGAAGGAAGGGCGCGACAGAGATAGGAGAGAGTTTCCTCGATCTGATCAGAGCCTGATGCTGAGCGGTTTTCCGCCGATTATCCGCATGTTTACATAAACAAATTTTAATAAACAAAAGCCCCCGATTTCGTTGCTGACGGGGGCTTATTTTTATAAAATTAATCAGGAGGTGTGTTATGAGAAGAAAAGTCATCTGCTTCATTTTATCCGCGATGCTTGTTCTCACATTCATACCGCAGATTTCTTTTGCGAATGAAGAGGATATGGATCCCGCGGCAAGTGAGGAGATCACGGCGGAAGAGCCGGCTGAAGAAACCGCGCCTGAACCTGCGGCAGTCATAACCGGTTTCGTTCCTCTCGACACAACGGAATACTATTACGAGGGCAACCCCGAGGAGAACGACCTGACGCTCTATCTCCCTGAAACCCTCAGTGTTTATCTCGACGGAAGCGACCAGCCGGGCGATATTTCCGTGTCATGGGAAGCTGTCGAGGACTTCGATGATACAGACTTTTATTTCTACTCACTCAGACCTGTGTGGGACAGTTCCTATGTCCTCTCGGGTGAACTCAGTGAGGTTTTTGATGTTCCGTGGATCACTGTTTACAGACAGGAACCTGAGAACAACATCATAGAGCCCGTCGTTACTGAAGATGAAGCCGAGCCTATCTATACCGAGGAAGAAGGCAGCATAGATGTTGAGGCGGATTATTCCGGTGATACAGCAGGCTTTTCTCTCAAGACAACAGCCATGAACGCGGCGTCGCGTCTCATAGGCGCGGTCACGGATGACGTTTACGCTGCTTCATCCAATACCGACGAAATATACAAGTATCTTAAGCAGACCATGGGTCTCAACACGGCCGCCGCATGCGGCGTCATGATCAACATCAACGCTGAGAGCGCCATGAGCCCGATCAATCTGCAGAATACATACAACGCCAGATTCGGTCTTTCCGATACTGAATACACTAAGGCCGTTGACAAAGGCAAGGGCAGCTACAAGACCAGCGGTGGAAAGAAGCAGAATTTCAAGACTGACGCCGGAGGCTATGGGCTGTGCCAGTGGACATCGGCGGGAAGAAAGACGAACCTTCTGAGGAGAGCGATCGATTCAGGTAAATCCATCGGCAATCTGAACATGCAGCTCGCCCATCTGAACGGTGAACTTCAGAGCTACCAGCAGGTGCTCACAACGCTGAAGAAAGTACCGAACAACGCAGCGGGCGCCTATATCGCCGCGGCTGAGTTCTGTCTCTCCTTCGAGATACCTGCCAATACGATCAATACAGCAGCCTCCAGAGGCAGAAACTGCCTTTCGAACTACTGGAAGACATACAGCGGCACATCGGCGAGCGCCACAGGAACTTCATTCGTTTCCCTTTGCGGGTATTCCTATCCGACAGCCGTCAGGGAAGGCAAGGGCATGGATGTTACCGGGTACGCCGTATCTAACTACAAAATTACATCCATTACAGGCACCATCAGCAACAGCAAAGGAAAAGCGTTATACACGAAGACTCTGAAGCCTAACACGACGGCCTGTAAACTGAGCGGCATGGACGCCGCCATGAAGTTCGCCAGACTGAGCGAAGGAACGTACACATACACCATTAAGGCTACTGATTCATTCGGCGGAACTGTCAAGGCCACACACACCTTCAAGGTCAACTCAAGCGGCTCTTCGACGAAGGCGCTGGGCTTCGCGACAGCGGGATCTGGACAGGAAGTAACTCCGCCTGACGACCAGGATACGGGCAGCGGAAAAGCTTATACAGGCAAATGGCCGAAGCTGCCTAAGAGAGGCTATTTCAAGAAGGGCGACAAGGGCAAGCAGGTCAAGAGAGTCCAGAAATTCCTGAAGTGGTACGGATACAAAGTCAAAGTAAACGGCAAGTATAACAAAAAGACAGTGAAGGCCGTCAAGAAGTTCCAGAAGAAAATGGGCCTCAAAGCGGACGGCGAGTTCGGAAGGGACACTCTGTCAAAGGCCAAGCAGGTTCGAAAATAGGGACCGGAAATAAATTAAATAATCGTTGATGTTCAGCGGGATTTAAGGTATACTTAATCCCGCTGTAACGCATTAATAACCATGGAAGCGTATCGAAGTGGTCATAACGAGCCGCACTCGAAATGCGGTTGTCCTCCGGGGCACGTGGGTTCGAATCCCACCGCTTCCGCCAAAGGTAAAAGGATGGGTTTTTCCCATCCTTTTGTGATATAATGCATAAAGAATTAAGGGGGATATGATCATGTCTGAGATCAACATTCTTTTAACCGGGTGCATTCCATATCAGGAATCACTGGCCGATGAAAGGGAAAAGTACGGAAGAGAAGTTCTCTCGTACTATTATTCTTTCAGTCCAATGAAACAAGTTATTAATAACGCAGACTTCACTATTGGGTCCATAAGTACTGAATATTCCTATCCTGATGATTTAATCAGAGAACTGAAAACCGCAGGATTTGATTATTTGTCGCTTGGAATAGGTGAGGATGATGACATTAATGCGGATACATTATTTAATACACTTAATAAATTCGGGATAGCCCATCCGGAAGGCAGGAAGATTGGAACTTCAATTATAGATGTGAAAGGTATAAGAATCGGCATAATAAGCTGTACTTTTAACGATGCATATAAAGATTTGAACATATTAGCAGAAGCATTGGAAAAAGTAGAGGAATTGGACAAACAAAAAGTGGATTTTAAGATATGTTATGTTTCATGGAAGTTTAATATCTACTTCGGACTTGCTTTGGATGAAAGACAAAGAGGCATAGCAAAAATACTTGCAAATATGGGAATCGATTACATTGTTGGTGCCGGACCACTATTTCCTATGAAATATGAGATTATTAAAGGATCATGGAATCACTTTACTCATGTTGCCTATTCATTAGGAAATCTTCTATATTGTTCCAACAATTATAACAGGAATACAAGTGCCGTCATCAATCTTAAGATAACGAAAGATAACAATGGCAAAATCAGTAGTTCTGATAGTTATCTTCCTTGCTACACTTGGAAAACATTAGGGCACCATAGAAGAAGGGTTCAGTTTTTAAACAATCGAACATATACGAAAAAAGGTACAAACACCTTTATCGAGTGGAGAAAACTGTTTGTTTCAAGCAGACTGGGAGACGGAATTCATCTTTGTCACGAATTTGATGTTAATGAAAATAACAGTGAACAGAATTCAGATTCAGATAATGTTTTGCAGGATGATTATTACCTTGAAAGAATAAATGAATCAAGTTGTCTTCAGAACAAAATGCTCGATTCCTATCGCCTAACGGAGGAATTCAGGAAATTATATGGCGAAATGCTTTACAGCAATGAAAGATATAATTCTATAATCAAGGGAGCAGAGCATTTTATTCGCATCAATTATCCTGAGGTTCTTAAAAGAGATGATGCAAAAGACATTATTATTGATATGATTTACACAAGAGACGTTCTCGGATTCAGTAATAGAGATTATTTTGCTTTTCACTTCGAGGATAAGAGCATAATAGAACGCTTAGAATATGTTTCTGATGCTTTTAAAATAAACTATTATAGACGTTTGAACACTGATACTGATGAAAATTACCAGTTAAATCACAAATGGACCTGTTACGAAAGACTAAAAGATTTATATAAACGTGAAATAATATATATTGATGATAAAGAACAATATTCTCTGTTTGTTGATTTTGCACAAAAATACGATAAGTTCATCACAAAACCTGTTTTCAATGACCAGGGCAGAGGTATAAGAATATATGACAGAAATGACTATGGTGATCTAAAGGATTTGTTTGATAAAATATTTACAAGAATAGGTCCTTTTGTCTGTGAGGAATTGATAAAGGCCAGAAAATACATTGCAGATATTCATCCACAATCATGTAATACTGTCAGGTTGTATACATACAATGATAATGGGGAAATAAAGTTTGTTGTTGGTCTGCTTAAAGCTGGTACTGGCGGTGCAGTTGTTGATAATGCTAACTATGGGGGAATTGTTGCGGCGATTAATATTGAAAGCGGAGTAGTCGAATGTGATGCAGCCGATGAATTCGCCAACACATTTAAGCGGCATCCAGATACGGGCATAACTTTTAATGGATTTAAGATAGAAGATTGGGATTTATTGAAGGGCATAATTGCAGAGGCTGCAAAAAGATTCCCAACAGTTAAATTCATTGGTTGGGATGCTGCACATGGAGAAGATGGCTGGCAGATCATTGAAGGAAATCCACAGGGAATGATGTGGGTCTATCAGCTGTCAACTGGTAAGGGTATGCGAAAGGAACTGGAAGATATAATAGGTTGGTGAAACAACAAAAGAACGAGAAGTTATGGTAATAGTCAAATAGGACAGTATAATCAACAGAGAGGCCTCAAAGCCTCTCTGTCTTATGTGGCGCCCCCAGCCGGAATCGAACCAGCAATGCATCCTTCGGAGGGATGTGTTATATCCATTTAACTATGAGGGCGTGCTGGTTTATTGTAAACGGCATGGACAAAAAATGCAAACCATATCTGAAAAATATGTTATTATCATAGTCAGGAGGTGTCGATTATGACTCAGAAACTGGACATTATAGTTTTTGATCCGGCCGGCAACACTACTATCATGGTGCTCACTCCGGTTCCAAGAAGTCAGTACGCAGAAACGGCGAAAAAACTGCTGGAAATCGATTTCGGACCGCAATGCAGCTGGCGCGATGTCGCCTATGGCGAGCAGGTTGCTTTCGTAGTGGAAGAGAAGAATCAGGACGTCACTGAAACGCCGATTATGGAGATGTGCGGACTTGAATTCTGTGGGAACGCCTCCCGGTCCTACGCATACTACCGGGCTTTGTTCCTCGGAGAAGGCGAGGACGCTGGCGAGGATAAGAAGAAAGTCAATGTGCGCGTCAGTGGATGCGGCGACGTTCTGACAGCTGTGGTCGATCCGAATAGATGCGATTCCGTCATTCAGATGCCTTTGCCTGTGGACCTCAAGATGATAGATACGGCTCCGGTTGGAATCGAAGGAAACTATCCGCTTGTTGTCTTCGATGGCATCTCACATATTGTTATTCCAGATGTGGAACCGGATGAGGAGACATTCCATCGCATCAAGGACTTCATCTATTCGGGAGTTGATCCGGAGATGGATGCCTTTGGTGTTATGTTTATCAACGAAGATAAGGATCTGATGTCTCCTGTCGTTTATGTGCGGGATGTGGACACCACGTATTTCGAAGGCAGCTGTGCTTCGGGAACTGCTGCTGCAGCTATTGCAAAAGCTGCGAAAGAGACTGAAGGAACCTTTGAATATGTTTTCAGACAGCCAGACGGTACTCTAAACGCATCTATAACGAAGAAAGACGGACAAGTTACCGAAATCGGACTTGGCGGAATCATAGAAATGACGGAAATATTACACGTAGAAGTTTAAGGAGAATGATTATGGACCCAAGAATCAATAAGCTTGCTGATCTTTTGACAGATTATTCAACGGACATTCAGCCTGGAGACAACGTGCTGATCAGTTATGAAGGCGAGATGAGCAAGAACCTTGCACGCCAGCTTATCAAGAATGTCTATGCGAAGGGTGGGCTTCCTTTTGTTGAAATCAGAGATGCCCAGATAACCAGAGAGATTCTTCTGGGATGTACTGAAGAACAGATCAAGTTTAAGGATGAAATCGACCTGGCTCAGATGAAGGGCATGCAGGCCTATATAGCCATAAGAGGCGGAAACAACACAGCAGAGATGTCAGATGTGCCGTCTGATAAGATGAACCTGTACAGCAGACTCACCAGACCTACGCTCGATTATCGTGTGAATGAGACTAAGTGGGTCGTTCTCAGATATCCGAATTATGCCATGGCCCAGCTGGCCAACAGCAGCCTGGAGAAGTTCGAGGATTTCTACTTTGATGTCTGCACACTGGACTATGCGAAGATGAGTAAAGCCATGGATCCGCTGAAGGCGCTGATGGACAGAACAGACAAGGTCCACATCGAAGGTCCGGGAACTGATCTGACTTTCTCTATTAAAGGAATCGGAGCTGTCAAGTGCGACGGGCACATGAACATTCCTGATGGCGAGGTTTACACTGCACCAGTAAGAGACTCTATGAACGGCATCATCTCATATAATACGCCGTCGGAAGAGCAGGGCTTCACCTATGAAAATATTGTTTTTGAAGTAAAAGATGGCAAAATCGTCAAAGCCAGCTCCAATGATGACAAACGCATCAACGAGCTTTTGGATGTGGACGAGGGAGCAAGATACTTCGGAGAATTCGCCATCGGCGTGAACCCGTACATTCTTCACCCGATGAAGGATACGCTCTTCGATGAGAAAATCTGCGGTTCTTTCCATCTCACGCCGGGTATGTGCTATGAAGATGCGCCGAACGGAAACAAATCTGCTAACCACTGGGATCTGGTTATGATCCAGAGACCGGAATACGGCGGCGGCAGAATCTGGTTTGACGACGTCCTGATCCGGGAAGATGGGTTGTTCGTACTGCCGGAACTGGAGTGCCTGAATCC
>DBYH01000024.1 GCA_002310095.1 Firmicutes bacterium UBA1191 | reverse complement strand
GCTTATGAATCCGGTATCGGCGCCATCTGGCTGGGCGGAATCTGCGCACTGAGCATCTTCCTGCTGAGCCTCTTCCTGAGAACGAAGCTCTCTGACATGAGAATTCTGACGACAGCGGAAGGCTTTGGCGTATTCTACGGACCGCAGGCACGTGTACTCAGCGCAGTCGTCATGATGATATACATGTTCATGGTAGGCGTTGTACAGGTAGTAGCTGTCGGCACAATAACGAACGTCATGTTCGGATGGTCGACGCAGGTATCCATGCTGATTGGCGGTCTCGTAGTACTGGCCTACATCGTCATCGGCGGAATGTGGGCGGTTACATATACGGACATCTTCCAGTTCCTTGTCATGACGGCGGGCGTAATCATACTTTGCCCGATCATGGCAATTCATGGAGTTGGAGGCATCGGGGCATTCATAGAACAGGCACCGGCAACGCACCTGGACATTACAAATCTCGGAGCGGCAAGAATCATTGCCTACATATTATTATATACGCCGGGATTCATCGTAGGACAGGATATCTGGCAGCGTGCATTCACGGCTAAGAATCCTAAGGTCTCAAGGCATGGTACTGCGCTGGCAGCTCTGTACATCTTCCTTTACACCGTAGCGCTCATCATCATCGGCATCTGTCTGGTAATCGTAATGCCGGATCTGGAGAATTCGGATCTTGCCTTTGCGACAGCGACTACAACATTCACGCCGGTAGGTATCAGGGGCGTAATCATGGCTGCGGCTCTGGCGGCAGTAATGTCAACAGCGTCCAGTGAGGTTATGGGTACCGCGACAGTTGCGTACAACGACCTGATCAAAAACGCGAAGCCGGAGATATCAGAGAAGACGGGTATCCTGATCACACGTATCATCGCGGTAATCGTAGGACTCCTGGCAATCATCTGCGCACTCTGGATTCAGAGCGTACTGGTAGCGTTGGACGTTGCGTATGCATTCATTTCGGGCTGCATATTCATCCCATGCGTATTCGCCTTCCTTCTCAAGAAGGTCAGCGCAAAGGCAGGACTGTTCGCCATGGCAGGAAGCTTTATAACAGTTATCTTCTTCATGGTCAAGGACGGTCTGGCAGCAACATCACCTATTATGGGAGGCATTCTGGTCAGCGCGGTTATATTCTTCATCGTTACCGCAATCGACAGAAACAAGCATGTTGTAGATATCCATGAGGACGGTACCGTCTATGTGGACGGCGTGCTTCAGGAAACGAAGAAACGGGCGTCCGCTGAAGCTCTGGAGAAGGTCCTTTAGTTTGCCTCTGTGATATAATTACAGAAAAAAGTCAAGGAGGCAAAAGGTGAAAATCATCGATCTGACCCATGAGATACATACGGGGATGATGGCGTATCCGGGCGACCCGGAGATTTCTCTGGAAGAAGTCGCAACTTTTGAAACAGACGGCTGCCACGTGGATTATTTCAAAGGCGGCAGCCACACGGGCACCCATATCGACGCGCCATATCATTTCCTTCCCGAAGGAAAGCGAATAACGGATTATCCCGTTTCCAGATTCATCGGCGAAGGAAGAGTCTGTAACCTGCAGCATAAGAAAGCGGGGGAAGCAATCACCGCAGACGAAATCAACCCTTGCCTGGAGGGATTCAGGCAAGGGGATTTCCTGCTTTTGCAGACCGGATGGTCCGAGAAGTACGGTACCGATGAGTATCTTAACCATCCGTACATTTCACTGGAAGCGGCTAAGCTTATGGTGGAGAGCGGCGTCAGCATAATCGCGGTGGATTTTCTGAATGTAGATCCTACGTTGCGGGAGCAATGGGACACTCATCCGGTCTTTCTTTCGAATGAGGTCCTGATCGTTGAGAACATAAATAACTCACTTGAACTGGACGCGGGCTCGCAGTACTGCTTTTGCTTCGTACCGATGAAGCTGGGCGGTTCTGATGGCGCGCCGGTTCGGGCTTATGCCATAGATAATACAGGAGGAGAAAATGAGTAAAGTTATTGTTGATTTCAAAAGATGCAAAGGCTGCTTCCTCTGCACCAGCGTCTGCCCAAAGGGAGTTCTTATTCCATCGACTCAGCTTGGTCCTAAAGGGTTTGAAATCGTACAGCAGGATGAAGAAAAGGAATGCATAGGCTGCGGCGCGTGTTATAAGATGTGCCCGGACTATTGCATTGAGATAACAGATTAAGGAGGCGGAAAATGGCTAAAGTATTGATGAAGGGAAATGAAGCCCTTGCTGAGTCCTGCCTCCGCGCCGGATGCAGATTCTTCAGTGGTTACCCGATCACTCCGCAGACTGAGATACTTGAATATCTGTGCTGGAGAATGGATGAAGTCGGTGGCAAGTGTGTTCAGACCGAGTCGGAACTGGCGGGAGTAAACATGCTCCTGGGAGCCGCGGCCGGCGGAATGAGAGCGCTGACTACCACGTCAGGTCCGGGGTTCTCGCTGAAGCAGGAGGGAATATCCTATCTTTGCGGCAGCGATTTGCCGGCGGTTATCGTTGATGTCCAGAGAATCGGTGATGCCCTGGGAGATATCTTTATGGGACAGGGTGATTACTGGCAGCTGACCAGAGGCGGCGGTCACGGGGACTACAGGACAATCGTTCTGGCACCCGAGAGTGTTCAGGAAAGTGTCGATCTGGCTTATGGGGCATTCGATCTGGCGGAGAAGTACCGTCATCCGGTGCTCATCGCAACAGACGCGACCATCGGACAGATGATCGAGCCGGTCGAGCTTCCGGAGATGAAGGAGCATGATATAGATACATACGACTGGGCTCTGAAACCCCGCGAAGAAGGGGAGCCTCAGAGAGCCATCTGGAACCGTTACTGGGACTGGGAGGACGGAGGTCACAAATATCCGGCCTACTGTCTTGAGAAGTACGGCAAGATGGAAGCTGAGGAACAGCGCTGGGAGAGCGTGCAGGCTGATGACGCGGAAATCGTCATGGTTGCCTACGGCACAAGCGCCAGGGTCGCCAAGTCCGCGATAGTACGCGCGCGCAAGGAAGGCATTAAGCTGGGTCTGATCAGACCGATAACCCTTTGGCCGTTCCCGAAGAAGGCTTTTGATGAGCTGGGGGGTCAGGTGAAAGCGATACTTGATGTTGAGAGAAACATCCTCGGACAAATGAAGGACGATGTCATTCTCGCAACGGGGAACAAGCTTCCTGTTGAGTTCTACGGAGAGTACTGGGACAACATGAGTGAAATCAAAATCGTTGAGATAGCAAAAGAGATGCTGAGCAAATATTAAGAGGAGGTGCTGAATATGAATTTTACAATTCCTAAAGACATAGACATGACACAGCAGGCCTCCTGGTGCCCTGGGTGCGGACACGGAATCATTTGCCGCATAATAACTGAAGCTGTTGAGGAGCTGGGTGTCAGCAATAAGGTGCTGACCGTAGACGACGTTGCGTGCGGACAGTTCGGACAGTTCGCCATGAAGTACAATACGGTCATGGGCGCCCACGGAAGAACCATCGCTACGGCAGCGGGGCTCAAGCACGCCAGACCAGACTGTCTGGTCATCGCCCGTCCAGGAGACGGGTCGGCTTACAGCATCGGAATAGAATCAACGCTGTACAGCGCAATCAGAAATGACAACATTCTGGCAATTGTTATAAACAACAGCGTGTTCGGAATGACGGGAGGGCAGATGTCTCCTGCCACACTGCCGGGAATGAAAACGGCCACATCACCGTTCGGCCGTGACGAGAAGAAGAACGGCAGCATGCTGGATATCACGAAGATTTTAAGCCAGACGGATATGGCTTATCTGGCGAGGGGCGCTGTAAACACGCCGGCAAATACAGAGAAGACAAAGAAGATGATCAAGAAGGCTCTTGAAAAGCAGATGAACGGAGAGGGCTTCTGTCTGATCGACGTGCTGAGCATGTGTCCGACAAACTGGAAGATGTCAGAGATTGACGCGTGCGAGTTCATCAAGACGACCCAGAGCAAGTATCTGCCTCTTGGCGAGTTCATCGACAAGGGAGGTGACAAGTAATGATTGAGATAATCTGCTCCGGAATCGGAGGACAGGGCGTCCTTGTAGCAGGCATGGTCCTGGCGGACATTGCCATGGAGGACGGCAAGAACGTTTCCTGGTATCCTTCCTATGGATTCGAGATGAGAGGCGGCGCGGCAAACTGTGAGGTCAAAATAGGAGACGAGGACCTGATGAGCCCATACTGCCTGGAGCCTGATATCCTGCTCACCATGAGCGAGTCGGCAATCGATACATTCGAAGAGAGGCTGAAGCCGGGCGGCGTGCTGCTCGTCAACAGCAGCCTTGTAAGCAAAGACAGAAAGTACCGCGATGACATCAAGGTATTCAAGGTACCTGCGACTGAGATCGCAAACGAACTGGACAATCACCGCGGAACAAATATCATCATGCTGGGAGCTCTGGCGGGGGCGTCGGATCTGTATGACGAAGACCACGTGAGAGCCGGCATGGAACATTACTTCGGCAAGAAGGGAAAGAACAATCCGAAGAACGTGGAAGCGTTTAACGCAGGCGTGGAAGCGGCGCAGGCGCAGAAATAACCAGTGCGCCTGCCTTTGCATTAGAAGAAAGAGAGACTGACATGGAACAGAAGACACTTCCTCTGGAGGGAGTAAAAGTAGTTGAGATGAGCACAGTCGTCGCGGCGCCGACGACCGCGAGAATGCTCTGCGCTTACGGTGCGGAGGTTGTCAAGGTCGAAGGCCTCGACGGAGACGTCATGCGTGTGGGCGGATCCCACGAGTTCACGCCCTACACGGACGATCTGAATCCGCTGTTCACAATACACAACAGCAACAAGAAGTTCATTTCCCTGAACTACAAGACGGAAGAAGGAAAGAAGATACTGCTGGATCTGATCAATGGTACGGATATCTTCGTCACCAATGTGCGTGAGAAATCCCTGGCCCGTAACGGACTCGACTACGAGTCCCTGAAGGAATCCAACCCGGGACTCATCTATGCCCATTTCAAGGGCTACGGAGACAAGGGCCCGGCGGCCGACGATCCGGGCTTTGACATCAGCGCCTTCTGGATGCGTTCCGGTCCTATAGGCGACTGGCAGGTGAAGGACTCGTTCCCATTCCTGCCGACATACGCCTTCGGCGACATGGTCACAAGCAGCGCCTTTCTGTCCGGAATCCTGATGGCTCTCTACGGCAGAGAGAAGACAGGCAAAGGCACCAAGGTGAACATTTCACTCTTTGCCAACGGCATCTGGTGCAACGCCATCGGCGTCGTTCAGACCCAGTTCGGACACAAGCACATGAATCCGGATCCTCTCCGTCCGACGGACCCGTTCAACCAGACATACAAGTGCAAGGACGGCCGCTGGATCGGCGTCTACTGCAACGAGTATGAGACAGACAGGGAGAAGTGGTACGGACTCTTCGGAATACCAGAGTACGCGACCGATCCTGATTACGCCAGCATCGCTATCATGCAGGAGAAGGACACCATCAAAGATGTTATAATGAAGTGCAACGAAATCTTCCTTACGAAGACTGCGCAGGAGTGGAGAGATTATCTGAGCGGGAACAACTGCGCCTGCGAGATCCTGCGCGAGCAGCACGAAGTCAGCAGCGACCCGCAGGCGATCGAAAATGGCTACATGGTTCCGGTGGAATATCCGGACGAGAACCACACGACGGTGATGATGCCGTCGCCGCCGATTTCCTTCAGCGATTACGGCCGGAAGGAGTACAAACCGACGGGTCCGATCGGGGAACACACGGACGAAATCCTGGCCGCCATGGGCTACACGCCTGAGCAGATAGAGGAACTTAAGAAAGCGAAGGCGGTGAAGTAGAACCGCCGCTAGTGACAGAAACGGAGTACAGACATGGAGCATAAGTTCATAGCTAAAAGATACTGGGAAGACAAGAGCACGGCAATGGGCCAGTCGGACGAGATGGCGAAAATGTTCGACGATGTGATTGACCTCTCGCTGGGCGACCCGGATCTGACCACGGATTTCAGAATAATCGACGCGGCCTTCGCCGATGCAAAAGCAGGCCACACGAAGTACACCGACTTCCGCGGGGATCCTGAGCTGCGCCAGGCCATAATCAAATACTACAAAGAAGAGTACGACATGGACATCGTCGACGAGGAAGTTTTCATCGCCGCGTCGGGATGCCTCGCCATGTACCTTGTGCTGGAGGCGATAGTCGACGACGGGGACGAAGTCATCATGCAGGCCCCGTTCTTCACGCCATATCCCCAGCAGGTGGAACTGGCAAGAGGAATACCGATTGAGCTTCCGACGTATGAAGAGGAGGATTTCCAGGTCAACGTTGAAAGACTGGAGAGCCTTATTACGGAGAAGACGAAGGCTCTGGTCATCAACTCGCCGAGCAATCCTACGGGTAACTGCCTGACGGTCGAGACCATGGAGAAGATCGCCGAGATAGCCGAGAAGTACGATCTGATCGTCATATCCGACGATATCTATACGGCCTTCAGCTACCAGAATCCTTTCGTGCCTTTTGCGTCCCTTCCGGGAATGAAGGAGAGAACGATCATCATAAACTCCTTCTCGAAGAACTTCACAATGACCGGATGGAGAGTGGGCAACATCATCGCGCCGGATTACATTATCAAGATCGTACAGCAGATCAACGAAAACGTTGTGTTCACGGCGCCGTCCATATCCCAGAGAGCGGCCATCTTCGCCCTGGAGCACAGGGACGAGGTCCAGCCGCCGATGATCGAAGAGTACAGAAAGAGGATGTTCTACGCCGCGGAGAGAATCAACAAGATTCCTAAGATGAGCGTCATCTATCCTCCGAAGGGAAGCTTCTACCTGTTCATCAACATCAAGGAGATGGGCCTTTCGAGTGTTGAAGCGGCTGATATGATTCTGCAGAAGGCCCACGTGCTCATGCTTCCGGGCAACGCCTTCGGCGAGTGCGGAGAGGGGTATGTGAGAATCGCCTGCACCGTCAACATCGACACGCTGAAGGAAGCCTTCGACAGAATCGAAAAGGTGATGTCAGAGTAGCATATATATAATGGAAGAAAAAAGACAAGACAAAGGGTCCGCCACCGGCAGGTGACAGACCCTTTTTTGTTTCGCTAGTTTGTGTTCTCGGGCTATTATGCCTTTGCGTCCTTCCATGCGTCGTAGGCGTCCAGATCCGCCCTCGTGAGGGCGATGCATGCCGCGATTACAGCCGCGTCATCGATCAGACCCACCCCGAGGTATTTATCCGGAATGATGTCCCTCGGATTGATCAGATAGAGAAGAGCCGCGACGATGAAGATCAGCGACTTCTTCGGAACCTCCACGTAATCCTTCTGGATGTAGTCCTTGAGGAGCGCGATCATGCGCGGAACCTCAGCGAGATATACGCCTGCTTTCGGAACCGTCTCGAGCTTGGCCTCCACCTGTTCGAGAAGCTGGTCCATCTTGCCGCCGTCCTCGAGGAACGCGGCCGCCTTGTCCTTGCTGCCTTCCAGGAAGCCTTCAGCCTGTTTTCTGAGATCATCAGTATTCATAATAGTTTCCCTCCTATATTACGTTACCTTTTGACTGAATTATACCATAAAGCGAAAGGTTACTGCTTCCCGAGTTTGCCGCGGAGCCATCCGATCCACTGATCGAAGCCATCGCCTGTCTTCCCCGAGAGGAAGAAGACTTCCGCGTCAGGATTCAGTGCGTGTATGCGCTCGACCACGGCCTCGTCATCGAAACTGAACCACGGCCTAGTATCGATCTTGTTGATCAGGACACACTGGCAGACAGAGAACATGAGCGGGTACTTGAGCGGCTTGTCGTCGCCCTCGGGAACCGACAGAATTTCTACATTATAATCCGCACCCGTATCCTGCTCGGCTGTGCACACCAGATTCCCCACGTTTTCCATAAAGAGCAGGTCGATGCCCTCGGTGTCGAACTCCTTCAGGGCCTGCTGTACCATGCTGGCGTCCATGGCGCACTCTCCGCCCGTGTGGACTTGGATAGACCTGACGCCGGCCGCGGCCATCTTCTCCGCGTCCACAGATGCTTCTATGTCCGCCTCCATGACTCCGATGGCGTATTCATCTTTCAGGGCGTCGATGGTGCGGAGCAGAGTCGTGGTCTTGCCCGCGCCCGGAGAAGCCATGATGTTGATCATCAGCGTTCCCCTGCCTTTGTTGTAGGTTCTCACTTCGTCGGCGATTCTGTTGTTCTCGTCGAATACGCCCACGTTTACGTCTATTACTTTAACTGCCATGTTATTCCTCCGTTTGCTGCAGAATGATTATATCACAAAAGATTTTTCTTCAGTACACCCGAGGCTCTGCCGCTGATGTCCTGACTGTGCTCGTCAAGGTATGACAGAATCGCCTGCCTGTTCAGTTTAAGGGAAGAGTATTCCTGAAGATAGGCCCGGTTCAGTGAAAAGCTTCCGCTGAATGCCTTTGCGATGGGCTGTCCGTCTGAACCTATAAGGAGGCTTTTGCCGTTATCAAAGATCGGTGCCGGTCTGAATGATTCACCGTCATACAGAAGCCCCAGGTTGTTGAAGTGTCTGTCATCGTTGAGAATTAGTTCGTCGAGAATGAAGATGTCCGCCAGATATTCGCGCAGATCGACGTCTGTCTGTTCCAGAACGAAATCCAGCACAAATTCAATGGCGTCGTCATAATCCATCATCCGGGTCACAGAGGCAAGGTCGCGGCCCGTCGTGTTCATATAGAGTCTGTACAGTGTTATGAACTGCTCGTTCCTGCGCAGAAAGTTTCTGCTTACGCATCCGGGGCGGCCGTTGATCAGGGCCTGATGATAAGTCACATATTTCTTTGCCGGGTATCCGCTGAGTCCGAGAACTGTCGAAGCCAGTTCTTCCGCTTCTCCTTCGCCGCCGTAACGGTCCAGTTTGTACCACATGTTGTCTTTGAAGTATTTAACCTGCGTCCCGTCGCTCGTGCCTTTGTCCGTAAAGGCATATCTTTCATCAATCTCTATTTCCCTCAACAATGTTTATCCTCCTGACTTCCCTGTACGTCAGCTTTTCCCCTTCGAAGCGGAACCAAATCGGATCCTGTGCCATCATTCCGTGGGTTTTGCGGACAATCGCGTACGGGTCATATGTTTCAAGACCGATCAAACGCAACAGCTCTGCCAGATCCGCGCGGTTCTCTTCCCAGCACCTCGTCCTGACGATTTCGCCGAGCTCATATAGTGATATCTTGTCCGAATGAAAAAGCTGCTTTGCCGGGCATGTGGAATACCGTTCAAGCAAAACACGATTGCCCTTTATCATCAGATCCGTTACAGGTTCATCTCTCCACATGAGAGTAAAGTTGCATATCGGTGCCTCCTGTGTTTTTCTCTCAGGCTCGAGCATGGCGTTATAAAATTCATCCATGCTCATTCCCAGAGCGGAAGACAGCTTCCTGACGGTTTCGGCGCTGGCGTCGCGGATGGATTTCCTGCCGGTAAACAGATTATATACGGTTGAGTACGCGACTCCGGTCAGTCTGCTTAGGAGTCTGATCGTCATCCCGCGGTCCTGCAGATGCTTTTGTAAAAGGGTATCTCTTCTTGCTTTCATGTCAATATATTATCGCAGTTGCGATAATAATTCAACCCATTTGTTGCGGCGCTGTTCGAGCAGATGACTTTTGTTTTTCTCGCTTTCCGGGAGGAAAAAGGTTATACTGTACTTGATGCTTACGCATTTGTAAAGGACAAGGAGAAACGAACATGATTTTTCTGAAGAACGATTACAGCCTCGGCTGCCATCCGGCGGTGCTTGAGGCGCTGGTTAATTCCAACATGGAACTGCACGACGGCTACTGCGAGGACGATTACTGCAGGAAGGCTGCGGATAAGATCCGTGAGATGATCAAGTGCCCTGAAGCGGATGTGCAGTTTATTCCGGGCGGTACGCTGACCAACCTCACAGCCCTGGCGGCGTTTCTTTTGAGACCGCACTGGAGCGTTATTTCAGCCGACAGCGGACATATCTGCGTTCACGAGACCGGTGCCATTGAGGCGACGGGGCATAAGATCAATCACGTGAAGACCCGCGACGGCAAGCTCAGACCGGAGGACATCGAGGACGTTCTGGTATTCCACGAGGACGAGCATTACGTTCTCCCAAAGGCAATCTACATTTCCCAGTCCACGGAGACGGGCCTCGTCTACACGAAGGAAGAACTGATGGCCCTAAGAGCGTGCTGCAACAAGCACGGCCTGTACGTATATCTGGACGGCGCGCGGCTTCCGATGGCAATGAGCAGTGAGAAGAACAACACAGAGTTCACGGATCTCCCGCAGATATGCGACGCGTTCTACTTCGGAGGAACCAAGTGCGGCGCCATGTTCGGCGAGGCGCTCGTCATAATCAATGACGATCTCAAGGAGGACATGCGTTTTCTCGTGAAGCAGCGCGGCGGTCTTCTCGCAAAGGGCAGACTGATGGGCGTTCAGTTCGACGCTCTGTTTGAGGGCGGCAGATATCTAGATCTTGGAGACCACGCGGTAAGAATGGCAACCATTCTTGCAAAGGGCATAGCCGGCAGAGGATATGAATTCTATGTGCCGCAGGAGACAAACATGGTCTTCCCAATGTTTCCGAAGGATCTGGCTGAGTTCCTCGCGACCAAGGTCATGTTTGAGACTTATCCTGTCGTTACGGACACCCACCAGTGCATAAGACTTGTCACCAGCTGGGGCACCACCCAGGAGGAAGTCGAGGCGTTCCTGGAGTTGATATAAAGCCCCAACATATAGGGCCATGGCCAGTCCGAAACACTATATAAATGACTGAAAAAAACTGCCCGGAAGAGGGCAGTTTTTATTAACAAAAGGCAATAAAAATACTTGAAAAAACACATCAAAAAGTTGTTGACAAGGGGTTGGAGATACTGTAATATGAAAAAGCTCGCGGCAATGCGGGCGGCGGCTTTGTGCCGCGCACATTGAAAACTTCATAGTGTAGAAATTTGAGTCATAGACGGAAGGGCTGAAATGCCCGGAAGTCAAGTGAATCAAGAAACTATGCAGCGAATCAGAAATGGTGAAATGCAGAGTTTCCGACAATTTCTAAAACCAAGACAGCAATAATTCGGGATAGGATTATAGCGAAACGCTAAGCGTTGAGTTTTAGATCAGACAGATCACAGGGCGAAAGCCTTGAGATACATTTTATTAAGAGTTTGATCCTGGCTCAGGATGAACGCTGGCGGCGTGTTTAACACATGCAAGTCGAGCGAGAAGCTTCTCAGTCGATTCTTCGGATGAGACAGAGTTGCGGAAAGCGGCGGACGGGTGAGTAACGCGTAGGCAACCTGCCCCCTGCAGAGGGATAGCCTCGGGAAACCGGGATTAAAACCTCATAATGCGGCACTGAGACATCTCAGAGCCGCCAAAGATTCATCGGCAGGGGATGGGCCTGCGTCTGATTAGTTAGTTGGTGGGGTAACGGCCTACCAAGGCGACGATCAGTAGCCGACCTGAGAG
>DBYH01000002.1 GCA_002310095.1 Firmicutes bacterium UBA1191 | reverse complement strand
GGTATGCAGTTCATCAAGCTCGGCAGAGCACTTAAGTACATGGTAAGAAACGAAGATGGTGCTTCAGGTGAAGTTACTTCATTCGGAGCTCTGTGTACAGCGCTTTCTGCCACTATAGGTACAGGAAACATCGTCGGTGTTGCGACCGCTGTTATCGTCGGTGGACCTGGAGCACTGTTCTGGATGTTCATCGCGGCTTGTGTAGGCCTCGCTACCAAGTTCACGGAAGGTGTTCTCGCTGTCATCTACAGACAGGTGAACCCTGAAGGCGGCTATCTCGGCGGACCTTTCTACTACATTGAGAAGGGTATCAAAGAGAGATACGGATGGAACGCGAAATGGCTGGGTAAGCTGTTCGCTCTGTTCGGATGCATCGCCGGTGCGTTCGGTATCGGAACAATCACTCAGATCAATGGAATCGCTTCCGCTGCTGAGACATTCTTCCACACCAACACGCTGTTCACTATCGGCGCAGATAAGGAAATCACTGCAGTAACCATCGCGGTTGCTATCGTGGTAACATTCTTCGCTGCACTGGTAATCATCGGCGGAATCAAGAGAATCGCTACTGTAACGACTGTAATCGTACCGTTCATGGCAATCGCTTACGTCCTCGTTTCACTGATCATCATCTTCACGAACCTGGGCGAGATTCCTGAAGCAATCGCTGACATCGTTACTATGGCATTCGGCGCAAAGGCAGTCGCGGGCGGCGCGTTCGGCGCCTTCTACCTGGCGATCACCAAGGGCGTCGCCAGAGGCGTATTCTCAAACGAGGCCGGCCTTGGTTCAGCTCCTATCGCTGCTGCAGCTGCTCAGACTAATGAGCCTGTAAGACAAGGTCTGGTATCAATGACAGGTACATTCATCGACACCATCTGCGTATGCATGATGACAGGTCTGGTAATCATGGTTTCCGGAGCTTATGACTATGCTCTCGAAGTTGGTCACGAAGGAGCCCAGGTTACTATCGACGCATTCTCAATGGGACTGCTCGGTGACACCGCAGGCGCATTCGTAGTAATGTGCGCGCTGGCATTCTTCGCATTCACAACTATCCTCGGATGGGACTACTATTCAGAGAGATGCTGTGAGTATCTGTTCAACGGAAGCATGACAGCAGTTAAGGTTTACAGATGGCTGTACATATTCGCAGTATTCATTGGCCCGTTCCTCACGCTTTCACAGGTATGGACCATAGCCGACATCTTCAACGCTCTGATGGCAGCGCCTAACCTCATCGCTCTGGTACTGCTCAACGGTGTTGCGGCGAGAGCTGTTCAGGATTACTTCCACAGACTCGAGACCGGCGAATACATTGACGGATATCCTAAACTGCCGCTTGGCTGCCACAAGCAGTAAGCTGCGAGCTTGATAAGGATCAAGAAACTGAAAAACGGCTGCGCTCCGCGCAGCCGTTTTGATGTGCTTATGCATTTCTGAATATAAGACTATCTGCTCTTTACTATATCGAGCACGGCGTTCACGACCTCTTCGATGCTCATGCCGGTAGTGTCCACCTCAATAGCGTCCTCCGCCTTGCGGAGAGGGTTGAGTTCTCTGGTCATGTCATTGTGGTCGCGCTGCTTGATATCCTCCAGCACCTCCTCATAAGTCTGGTGCTCGCCTTTTTCCTGGAGTTCCTTGAATCTCCTGTTGGCGCGCTCCTCGGCGGAAGCAGTCAGGAATATCTTATACTCGGCGTCCGTGAGGACGTTGGTGCCGATATCGCGGCCGTCCATGATGATGCTCTTCTTCTGACCCATGGCGCGCTGGATCTCGACCAGTTTGGCGCGCACTGGAGCCAGGGCGGAGCACTGGGAAGCCAGCATGGAAACCTCAGGAGTCCTGATGAGGGAATTGACGACTTCGCCGTCGAGGATGATGTCCCCGCCGGTAAAATCGATGTCCGTGGCCTCCAGCATGGCGTCAAGGGCGTCGCAGACCTCGAAAGGCACGCCGCCTTTGTCCATCTTGTAACCGATCGCTCTGTACATAGCGCCGGTATCTATGTAGTCGATATCGAGGGCCTTGGCTACAGCCTTGGCAATGGTGCTTTTGCCTGCGCCGCTTGGCCCGTCGATAGCTATGCGGAATATGTCTTTCATTGCAGTGTCTCCGTTAGCGGTTCTTCTTGGTGTTGAGAAGGCTCTCTACCTCCTTGACGAAGGTGTTGACGTCGGTGAACTGCCTGTAGACAGACGCGAAACGTACATAGGCGACTTCGTCTATGTCCTTAAGCTTCTCCATTACAAGTTCTCCGATGAGCTTGCTGTCGACTTCCTTCTCCATTGTGTTGTTGAGACCGCGTTCGATGTCATCGACGATCTTCTCCATGTCGGCAATGGAAACAGGGCGCTTCTCGCAGGCGCGGATGATTCCGTTCAGGAGCTTGTTCCTGTCGAAAGCCTGACGGCTGCCGTCTTTTTTGATCACCATGAGGATCATTTCCTCAATCTTCTCGTAGGTGGTGAATCTTCTGCCGCACTTCTCGCACTCACGTCTTCTTCTGATAGCGCGGCCATCCTCTGTGTGACGGGAATCTATGACTTTGCTGTCTTCATTCTCACAATAAGGACACTTCATTGTTCTTCCTCCCGGTTGTTAAACCACAATTTTCTTCTAACGACAAGACGATTTTACTACATGTTGTGGCATTTGCCAACGGATTTCCACAATATAGCTTGTGAATAATTGTTAATGTTTTACATTTTGTGGATTTGCTGTGATATACTCACCCATATGATAGATGTAGTTATACTCGCGGGAAGTCCGCGCAAAAATGGAAACACCAACTGGCTGGTGAGCGAATTCACCGGCGAGCTTGACGCGCTGGGCAAAAGCTACAGGGTCCTTGACCTGTACGATCTGGACATGAAAGGCTGCACCGCGTGCCGCTCGTGCCAGGACGACTGGGAGAGACCTGCCTGCGCCCTTGGGGACGACGAGGTGTTTGACACGATCCTCGACGCGAAGGCAATAGTCCTGGCCACGCCGGTCTATTCGTGGTACTGCACCGCGCCGGCCAAGGCTCTGTTGGACAGATGCGTCTACGCCCTTAACAAATACTACGGCGACAAGGGCAGGGGCCCGTCCCTATGGAAGGGCAAGCGCTTCGCCCTTATAACTACATACGGGTATCCTCCGGAGAAGGGGCCGGATCTGCTTGAGGAAGGGATGAAGAGATACTGCGCGCATTCACAGCTCGAGTACGCGGGGTCATTCGGCGGCCGCCACGAGGGCTATACAGAAGAATTTCCGAGTGAAGAGAAAAAGGCAGGCATTATTGCCTTTGCCCGTAAGATAACGGAGGAGTAAAATGAATACGAAAAAGATACTTGCGCTTATCATGACAGTGGTTATGGCCTTTGGCATGACTATGATTGTGACTGCCTGCGGGGAGACCGAGAGCCAGGAAGAGGAACAGGTCACTGTCGAAGAAGACGCGGCGGAGCCTGAGGAAACTACCGAGGCGGCGGCTACAGTCGACGAGATAGTAGGTCTGGCGGGAGAATACCAGGACGAAGTAAGCCAGCGCGCGACCGCGACGGTGATAGCCGACACGGAGAGTCAGGTTCTGAACATCACGGTAATGTGGGGCTCTTCGGCATGGGAGACCACAATGTGGACCATGAACGCGACGAAGGAGGACAACAAACTCGTCTACAGCGACTGCAAGCGCACCGAGATGATCTACTCGGACGACACGGACGAGGAGGGCACCGGCGAGGATGAAGTCGGCGGCGGCGCAGAGGAGACGGTCGTTTATGAGAACGGCTCCGGCAGCTTCGAGATTTCCGACGACGGCAAGTTGCTCTGGACGGGAGCGTCCGATCCGGAATGCACCGAGTGCGTCTTCGCGCAGTTTGTGGAATAGGCATATAGAATCAAAGGAGTTTACGGATAAATGAAACTTGGAATCGTGGGGCTTCCCAACGTGGGAAAGAGCACCCTGTTCAATGCTATAACAAAAGCCGGGGCTGAAGCGGCCAACTACCCGTTCTGCACCATCGAGCCGAACGTGGGCGTCGTAACAGTGCCGGACGAGCGCGTCACGACTCTGTCGGAGATCTATCACTCGAAGAAGACGATATACACGACCATAGAGTTCTGTGATATCGCGGGGCTCGTCAAGGGCGCCAGCAAAGGCGAGGGCCTCGGCAACAAGTTCCTTGGCCATATACGCAATGTTGAGGCCATCGTTCACGTGGTGCGCTGCTTCGAGGACGAGAACGTGGTGCACGTTGACGGACACATCGACCCGGCGTCGGACATCGAGACAATCAACATGGAACTCATTCTTGCCGACATGGAAGTTATTGAGCGCCGTATCGCAAAGGCAACAAAAATGCTCAAGGGCGACAAGTCGCTCCAGAAGGAGATAGACCTGCTGAGCAGGATCAACGACCATCTGGGAGAGGGCAAGGTCGCCAGAATGATGGAACTGGACGAGGACGAGGCTGCCTTTGTCAAGGGACTCGACCTACTCACATACAAGCCGGTCATATACGCGGCCAACGTGGCCGAGGAAGACGCGGCTGACGATGCTGAGGAAAACGAATATGTAAAAGCTGTGCGGGAAATCGCCGAAGCTGAGGGATCCGAAGTTGTAATCATCAGCGCGAAGGTCGAAGCCGAACTGGCGGAACTGGAGGACGATGAGCGTCAGATGTTCCTGGAGGAGATGGGCATAAGCGAGTCCGGCCTGGACAAGCTGATCAAGTCGTCGTACGCTCTGCTCGATCTGATTTCCTTCATAACGACGGGAGAAGATGAGACGAGAGCCTGGACCATCAAGCGCGGAACCCTGGCGCCTCAGGCGGCGGGCAAGATACATACGGACTTCGAGAAGGGATTCATCCGCTCGGAGACCATCGCCTACGACAAACTAATGGAAGCCGGCGGCAAGATATCGGCAGCCAAGGAGCATGGATGGCTTCGGTCGGAAGGGAAGGAGTACGAAGTGAAGGATGGCGACATCTGCCACTTCCTCTTCAACGTATAAAAACAATAATCAAAAAACGGCGTCATCGCGACGCCGCTTTTTTATTGCCTGCGGCTCTCCCGGCCGCTTTTTTTATTGAGTATCACATAGAAGATCAGACACACGATTATGATCACCAGACTAATGACCTGGGCCTGTTTGAATGGGCCGATCATGAGGCTGTCTGTGCGGAGGGCTTCCACCAGGAAGCGCTCGCATGAATAGAGTATGCCGTAGAGGAGCAGAACCTGTCCTTCGAACTGTCTGCGGTTGTCGACGCAGATCAGTATGATGAACAGGATGAAGCACCATATGGATTCATAGAGGAAGGTCGGATGATAGGTCTGGCCGTCTATCACAACCGCCCATGGCAAGTCTGTCGGACCTCCGTGGGCTTCTCCGTTGAACCAGTTTCCCCATCGCCCGATTGCCTGGCCCAGTGCTATGGCCGGCGCGCAGAGATCCATCAGGTTGAGGGGACGCACCTTCCAGATCAGGCACAGAATGGCGCCCATGGCCAGTCCCGCGATGAGTCCCCCGTGAACAGCGAGACCGCCGGCCCTGAAGTTAAGGATCCTGCCTATATCTCCCGCGTAGCTGCTCCAGTTGAATAATACGTAGTATGCTCTCGCTCCTATTATCCCCACAGGCACGCAGATGAGAATGAAAGTCAGCAGTCTGTCCCTGTCTATATCGTGTTTCGGCGCACGCCAATAAGCCACCAGTACCGCCAGGATGATCCCCAGGGTGACTGTGATTCCGTACCACATGATGTTTACGCCGAAAAGGCTGAATGCTACGGGATCCGGTGTCGGCATGCGTAAAACCTCCTTCATGCCCAATATTATACCGATGGAGGGCTGGAATGACAAGAAGGGGGTCCGAGATGAGAAGTGGAGGAATTACACTGATATATGTAGAAAAGTGGAGGGAAGTGGTTGACAAGGGTAGGAGAGTGGATTAAAATGGAGAGGCAAAGGATAACCGTGGATTAGTGCGCGAAGGAGGCACCATGTTCGTAGGAAAATATCAGAATTCAATCGACTCGAAATCGAGGCTGATTATTCCTGCCAAGTTCCGTGAGGAACTGGGAGGACGTTGTGTTGTCGCGCAGTCTCTGGATAAGTGTCTCACCATAAGCACAGTGGCCGAATGGGAGAAGTTTCTTGACGAGCTGAAGGCTCTGCCGAGGAGCAACCCTGAGGCCAGAATGATCAGGAGATACTTCAACCAGTCGGCGGCTATATGCGATGTCGACAAGCAGGGAAGAGTAACCATCCCGCAGGAGCTCAAGGAGTACGCGGGAATAACCAAGGAACTGATGACAATAGGCAACATCGACAACATCGAAGTATGGAGTGTTGAAAACTACGAGAAGGTTGCCTTTGCACAGGCAGGCGAGGGTCTGACAGCAGCGGACATCAACGCCAGCGAGATCGCCGAAAAACTGGAGAAGTTCAACTTCTAGTCCGTGAGACGAAGTCATGAGCATGGAATTCAATCATGTGCCCGTCCTCTTCGACGAGTGCATGGAAAATCTGAATATCAGGCCCGACGGGGTCTATGTTGACGGCACTCTCGGCGGCGGAGGACACGCTTTCGGGATAGGACAGAGACTTTCGGAGAAAGGACTTCTCATCGGAATAGACAGGGATCAGGACGCCCTGGACGCGGCGGCCGCAAGGTTAGAGCCCCTCAAATGCAGGAAGATCCTTGTCAGAAGCACCTACGCCGAGATAAAGGACGTACTCGAAAGAGAAGGCGTGGACGGAATCGACGGAGCGCTGCTGGACATAGGAGTTTCCTCCTTCCAGCTCGACAACAGTGAGCGGGGATTCTCGTACATGCAGGACGCGCCCCTGGACATGAGGATGAACAGGGACGATCTGCTGACCGCGGCCGATGTGGTCAACGGTTACACGAAGAAGCAGCTCACGGAGATAATAAGAGATTACGGCGAGGAGAGATGGGCAGGCAGAATAGCCGAGTTCATCGTCAGCGCCAGAAAAGATAAAAAGATAGAAACCACATGGCAGCTTGTTGACATCATCAAGGCAGCCATACCGGCGTCGGCCAGAAGAGAAGGGCCACATCCGGCAAAGAGGACGTTCCAGGCCATAAGGATCGAAGTGAACGGCGAACTGGAACAGCTGGAGAAGGCCGTCGATGAATTCTGCGACGTACTGAATCCGGGAGGAAGGCTTTGCATCATAACCTTCCACTCACTGGAGGACAGGATAGTCAAGCAGGCGTTCAGCAGGAGACTGAACCCGTGCACCTGCCCGCCGGAATTCCCGGTCTGCGTCTGCGGTAAGGTTTCAGACGCTGTAAAGGTGACGGGCAAGCCGATCACCGCAGGAGAGGAAGAACTTGAGTCGAATCCGAGGGCGAGAAGCGCGAAGCTGAGAGTAATCGGTAAGAAATAAACAGGGAGACATCAATGATTGCAGCTGAACAATGGTACGAGTACCAGAGACAATACCAGAGATACGGACTCGACATGAGACCGGAGGAGGAGAGCGTATCCCAGCGGGAGCGGCGCAGACAGGAGAGAGAAGCCGCCCGCGCCAGGGGCATGATCCTCAAGCTCAACAATGACCACAAAGTCATGCTCACACTTATCGCCGCGGCGGCAGTAGTGCTCATGATGATAGTAGTCATAGTTTCCTACGGGGCCAAAGTCACTTACGACATCAATACCATCAAGGCCGAGAACGATGTGATCAGCGGCGAAATAGAAGATCTGGACGTAAAGATGCTGAGTTCGAATACGGTAATCTACGTAGAGAGCCAGGCCAAGGAAAAACTGGGCATGAAGAATCCGGACAACAAGCACTGCGTATACCTTTCGTCGAGCGAAACGCCTGAGAAGGGATTCGCCGATATGCTTAAAGCAAAAGCATACAACTGACAATAAAAACACATGGTGCCCGGGCGCGCGGATAGGGCAAGGCGTCCGGGATACTTTTTTAACTGGAGAAAGAAAAGCACACATGCCATCGACAATCAGAAGCAGAAAAAATCTCATATTCGTACTCATAATCGTCTTTGTACTGCTGCTCGCGGCGGCCATAAGAGTGGGTTACATCCAGCTCGTCAAGGGTGAGGAGTACAAGGAGAGGGCTCTGTCCCAGCAGACGACGGACATAACCGTCGAAGCTGAGAGGGGCACCATCTACGACTGCAACGGCGAGAAGCTGGCACAGAGCGTCAAGTGCTACGACATATATGTCTACCCGGCTGAAATCGGCAAATACAAGACAAAGAAAGAGCGCAAGGAACTGATCGACGATACGGCAAAGGGTCTGGCTGAGACTCTCGGCAAGGACGAAGACGCCGTAAAGAAAAAAATCGACCAGAAGAACGGTCAGATCATCCTGGCAAAGGGTCTTACGAGAGAGGACGCCGACAAAGTCAGGGAGCTCAAACTGACCGGCGTAATGATCTCGCCTTCGACCAAGAGGGAATACCCTAACGGAACCCTGGCGGCCAACGTCATGGGCATGGTCAACGACGAAAACACAGGCCAGTCCGGCCTTGAACTCGAATACAACAATTATCTGAGCGGAATATCCGGAAGAATAGTCAACTACACTGACACGAACGGCGACGAACTCTCATATTCGCCTGAGAACGAGAGATATTACGAAGCCGAGAACGGATGCGACATCATAACGACCATCGACCTGGTCATTCAGAGCTATACGGAGTCGGCGATTCAGAAGGTCCAGAAGAAGACCAACGCCGACAGAGTTTTCGCTGTCGTAATGGAGACCGAGACGGGCAACATTCTGGCTATGGCCCAGACGCCGTCATTCGATCCGAACAACCCGTACGAACCTGCGAGCAGCAGCGAGAAAGAAAAATTCAAGAATATGTCGCAGCAGGAACAGTCCGACTATCTGAGCAAGATGTGGAGAAATCCTATCGTATGCGACGTCTATGAGCCGGGCTCCGTATTCAAGCTCATCACCACATCAATAGCCCTCGAAGAGGATGTAGTCGGTCTCAACAGCATGTTCAACTGCACGGGTTCGGTCGTCATCGCCGGCGAGACGCTTCACTGCTGGAATACAGCGGGCCACGGGTCAGAGAATCTGACCGAGGCCGTAGGAAACTCCTGCAACCCTGTCTTTATGAAACTGGCGACGGATGTTGGCATATCAAAGTACTACGACTATCTGGATAACTTCGGAATCACCGGAACAACCGGCATCGACTTCCCGGCTGAAGGAACGGCCCTGCTTCAGAACGAAGAATCAGCGGGACCTGTCGGAGTGGCGACGATAGGCTTCGGACAGGGCGTCGCTGTTACGCCGATCCAGCTCATCACAGCAGTATCATCCCTTGGAAACGACGGCAAGCTCATGAAGCCGCGTCTTGTCAAGGGAATCAAAGACAAGACCACAGGCGAAATAACGGAAGTGAAGCCTGAGGTAGTCAGAAGGACAGTATCGAAGAAGACCGCGGACGAACTCTGCGGCATTATGGAATACGTAGTAGCCGAAGGCGGAGGCGGCACAGCCGCGGTCAAGGGCTACAGAGTAGGCGGTAAGACAGGTACGGCGAACAAGGCGGTCAACGGCGGATACAGCGATTACACTTATTCGTCCTGTATGGCCATGGCGCCGATGTCCGACCCGAAGCTCACAGTCCTCGTTATAGCCGACAGCCCTAAGGGCGTCCACTACGGAAGCCTGACGGCAGGCCCGGCAGTAAGCGAAATCATGGGCAAGTCCCTTAAGTATCTGAACATCCAGCCGGACAGCGAAGAAAGCAAGACCGAAAACGAAAAGGTCGAGGTTCCTGACGTTGTAGGCCAGTCGGCTGAAGACGCCATCGGTATCCTGGCCGGAGCTGGTCTGGGATACGACATGAATGAAAGCGGCGAGAGCGACTTCGTAGTCGTCAAGCAGTATCCGACAGCAGGCAGCAGCGTAAGGAAGGGCACCAAGATATTCCTCTATAAATAAAGCAAAGGCAATCTTGCAAAGGCAGTAATACCATGAAAAGGACATCTGTTGAACAGATAGCAAAGGCCTCAGGCGGCAGTCTCATCAGAGAAGGCGGCGGCGGGTTCATAACAGGCATCAGGCATGATTCCAGGGAAGTGCTCCCGGGAGAAATGTTCGTCGCCATAAAAGGTGAGAACCAGGACGGCCACAGGTACATCCCCCAGGTGATCGAAAAGGGATGCGCCGCGGTCCTCGTATCCTGCGCCGACGAATGCCCGGCGGAAGCGGACATCAGCGTTATCCTGGTCGATGATACAGTCGAAGCCATGGGAAAGATCGCCGCGTGGTATCTTGAGAGCCTGGGTATCAGAAGGGCGGCTGTCACGGGAAGCGTAGGCAAGACGTCCACCAGAGACATGATCTACTATGTCCTCAGCGAGAAATACAGCTGCGGAAGAAACCTGAAGAACTTCAACAACAACATCGGACTGCCGATATCTATCTTCCAGTTCGATGAGAACACCGAGGCGGCGGTTCTGGAAATGGGCATGGACGCCTTCGGCGAGATAGAATACCTGAGTTCCATAGTGAAGCCTGAAATAGGAGTCATCACCAACATCGGCATTGCCCACATGGAAAAACTGGGAAGCCGCGAAGGCATATTCAGGGCCAAGATGGAGATAACTAAGAACATTCTGCCTGAGAGCGAAGGCGGAACCCTCGTATTCGCGGGAGATGACGAATTTCTCACAAAGGAGCGCACAGCAGGCGACTACTGTCAGATCGAGGTCGGGACAGGAGAGAACGCCGACCTGCGCATTTCCGGCGTAGAAGACCATGGAATCGAAGGAATCAGCTTTGACGTGGAATACGAAGAGAACGGACGGACTGAAAAAACTCACGTTGAGCTTCCTGCGGCGGGAGCCCACAACGCTTCGAACGCGGCAATCGCGCTGGCAGTGGGCAGACAGCTCGGCGTAAGCGTGGAAGAGGGAGCCAGAGGACTCCGGAAGACTGAGCTCACGGGGAGCAGGCTGAGAAAGATCGAAGGAAACACCGTCAGAATAATCGACGATACATATAACGCCAATCCGTTTTCAATGATGAGCGCTCTGGACGTGCTCGCGGGAAGCGGAGCGGAGAGACGTGTGGCCGTACTCGGCGACATGTTCGAACTGGGGACCGATGAAAAGGAACTGCATCGTAAGGTAGGAGAACACGCGAAAGCTCTCGGCATAGATGAGCTCATAACCATCGGTGACCTGGCGGAGAACATCGCCGAAGGCGGCGGAGGCAGGCACTTCAAAGACAAACAGGCCTTTATCGAGGCAATAGATGACTATATAAGACCGGGAGATCTGATACTGGTCAAGGCATCGAGAGGAATGCATCTGGAGGAGATAGTAGAAAGGCTGAGGACAATATGAACATTCACGCCATACACATCTTAATAGTCATAGCCGCGGCCTTTGTAATCGCAGTGATATTCACCTGGCTTGAGATACCTGTACTCAGGCGCAAGGCAGGTCAGAACATAAGAGAAGAGGGACTCAAGTCCCACTACTCAAAGGCCGGAACCCCAAGCATGGGCGGAATAAGCATCATCATCGCCACATGTATCATGGGAATCATCGGCACGATCGCCTTCGGAGGCACAATAGGCGACGAGCTGCTGATCATCCTCGTGTTCGCGGGATACGGCATAATCGGTTTTGTTGATGACTACAGGAAGGTAATCAGAAAACAGAACGAGGGTCTGACGGCGAAGCAGAAGTTTGCCATGCAGATGATCATAGCGATCGCATTCGCCGTATTCTTCGCCCACTATTCTGCTTTTGGAACGAACGTATTTATTCCGGTGTTCAACGTGTTCATTGACTTCGGAGTTTTCTACTACGTGTTTGTTGCTTTTGCGGTCCTGGCCATGACGAACGCCGTCAACCTGACGGACGGACTCGACGGGCTGGCGTCCGGAATTACAACACTGGTGGCCCTGTTCTTCGCCTACGCGGGCTTCATGGGCGGCGCCTTCTGCAAGTACGGCGCGTTCATAGGCGACGCCTCGGAGACTTTCTTCTTCGCGGCGCTGGCGGGCGGATGCCTCGGATTCCTTGTGTTCAACAAGAATCCGGCGAAGGTGTTCATGGGAGATACGGGCTCTCTGGCCCTGGGAGGCGGAGTCGTAGCTTCCGCTATAGTACTGAAGCTTGAGCTGCTGCTTCTGGTGGCGGGACTCGTTTATGTCATCGAGGCTCTCTCAGTAGTGCTTCAGGTATCGTATTTCAAGATTTCGCACGGAAAGAGAATATTCAAGATGGCGCCGATCCACCATCACTTCGAGATGTGCGGCATGAAGGAGACCCAGGTCGTAGGTATGTTCTGGTTCTTCACCCTTGTATGCTGCGCAGCCGCGGCGCTGATGATATAGGAGAATGAGATGAAAGACACTAAAGTACTCGTAATAGGCATGGGCAGATCCGGCAGGGCTGCCGCTGGCGCGCTCATTGATCAGGGCGCCGCGGTAAGCATTCAGGACAGCAAAGGCGCCGAAAGCTTCGAGCCTGAATTCCTGGAAGAGATGAGGGCTGCCGGAGTGACGGAGTACCTTGGAAGAGTTCCGGAGGATATGTCGGCTTTTGACATGCTGGTTCTCTCGCCGGGAGTACCGCCGACCCTTGGCTTCATCGAAGAAGCGAAGGCAGCCGGGGCCGAGATCATCGGCGAGCTGGAACTAGCCTACAGACTTTGCAAAGGCAGGTTCGTGGCCATTACGGGAACAAACGGAAAGACTACAACGACTACACTTACAGGCGAGATATACAAGGCGTCGGGCGCGGATACAATCGTGGGCGGAAACATCGGTAACGCCATCGCGGTGGACGCCATGAACGCGGGAGACGACACGGTAATGGTAACTGAGGTCAGCAGCTTCCAGCTGGAAACTGTCAGGGATTTCAGGCCGGTCGTGTCGGCGATCCTCAACCTCACGCCTGACCACATGGACAGGCACAAGACCATGGAGGAATACGGAAGGGTCAAGGCCCGCGTGTTCGCGAACCAGACTCCGGACCAGTACTGCGTGCTGAACTACGACGACGAGGCGTGCTTCGAACTGGCGGAGAGAGAAGGGTGCAGGGCGAAGGTCGTGCCTTTCAGCAGAAAAAAGGAACTTGATTTCGGAGCCTTTGAGAAGGACGGAAGGATCGTTATAAAGAACGAAGCGGGAGAGACAGTTGACATCTGCGGAACAGACGAACTGCTCATTCCGGGAACGCATAATCTGGAGAACGCTCTCGCGGCGGCGGCAGTCTGTTACTTCGGCGGAGTCGACCCTGAGACTATCGGCAGAGCCATGAAGGCCTTCCCTGGAGTCGCTCATAGGATCGAGCTGTGCTGCGAGAAGAACGGAGTGCGCTTCGTCAACGATTCGAAGGGTACTAATACAGACGCCGCGATCAAGGCCATAGAAGCCATGAAAGAGAACATCATCCTCATAGCGGGAGGCTATGATAAGGGCGCTTCATACGAGGAATTCATCGGAGCGTTTCCGGGCAGAGTGAAGGAACTGATACTGCTCGGCAAGACCGCTCCTAAGATAAAAGACGCGGCAGAGGCTGCCGGATTTACGAATATCACCATGGCGGCGGACATGGAAGAGTGCGTCGCGATAGCATGGGAAAAGGCTCAGCCGGGCGATGTGGTGCTTCTTTCGCCTGCGTGCGCCAGCTGGGACATGTACGATAACTTCGAGCAGAGAGGAGATCATTTCAGAGAATGCGCTCAGAAACTCTGAACACTAGAAACAGCATATTCGCGCAGATAAGGGAAGTGGATTTCATTCTGCTGACGGTCACCATCGCTCTGGCTATGTACGGCCTCATCATGGTGTTCAGCGCAAGCTACTACTTCTCGATCAGCGAGAGCGGAAACCCGTTCTACTACCTGATCCGTGACGGCATCTGGGTAGTGCTGGGTTTTGTTCTCATGTGTCTGGGTATTCTAATAGACTACAGGGTCTGGAACAACAAGGTACTGATCCTGGGTCTTCTTGGCGTGTGCTTCCTGATGCTGATTCTGGTCCTGACGCCGGTCGGCTATTCGGCTAACGACGCGTCAAGATGGATCAAGCTGGGACCTATTTCAATCATGCCGGGCGAGATCGCCAAGATGGGCATGATATTCTTCATCGCCTGGTTCTGCTCGGACAATCCGAAGAAGATAAGATCCATGACGCGGGGGATGTTCCCGATACTTGCGGTTACGGGAGTATTCGCCGTTCTCATAGTAAAACAGCCGAATCTTTCCACGGCCATTACGCTGGTCGGAATAGTTCTCGCCCTCATGCTGGTGGCGGGCATGCGCTGGATATACATATTCTTCCTCGTCGGAGCCGGAGCCGTGGGCATCATGGCCCTGATCACAGGCGTGGGAGGATACTGGCAGGAGAGATTCACCACATTCACTCATCCATTCGATTACGAAGCCACAAGCGGCTATCAGATAGTGCAGGGTCTGCAGGCACTGGGATCCGGCGGACTGTTCGGCGTCGGCCTTGGCAAGAGCGTAACCAAGAGCCTGTATCTGCCTTATCCGCACAATGACTTCATACTTGCCATCATCGGTGAGGAGACAGGATTCCTGGGAGTCCTGTTCCTGATGATCCTCTACGCCCTGTTTATCTGGCGCGGAGCGAAGATAGCCTTAAGATGCGGCACTGAATTCGGTCTCCTGATCGCTTCAGGTACCGTTCTCATGGTGGCGATACAGGTAATACTGAACCTTCTGGTCGTAACCTCATCGATGCCGGCGACAGGCGTCAACCTGCCGTTCGTAAGCTATGGAGGAAACGCCCTCATGATATTCATGTTCATGGCAGGAGTGGTGATGAACATATCGCGGCACATACCTGAGAAACAGGAGGAGTGACAGTATAAGCAAAGGCAGGAGAAGGCTTATGAGAGTGATCATGACAGGCGGCGGCACGGGCGGACACATATATCCGGCCATAGCCATCGCGGATGAGATAAAAAAGAGATATCCCGACGCTGAAATACTCTTCGTCGGAGCAGAGAGAGGTCTGGAAAAGACCCTTGTTCCAAAGAGAGGGTACGACATCCGTCTCATAACTGTCGAAGGATTCGACAGAAAGAATATGGTGAGAAATGTGGGCGTTGTGCGCAAGCTCATGAAGGGCAACAAAGAGGCCGCGGGGATAATAAAGAGCTTCAGACCTGACTTCGTAGTCGGAACGGGAGGATACGCCAGCGCGCCTACAGTGAAGGCCGCCCAGAAGGCGAAGATCCCGACGTTCGTACATGAGCAGAATGCCTATCCGGGAGTGACGAACAAGCTTCTGGAGAAGGGCGTGAGAAAGGTATTCCTGGGCTTCGGAAGAGCCGCGGAGTACTTCAAGGATCAGGATAAGATCGTAGTATCGGGTAATCCGGTAAGAGACGAATTCATAGATAAGGACAAGGCAGAAGCCAGGAAGGCTATCGGACTTGGCGATGACAGCTTCGTCGTGCTTGCTTTCGGAGGAAGCCAGGGCGCAGGACGCGTAAACAAGGCGATGGTCAGCGTCATCCGGCAGATGAACGGACGCGATGACATCAGCATCGTTCTGGGAGCGGGCAGCTACTACTACGAGGCCATTCTGGAGACTTTCCGCGAGGAGGGCTTCGAGCCGGGTGACAACATCCGCATAATAGAGTATATTGACGACATGGCGTCATATCTGGCGGCGGCCGATCTGGTTGTCAGCAGGAGCGGCGCTCTGACGGTGGCCGAGACTACGGTCAGCGGCAGACCTGCCATATTCATCCCTTCGCCTATGGTCACGGGAAACCACCAGTACTACAACGCTCTGGCGGTCGCCGAAGCGGGCGGAGCCATGCTGATCGAGGAGAAGGACCTGGATGACGACAGACTGGCGGAAGAAATACTGAAACTGAAGGACGACCCTGAAAGGCTGCAGCGCATGGCTCAGGCGAGCCGGATGTGCGGACCGGACAGGGCGACTGAAATAATCTGCGATACTATTCTGGAGGAGGTCAAGATTGACTGAACACACCGAGCAGGTTCAGGAACAAGTTCAGACTTCAGAGCAGGAGTTCATCAAGAAGCCGAAGAGAAAGCACCGGCGTAAGCACTATCTCCTGCGCCTCATCGTGGCGCTGGCTCTCATCGCCGCGGCTGTTTTGTGCGCTCACATGAGCTACTTCGACGTTGACGGCATTGCCGTGATAGGCAATGAACAGATCAGCGACGAGGATATTATCAAGCAGTCGGGTCTGGAGACGGGAGGCAGCATCTTTGACGTGCATCCGGTAATAGTGCAGCACAGAATCAAGAAGAATCTGTATATCGAGGACGTCAATGTCAACAGGAAACTGCCTGACAAAGTGGAGATAATCGTCAAGGAAAGATCTCTGCTCGCCCAGTTCGAGATGGGCGACAAGTACGTCATAACGGACTCCGAAGGCATGGTCCTGGATATAAGCAAAGAGAAGAAAAAAACGACGATAATCAAAGGCGTTACGGTAACCGACGCGGACAAGAAGGAAACCATCAGAGTCAAGGAGACGGACACTCTGGAGAAAGCCCTGAATCTGCTGGTGGCCATGGACGAGAGCGACCTCTATTTCAAGAAGATCAAGTTCGACGGGGCCAAGGTGAACGCCTACGTATACGGCAAGCTGAAATGCTCGGGAAGATACGAGGATATGATGTCCGCTATCACCTCCGGAACACTGAAAAAGGTCATATACGACCTGTATCAGAAGGGGACGGAAAAAGGCACAGTAAATGTGTACAGCAACGATTATTGTTTCTTTACGCCTAAATAAAACTGTGTTATACTTCTGTCAGATATAACTACATTAAGCGGAGGTACCTCGATGTTACAATTTGAAATGAATGACAACACATTACAGGAGATAAAAGTTATCGGTGTTGGCGGCGGCGGCTGCAACGCGATAAACAGAATGATAGAGTCCGGAATGAAGGGCGTGACCTTCGTTGCGGTCAATACGGATAAACAGGCTCTCTCCAAGAACAGAGCAGAGACTAAGATACAGATCGGCGAGAAACTGACCAAGGGTCTGGGTGCAGGAGGAAACCCTGAAATCGGCCAGAAATCAGCTGAGGAGAACCTCGAAGATCTGGAGAAGTTCGTCACTGGGGCGGACATGGTCTTCATCACATGCGGAATGGGCGGCGGAACAGGTACCGGAGCTGCCCCGATAATCGCGAAGATAGCCAAGGACATGGGAATCCTGACAGTCGGCGTCGTAACGAAGCCTTTCAGATTTGAAGGAAAGAAGAGAGGCGAGCATGCCGAACTGGGAATCAAGTTCCTCAAGAAATATGTGGACTCCCTTGTAGTTATTCCTAACGACAAGCTCCTCGAGACAGTAGAAGAACAGACATCGCTTCTGGATGCCTTTGCAATGGCTGACGACGTACTGAAGCTGGGCGTTCAGTCCATATCGGATATCATCGTGGACGACGCTCTGATCAATCTGGACTTCGCTGATGTAACGACCATCATGAAGGACAGAGGCGTTGTACACATGGGCGTAGGCCACGGCTCAGGAGAGAACAGACTGGACGACGCCGTGAGAGGCGCGGTGAACAGCCCGCTGCTTGAGACAAAAATCAGCGGAGCCAAGGCAGTCCTCATCAACATCACGGGCGGCATGAATCTGACCATGCTGGATGTCGACAAGGTCGCTTCACAGATCGATGAAGAGGCAGACCCGAACGCCATCATCATCCTTGGTACATCCATCAAGGAAGAGATGCAGGACGAAATCGCGGTAACAGTAATAGCTGCCGGATTCGGCGACAACAGAGAAGCAGGCAGACCTGCCGAGAAGCCGGAGGAAGAACCTCAGGCGGCTCCTCAGGAAGGCGAAGCTGCACCGGCAAGCCACTTACCAGATTTCGACACACTCCAGGGAATGGACATTCCGGATTTCCTGAAGAGATAGCATGAAAATCAGTTTGTAGCCGGTTCAGCGCCGGCTACTGCTTTTTTATGAGGCGATCCGGTCATCCTGATGAAAACAATCAGTTCGAAAGATAACCCTGCTTACAGGGATGCTCTCAGACTTCTGAGAAAGAAATACAGAGATCAGACAGGCATGTTCCTTCTCGAAGGACCAAGGCCTGTTATGGATGCGGTAAAGGCAGGAAATCCTCCCGCCGCTGTATTCGTAAGGGAGAGTGACAAGGACAGTCCTCAACTGGACGGACTTATCGAGACGGACACTGTGATTCTGGCTGACGGCCTCTTCGACAGGCTGTCGGATACGGAGAATTCCCAGGGAGTCATTGCGGTGGCAAGGAAACCGAAGCCCGGAGACGGAATTAGGAAGACAGCAGGCGGAAGAAGAGCCGTCATCCTGGACAGACTCCAGGATCCGGGAAACATAGGAACCATAATCAGAACGGCCGAGGCGGCGGGCTTCGGCACTCTGATAGCCATAAAGGGCACAGGAGATATATATTCACCAAAGACAGTCAGAGCAGGGGCGGGTTCACTGCTCAGGGTTGAAGTTTTTGAAGGAATGAGCGCCGCGGACGCCATCAGTATATGCAGAGAGCAGGGCGTCAGGATCGTGGCCAGCGACCTTCAGGGTTCCGCCGAGTACACGGAGGCCGACATGACGGGGGATATAGCCATCGTCATAGGAAACGAAGGGAGCGGCATAAGCGACGAAATAAGAGAGGCGGCGGACACTTTAGTGAGGATCCCCATGGAGGGTGACATAGAATCATTGAACGCGGCAGCAGCGGCGGGAATACTCATGTATGAGGCTCTCCGCCAGAGGCGCGCCGCAGGAAAGGCAGAATAATGCAGGACCAGTTAAACAGGATTTTGGAAGAAGCGAAGTCCCAGCTTGAAAAGGCACAGGACAGGGCACAGACAGAAGAGATCAGGGTAAAACTCCTTGGCAAGAAAGGCGAACTGACACAGATACTGAGAGGCATGGGAAAACTCAGCCCTGAGGAGAGAAAGACCACGGGACAGATCGCCAACGAGGTAAGAGGCAGGATCGAGACCATGCTCGAGGACAAGTTCGCGGCTGTAGAGGCCGCGGCCCAGGCCGCGAGGTTCAAAGCTGAGAGGATCGACGTCACAGAGCCGGGCAGAAGGCCTAAACTCGGCGTAAAGCATCCGCTCACCATTACCATGGAGGAAATATCGAAAGTCTTTATGAATATGGGATTCTCCATTGTAGAGGGTCCTGAGGTAGAAACTGTATTCAATAACTTTGACGCGCTGAACGCCAGCCCGGATCATCCGGCCAGGGACATGACGGACACATTCTACATCACGGAGGATGTTCTGCTCAGAACACAGACATCGCCGGTGCAGGTAAGGACACTGCTGAAGCAGAAACCGCCTATCAAGGTAATTTCACCGGGCAGATGCTTCAGATGCGATACGCCGGACGCCACCCACTCGCCGATGTTCCACCAGATAGAGGGACTTGTGGTAGATGAGGGCATCACAATGGCGGATCTGAAGGGAACTCTTGACAGCTTCGCCAAGCAGCTCTTCGGACCTGACACGAAGACCAAGTTCAGACCTCACCACTTCCCGTTCACGGAACCGAGCGCCGAGGTGGATGTATCGTGCTTCAAGTGCGGAGGAAAGGGCTGCAGGGTCTGCAAGGGCTCCGGATGGATAGAAATCCTCGGATGCGGTATGGTTCACCCGAATGTACTCAAGGTCGGAGGCCTTGATACGGAGAAATACACAGGATTCGCCTTTGGACTGGGCGTTGAGCGTGTAGCCATGCTGAAGTACGGAGTGGATGACATAAGACTGTTTTATGAAAACGATATGAGGTTCATTGAACAGTTCAAATAGGCAAGGAGAAGGAAATGTTAGTACCAGTTGAATGGATAAGTGACTATATAGATCTGAGCGACGTTGGCGTCGACGAGTTCTGCGACAGGATGATAATGTCCGGTTCGAACCTGGAGACGTGCGACTGGTTTTGCGATGACGTGAAAAACGTTGTCGTGGGCAGAATTGACAGGATTGAGCCTCATCCGCATGCGGACAAGCTTGTGATCTGCAGGATAGACGTAGGCGGATGCGAGGCCGAGGGCAAGGACGAAAACGGACTTCTCCAGATCGTTACGGGAGCTCCTAACGTATATGAGGGCGCCTATGTGCCTGTGGCTCTTTCGGGAAGCCACATTCCGGGACCTCTCCACGGACAGCCTAAGAAGGAAGGCGGAGTGGATATCGTAAAGGGCGAGCTGAGAGGCGTAATGTCCTACGGAATGCTCTGCTCCTGCGGAGAGATGGGATTTGAGGACAAAGTAGTGCCTATCGCCCACAGAGAGGGAATCTGGATCCTCGAGCCTGATGTCTATGAGGGCATCGAAGACAAGGTGGGACAGGATTTCGTTGAGGCTCTGGACCTGAAACAGGCCGTTGTTGACTTTGAAATAACCCCGAACAGACCTGACTGCCTGGCACAGGTGGGAATGGCCAGAGAGGCCGCGGCGACCTTCAGCAGATCCTTCAGATACCCGGATACTGAAATACAGAACGAAAACGGCGACGGCGCGTCAGCGGATTACGTCTCCGTAGAGATAAAGAACCCTGAGAGCTGCAAGCGCTACGTGGCGAGAATCGTCACGGACGTAGTGATCAAGCAGTCGCCTTGGTGGCTCCAGAAGCGCCTCATGTACGCGGGCATGAGACCTATAAACAACATCGTAGACTTCACGAACTTCGTAATGCTCGAGTACGGCCAGCCGATGCACGCCTTCGACATCAAGGAGGTTCACGGCGGCAAGATCATCGTTGAAAACGCCAAACCGGGCGAAAAGTTCGTGACACTGGACGAAAACGAGAGAACTCTCGAGGGCGACATGCTCATGATCAAGGACGCGGAAAGAAGCATCGCCGTGGCGGGCGTCATGGGCGGACTCAACTCCGAAATCCAGGACGATACAAAGACAGTAATCATCGAGTCGGCGAATTTCCTGGGAAGCAGCGTCAGGACAACGTCGAAGAAGCTGGGCCTCAGAACCGAGGCGTCGGCCAGATTCGAGAAGGGAATCGACCCTAATCTGACGGAAGCGGCCGCGGACAGGCTCTGCAGACTCATAGAAATAACGGATTCAGGCAAGGTATGCAAAGGCAGCGTAGACTGTTATCCGAATCCTGAATCGGCCAAGACTCTGGACGTCAGAGTCAGCAGAATCAACTACGTTCTGGGCATCGCCCTTTCAAGGGACGAGATGAAGGCTATGCTGGAAGGCCTGGAGATAAAGGTCGAGGGCGAAGGCGACGTGATGAAGGTAACGCCTCCGACTGTAAGACAGGATCTTCTGGAGGAAGAGGACTACATCGAAGAGATAGCCAGAATGTACGGCTACGACAAATTGCCTGTAACCCTTCCTAGAGGCAATACAGAGGCAGGAATGCCTTACGAGAGACACCTGAGAGACATGGCCAGAGAAGCCCTCTGCGGCATGGGACTCAACGAGATACAGACTTACTCCTTCGTAAGCCCGTCAGGGGTGGACAAGATCCGCATCGGCGAGGATTCCTGGGAGAGAGCCTTCGTAAAGATAATAAACCCTCTCGGCGAGGACACTTCGGTCATGAGAACGGTGCTCACGCCAAATATGCTGGAAGTGCTGGCCAGGAACTACTCCAGGAACATCGAGACTGTCAAGGCCTTCGAGATAGGAAATACATTCATGGACAATCCTATCAGCCCTGACAAGCTGCCGGACGAGGACTACGCTCTCTGCATCGGCATGTACGGCAAGGGCTGTGACTTCTATGCGCTCAAGGGCGTCATAGAGGAGCTGCTGGAGAACATGGGAATAAAGAATCCTGTGTTCGTATCAGAATCAGCATACGGAGTATACCATCCCGGAAGATGCGCCAGAGTCCTTGTTGAGGCATCCGACGCCATGAAGGCTGCCGGAGAGGAATACGAGGAACTGGGCATAATGGGAGAGGTACATCCTGACGCGGCGGCTGCTTTTGGACTTGACGGCGTAAGAGTGTACTGCGCGGAGCTTATGTTCGGAGCCATCGAGCGCAAAGCAAACACTGAAATAGTATATGAACCGCTTCCTAAGTACCCGTCGACATCCAGAGACATCGCTCTGCTGGTGGACGAGGAGATGGAAGTCGGAAGTATAGAGGATGTCATCAGACAGAAGGGAGGACGGATACTCGAAAGCGTCCGCCTGTTCGACGTTTACAGAGGTCAGCAGGTAGAAGAAGGCAAGAAGAGCGTCGCGTTCACCCTGGTATACAGAGACAGAAACAAGACTCTGACCGATGAAGAAGTATCAGATGTACACGAAAACGTTCTGCATACTCTGAAGGAGAAGCTGAACGCTGTTCTGAGAGACATGTAAAAAATATCTGTTTGAGGAGAATTCATCATGGAAAACAACAAAGTAAAGGTAAAGATCTACGGACAGGAGTACACCATTTCAGGCGATCTTCCTAAGGAGGATATCATCACTCACGCTGCGCGCGTGGACGCCAAGATGTACGAGATCGCAGACGCTGCGAAATCCGCGGGCGCTTCCCCTCAGAATGTCGCCATTCTCGCTGCCGTGAACATCGCCAGCGAGCAGGCAATGAGCGCCAAGGAGATGGAAGAGCTCAAGAGCATGAACATCCAGCTCGAAAAGGACGCCCAGCACTACGTTCAGCTCTGGGACGAGACGAAGAAGTCCTTCACCGAGTACAAGGAAGAGACTCAGGCCATCGTAGCCCAGAAGGACGATCTCATGCAGCAGCTCCGTGACAAGGACGCTGAGATCGAGAGACTGAAGGAGGCGGCTGAAGAGTCGAAGGCCCAGATCCAGAGCGGAATGGAAGACGTGATCAAGGAAGTCGAGGGCAAGTGCAGAGAGCTCGAGAGCAGCTTCTTCGACCTTCAGATGGAAAACCTCCAGCTCAAGAAGGAACTGGATAAATACAAGAACGGCACCGGCGGATTCTAAATGAGAGAAAAGACCTTACACGTTTTAGAATACGATAAGATCATTGAAATGCTGAAAGACCGGGCAAGCTCCGAAATGACGAGAAAAGTCATATCGGAGCTTGAGCCTGTCTGTGACGCGCGTCAGATAAAGGAAAAACAGGAAGAAACCACAGAAGCGGTGAAGCTCATCTCGGCCAAGGGACCTTTGCCGGTCGGTGGTTTTTATGATGTTGAGGGACTGGCTGGATTCACCCGCAAGGGCGGAGTCCTGACCATGGCCCAGCTCCTGCAGATCCTCTACAACCTGAAGGCTGCCGAGAGGACGGTTGCCTTCCTTAAGGGCGACGACGTGCCGGAACTGCCTCTTATAGGGTCCATAGTGGAGATAATAGCGGTGCATAAAGCCTTTGCGGAGGAAATAGACCGCTGCATAATCTCCGAGGACGAGATGTCCGACAACGCGTCCACACAGCTCAGGACCATCAGGCGGGCCATAGTAAGGCAGAACGACGCGGTCAAAGCCAAAATGAACCACATCCTCAACTCCGAGAGGACGATCCTTCAGGACGCCATCGTGACCATAAGAAACGGGCGCTACGTCATTCCTGTCAAGCAGGAGCACAGAGCGCGTGTGCCCGGAATCGTGCATGATCAGAGCGGAAGCGGCGCCACGGTGTTCATCGAGCCTCAGGCCATCGTCAACATGAATAATGAACTCAGGCAGCTCGAACTTGACGAAAAGGCGGAGATGAACCGCATACTGGGCGAACTGTCCGCGGGCGTTTCGGAGATATACCACGACATAGTTAACAACCAGAAGCTCCTTCTGGCCCTGGACCTCATCAACGCGAAGGGCAGACTGTCCTTTGACATGGACGGGGAGGAGCCTCTGATAGGCGAGGGGAATGAACTGCAGCTCATAAGCGCGGCCCATCCGCTCATAGATAAAAAGACTGTAGTGCCGGTAAACATCAGCATCGGCGGCGACTACAGGACCCTTGTGGTCACAGGCCCGAACACGGGCGGCAAGACGGTGACACTCAAGACGGCGGGACTTCTGGTCCTCATGGCCCAGACGGGACTGCATATACCGGTATCGCCGGGAAGCAAGGTGCCTGTATATGAGAATGTCTTCGCTGATATCGGCGACGAGCAGAGCATTGAGCAGAGTCTGTCCACATTCTCATCCCACATGACCAACATAGTGGAGATAATGAAAGAAGCGGACGGGCAGAGCCTGGTGCTTTTGGACGAACTTGGCGCGGGTACGGATCCTACGGAGGGAGCGGCCCTGGCCATATCGATTCTCGAGAGCCTGGCAAGGCGCGGCGCATGCACCATCGCGACGACCCATTACACAGAGCTCAAGAAATACGCCATTTCGACGGAGGGAGTCGAGAACGCCTCCATGGAATTCGACGTGGAGACCCTGAGTCCGACGTACAAACTCACAATAGGCCTTCCGGGCAAGTCGAACGCCTTCGAGATATCCAGGAAGCTGGGTCTTCCTGATGAGATCACGGACAGGGCGGCGCAGATGCTGGAGGGCGGCGACATAGTCTTCGAGGACATAATAACGGCCATCGAGGAAGACAAGAAACTGGCCGAGGCTGAGCGTGACGAGGCTGTCCGCATCACCCGCGAGATGAAAGCCCGCCAGGACGAACTGGAAGCAAAGGCAAGAAAGCTTGAAGAACAGAAGGATAAGGAGATACAGAGAGCCCGAGAGGAGGCCAGAGAGATAATCGCCGAAGCCAAGGAGACGGCCGACGAGTTCAGGGAGGAACTCAAAGAGATAGCCCGCCTGGAAAGCATGGGCGAGCGCACGAAGCGCTTCGACGAGGGCAGAAGGAAACTCAGGGCCATCGAAAAGAAGAACAGAAACACCATAAAGCGCGAGACAAACGACAAGCCGGTGGATCCGGAGAGCCTTCAGCTGGGCAACAGGGTGAAAATACTTACTCTGGGCCAGAACGGCGAGGTCTGCGAGCTTCCTGATGAGAAGGGAGACCTTCAGGTACAGATCGGAGCCATGAAGATAGGCGTCAATGTCAGGGACATCATGCTCATCGACCAGCCGGTCCCGAAGGCGGCTTCGGGACGCAGATCGTCATACGGCTCCATGTACAGACACAAGGCCCAGACCGTGTCAACATCGGTGGACGTAAGGGGAAAAAACCTTGACGATGCGCTCATGGATGTGGAAAAATATATAGATGACGCTTTCATCTCGGGCCTTGGTGAAGTGACCATAATCCATGGCCGGGGAGAGGGCATTCTGAGCAAAGGCATCAGAGCCGCCCTCAGAAAGAACAAGAATATCAAGGATTACCGCCGTGGTTCCTTCGATGAAGGCGGAGACGGCGTTACAGTAGTTAAATTCAAGTAGAAAGAAG
>DBYH01000010.1 GCA_002310095.1 Firmicutes bacterium UBA1191 | reverse complement strand
GTTATATCCATTTAACTATGAGGGCGAGTCTGGTTAATTGTAAACGCGACACACAAAAAAATCAAATCAAATCTGTAAAATGTGTTATTATCTTAATGGACGATTCAGAAGATAGAGGGATGCTAAAATGTCTAAGACTATCGATTTAATTGTTTTTGATCCTGCGGGCAACACCACACTCATGGTTCTCACGCCCGTTCCCAGAAGTGAATACGCGGAGACGGCAAAGAAGCTTCTCGAAATTGATTTCGACGAGTACTGCGACTGGAGGGGTACAGCCTACGGAGAGCAGGTTGCCTTTGTATTGAATGAAAAGGGCGAAGAGCGCATGGATATGTGCGGCCTGGAATTCTGCGGCAACGCGTCAAGGTCCTACGCCTACTACCGCGTCGTTGTATGCGGCGAGGGGGAAGACACCGGGGACGGCAGGAAGAAGATAGACGTCCATGTCAGCGGATGCCCGCATCCATTGACGGCAATTGTTGACGCGAAGGAACGCGACTCCGTGATCCAGATGCCGCTTCCGTACTCGGTCAGAAAGATAGATACCGCAAAGGCAGGAATACCCGGCGCTCATCCATTCGTGGAATTCGACGGTATATCGCACCTTGTGATAAAAGGCGTTGAGGCGGACGCGGATACTTTCGACAGGTTAAAGGAGTATTTCTACAGAGAGATCAACCCGGGCATGGATGCTTTTGGAGTAATGTTCATCAATGAGGACGAGGATCTGATGCGTCCTGTAGTTTATGTGCGCGACGTGGACACCACGTACTTCGAGGGAAGCTGTGCCTCAGGTACGGCAGCCGCGGCGGCAGCCAGGTCTGCTGATGAGCCTGACGGCGCATACGATTACGTCTTCAGACAGCCTGACGGAACCCTCAACGCTTCAGTTACAAAGGCAGACGGGCAGTACGCGGAAATCAGGCTCGGCGGAATAATCGAGAAGACAGACATAATTCATGTAACTATATAAAACATCATAAAGACAGAAAGGAAAGAAGAAAATGGACTCAAGAATCAAAGAACTTGCGGATCTGCTTACAGGCTATTCCATAAACGTTCAGCCGGGAGACAACGTGCTTATAAGCTATGAAGGAGACATGAGCAAGAACCTGGTGCGTCAGCTCATCAAGAACGTATACGCCAGGGGCGGACTGCCTCATGTACAGATCAGAGACGCGCAGATCACGAGAGAGATAATGCTCGGCTGCACAGAGGAACAGATTACATTCATGAATGATATCGAACTGACCCAGATGAAGGGAATGCAGGGATATATCGCTGTCAGGGGCGGAAACAACACGTCTGAACTGTCTGACGTTCCTTCGGACAAGATGAATCTGTACACCAGACTCACCAGTTCCACACTTGACTACCGCGTAAACGAGACAAAATGGGTCGTAATGAGGTATCCGAACTACGCCATGTCACAGCTGGCCGGAACAAGCCTTGAGAGTTTTGAGGACTTCTACTTCAATGTATGCACTCTGGATTACGAGAAGATGAGCAGGGCGATGGATCCGCTTAAGGATCTCATGGACAGAACAGACAAGGTCCGCATCGAGGGTCCGGGAACGGACCTGACGTTCTCGATCAAGGGTATTCCTTCTGTCAAGTGCGACGGCCACATGAACATTCCTGACGGCGAAGTCTACACCGCGCCTGTCAGAGAGTCCATGAACGGAATAATCTCGTACAACACTCCGTCCGAGGAGCAGGGCTTCACTTATGAGAACATCGTGTTTGAGGTCAAGGACGGCAAGATCGTCAAGGCGTCATCCAACGACGATAAGCGCATAAACGATCTTCTCGATGTGGATGAGGGAGCGAGATACTTCGGCGAGTTCGCTATCGGTGTCAACCCTTACGTTCTGCATCCGATGAAGGATACTCTGTTCGATGAGAAGATCTGCGGATCCTTCCACCTGACACCTGGAATGTGCTACGAGGACGCTCCTAACGGCAACAAGTCCGCCAACCACTGGGATCTGGTTATGATCCAGAGACCTGAATACGGCGGAGGAAGAATCTGGTTCGACGACGTTCTCATCAGGGAAGACGGCATCTTCGTTCTTCCTGAACTCGAAGGACTCAATCCAGAGAATCTCAAATAGGCAAAAGCAATGGCTAACTTTACCGAGAAGGCTATCGTTGAGACCCTCAACGAGCTGCTCAAAGTTCATACGATAGATAAGATAACGGTCAAAGATCTCACCGAGGCATGCGGCATTTCCAGAAACACCTTTTATTATCATTTCCACGATATCTACGAAGTGCTGACCAAGGACTTTATCGAGCGGACGGACGCCATCGTCAGAGCACACGACGAGGATGAATCCTGGGAGGATCTGTTTATCGACGGTCTGGGTTTTCTATACACGAACAAGACGGCGATCAACCACATTTACAAATCCGTTGACAGCGAGTCATTGGACAGGTTTCTGGATAAAGTGGTGTACAACTACACGCGGGCCGTTGTGGAAGAGGAGAGCGGCAAAGGCAGGTTCCGCGACAGGGCAATATCCCTGGCCGCGGACTTCTATAAGAACGCGCTGCTCGGAGCAGTGCTCGGGTGGATAGAAAATGACATGAAGGAGAGCCCGGAGGATCTGGCTCATCTCTACAACAGCGTCTTCAGCGGAACCATCGAGAGCCTTCTCGCGAGCATCGAGAAAGCCATCTGACAATTGTACAAATATCAAGGAGTGCACAAATTTTGTGCACTCCATTTTTATTGTTAATACAAAGGCTGGCGGGCTTTTGCTACTATAGCCACGGAGCAGTGTTCAAAAAAAGTGACACTACCTTGACTTCATGTAACATTTATTTCCGGAGGAGAATAATGCTCAAGTTCGGAAGAACTGTAATTAAAAAGAGAAAACTGATTCTTATAATAGGACTGATGCTGCTGGTTCCGTCCGTTATCGGCTACCTGAATACGGGCGTCAACTACGACGTTCTGCTTTATCTGCCGAAGACCATGGAAACAGTGGAGGGACAGGATATCCTTCTCGACGAGTTCGACAAGGGCGGCTTCGCTATGGTCATGTTCAAGGGCATGGACGCGAAGGATGTTGACAAATGCTGTGAGGAGATGAAGAAGATAGACCACGTGGACAGCGTCGTTTCATATGACACCCTTGTGGGCCCTCAGGTTCCTGACATGATAATGCCTGACGAACTGAAAGACGTATACGAGGACGGGGATACGATCCTGACGGCAGTGTTCTTCAACACGCCGACTTCAGACGTAGGATCCATCGAGGCAGTCCAGGAGATAAGAAAAATCTGCGGCAAACAGTGTTACGTCAGCGGAATGAGCGCTTTTGTAACTGACCTTAAGGAACTGTCGGAGCATGAAGAGCCTATATACGTGGCAATAGCAGTCATTCTGGCAACGCTTCTCATGGCGCTCCTCATGGATTCGGCATTCGTGTCGGTCGTGTTCGTCATGGGAATCGGCATGGCGATAATATTCAACATGGGAAGCAACTTCTTCCTGGGTGAAATTTCGTATATTACAAAAGCAATCGCGGCGGTTCTCCAGCTCGCCGTAACAATGGACTACTCCATATTCCTGTGGCACAGCTATGAGGAGCACAGGTTCGAGCTTGGAATGGAACGTGAGGAAGCCATGGCCAACGCCATAGCGAAGACACTTGTTTCCGTAACGGGAAGCTCAGTCACTACAATAGCCGGATTCCTGGCTCTATGCTTCATGACATTCACTTTGGGTCTTAACCTGGGCGTAGTTATGGCGAAGGGCGTGCTGATCGGCGTAATAACGAGCGTGACGATTCTTCCGGCGCTGATACTCGGACTTGAGAAACCGATATTCAAAACGAAGCACAGGCCGCTGATGATAAAATTCGATAAGCTTTCAGCCGGTCTGGTAAGAAGACCCGCGATATTCGTGATTGTTTTCCTGGTACTTCTGGGACCGGCTCTCTACGGATATACACACACGGATACGTACTATAAGCTCGATGAAGGAGTTCCGCAGGATCTGCCGTTCAGTGTGGCAAACGACATGCTGAGGGATGACTTTGGTATTTCCACACAGCACATGATACTCGTGGATTCCGATCTCTCACAGAGAGAGGTGAGGGACATGATGCAGGAAATCGAGGACGTTGACGGCGTTAAGGACGTTCTGGGACTCCAGAGCGCACTGGGGCCTACAGTTCCGGAAGAAATACTGCCGTCATTCCTTGAAGGCACTCTCGTGAGCGACAATCACCAGCTGCTGGTTGTTACAACAGAATATGAGGTCGCAAGCGATGAAGTGTACGATCAGCTAGTGCAGATCAACAAGATCATCAAAAGCCACGACAAGGACAGTCTGCTGATAGGTGAGTCCGCTTGCACAAAGGATCTGATAGACGTAACAGACAGAGATTTCAGGGTGGTTACAGCTGTTTCGGTAGGGGCAATATTCCTGATAATACTGTTTGTGCTCCAGTCACTGTCGCTGCCGTTCATTCTGGTTGGCTGCATTGAACTGGCCATATTCATAAATCTTGGCATACCGTACTACACAGGCACGGTCATGTCATTCATCGACTCCATATGCATAAGCACCATACAGCTGGGAGCGACTGTCGACTACGCCATACTGTTCACCAACCGCTACAAGCGTGAGAGGAACGGCGGGCTCAACGCCAAGGACGCCGTAAAGCTGGCCCATACGAAGACAATGCCTTCGGTTTGTGTCAGCGCAATCGGCTTCTTCGCGGCCACCTTCGGCGTATCGGTATATTCAGACATAGACATTATCAGCTCGATGGTATTCTTCATGGCCAGGGGAGCGGCGGTCAGCATGCTGGTCGTAATGTTCATCCTGCCGGCCATGATCGAGCTGTTCGATAAAGTGATAATCAGGACGAGCAGAGGATTTGAAAACGTGGAAGGAGCGTACCACTACGGACGTATCGTCAGGGAGGAAGATACAAATGACTAAAAGAATTGTCAGCAGAAAGATACTTGCCTTTGTGACCGCTGTGTTCACAATGGCGGTGATGTGCGGAATGCCTGCTTTTGCATTCGCTGCGGATTCGGGCGTGACGAAAGAGGAGACGGTATACGTCGTTACAGACAGCACCGGCGCTCAGACGGACGTTATAGTCAGCGACCACCTTGTGAACAAGGATCAGGTTCAGACGATTTCGGATGAGACTACTCTTTCAGACATCGAGAACGTTAAGGGCGAGGAGACATTTGAACAGAACGGCGAGGAGCTCACATGGGACGCGGGCGGAAACAGCATCTATTATCAGGGCACGACGACAGAGGAAGTTCCTGTCACCATGGACGTTACCTACAGGCTGGACGGCGAGGTCGTTAGCGGCTCTGAACTGCAGGGAAAGAGCGGCAAGGCGGAGATAACTATCCGCTATGAAAACTCCGCCGAATATGAAGGCACGACCATTCCGTTCATAGTGATGACAGGCCTTGTCGTAACGGATGAATCATTCAAAAACATCAAGATAAGCAAAGGCAAGGTGATCGATGACGGCGACAAGCTTCTCGTTGTCGGCATGGCGGCGCCGGGACTGGCTCAGACTCTGGGCATCGGCGAATCGGAGCTTGGTATCGGCAGCAACGTTGTGATTACAGGGGACGCTGAGAATTTCGCTGTCGAAGACATGATGACCATAGTAACAAACGCTTTCCTTGAGGATGTGGATACAGGCAGTGTCGATCTGGATTACGACGACGAAATCGCGGCTCTGAACAACGGAGCCAAGGCTCTCGCTGACGGCAGCAATCAGCTTTACAAAGGACTTAACACTCTCGCGGAGAGCATGCCTGAGATGACCGACGGCATAAAAGCCCTCGATAAGGGCGCCGTTGAACTTCGCGGAAGCCTTAAAAAGAAAATGAAGAAGATCGCGTCAGCGACCGGTGAGCTTCAGACGGGAACAGAGAAGGTTCTTAACGGTCTGAAGACAATGAAAACGGGACTTGATAAGGGCGACGGCACCCCGTCAAATCCGGGAGCGATAAAAGCGCTGAGTACAATCGCCACAGAACTGGCTAAAGGAGCCAAAAAAGCAAAAGAAGGCGGTGAATTGCTGGGCGACAGCGCTCAGCTGATGGATGGGGCGATAAACGGTGATGAGAATTCACTCAAAGCTCTGGCAGGCACTCTTGAAACCGCTACGGGCGCGTATAAAACGAAACTTGATCAGGCGGACGGCAGCCTTACAGAGCTGAATAATAACGTAGAAGGTGCCGGTGGCATTGACGCTGTTCTCGATGCTGCAGGTCTGACGGCTGAACAGAAGCAGATGATAAAGCCTTTGCTCAAGGGTTACCATGACCTGTCAAACAGTGAATACGAACTGGCAGAGAGCGAGTACAACGCCATAAATAAATCCGGACAGGGAGCCAAAGCTCTTTACAACGGATTGACAGAGGCGCCGGGCAAAATCGAGGACGCGGCTGATCAGATGAGTGAGTCCGCTGCAGGTCTCCAGACCGCGGCAGCTGGGGTAAGCACCGTCAGAGACGGACTTAAGAAAATGTCCGACAAGCTTGGCTTCTACGACAAGGATGCTGACGAGCAGGATACATTGATAGGCGGCATGACAGTCATCAATTCCGGACTGAAGAAGCTCCACGATCAGGTTGCCAAATCCATAGCGAAAACCGGCAAGCTCACCAAGGCTCTCAACAAGTTGGTCGGAGGAACAGGAGAACTGAAGGCCGGAGCTGAAGAAATGTCTGATGGAGTCGAAATACTTGAAAACGGCTCAAAGGAACTGGCTGACGGCATGACCAAGCTGTACAATGAGGGCATCAAGAAGATAGTCGACATGTACAACGACGATCTCAAGGGAACCCTCAACAGCGTTGACAGCATGCTCGACGCGGGAAAGGAATACAAGACATTCACGAAACTTCCGTCGGGAATGGACGGAAACGTCAAGTTCATATACAAGACGGACATGACTCAGTAATGATATTGACATGAGATGAAGATGTGCATAGAATAACCCTTGTTCAGTCAGAGGACAACAGATTATTCGACAGGGGTAACTTATGCAGAACAAGATGGGCACAATGCCCGTTGGCAGATTAATACTGAACATGGCCTGGCCGGCAATGCTGTCCATGATGATTTTGGCTCTGTACAACGTCGTGGACAGCTTTTTCGTGTCCAGAATAGGCGAAGAAGCTCTGGCCGCGCTCACATATATTTTCCCTGTGCAGATGGTGATGATGTCATGCGCCATCGGTACGGGTATCGGCATCAATTCCCTGATATCCAGGAGACTCGGAGCAAAAATGCCCGAAGAGGCGAATCTTGCCGCCAGCCACGGCTACAGGCTCGCTTTCTTCAACTGGGCAGGTTTCGCCATAATAGGAATCTTTCTTTCCCGTCCAATTCTGGAAGTGATGACGGAAACGGAGTTCATTCTGGAAGAAGGCACTGTCTACATGACCATCGTCATGGTCGGTTCGCTCTTCGTGTTCGTTCAGGTCATCTCTGAAAAGATCATCCAGGCGACAGGCAACATGATCCTGCCGATGTTCTGCAGCATTCTCGGCGCTGCTTTCAACATAGCACTCGATCCGCTCCTCATATTCGGTTTAGGACCGTTCCCTGAAATGGGAGTCGCGGGAGCCGCCATCGCTACAGTGACAGGACAGTTCTTTTCCATGTGCCTGGGGCAGTACATACTCTTCGGGCGCCAGCATCCTGTCAAAGTCAGCCTTCGCGGTTTCGAGTGGCAGGGCAGCATAGTTAAGGACATCTACGCAGTAGGATTCCCGGCAATACTCATGCAGTGCATAGGCTCAGTAATGCAGTTCGGAATGAACATGATACTTGCTTCATTTACCGAGACGGCGGTAGCGGTAATGGGCGTTTATGGAAGGCTGCAGTCCTTCATATTCATGCCTGTATTCGGACTGAACCAGGGAGTTCTTCCGGTCCTCGGATACAACTACGGCGCAAAAAACAGACAGAGGCTCATGGATACTTACAAGAAGGGGTTCGCCTTTGCCTTTGCAATAATGGCTGCGGGACTTATAGTGTTCCAGCTGTTCCCTCACGAGATACTGGGAGCCTTCAACGCCCAGGGTAATCAGGATATGTACGATATTGGCATACCGGCGCTCAGAGCCGTAAGCTGGTGCTTCCTGCCGGCGTCTTACGGAATCATGACTTCATCAGTGTTCCAGGGTACAGGGCACGGATTCCTGAGCCTTTGGAGTTCGCTCATAAGGCAGCTTGTGGGAATACTTCCTCTGGCATTCATTCTGGGCAAACTGTACGGTCTCAACGCCGTCTGGTGGTCGTTCCCGCTGGCGGAAATACTCGGCACCACTTATCTGGTAATAGCCTTCGCATGGCTCTACAAAAAAGACATAAAAAATCTGGGTGAGTGACACCCAGTTTTTTTATGGATACATGTACACCAGCGGTTTCTCATCTTCTATCCGATCTTCGGAATCCATCATGACCAGATCCAGTATCTTCGGATCTCTGAGAAGATGTTTCCAGCAGGTGTAGGTGGCTTTTATGAAGTCGTCGTTCAGTTTTTCGAAACCTGTTATCAACGGACACTCATAAGGCAGATCGTCTGCGCAGATTATCATGTGCAGGATGCCGTCCTCATCGATGTGAGGGGAGAGAGGGAAAGTGCGGCATTGTATCGGCCTCTTTTCTCTTCTGCATAGCGGCGCCGTGAGGCACTGTATGAATGGAACACGTCCACGCCAGCTCTCCGGATAGTCGTAATCCTCAGCAAGGAGAGATCCCCAGGAAATCCAGTCTTCATCTGACTCATCGAAGACCTTTTCCTCGCCGGGCAGGAGCATCAGCCCCATATATTTATCGGCGTTCTCGTCGCCTTCAGCATTGAACACCACGTCCTCGGGTTCGTAGTCGCAAAGGCAGCACGCCGCGCCGCAGAGTATCCCGCAGTCGTAGTCCACTGGGGACACTTTGTCCAGCAGGCGGTATATGGCGAGATAGGTTGTCTTTGTAATAGTACTCTTCATGTTCAAGATTATAGCACACTGTTGCACAAGGCGGTTTTTTGAGTATAATATACATTAGTTTTTTGTAAGCAAATATTTCGCATATATATGTAGAGTTATATAGAACGGGAAGACATGAGATTAGGAATAGACGTAGGGTCCACGACAGTTAAACTGGTATTTCTGGACGAGGACAACAACATAATTTACAGCAGATACGAGAGGCACATGTCAAACGCTTTTCTCAAAGTGCAGGAACTCATAAAAGAGGCCCACGAGGAATTCGGCGACCAGCGCATCCAGGCTGTAATAACAGGCTCCGGAGGCTTGAGCATTGCCAAGCTCATCGGGGTTCCTTTTGAGCAGGAGGTAATATCCTGCAGCAAGGCCGTGCAGACACTTATTCCTGAGACGGATACGGCAATAGAGCTTGGCGGAGAGGACGCCAAGATCACTTTCTACGGGCAGACCATCGAACAGAGAATGAACGGCACCTGCGCCGGCGGCACGGGCGCCTTTATCGACCAGATGGCGGTCCTTCTTAACACAGACGCCGACGGACTGAACGAAGCGTCGAAGAATCACACTCTTATCTATCCGATAGCCGCCAGGTGCGGCGTATTCGCCAAGACGGACATACAGCCGCTCATCAACGACGGAGCCAGAATCGAGAATCTGGCGGCGTCCATATTCCAGGCAGTGGTCGACCAGACCATTTCAGGTCTGGCCTGCGGACATCCGATCAAAGGCAAGGTGGCATTTCTGGGCGGTCCGCTCAGTTTCCTGCCTGAACTGAGAGCAAGATTCATCGATACGCTTAATCTGAAGCCTGAAGAGGTGATAATCCCTGAGGACGGCAAGCTCTTCGTGGCAGTAGGCGCTGCTCTCCTGGCTGAGGAGAAAGAGGAGACGAATCTCGAGGACATCATGACGAGACTCCAGAACGCCGACCAAAGCGAGCTGAGCGATACGGCCAGAATCGAGCCTCTCTTCAGAAATCAGGAGGAATATGACGAATTCAGAGCACGTCACGACAGAGCGAAGGTCAGACGCAAGCCTTTCTCGGAGGCAAAGGGCAGACTTTTCCTTGGAATCGACGCCGGATCGACGACTACGAAGTCCATCGTGATAGATGACGATAAAAATGTACTGTATACCTTCTACAGGAGCAACAGAGGCAAGCCTATCGCCCCGATTATCGAGATGCTCAAGGACGTATACGACAAAATGCCTGAAGGATGCTACATCGGAGGCACCGCTGTAACAGGTTACGGCGAGAATCTCATAAAGGCCGCCTTCAAGTGCGACATGGGCGAGATCGAGACCATGGCCCACTACAAGGGAGCCGAGGAGTTCCTGCCGGGAGTCGAGTTCATTCTGGACATCGGCGGACAGGACATGAAGTGCATGAAGATCAAGGACAACGCCATCTACGATATCATGCTCAACGAGGCCTGTTCATCGGGATGCGGGTCATTCATAGAGACCTACGCCAAGTCGGTGCAGATGAGCGTACCTGATTTTGCGCAGGAAGCGCTCTTCGCCGAGGGTCCTGTAGATCTGGGCACCAGGTGCACCGTATTCATGAACTCAAAGGTCAAGCAGGCCCAGAAAGAAGGCGCCACCATAGGCGATATCTCCGCGGGACTGTCATATTCGGTAATCAAGAACGCCCTATACAAGGTAATCAAGCTGAGAAACCCTGAGGATGCCGGCGAGAAGGTGGTTGTACAGGGCGGAACCTTCCTCAACGAAGCGGTCCTGAGATCCATCGAGAAGATCCTGGGCAAGGATGTCGTGCGTCCTGACATTTCAGGTCTCATGGGCGCTTTTGGAGCGGCTCTCATAGCCCGCGACAACTACAAGGGCGGGGAATCCACGCTGCTCAAGCCGGATCAGCTTGAAAACTTCGACGTCGAGACTTCAACGACAAGATGCAGGAGATGTGAGAACAACTGCCTGCTTACCATAAACAAATTCGCCGACGGAAGCCGTCTCATAACAGGAAACAGATGTGAGAAGGGCGAGGGCAAAACAGAAACAACCCACAGTGAGCTTCCGAACCTCTACGAATACAAGTTCAGGAGACTGTTCAACTACGAACCGCTGGCCGTTGAAGACGCGCCGCGGGGCGAGGTGGGCATTCCACGCGTTCTGAACATGTATGAGAACTATCCGTTCTGGTTCACATTCTGGACTGAACTGGGCTACAGAGTCGTTCTGTCGCCGCAGTCGAAGAAGTCCATATACGAGATGGGCATGGACACCATATCCTCGGATACGGCCTGCTATCCGGCAAAGATCGTTCACGGACACGTGAAATGGCTGGCCGAGCAGGGGCTCAGGTTTATCTTCTATCCGAGCATCAACTATGAGCGCGTAGAGGATCCGAAGCAGCCGAACCACTACAACTGCCCGATCGTAGCCACATATCCTGAAGTAATCGCCAATAACATGGACGAGATCATCAAGGATAACGGCATAGATTTCATGCATCCGTTCCTGCCGTACGACAACGACAAGTTCCTCATTGACGAACTCGCCGACGTACTGAAGGACAAAGGCATCAAGAAGCAGGAGATCCGTCACGCTGTCAGGAAAGCCCGCCATGAGGACGAGCAGTTCCACAAGGACATGAAGCAGGCCGGCGAAGACGCGCTCAAGTACGCCGAGGACAACGACATCAAGTGCATCATTCTGGCGGGAAGACCTTACCATGTGGATCCTGAGATCAACCACGGTCTGGACAAGATGATAAATTCCTTCGGAATGATCGTTCTGACGGAGGATTCCATAGCCCACAGGGCCAAGCTGGAGAGACCTATCAGAGTTCTCGACCAATGGATGTACCACTCGAGAATGTACAGAGCGGCCATATTCGCGGGCACCAGAAACGACATAGAACTCATACAGCTTAACTCATTCGGATGCGGCCTTGACGCCGTAACCACGGACCAGGTGCAGGAAATCTGTCATAAGAACAACAAACTCTATACAGTTCTGAAGATAGATGAGGGCTCGAATCTGGGAGCCGCCAAGATAAGAATCAGATCGCTGAGAGCGGCCATGTCCGAGCGTGAGAAGAACGAAGTGCAGGCAAAGCCTGACAACACTCCTTACGAGAGAGCGTTCTTCACCAAGGAGATGAAGGAGCAGGGGTATACCATCATGATGCCTCAGATGTCGCCGATTCACTGGAATCTCGTTGAGGCGATGATGCAGTCATGCGGTTACAACGCAAAGCAGCTTCCTCCTGTAAGCGTACACGCGGTAGATGAGGGGCTGAAGTACGTTAACAATGATGCCTGCTATCCGACTATCGTTACGCTGGGTCAGACAATTGCCGCTTTGAAATCCGGGGAATATGATCTTGACCATACGGCAATATTCATGTCACAGACAGGCGGTCAGTGCAGAGCGTCCAACTACGTGTCTCTGCTCAGGAAAGCCCTCAGGGACCTCGACATGCCGCAGATTCCGATCATATCAGTAAACATGGCCGGTCTTGAGAAGAATCCGGGATTCAACCTTCTGGACTTCAACCTGATCAAGAAGGGCATGATGGCGGTCGTATACGGAGACCTCTTCATGAGAGTACTCTACGCGACGCGTCCGTACGAAGTGGAGAAGGGCAGCGCCAACGCCCTCTACGAGAAGTGGAACGAGATCGCCATGGAGAACTGCCGCAACGGCAAGTGGGACGAGTTCAAGAAGAACTGCAAAGGCATATGCATGGACTTTGACGAACTGCCTTTGCGTGATATCAAAAAGCCTAGGGTCGGCGTTGTAGGAGAGATACTTGTTAAGTACCACCCGACTGCCAACAACGACATCGTCGGCGTCATTGAGGAAGAGGGCGGCGAGGCTGTCGTACTGGATCTTCTGGACTTCATTCTCTACGGAATGCACAACAAGGAATTCAACTACGAGCACCTGTCGGGCACATACATGCAGATGAAGGGCAACAAGGCTGCCATAGCTTTCCTGGAACAGATAAGAAAGCCTGCCAGAGTGGCCCTGAGAGAGTCAAAGCGCTTCAGCGAGCCGGCTCACATCGAGGATACGGCCAGGTCCGCCCAGCAGGTAATATCCCTGGGCAACCAGTGCGGCGAGGGATGGCTCCTCACAGGCGAGATGGTCGAGCTTATCGAGAACGGCGTCGAGAACATAGCGTGCCTGCAGCCGTTCGCGTGCCTGCCTAACCACGTTACAGGCAAAGGCATGATGAAGGCCATGAGAAAGTTCAGTCCTGACGCCAACATAGTGGCAATCGACTTCGACCCGGGAGCTTCGCACGTCAACCAGCTGAACAGAATCAAGCTGATGATGACCACGGCCCACAGGAACCTTCGCAGGAAGATAAACGAGGCGAAAGTACTTGAAGATAAACAGGATAGGGGATAGAATAAGAGTAGAGAATAAACACTTTTAAGGAGGCGTCTTTTATGGGAAGACACGGAACAATAGCCGGCAGAAAAGCGGCACAGGATTCTAAGCGTTCAGCGATGTTCACCAAGTACGGCAGACAGATTATCGTGGCTGCAAAGGCAGGCGGAGATCCTGAGTACAATGCGACTTTGAGAGTTGCCATCGAGAAGGCCAAGGCCATAGGCATGCCTAACGATAACATAAAGAGAGCGATCAAGAAGGGTACAGGAGAGCTGGAGGGCGAGTCCTACACAGAACTGAACTTCGAAGGTTACGGTGTGGGCGGAGTTGCCGTCATCGTTGAAGCGCTGACCGACAACACCAACAGAACGACTTCTGCCGTAAGATCCACATTCGACAAGCACGGCGGAAACCTGGGAACTCCGGGATGCGTATCTTACATGTTCGCGCGCAAGGGCGTCATCGTCATCGAGAAGACTGACGAAATCGACGAGGACGAACTCATGATGGTGGCTCTGGACGCGGGAGCTGACGACATGATCGTCAATGATGACAACTTCGAGATCCTGACCGAGCCTGGCGAGTACACGAACGTGCACTCGGCTCTTACAGACGCGGGCTATGAGTTCGTAGTATCCGAGGTGGAGTACGTTCCTTCCATGGAAGCGGCTCCGAAGGATGAGAAAGACCTGAGGAAGCTCAAGAAAATGATCGACTTCCTCGAGGAGAACGACGATGTGCAGGCCGTACATCACAACTGCAGCGTAGATCTGGAAAGCATCGAGCTGTAAGACCAATAAGTTAAGTTTTTTGCAAATAATCCTGAAGTGTTCGTTGGGGAATCTATAATTCAACCTACATCATCACATAGGGAATCCGGGTCACATCTGAAATATGTCAGGCCCGCTCTGACGGGAAGACAGAAGGCAGAGGCAGGATACCCACCTAACTTTCGTTAGGGCGTGAATTATAACCCTGACGGCATGTCGGGATTATTGTTTTATAACAGAGGAGATAGTATTCATGACAGCGCTCACGCCCCGTGAGATAATGATCAAACAGTCTGAGGGCTCAGTCGCAAAGGCAACCGGAAGCTTCGGGAAACTCTTTGTCCTGGGAATGATGGCAGGCGCCTTCATAGCCCTGGGAGCCCAGGCTTCTCTCATGGCTTCCTTCAACCTGACTTCCGATCCGTCCACATTTGGTATCGGAAAAGTCGTAATGGGAGCCGTGTTCCCGGTCGGCCTGATGATGGTCGTCCTCTGCGGAGCGGAACTCTTCACGGGTAACTGCCTGATGATCATAGGAACCCTCGACAAAAGGATTAAGATGTCCCAGATGCTCAGAAACTGGGGCATAGTCTACGTGGGCAATCTGGCAGGTTCTCTGTTCGTAGTGGTGTGCATCGCCTACAGCGGGCTGTGGGATTCGGGCGCTGGACTTCTGGGCGCCATGACGGTCAAGACTGCCGCAGGCAAATGCAGTCTCAGCTTCGGCAGAGCCGTTGTCCTGGGCATTTTCTGCAACTTCCTGGTATGCCTTGCCGTGTGGATGGCGGCGGGATCTCAGGAGACCATAGGCAAGATTTTCGCCATCTGGTTCTGTATCGGACTGTTCATAGTGTCAGGATTCGAGCACAGCGTCGCCAACATGTACTTCATCCCTGCGGGAATGATCGCCGCGGGCAACGACGCCTATGTCAGTCTGCTGGGGCTGGATACAGCTTCACTGAATCTGTTCGGGTTCCTGATAAAGAATCTCCTGCCTGTAACCATCGGAAACATAATCGGCGGTTCATTCTTCGTAGGAGCGGTTTACCGCTGGTGCTACAAATGATCCGGTCTGAAGATATTCATTGGAGGTAAATCATGTTCGGTAAGAAAAGCAAAGAGGTAAAGGCCGAAGCCGCCAAGGCGTCGAAGACGGCCAACATGAAGAAACTCGAGGATCTTTACTACGCCGCGGAGGACGCGAGAAAGCGCGCCTACGCGCCGTATTCGGACTTCAAGGTCGGCGCCGCGCTCCTGGTAAAACCTAATGAGGATTCGGTTCTTCCGATCAACAAGATCTATACGGGAGTGAACATCGAGAACGGTTCCTACGGAGCTACTCTCTGCGCGGAGCGTGTTGCTTTTGCAAAGGCAATATCCGACGGTATTCTGGAGTACGATATCGGCGAGAATCCTTTCATTGCCATCGCCGTTTCCGCCGGAGATGAAGAGGCTCTGCCTTGCGGAATCTGCAGACAGTTCATGAGCGAGTTCGCGCCTGAGATAACTATTGTTACAAAAGCAGACGGACAGATAAGGATCAGAAATCTGATGCAGCTTCTCCCTGAAGGCTTCCAGCTCGAAAAGAAGGAGAAGGAAGAGACTGAAGAGCCGGCGGAGGAAAAACCTGCGGATGAAAAGCCGGCGGCCGAGGAAGTTCCTGAGGCTGTCGAGCCTGAGCTGATAGTTGAAGAGCCGGCCGAAAATGAAGAACCGGCTGAAGAGACTGAAGAATAGAATAATGCAGAAGGTGTTTTTATGAAGAGAATCGCACTCATCGACGGAAACAGCCTTATCAACAGAGCCTACTATGCCATGCGTAATCCCATGATAACCAAAGAAGGGATTTATACTCATGGCATATTTGGCTTTATCAACATGATGGACAAGATCATCAGGGACTACGGACCTGAGTACATGGCCATCGCTTTTGACATGAAGGCGCCGACGTTCAGACACGAGCAGTATGACGAGTACAAGGCTGGCAGGAGAAAGATGCCGCCTGAACTGGCAATGGAGATACCTATCCTCAAGGATATCCTGGACGCCATGAATATCAGGCGTGTGGAACTGGAAGGGTACGAAGCCGACGACATAATCGGAACCCTTGCCAGGATGAGTGAGGCTGAAGGCCTGGAGCCTTTTGTTTTCACAGGCGACAAGGACCAGCTCCAGCTTGCCACGGACGTCACGAAGATAGTCTACACCAAGAGGGGAGTGTCGGACTTCGACATCTTCGATCACGATTCCTTCTGCGAGGCATACGGATTCACGCCTCTGCAGTTCATTGACTACAAGGGCCTTGCCGGCGATTCTTCGGACAATATTCCGGGCATCCCGGGAGTAGGCGGCAAGACGGCGACCAAACTCATACAGGAGTTCGGAAGCGTCGAGGAGATCATTGCCGGCGTCGACGACATCAAACCGGCGGGGCTGCAGGCCAAGGTCCGGGACAATGTCCAGCAGGCCATGATGAGCAAACGTCTGGCAACCATCATGACGGAAGTCCCTCTCGACGTCAGCGTCGAGGACTGCCTCATGAAGGATCCTGATTACGACAGGCTCATCGAGATATACAGAAAACTGGAATTCAACAAGTTTCTGAGCAGACTTAAAGTTAAACAGTCCGGCGGGGAAGAGGATGTCCTCGCGGAAGAGACCGCCGCGGATGAAGGCGCTCCGGAGAGAATCGACAGAAACGGCATCGGGAGGCTGGTCGTCGATTCGGCGGCGCAGCTCGATGATATCCACATAAGCGGAAGCACGGCTATAAAAGTATTCGGCGACGGAAACCACGTCAAAGCGCCGCACATCGACTGCATATCCATCATCAGTGGGGGGAAATACTATTTCTTCAGGGATGATGCACTGGAAGGGTTCGGCGACTGGCTGAGAGGCGAGATGGCGAAGGAAGAGCCGCCTCGTTTCGCGGGACACGATCTCAAGGAATCCTATTACATGCTCATGTGCAGTTACGGTCTGAACAGATTCGACACGGAGTTCGACACGGCCATCGCCCAATATGTGCTGGACTCTGGAAGAAGCAACTACAATCTGCCTGCCCTGAGCAACGAATACCTGCACGAGAGTCTCGATGAGGAGAAGGACGTTGCCGCGGCGGGAGCCCAGCTCGACATGTTCTCGGACACTCTCGCAGGTTACAATGACTACGGATTTGACCTCTGCGCGGCGGTATTGGATCTCGAAAGGCTCCAGAAGGCCCAGATAAGCGCTCAGAAGCTGGAAAAACTGCTCTATGATGTGGAACTTCCCCTGATAGAAGTCATGGCTGAAATGGAAAAAGAGGGCTTCCGCACTGACAGGGGGTTCCTGGCGGATTTCGGCGATACACTCTCGAAAGAGATAGACTCCCTCGCGGACAGAATCCATGATATGGCCGGCGAGGAGTTCAACATAAACTCGACCCAGCAGCTTGGGGACATACTCTTCGACAAGCTGGAACTGAAACACGGCAAAAAGACAAAGAAGGGATACTCCACCAGCGCCGAGGTTCTGGAAAAGATAAAGAACGACCATCCGATCGTTCCCGCGATCCTGGAGTACAGGACCCTGACAAAGCTCAAGAGCACATACGTGGACGGTCTCATTCCTCTCATAAACGAGGACGGCAGGATCCACGCCCACTTCCAGCAGACCGTCACGGCGACAGGAAGGATCAGCTGCACCGAGCCGAACCTGCAGAACATTCCTATCAGGCAGGAACTGGGACGGCAGCTAAGGAAGGCCTTCGTTCCTGATACGGACGAATGTCTGCTCATCGGAGCCGACTATTCCCAGATAGAGCTGAGGGTATTGGCCCACATGGCCGGCGACGAGGCTCTCATAGACGCGTTCAACAGGGGCGAGGACATTCACAGGGCGACGGCTGCCAACGTTCTGGGTATTCCTGAGTCGGAAATCACTCCCGCGGAGCGGAGCAGGGCAAAGGCAGTTAACTTCGGCGTCATCTACGGAATGAGCGCTTTCGGTCTCTCGGGAGAGCTGGACATCTCCAGACAGGAGGCCGAGGACTACATAAACGCTTACTTCGAAAAGCACGGACAGGTGAAGAAGTTCATGGACGATTCGGTTGCCTTTGCAAAAGCAGAGGGCTATGTAACGACGCTCCTGGGGAGAAAACGCTACATCAAAGAGATAAACGCTCCGAATTACATGGTCAGACAGATAGGAGAACGGCTGGCCATGAACTCGCCGATACAGGGAAGCGCCGCGGACATCATCAAGATTGCCATGATCAAGGTGTACAGCGCCATCCGGGAAGCAGGACTGAAATCGAAGCTCATACTCCAGATCCACGACGAACTGGTCATCAACACTTATCCTGATGAGAAGGAGACTGTTGAAAAGCTCCTGGTCGAGAACATGGAGTCGGCCTATAAGCTGGCCGTGGAACTGAAGGCGGACGTAAACGAAGGGAAGAACTGGTACGAACTGAAATGATCGTAATAGGCATTACAGGCGGAATAGGAACAGGCAAATCGACTGCGGCGGACTATCTGGTGGACAGAGGTTTCGCCCTCGTTGATGCTGATCAGATCGGGAGAGACCTGACTGCTGACGGACAGCCCCTTCTTGAGAAGATAGGGGAGATGTTCGGCTGCGTCAGCAGAGATGGAAACGCCGGAAACGGTCTCGTTCTGGACAGGAAGGCAATGGCCGACCTTGTTTTCGGGGACGATGAAGTCAGGAAAAGGTACAACAGCCTCGTTCACAGAGAAATAATCGCCCGTATCGATGAGAGGATCGCGGCTCTGCGCGGCACTGACGCCCGGGGAATACTTCTCGACGCGCCGCTGCTTTTTGAGGCCGGCATCGACGACAGGTGCGACGCCGTGATACTGGTCACTGCGGACATAATGAAACGCATCGAAAGAGTCTGCCTGCGGGACGGCGCCGACGCGGAAGATGTGCGTGAGAGAATCAGCAGCCAGATGAGCGATGAAGAGAAGGCAAGAATGTCCGATTTCGTGGTCGACAATTCGGCCGGAACCGAGGAACTGTACGCTCAGATAGACGACATCATCGGCCGACTCGGAGTGTGATTTCAGGGCGTTTCAGGGCATATATTTCGGTGTTGACAAACACAGGGTTTACCACTAAAATTAGTAAGTGCCTTTGAGGGTACAAACATACATGCGGCCTTGGCGGAATTGGCAGACGCGCACGTTTGAGGGGCGTGTGGGAGACCGTACCAGTTCAAGTCTGGTAGGCCGCACCATAACAGGAAGACGTCACACCATGGAGGTGTGGCGCTTCTTTTTGTTTTAAACGAAGCTACGGTATGGTATCATAAACGCGTTATGAACAAGTCACCGAGAAACAAGACAATCGATACGGATATCGCGGAAGGAAGAGAATACCTGGACAGGTGTCTCCGCATGGGGGACCTGAAATCGGGAAGGGGAGAACTCATCGATTCCGTGATCTGCGCGGACATGTTCGAGGCGTGCAGATACATTCCCGCCGAGGCGGCTGATCTTATGATAATAGACCCGCCGTACAATCTCACAAAGGATTACAACGGCAAAAGCTTCCGGAAGATGAAACCAGACGAGTATGAGAACTACACCCGCAGGTGGCTCGGCGCTACGAGGCACATTCTCAGAGAAGGCGGGAGCGTCTACGTGTGCTGCGACTGGGAGAGCAGCATGATCATCGGCAGGGTACTCGGCGAATATTATACGGTGAGAAACAGGATAACCTGGCAGAGAGAAAAGGGCCGCGGCGCCAAATCAAACTGGAAGAACAGCATGGAAGACATCTGGTTCGCCACGAACGGCGACGGTTATACTTTCAACGTCGATGACGTCAAGCTCCGCCGCAGGGTCATCGCGCCATACAGGGAGGACGGAGTTCCGAAGGACTGGATGGAGACTGAAGAGGGCAATTTCAGAGACACGCACCCTTCGAACTTCTGGGATGACATTACAGTACCGTTCTGGTCCATGGCAGAGAATACAGCCCATCCTGCCCAGAAGCCTGAGAAGCTAATGGCCAAGCTGATACTGGCGAGTTCCAACACCGGCGATCTGGTGTTCGATCCCTTCGCGGGTTCAGGAACTTCCTGCGTCACGGCGGCCAAACTGGGGCGCCGTTTCATCGGCATCGAAAAGGATGAGCGCTACTGCGTATGGGCGCGGCAAAGGCTTGTAATGGCACAGTCCGACAGCTCCATTCAGGGGTACGAGGACGGTGTTTTCCATGAGCGCAACTCGGAAAAATAGTTTGCCTATTATGTAATAAAGTGTTAACATAGCAACGTACGGTCTGGGGGTATTGGACCGTTTGATGAGAGGATAGAGATAAAAAAAGAGATTAGAGATTATTATCGAGGAGAGGGATTTATGCTAACCAAGTACAGTGTCAAAAGACCATTTACAGTCATTGTCGGAGTAATAATAGCCATAGTATTCGGCGTAGTCGCTTTATACAGCATGACGCCGGATCTGCTTCCGAATATAAGCGCGCCATATTCAGTAGTCATTACGACCGCGCCGGGGTCAAATGCCGAGGAAGTCGAGAAGGAGATAACGGAACCCCTCGAGCAGCAGCTGGCGACGCTTCCTAAACTCGAAGAAATCGCGTCTGTATCTGAAGACAATTATTCAGCAATCACACTTACTTTTACTGACGATGTGGACATGGACTCCATGTCTGTTGAAATGCGCGATAAAATCGATCAGATCGAGGGTTATCTTCCTGACAGCGCCGGCAAACCGCTCGTCATTAAGATGAGTCTCAACATGATACCAGTCACAGTCGCGGCAGTGGGGCTCAATGATAAAAGTCCGGCCGAAGTAACCAAGTACTACGAGGAAAACATCAAAACCGACCTAGAAGGCATCGAGGGCGTTGCTTCTGTTGCGGAGATCGGCATGGTCGACGAAGGCGTGCAGATCGTACTGTCCCAGGACAAGATCGACAAAGTAAACGAAGATGTCGCTGCGGCTGTCCGAGCCCAGTTCGCTTCAGGTGAGAACAAAGTCAAGAAAGGCATCAAGCAGGCGAATAAAGGCAACAAAGACATAGAATCCGGAAAGGATGACGTAAAAGACGGCGCAAACAAGGCCATAGACGAATTTGATTCATCCATACAGAAGCTTCAGGAAGCCAAGGATGAACTTGAAAATCAGAGAACCAAACTTGAACTCAAGATCGAAGCAGTGGAGGCATCTATAACTGAGCTCGAGACATTGCTGGAGGCGGCGACCACCGATGAAGAGCGCGAACAGATACAGCTTCAGATCGACGCGCTCGAAGAGTCACTGAAACAGATGAAAGAGGCTCTCGAAGATATCAAGGATAAAATAAGCGCCATAGATGAAACTATCGATGAACTTGAGAAGCAGAAGGATGCGATGACCTTCGAAATGAGCACAGCTTATTCCGATCTTGCCGCGGCCCAGAGCCTTATCCAGTCCACCATATCCCAGCTTCAGAGCACTCTTGCCGAGATCGAATCCCAGAAGCAGGCAGCCATTGACAGCGCCGATATGTCGGGTGTTATCACCATGGACAACGTATCGGCCATACTCAACGCCCAGAACTTCTCGATGCCGGCGGGATATGTTACCGATGACGAAGCGAAACTTCTCGTTAGCGTCGGAGACAAAATCAAGGACACGGACGAACTCAAGAATCTGATACTCTTTGATATGGATATCGATGGCCTCGACCCGATCAGAGTCAAGGACATCGCGACAGTATCCTATGTCACTCACGACGCGGGGAAATACGCCAAGATCAACGGAGAGAACGGTGTGCTGCTCAGCTTCAGCAAGCAGTCAACCTATGCCACAGCCACTGTGGCGGACAACGTTCAGGAAGAATTCAGCAAGCTGGAGACGGAGCACAAGGGTCTTAAATTCTCGACTCTCATGGACCAGGGAGAGTACATCCACATGGTAATCAACTCGGTTGCTAAGGACCTGCTCCTCGGCGCTCTGTTCGCGATCCTCATCCTGATGTTCTTCCTCAGAGACATACGTCCTACGATCATAACGGCGATCAGCATACCTGTCAGTGTTGTTTTTGCGATAGCTCTCATGTACTTTACGGGAGTCACCATGAACATGGTATCCCTTTCGGGTCTTGCCATCGGAGTCGGAATGCTGGTGGACAATTCCATTGTAGTAATCGAAAACACCTACAGACTGCGGTCCATGGGATACAGCGCCGTGCAGGCTGCTGTTTCCGGCGCGTCTCAGGTGGCAGGCGCCATCACGGCGTCGACTCTGACAACAATATGCGTATTCGTACCGATTCTGTTCATAGACGGACTTACCAGAGAACTGTTCATGGATCTGGCCCTGACTGTAACATACTCGCTCATGGCCAGCCTTATCATAGCCCTTTCATTTGTGCCTGCGGCATCCAAGGGTCTGCTGATCAAGAAGACGAAGAAGACGATCATCTCCCAGAACGGAAGGGTGGTCGCATGGTACAGAAGGGCAGCGGCATGGGCTCTCACGCACAAAAAGAGAGTCGTTCTGGCAGCCTTTGCGCTGCTCGTACTATCATCCGGCCTTCTCCTTGTAAAAGGACTGGAGTTCATGCCTGCCATGTCGACCTACCAGATCGAGGCTGAGGTTACGATGCCTGAAGACAGCACCCTTGAAGATACAATTCGTGTCAACGACAAGATGAGCGAGGAGATCAGAAAGATCGACGGAGTCGAATCTGTTGGAATAATGCTCTCGTCCAACGCCAATGAAATGTACGGCATAACATCGGATGAAGACAGCGACGTGCGCAGCACGATTATGTACATCGTACTTGATCAGAAAAAGATGGACAAGGGCCGCGAGGTCGCTAAGGTAATCGAGAAAATCGGCGACGAAAACAACTGCGAATACTACACGACATCTGAGATGGACATGACCGAATACATGGGCAATTCAGGAGTTCAGGTCAAACTGTACAGCAATAATCTCGACGATCTGAGAATATCCGGCATGAACATGGAAGACAGAATGAGAGAGATGAAATCTCTCGAAGATGTATCGGATACTACCGAGTCAAGCACAGATGAGGTCAAGGTAACAGTAGACAAGAACAGCGCAATGAAACACGGTCTGACTGTGGCTCAGGTATTCCAGCAGATTCAGTCGAGACTGTCCAAGGAAACTAATTCCACGAAGCTGACGACAAAGGGCGACACCATCGACGTAAGCGTGGAGAACACCAAGAGCGGTGATTTTTCCCTTCAGGATCTGACCGACATGAAGTTTGTCGTGGACAAGCCTGACGGCACTAAGGAGAAGGTATATCTCTCGGATATCGCCATCATAAGCAGGGATTCGGCTTTGAACAGCATAGACCACGACAACCAGCGCAGATGCCTGACTGTTTCCGCCTCCGTCAAGGACGGTTACAATATCACCAAAGTCACATCTGACCTGAAAACTATTGTGAAAAACGAGAATCTGGTCAAGGACGGCGTTGAAGTAAGTTACAGCGGCGAGAACGAAGAGATCATGAAGTCCATGAGGAAAATGATACTCATGATGCTTGTGGGAATAATCCTCGTGTATCTGATCATGGTCGCCCAGTTCCAGTCCCTCAGGTCACCGTTCATAATCATATTCACTCTGCCTCTGGCATTTACAGGCGGAATGCTGGCTTTGCTCATCACAAACCAGGTACTGAGCGTAATAGCCATGATGGGATTCGTAATGCTGGTCGGCATTGTGGTAAACAACGGAATAGTTCTCGTGGACTGCATCAACAGGTTCAGGCTTGAAGGCATGGATACAGACCTGGCGATAATACAGGCCGGATCCGTAAGAATGAGACCTGTTCTCATGACGGCGACGACGACCGTGCTCGGTCTTATACCTCTTGCTCTGGGATTAGGGCAGGGTGCTGAAATGATGCAGCCAGTGGCCATTACATGTATAGGCGGACTGGTCTACGCCACAGTGACGACACTGTTTGTTATCCCGATCATGTACAAGTGGCTGTCGCGCAAGCACATGGTAAAAATCAAGGATGAAGAACTTGAAATAGTAAATGTCTGATGTTAAAATTATCCCATCACGCCGGCTTGATGGAATTGGCAGACGTGCGGGACTCAAAATCCCGTGGTGGCGACACCGTGTGGGTTCGACCCCCACAGCCGGCACCATGATATAGATACGGTACACAATTAAAATCATAGAAATACAGGAGGAATTAACTAATGGGTGGATCGATGTTTTCAATTCTGATTCTGGTACTTCTGTTCGCAGTAATGTACTTCCTTATGATCAGACCGCAGAAGAAGAAAGAAAAAGAAACCAAGGCCATGAGAGCCGGTCTCGCCGTAGGAGATGAAATCGTAACGATTGGCGGAATCTGCTGCAAGGTCGTCAAGACGAAGGAAGAGTCAATCATTGTCCAGGTCGGACCTGACAAAGTCAAGATGGAGTTCATGAGATGGGCTGTATCAAAGGTCGTGAAGGAAGGATCAGGACATGTCGCGAGACCTTCAGTTGACGATTACGACGAAGTGGCTGACGCTGAAAGAAGTGAGGCCAGAAAGTCAAAGCCAAAGAGAATGAAGAAGGCCGCGGTCGTCGAGGAAGAGGTAGTTGAAGAAGCTGCCGAAGCAGCCGAGGAAGCAGCGGAAGTTGCTGAAGAAGTTGCTGAAGAAGCTGAAGAATAGACTTCGCCTCAAACCCATATCAGCAAACAGCGCCGTATCCCTTTCGGGTGCGGCGTTTTCTGTTGCAAAAAACTATGGTTTTTGCAGTAAAATCAACGGTTTAAGGCTTGTTTGCAATAGTAAAAAATTGTATAATACTATGAATGATTAAATGGATTTCTGTTTTTAAAAATCCGTCACTGATTATTATAAAATTATTACACATACACCGGAGGAGTAGATGAATTACACATTCAGAAAAGTATTAGCAGTTTTTATTGTTCTATGCGTCATTTTCGGCTGGCTTGTCACAGTCACGGGCATAGGACCTATCTCGCCGCTTAAGGACAGAATGAGCCTTGGTCTCGACATCAAGGGCGGCGTTTACGTAGTAATGGAGGCGGATGCCAACGACATCAAGGGAATGTCCGATGACGAGCTCCGTCAGGCCATGGAACAGACCCAGACAGTTATTGAAAACCGTATCAATGCCAACGGTCTGGGCGAGCCGACAATCACAATCGAAGGACAGAACAGGATCAGAGTCGAGATTCCTGAGGTCGAAGACCCTGAAGAGGCCATCGAACTCATAGGCAAGACGGCAAAGCTCCAGTTCATACTCGCCGATGAGACAGTGGTTCTGGAGGGCGACAACGTCAAGAAGGCGGAGGCGGCCAGGGACGACCAGTCAACAGGATACGCGGTTAACCTTCAGTTCGACAGGGCGGGAGCCGATAAGTTCGGAGAAGCCACCACGAAGGCATATAACGGCGAGGTCACTTCAACCATAGACGGAGTCGGCAACAACTGCATCGCTATTGTACTGGACGACCAGATAATCTCGGACCCTAGAGTAAACGAGCCTATCCTGGGCGGCAACTGTACCATAACAGGAGACTTCGACCTTGAAGAGGCCCAGCTGCTTGCGGCTCAGATCAACGGTGGTGCGCTGCCTATCGGACTGACCGAGGTAACGTCATCCGTACAGTCGGCGACAATAGGATACAACGCTCTTGAGATGAGCGTTATCGGCGGACTCATCGGTCTGGCCATCATACTTCTGCTCATGCTGTTCGTATACAGAGGCCTTGGCCTTTGCGCGGACATCGCGCTGCTGCTCTACGTGGTGCTCATCCTGAACATAATGGCATCCATGGGCACAGTACTTACTCTCCCGGGTATCGCAGGTATCATCATATCCATAGGTATGGCGGTCGACGCCAACGTAGTTATATTCTCGCGTATACGTGAGGAGATAGTGCTCGGACGGACCGTGCGTGTGGCTACCGAGACAGGTTCCAAGCGAGCCATGACGACGGTAATCGACTCTCAGGTAACCACTCTTATTGCTGCGGTCATCCTCTACGAGATCGGAACAAGCGCCGTTAAGGGATTCGCTTACACCTTCATGGTAGGTATCATCGTAAGTATCTTCACGGCTGTATTCATCACTCAGCTCTACGTCAAACTCATGGCGTCAAGCGAGAAATTCGCCAAGAAGTCTGTCTTTGGAATCAAAGAGGACAACTCGGCGACATTCCACATCACGAAGACGATTCAGTTCATGGACAAGAGAAAGATCTTCTACTGCATTTCAGCCGGAATACTGATCCTGGGCCTGGCCTTCGGAATGATAAGAGGCCTTAACTACGGTATCGACTTCACCGGCGGAACGATGATCCAGCTTGACATGGGCAAGCAGGTCGAGATCTCCAAGGTCGAGGACGCCATCAGCGAATTTGATCTGGATCCGCAGATCATATACGCGGGCAAGGACAACGACCAGATAGTAATCAGAACAATACAGTCCCTCGACAAGGCCGGAAGGGCGGAGGTCATCGAAGCCATAAATCAGGAATTCGGCATAGAGGGCAACGACAACGTTGTGACACAGGAGTACTTTGGGCCTTCGGTCGGAAAGGAACTGCGGAACAACGCCATCCTGGCCATCATCATATCCGCGATATGTATGATGATATACATCAGGATACGGTTCAGACAATGGACCTTCGGCGGAGCGGCCATGCTGGGCGTACTCCACGACGTATTGATAGTAATTTCCTTCTACGCGATATTCGGCATAACCGTGGACAACCCGTTCATTGCCGGTATCCTGACGGTAGTAGGTTACTCGATAAACGACACGATCGTAATATTCGACCGTATCAGAGAGAACATACGCTACATGAAGCGAGGCACTCTCAAGGAAACGATCGACCGAAGCATCACCCAGACTCTGGGAAGATCATTGATGACCTCGCTGACGACCATCATCGTAATGGTTCCTATAGTCATCATAGCGGGAGAATCCATAAGAGAGTTCGTATTCCCTCTGATGGTCGGCGTACTCGCGGGTACTTACTCATCGATCTGCGTCTGCTCGCCTGTATTCTTTGAACTGGGCAAGAGAGGCAGAACGACAGAGTACCAGAAGCAGATCAAGGAAGCCGAAAAGAAGGCAAAGAAGAAGGCCAAAAAGGAAGGCAAGCCATATACTCCTAAGAAGGTGAAAGCTCCTGAGACAGAGGCGCAGATCCCTGAAGAGAACCTGGCGGCAGAAGAAGCAAAGGCAGAAGAGCCCGTCGATGTTCCTGAGCCTGCGGAAGAGGCAAAGGCAGCCGAACCTGCTGAGGAAGCCAAGGCCGAAGTCAAACCTGCGGCTCCGAAGAAGGAAGTCAACAAGAAACGCTCGAAGCGCTACGTCAAGGGCGGACAGAAGAAAGAAGAACCAAGAGAGACAGACGACACATTCAGGCTGTAAGACATCATGTTGAAGAGAGATTTCCTCAGTAAAATCGAAGAATACAACCCGAACTACGACATGGACATGATCTCCAGGGCCTACGACGTTGCTGACGAGATGCACAGAAATCAGCTGCGCAAGTCGGGCGAGGAGTATCTGATCCATCCTGTTGCGGTGGCGGAGATACTAGCCGAGCTGGGAATGGATTCGGAGACCATTGCTGCAGGGCTCCTTCATGATGTAATCGAAGACACTCCATACACTCTGGAACAGATGGGGAAGGAGTTCGGAAAAGAAGTCGCGGAGCTTGTTGACGGCGTCACCAAGCTGAGCGCCCTCAAATTCGAAAGCAAAGAGGAGAGACAGGCTGAAAACCTCAGAAAGATGTTCCTGGCTATGGCCAAGGACATCCGTGTCCTCATAATAAAGCTGGCCGACAGGCTGCACAACCTCAGGACGATCAACTACATGACTCATGAGAAGATCATCGAGAAATGCCAGGAGACGCTGGACATATACGCTCCTCTGGCTGCCAGACTCGGAATCTACTCCATGAAGATGGAACTAGAGGATATCGCCCTGAAATTCCTCGAGCCTAACGCCTACTACGACCTGGCTGAGCAGGTCAGCGAGAGAAAGGGCGCCAGAGAGAGCGCCATAAACAAGGTCGTCGAAGAGATAAGCAAGGCTCTGGATGAGATAGGAATCGAACACGAGACCTACGGAAGATCCAAGCACTTCTACAGCATCTACAAAAAGATGAAATTCCAGCACAAGAGTCTCGATGAGATATTCGACCTCATGGCTGTAAGAATCATCGTCAACACCGTCAGAGACTGCTACGCGGCTTTGGGACTTGTCCATACCATGTGGACGCCTATTCCGGGCAGGTTCAAGGACTACATAGCCATGCCGAAGCCGAACATGTACCAGTCTCTGCATACGACGGTCATAAGCGACGCGGGAAGACCTTTTGAGATCCAGATCAGAACCCAGGAGATGCATCGTATTGCTGAATACGGTATCGCAGCCCACTGGAAGTACAAGGAGGGCGTAGCCGACGACAAGGAGGAGGTCAAGCTCAGCTGGCTGAGACAGGCCCTCGAGTGGCAGAAGGACGTCAATGACCCTAAGGAGTTCATGGAATCCCTCAAGATGGACCTCTTCTCCAATCAGGTATTCGTATTCACACCTCAGGGTGACGTAATAGAACTGCCGGCCGGAGCGACGCCTCTTGACTTTGCTTTCAAGATCCATACGGATGTAGGCTGCAAGTGCGTAGGCGCCAAGGTCAACGGCAAGATGGTAACCATCGACCACACACTGGAAAACGGCAACATCGTCGACATCGTAACGTCGCCGAACGCCCCGGGACCGAGCATTGACTGGCTGAAGATAGCAAAGAGCAGCTCAGCCAGAAACAAGATCCGCCAGTGGCTTAAGAAGGAGAACAAGAACGACACCGTCGACAAGGGCAAGGATACCTTCGCTCAGTACCTGAGAAGAAAGGGCTACGACCCGAGAATCCTGATGACCAACAACTACATGCTCAGAGCAGCCAAGGATCTGGGATTCAAGGACGCCGACGACCTCTACAACCAGCTCAGCTACGGCGGAAGTCTTCAGACGAGAGTAGCCAATAAGCTTCAGAGTTACGAGGACGAGAGACTCCAGCTTGAAACTGAGGAGAAGAGCAAGACACTTCTCGACAACCTCAATGAGATAAGTGAGAAGACACAGAAGAGAGCCGAGCACATGAGGACGGCGGACGCTGAGACCGGCGTCATAGTCGAGGGAGTCGACAATCTCATGATAAGCATCGCCCGCTGCTGCACCCCGGTGCCGGGCGACGAAATAGTCGGATACATCACAAAGGGCAGGGGAATCACGGTTCACAGAACGGACTGCGACAACATGAAGGCCCTGGATGAAGAGGAAAAACAGAGGCTGATCGAGGTCAGCTGGGATCCTGAGCTTCTGGACAAGTCCTACGACGGCGAAATAAGCATTATCGCCAAGGACCAGAAGGGCATGCTCTCAAGCATCTCCAAGGTCTGCGAGGACATGGATGTCAGGATCATAGGGCTCAACGCCCGCGCCAACAAGGACGAGACTGTCAGAATCAATCTGACGCTCATGATACACGACAGGTCCCAGATAGAGAAGATATGCCGCTCATTCAAAGGCATACCGGGCATCTTGGAGGCCTACAGGAACAAGGGATAAGGGGAACCGATGAGAGCAGTAGTACAGAGAGTAACCGAGAGCAGCGTGACCGTCGACGGCGCCGTAACAGGCAGCATAGGCAAAGGCCTTATGGTCCTCATAGGCGTCGAGAAGGGCGATACTGAGAAGGACGCGGAGTACATAGCCAGAAAAGTGACAGCCCTGAGGGTTTTTGACGACGAAGAGGGCGTCATGAACCTGAGCATACAGGACATTAAGGGCGAAATACTGGCCATATCCCAGTTCACCCTTCTGGGAGACGACCGCAAAGGCAACAGGCCGAGCTATTTCCAGGCCGCGGGCCCCGAGGAGGCGGACGCACTCTACAGGAAAACCATAGAACTCATAGAATCACAGGGTATTCACGTCGAGGAAGGCGTTTTCCAGGCGGAAATGATGGTGAAAATATACAACGACGGCCCTGTAACCATACTCATGGACAGCCACAAGCTGTTCTGAGGCAAATAACAAACCAGAACAGAAAGGAAACCGATGCAGGTCTATAACATACCTACCGGAGCCATTGGCACCAATACATATCTCGTATTCGATGAGGAAACAAACAAAGGATTTCTCGTCGATCCAGGTTCATACAGCAGCGGAATAGCAGAAAAAATCAAGGAACTTGGCATTGACATAATCTATATTATGCTTACACACGGACACGCCGATCACATCATGGGCGTAGAGGGGTTCAAGGGAGATTTTCCGGACGCTAAAGTAGTCGCGAACATCAACGAGAAGGAAATGCTGGGGGATGTGAACTTCAACATGAGCCTTCAGTTCGGCCAGCCGACCTCCATCGACGCGGATATATACGTTGATGATGAGGAAGAGATGGAAGTCGGCGGACTTAAGCTGAAGTTTTTCTTCACTCCGGGCCATTCGCCGGGAGGAATGTGCATATACATTCCTGAAGAGAAGACTCTCTTCAGCGGCGACACGCTGTTCCAGGCGTCCATCGGCAGGACAGACTTCCCGGGATGCTCGTTCAAGGCCCTTGAGGAGTCAATCCACACGAAACTCTGGCCTCTGCCCGACGATACTACCGTATTTCCGGGGCACATGGGCCCTACGAACATAGGATTCGAGAAAGAGCACAATCCATTTGTATAGATTCAGGTTCAACGACATAGACAATAGGAGCCAGTACGAGGAGCTGATAAAGGAATTCCTGCAGCCATCACAGTACGGCGAAGAGGGCGAAGAAGTCCTCGAATATGACTTCAGGGGCGACAAAAACGACTTGAAGAGGCAGATCTACAGGGATCTGTCAGGTCTGACGGGATACAGCCCCAAGTGGGGAATTCTCACTGGAATAAGGCCTGTAAAGCTCGCGGGAGAGCTCCTGGACAGCGGCGAGGATCCGAAGAAGGTGCTCATGGAGCAGTACCTGACGGATGAGACTAAGGCGGATCTGGTGTGCGGCATTCTGGATTACCAGCGGGCAAAGGCAGGAAAGCCTGCTCCCGACAGCCTTTCGGTGTACATCGGGATACCGTTCTGCCCGACCAGATGCCTGTACTGTTCGTTCACCAGCAATCAGGTGGATCAGGAAGCCATGGGACCGTATCTGGATGCCATCGTCAAAGAGATAGATTTTGCCGGCGAAGCCGCCAAGACCGATGGATACAAGGTTGAAACTCTCTACTTTGGGGGCGGAACACCCACATCCCTGACAGCGGAGCAGCTGGACATGCTTCTGAACAGAGTGTCGACTGCCTTTGCGCTCGGAGGTGTGAAAGAGTACACCGTCGAGGCCGGAAGACCTGACACCATTACCGAAGAAAAGCTGCGGGTCCTGCAGGAACACGGCGTGGACAGGATAAGCATCAATCCCCAGTCCATGAAGCAGAAGACTCTGGACCTCATAGGACGCAGGCACACGGTGGAAGACGTGTATGACGCCTTCGAGATGGCCAACAAGGTCGGTATTGAGGTCATAAACGCGGATCTGATCGCGGGGCTTCCGGAGGAGACCGAAGAGGACTTCGCCAACAGCCTCGAGGAGATCATAAGGCTGGGAGCCGGGAATATCACCCTCCACACTCTGGCGGTCAAAAGAGCATCGAGACTCAAGGAAATGGATGAGAACTTCAACTATAAGGACGAGGAACTCAGAGAGAGGATGCTCAGCCGGGCCCACGAGAGGCTGAAAGAGCGCGGCTACGTGCCGTACTACCTGTACAGACAGAAGCACACGTCGGGAAATACCGAGAACACGGGCTTCTGCGCCGATGACAGACCGGGACTCTACAACATCAGGATAATGGAAGAGGCCCAGTCGAACCTGGCCCTGGGAGCCGGGGGAATAAGCAAGATATATTTTCCGGAGGAGAACAGGCTCGAGAGAGTCGCCAACGTCTCCAATTACGAGATATACATAGACAGAATCGACGAGATGATCGATAGAAAGATAAAGGGTTTCTTCGGAGACCGCTGAGCATAAGGAGGAACAAAATGCTGACAAACGCACCTAAGGGAACTAAAGACGCAATGCCGGATCAGGTCTACAAGTGGCACTACATCGAGGAGAAATTCGCTGAGATCTGCAGAAGATACGGATTTCGGGAAATAAGAACCCCGATTTTTGAACATACTGAACTGTTCCAGAGAGGTGTCGGAGATACCACGGACATAGTGCAGAAGGAGATGTACACATTCAAGGATTTCGGTAACAGGAGCATAACGCTGAGACCGGAAGGAACTTCACCGGTCTGCAGAGCTCTCTGCGAGCACAAGACTTACGCTGAGCCGCAGCCTACCAAGGTCTACTACAACATTCCTTGCTGCAGATACGAGAAGCCTCAGTCGGGAAGACTCAGGGAGTTCCACCAGTTCGGCGTTGAGACTTTCGGAACAATGAACATGATGGCTGACGCTGAGATCATCGCCATTGGCTACGATTTCATCAACGAGATGGGAATCACCGACGTTGAGCTTCAGATCAACAGCGTAGGATGTCCTGAGTGCAGAGGCAAGCACAGAGACGCTCTGAGAAAGTTCCTGGAGCCGAAATACGACGAGCTCTGCCCGACGTGCCAGGAGAGATTCCACACAAATCCTATGAGAATACTCGACTGCAAGTCGCCTATAGACCAGGAACTGGTCAAGGACGCTCCTATGATGCTGGATTACCTCTGCGACGACTGCAGACAGGCCTTTGAGGACCTGAAGGCTGACCTGGACGCTTTCGGCATCAAGTACGTGGTCAACCCTAAGATCGTAAGAGGTCTGGACTACTACACCAAGACTGCTTTTGAATTCGTAACCAACAAGATCGGCGCTCAGGGAACAGTGTGCGGCGGCGGAAGATACGACGGACTCATGGAAGAGATCGGCGGACCGTCCACTCCGGGCGTAGGCTGGGGCATGGGTAAGGAGAGAATCCTCATGACCATGGAAGCCTGCGGAGTCGAGATTCCTGAACCTCCTGGATCAGATGTGTTCATCGCGTTCATGGGAGAAAAGCCGAAGGCCTTCGCTCTGACCCTCATGCACGAGCTCAGACTGAAGGGCGTTTCCGTTCAGATGGACGTTATGGGCAGGAACTTCAAGAACCAGTTCAAATTCGCCAACAGAGTAGGGGCGGCCAAGACCGTCATCATCGGTGAGAACGAGCTGGAGAGCGGAATGCTCCAGATCAAGGACATGGAGAGCGGCGAGCAGACTGAAGTGTCAGTCGAGAGCATAGTAGACGAACTGACGAAATAAACCGGGAGACAGATAATGCTATTCAAAAGAACACACATGTGCGGCGATCTGCGCAGCACTGAAATAGGAAAAGACGTTGTTCTGAACGGATGGATCCAGAAGAGGAGAAATCTGGGCGGACTGATTTTCTGCGACGTGAGAGACAAGACGGGAATCACCCAGGTCGTATTCAACGATGAGACCAGCGACGAACTCTTCGCTCTTGCCGATACACTCAGAAGCGAGTACGTAGTCGGCGTAAAGGGTAAAGTCGTCGAGCGCGAATCGAAGAATCCGGAGATGGAAACCGGCGACATCGAGGTTATCGCAGACGATCTGGTGGTCTACTCGAAGTCCGAGACACCGCCGATCTACATCAAGGACGACGACAACGTTGACGACAATCTGAGACTGAAGTACAGATACCTGGATCTGCGCAAAAAGAAGATGCAGGACAATCTTTCTTTCCGCGCGGCGCTGACGACTCTGGCCAGAAACTACTACGCAGAGCAGGGCTTCACCGAGGTCGAGACCCCAATGCTAATCAAGTCTACGCCTGAGGGCGCTAGAGACTATCTGGTGCCGAGCAGAATCAATCTGGGAAGATTCTACGCTCTGCCGCAGTCGCCTCAGACCTTCAAGCAGCTGCTCATGGTCGGTGGCACGGACAGATACTTCCAGATCGTCAAGTGTTTCAGAGACGAGGACCTGAGAGCCGACAGACAGCCTGAATTCACACAGATCGACCTGGAGATGTCCTTTGTGGATATCGACGACGTCATCGAAGTCCAGGAAGGCTTCCTGAAGCGCGTCATGAAGGAGATGAAGGGCATCGACGTTGAGACTCCGTTCCCGCGCATGACGTACGAAGAGGCCATGACACGCTACGGCAGCGACAAGCCTGACACCAGATTCGGATTTGAGCTCTGCGACCTGACCGACAAGGTGAGAGACAGCGAGTTCAAGGTGTTCACCGACGCCATTGAAGCAGGCGGAAGCGTACGGGGCATCTGCGTGACGGGCGCCGCCGAAGAATACACACGCAAGAAGATCGACAAGCTGACGGAGGCCGTCAAGAGCTACGGCGCCAAAGGTATGGTCTGGATGAAGAAGACGGCTGAAGGCGTTTCGTCATCTGTAAACAAGTTCTTCACGCCGGAGCAGCTCGAGGACCTGGCGGATCACATTGGCGCAAAGGCAGGAGACCTTATTCTGATCATCTCAGACACGAACAAGGTCGTGTTCGACAGCCTGGGATTTTTGAGAAGGCATATCGCCGGCGAGATGGGACTTTTGGACGACAACAAGTTCAACTTCCTTTGGGTCGTGGATTTTCCTCTCTTCGAGTACGACGAGAAGGAGGACAGATGGTCCGCGATGCATCATCCGTTCACATCGCCTAAGGCTGAACACGCGGAACTTCTGAAGACAGATCCGCACAAGTGCCTGGCCAACGCCTACGACATCGTTCTCAACGGAGTCGAACTGGGCGGAGGAAGCATAAGAATACACGATCAGGACATGCAGGAGGACATGTTCAAAGCTCTGGACATGACTCAGGAAGACATAGACGAGAAATTCGGATTCCTCGTAGAGGCATTCAAGTACGGAGCGCCTCCTCACGGCGGACTGGCATACGGTCTGGACAGACTGGTCATGCTGCTGACCGGCGAGAAATCCATTAGAGAAGTAATAGCTTTTCCGAAGAACCAGAACGCCCAGTGCATGGTAAGCGAAGCGCCGGGACTGGTGGACGAAGCTCAGCTTGAGGAGCTGGGAATAGAGCTGAAAAAATGAGAAAGATAGGTATCCTGGGCGGTTCATTCGACCCGGTGCACAACGGTCATATTTCTCTGGCTAAGCACGCTGTGATAAAGGGCGGCCTCGACGAGGTTGTCATGATCCCGGCGCGCATTCAGCCATTCAAGCAGGACCGGATTCCCGCTTCAGGCGAGGACAGGTTCAACATGCTTGCCCTGGCGGCCGGAGAAGACGACTATATAACGGTTTCCCGCTACGAGCTTCAGCAAGAAGGCGTTTCGTACACCTATCTGACCATGAGGCACATGCAGGAATTCTTCGGCGTGGACACCAGACTGTACTTCATAACAGGAACGGACAGTTTCCTGAAGCTGGACACATGGACGAACGCCCCTGAACTGCTGACGAAGTACTCGTACATCATCGGCACACGTCCGGGATACAGACAGGATGAATATGACAAGGCTCTCGAGCGGATCACTACTTCTTTTGGAACTGAAGTGATAAGCATGGAATGGACGGAGCCCGACATATCCGCAACACAGATAAGAGAGATGATCGCCGAGGGCAGACCGGTCGACGACCTGGTACCGCCTGAGGTGAACAGATACATAAGGGAGCATGGATTATACAGAGTGTGAGAGACTGAAGAAAGAGATCATGCCGTATATAGAGGAGCATCTTAAACCGCCGCGGCTGGAACACACGCTGAACGTGACAAAGGTTGCCAGGGAAATGGCCGAAAGGTTCGGTGGGGACGTGAACAAGGCGGAAATAGCGGCGCTCCTTCACGACATGGCAAAATACGAGAAGAGACCCGGCGTGAACATGGACTTCGCCCACAGCAAGATAGGCGCCGAAATGTCCCGGGATATTTTCGGAATAGAGGACGAGGACATACTGAACGCCATCGCCTATCACACGACGGGAAGGGCAGGAATGTCGAAGCTCGAGAAGATCATCTTCCTGGCCGACGCCATAGAACCGGGAAGGAATTATCCCCGCGTCGATGAGATAAGGAAAGCGGCTGAGACGGACCTTGACAGAGCCTGCATCCTGTCCCTTGAGAGAACAATAGAACATGTTAGAGACGAGAAGGGGTGGTACCTGCATCCCGACTCACTGGAAGCTAAACAATACCTGGAGGAAAACAATTTGATGGAAGCAAAAGAACTGGCAGAACTTATCGCAAAAACACTGGATGACAAGAAGGGAATCGACGTCGCGCTGATCGACATTGCGGAGCGCAGCTCCTTCGCCGATTACTTCGTGCTTGTGAGCGCGGGCAACGAGAGACACGCTCAAGCCCTGAGGGAGGCAGTCGAGGACGTCCTCGAACCAATGGGCATATTCCCGAAGAACGTGGAAGGCAAAAACAAACCGACCTGGATCCTCATGGATTACAGGGATGTCATCGTGAACATAATGACGCAGGATGCCAGAGAAAAATACAGCCTGGAGAAGATCTGGGGCGACTGTGAAATAACGCTCTGCAATTAAACAAGGACTATCGGAGGAAAAGATGAACGACAGATATAATTTCAAAGATATCGAGAGCAAATGGCAGAAGGTCTGGGAGGAGAACAAGACCTTCAAGGTAACTGAAGATCCGGACAAGGAAAAGTACTACGTACTGGAAATGTTCCCGTACCCGTCCGGCAAGCTTCACATGGGCCACGTAAGGAACTACTCAATCGGTGACGTCATAGCCAGATTCAGAACCATGAACGGCTACAACGTGCTTCACCCGATGGGATATGATGCCTTTGGCCTTCCTGCCGAAAACGCGGCTATCCAGCACAAGGTTGAGCCTGCGGAGTGGACCTGGGGAAACATTGCGGAGATGAACAGACAGCTGCGTCAGCTCGGTCTTTCCTATGACTGGGACAGAGAGGTAGCTACGGCTCACCCGAGCTACTACAAGTGGATGCAGTGGATCTTCATTCAGTTCTTTAAGGCGGGACTGGCCTATAAGAAGGAGAGCCAGGTCAACTGGTGTCCGAGCTGCCAGACAGTACTCGCAAACGAGCAGGTCGTCGACGGCTGCTGCGAGAGATGCGGAACACTCGTGGGCAAGAAGAACCTTTCACAGTGGTATTTCAAGATCACGGATTACGCCGAAAGACTCCTGTCCAATCTGGACAGACTCGAAGGATGGCCGAACAAGGTCAAAATCATGCAGAGAAACTGGATCGGCAAGTCATACGGCGCCGAGGCCACTTTTGATATCCAGGATTATGACGAGAAGCTGACAGTATTCACGACCCGTATCGACACAATCTACGGAACGACGTTCATGGTACTGGCTCCTGAGTATCCGTCAGTTCCTGATATGGTAAAGGGAACAGAATACGAAGCGGAGACCCTGGCGTATATCGAAAGATGCGCACGCATGAGCGAGATCGACAGAACGTCGACTACCAACGAGAAGACGGGTGTGTTCATCGGAAAGTACGCTGTCAATCCGTTCACGGGAAAGACGATGCCGATATTCATCTCGGACTACGTACTCATGGGCTACGGAACAGGCGCCGTAATGGGCGTACCTGCCCACGACCAGCGTGACTTTGAGTTCGCCAGGAAGTACAACCTTGAGATCGTGCCTGTAATCGATCCTGAGGATCCGGAGATCGATCTCAACAACCTTCAGGAAGCCTTTGCGGCTGAAGGCAAAGTCATCAATTCCGGGGAATTCAACGGAATGGACAACAAAGAAGCCATAGATAAAATCGCGGAAGTCGCTGAGGAGAGGGGAATCGGACGCAAAACCATCAACTACAGACTGCGCGACTGGCTCATCTCACGTCAGAGATACTGGGGAACTCCTATCCCTATGATCTACTGCGACAGCTGCGGCTGGGTTCCTGAGAAGGAGGAGAATCTTCCTGTTATGCTTCCGACCGACGTGGAATTCACAGGAAAGGGCGAGTCTCCGATCGTTACCAGCAAGACATTCGTCGATACTGTATGTCCGGTCTGCGGCAAGCCGGCAAAGAGGGAAGTCGACACCATGGACACCTTCCTCGATTCATCTTGGTATGAACTCAGATACTGCGACGCCAGAAACGACGAGGAAGTGTTCAGCAAGGATAAAGTGGATTACTGGATGAACGTCGATCAGTACATCGGCGGCGTTGAGCACGCCATCATGCACCTCATGTACGCGAGATTCTTCCAGATGGCTCTCTATGACCTTGGTCTCGTCAAGGATGAGGAGCCGTTCGAGAATCTGCTTACCCAGGGCATGGTAATCAAAGGATATGAGGACAGCAACGGTCAGTACATCAAGGCTAAGATGAGCAAGTCCCTCGGCAATGTCGTAGGACCTGCCGAAATCATCGAAAAGTACGGCGCCGACACGGCGAGACTGTTCATTCTGTTCGCGGCCCCGCCTGAAAGAGAACTTGACTGGTCAGACGAAGGAGTCGAAGGCTCGTTCAGATTCCTCAACAGAATCTGGAGACTGGCCTATGAGTTCCTGGAGAAATACGAAAACATTCCTGGCAGCTATGAGATCAGGAATGACGCCGACAAAAAACTGGCGTATACACTCAATTACACAATAAAGAAAGTCACGGAGGACATCCGCGACAGGTTCAACTTCAATACAGCCATCAGCGCTGTTATGGAACTGATCAACGAGATGTACAGATACAAGGAAGGTGAAGTCAACGACGCTCTGTACAGCACCTGCGTCAGGACTATCCTTGTTCTTCTCGCGCCGTTTGTTCCGCATATCACTGAAGAACTGTGGCAGGAGCTTGGCTATGAAGGTTACGTTTACGACCAGAAGTGGCCGACCTGGAACGAAGAGGAACTGAAGAAGGACGAGATCGAGATCGTCGTCCAGATCAACGGAAAGAACAAAGAAAAAATCAACATTCCTGGCGAATCGACAAGAGAAGACATGCTGAAGATCGCCGAGGAAAATGAAATCATAAAGGGACTTACCGAAGGTAAGAATGTTGTTAAAGTCATAGCCGTACCGGGCAGACTTATAAACATAGTTGTCAAAGGATAGGTCCCGGAAAGGATCGTATGGGAGAAAAGAAAAAAGACACGCGGAAGTCGAAATCAGCTCCTAAGAAGCAGCCGAAGAAGGCAAAGACCACAGCGAAGAAGACTGCTCCTAAGGTCAGGATAATACCTCTTGGCGGTCTCGGCGAGATCGGCAAGAACATGACGGCCATAGAGTACGAAGACGAGATACTGCTCATTGACTGCGGCCTGTCATTTCCTGATGATGACATGTTCGGAATAGACAAGGTCATTCCTGATTTTGATTATCTGTTAAATACAGAAAAGAAGATCAAGGGGCTCATTATTACTCACGGTCACGAGGACCATATCGGAGCCGTACCTTATCTTCTCAGAGAACTGAACGTGCCTGTGTACGGACTGAGATTCCCGCTGGGCCTCATTGAGAACAAGCTTAGGGATTTCGGTCTCAAAGGCAATTTCCACTACATTGAGGCGGGCAAGGAGTTCAGAGTGGGCAAGCACTTCACTGTCGAGCCTGTTAGAATCACTCACTCCATAGCCGACTCAGTATGCTACAGCATCAAGACTCCAGTGGGACGCATTTTCCACACGGGAGACTTCAAGATCGACTACACGCCTGTGGACGGAAATCCGATCGACTTCGCGCGGCTCGCGCAGATCGGAATGGAAGGTGTGCTGCTGCTCATGGCGGACAGCACCAACGTTGTCAGACCTGGATACACCCAATCTGAAAAGGTTGTGGGCGAGACCCTGGAGGGTATCTTCAGGGAAACGAACAAGAGAATAATAATAGCGACATTCTCATCCAACGTCCATAGAATACAGAAGATCATAGACATCGCCCTCAAGTGCAAGAGGAAGGTCGCGGTATCGGGAAGAAGCATGGAGACCGTCGTGGAGCTGGCGAGGGAACTTGGATATATAAGGATCCCTGAGAGCAAGCTCATAGACCTGAACAAGGCTTCGAACATTCCTGACAGAGAACTGGTTATACTCACCACAGGCAGCCAGGGTGAACCGATGTCTGCTCTCGCCAGGATGGCGGCCAACGAGCACAAAAACATCCACATAAGAAGCAACGACATGGTAATACTTTCGTCGACGCCTGTTCCGGGCAACGAACTGACAGTAGCCAACGTCGTAAACAAGCTGGTGGAGAAGGGCGCCGAAGTGATCTATTCGGATATCGCCGAGACACACGTTTCAGGCCACGCCTGCCAGGAGGAGCTTAAACTGATGCACTCGCTCATCAGGCCGAAGTATTTCATGCCTGTTCACGGTGAGGCGAGACATCTGAAGATGCACGCGGAGCTGGCCCACGAGCTGGGAATGCCGAACGAGAACATTTTCATTCTCAACAACGGCGACTGCCTGCAGATAAACAGCAAGACTGCGATCAAGATAGAGAGCGCCGCCGCAGCTGACGCGATATTCGTAGACGGACTGGGAGTAGGGGACGTAGGAAACATCGTGCTGAGAGACAGAAGACTTCTCTCTGAATCCGGTCTGATAATCCTCGTGGCGACGATCGACAAGAACGAGAGAATGATCGTCTCCGGACCTGACATTATATCCAGAGGATTCGTCTACGTAAGAGAAAACGAAGACCTTATAGATGCCGCCTGCGAGAGGGCGGAATCCATAATCATAGACTGTCTGTCGAGAGACATGAGAGACTGGAACGGCATCAAGACTGCCGTAAGGGAAGGTCTCAGAAAGTACATCTACAGCAAGACAGGAAGAAATCCGATAATACTGCCGATATTTATGGAGGTTTAACATGAACGTATATGATCAGGCTCACCAGCTGGCGACAGCCATCAAAGAGTCAGAAGAATGCAAGCAGTACACAGCCGTAAGGGAAAAGGTCGAAGCAAATCCTGAACTGGACGCTGCGATCAAGGATTTTCTCAAGAAGCAGTTCGAGTTCCAGACGAGACAGATGATGGGCGAGGAACTGGACCAGGAGGAGTTCGTGAAACTGCAGCAGCTCAGCGCTGTGCTCATGCAGGATCCGCTCACCAGCGACTACTTCCAGTGCCAGATGAGATTCAGCACCATGATGTCCGATGTCTACAAGATAGTAGGGGACGCAGCCGACTTCGGTCTGGGACCTATGGGCGACATCGGCGGCATGTAACTTGTTAACGGCCACCCCGTTTGTTATAATCAAGCAAACTAAAGCAGTTGTAAAATCAATTATCATATAAGACAAGAAAGGCGAGAATTTTATGATTTATGCAGGAGATTTCAGAAAAGGCATCACTTTTGAGATCGATGGCGATCCACATGTAGTCATCGATTTCCAGCACGTTAAGCCGGGCAAGGGAGCGGCATTCGTAAGGACGAAGCACAAGAACATCCTCACGGGAGCCATCAAGGAGGAATCCTTCAATCCTGACGCCAAGTTCCCGAAGGCTCACATCGAGACTAAGACCATGCAGTATCTCTATTCAGACGGAGAGCTGTATTACTTCATGGACCCTGAGACTTATGACCAGATTCCTCTGGCTCAGGATCAGGTTGAAGAAGCGATGAAGTACCTGAGAGAGAACGATGAAGCGACGATCAAGTTCTACAAGGGTAACGCGTTCCTCGTTGAGGCGCCGAACTTCGTAGACCTTCTCGTAACGGAAACCGAGCCGGGCGTAAAGGGCGACACTGCTACAAACGTTACAAAAGACGCCACAGTTGAGACCGGCGCTGTCGTCAAGGTTCCTATCTTCATCGAAGAAGGTGAGAGGATCCAGATCGACACTAGAACCGGAGAATACCTGGGGAGATCAAAATAATGGGTAAACTCAAAGCTCTTTTCATCGTGCTGCTGATAGTCGTACTGGCTTTTTCAGCGGGACTGTTCGTGTATCTGAACGGCATCGGAGCTGTCGATCCGGACGATGACGAGAATATTTCTGTAACAATTCCAAATGGAAGCGGAGCTTCCTCAATCGTGGCTATCCTCGACGACGCGGGACTGGTCAAGAACTCAACAATGGCCAAGATCAACGCCCGCATCGGCGGATACAACACCCTTCAGGCCAACACTTACGTGTTCAGCAAGTCCATGACGCTGCCAGAAATGATGAAGGCCATTAACGAGGGCGACTTCCAGTACGTATCCAAGACTGCCTTCCGGGTCGCCGAAGGATACAGGCTGACACAGTGCGCCGCGGCTCTTGCCGAAGTCACGCCGTACACGGCTGACGAAGTAATGGCCAAGTGGGACGACAAAGACTACGTCAGGGAACTGATAGACAAGTACTGGTTCCTGACGGACGACGTCCTCGATGATAATGTTATGCATCCGCTGGAGGGATATCTCTTCCCGGACACTTACTTCATCATGGATGACGAGCCTACCATCGAAATCATCACTGAGCTGGCTCTCGACAGAATGGACGCGGTTCTTACGGAGAGAAAGTCCGAAATAGAACAGTCCAAGTTCTCAGTGCACGAATTCCTCACTCTGGCTTCAATAGTCACCAAGGAAGGATGCGCGACTGAAGAGGACGCCGCCCACATAGCCGGAGTGTTCATCAACCGCATGAACGAAGGCATGTCCCTGGGCAGCGACGTAACAGTCTGCTACATCTTCGACGAGGACAGGGTTGATCTTAAGGTGTCACAGCTCGAGTCGGATTCTCCGTACAACGCCAGGAAGGTCACCGGCATGATTCCGGGTCCGATCTGCGCTGTTCCCGAGATAGCCATCGACGGAGTTCTGAACTACGCTGATACCGACGATCTGTTCTTCTACGCAGGTCCGGACGGCACGATCTACTACGCTAAGTCCAATGAGGAGCACGAGAAGAACGTCGCCGATCACCCTTGGACTGAGGAGGATCTGGCCAATCAGTAGAGGCGTTTCAACTGCATAGAATTCACATGAAATAATCCGCGCATACGGGGCTTCGCGGGCCTGTCTGCGCGGAATTCTTTTTTTTGATATAAAACCGCCGTTGTTGTATAATATATGGCGAAATGAACATTACCAATGAGATAATTTCATCGTACATTGACAACCTTTATGTGAATGAAAATGCGAAGCTTGAGGAGCTCAGGGAATTCGCTGAGAGCCGCAACGTCCCGATCATTCTGAAGGACACGGAAAAACTCCTCAAAGTTGTCATGAAACTGAAAGAGCCTGCTCGCGTACTGGAAATAGGTACTGCGGTGGGCTATTCGTCGTGTGTATTTGCGGATTGCTGCGGATGCAGAGTTCTCACCATAGAGTCGGATGAGGAAAGCGCAAGGGCAGCCCGCACGAACATAGAAAACCTGGGTTTCGACAGCCTCGTCGAAGTCGTCCAGGGCGACGCCCGCGAGATTCTCGCTGAGATGGACGAAACTGAGATATTCGACATTCTCTTCATCGACGCCGCGAAAAGCCATTACAGGGAGTTCTGGGACCTTGCGATGCCATTCATGAAGGACGAAAGCATGGTGATATGCGACAATGTCCTGATGAAAGGCATGACGGCCTCCGACGAGTACGACGAGAGAGGAAGATACAAGACATCCATCAACAGGATGAGAGATTTCATACAGTACATAAACGGACTCGACTACGCTGATACAGCCGTTCTGCCCGTGGGCGACGGAATGTCCATCAGCCTCATAAGCAAATAATAGGATGAACAGAGTTGAACTGCTGGCTCCGGCCGGCGATCTGGAAAAACTGAAAATAGCGGTGGAATACGGAGCCGACGCCGTCTACTTCGGAGGAGAGATGTTCTCACTGAGGGCAGGCGCGGGCAATATGACCATCGATGAGATGAAAGAAGGGACAGAGTACGCCCACAGCCGCGGCGTGCGCTGCCATCTGGCACTAAACGTGTACGCTCATAACGAGGATATCCTGCCTTTGCAAGAGTATCTTAAAGAGATTAAGGACATCCCTGTGGACGCGTACATTGTTTCCGATCCCGCTGTCATGCAGCTTCTGAGAGAGGAGATACCGGAAGCCGAGATACATCTTTCCACTCAGGCCAACATGACGAACTACATCACGGCCAACTACTGGAGAGACCAGGGGGTGAAGAGGCTCGTTCTGGCCAGGGAGCTGACTCTGGATGAGATCAGGGAGATCAGACAGAAACTGCCTGAGGATACTGAGCTTGAAGCCTTTGTACACGGAGCCATGTGCATCTCATATTCCGGAAGGTGCCTTCTCAGCAACTTCATGACGGGAAGGGACGCCAACAGAGGCGAGTGCGCCCATCCGTGCAGGTACAAGTACAGACTCGAGGAGGAGAAGCGCCCGGGCGAGTACTGGCCGGTGGATGAAGACGACAGAGGCACCTACATCTTCAACAGCAAGGATCTGTGCATGCTGGAGCATCTGCCGGAGCTCATAGAAGCCGGAATCAGCTCGTTAAAGATAGAAGGGCGCATGAAGAGCATCTTCTATATCGCTCACGTGATAAAGGCTTACCGCACGGCTCTGGACGCCTACTACAGTGACCCGGCCGGATACAGATACGACCCGGCATGGGCTACGGAAATGTGCAAGGCCAGTCACAGAGACTTCACAACCGGTTTCTACTTCAGGAAACCGACGGCGGAAGACCAGGAATACCTGACGAGCTCGTACATACGCGAATACTCATTCACAGGTCTGGTCAGAAGCTACGACCCGGAGACGAAGATCGCCGTGGTCGAGCAGAGAAACAAGATGGACATAGGAGACATGATCGAAGTCTTCGGTCCCGAAGGCGAAGCCTTCACGCAGAAACTTGATTACATGACTGACGAGGAGGGCAATCCTGTAGATTCGGCGCCTCATCCTCAGCAGATTTTAAGAATAAAAATGGCTCAGCCCGTGGCTGAGATGTACATGCTCAGAAAGGAGAAATAATCAATGTCAGAAGGTCCTTTGCTGCCCTTATGGGGCGTAATCATAGGCCTGGCGCTCATAATCATCAACGCATGGTTCGCAGCAGCGCGCAAATCAATATCAGAATCAAACAAAACGAAGCTCAGAGAGCTGGCGGAAGACGGTAACAGCAAGGCAAAAGCAGTCCTGCCGGTGCTTGACAACTCGCCTGTAAGCAAACTGTCGACAAGAGTACTGAATGTAATCATCTATATGATCTACTGTCTGTCGTGCATGTTCTTCCTGGCCATGCCTCTTTACAGAAAACTGTTTTACACGTGGGGACTTGGGCACCTGACTGCGGCAGCGGTTATCGCCTTTATAGTCGTGTTCTTTGTATCACTTATTTTCCTCATGGCTCTCGGCGAGATGCTGCCGAGAAGAATAGCCATGCAGCACGCTGAAGGCGTACTCATGACTACGGCAGGAAGCATCAAAGCGCTCAACGTTCTGCTGAGACCGGTGACGGTCTGCATCGCGGGACTGGCAATACTGTTCCTGAAACTGTTCAGACAGCGCGCCGACCTGAACGACAATGAGTACTCTGAAGAGGACATCGTGGACATGCTTGAGGCCGGACAGGAGAGCGGTGAGCTTAAAGAAGAGGGCAAGAAGATGATCACAGGCGTATTCGCCTTCGACGACATTCTCGCCTACGAGATAATGACGCCGAGGACTGATGTTTTTGCCATAGATATCAATGACCCGCCTGAAGAGTACATAGACGAGCTCATGAGCCTGAAATTCTCACGTATTCCTGTTTATGAGGACGACAGTGACAATATTCTCGGCATCCTCTACATCAAGGATTACCTGATTCAGGCGAGAGAACAGGGCTTCGATAACGTTGACATAAAATCTATTCTGCGTACGCCTTATTTCGTACCGGAAACTAAGAATATCGACTCGCTTTTCTTCGAGCTTCAGAGGACGAAGCAGCAGATAGCCATTCTTATTGACGAGTACGGCGGATTCTGCGGCATCGTAACCATGGAGGACATCATCGAGGAAGTCATGGGCGACATCGATGACGAGTACGATGAGGAGGAGCAGGAACTGACGAAGATCGGCGAGAATCTGTACATGGTCGAAGGAAGCACCTATCTGGACGATATCAACGAAGAACTTGGAACGAATCTGGAATCCGAGGACTCTGAAACCATCGGCGGCTTTATCATCGACATGTTCGGCGAGATTCCTGACGAGGACGACCTTGGTAAGGAAATGACTTGGGAGAACATTGTTTTCACCATCGATTCTGTCAAAGACAGGCGTATCGAGAAGGTCATCATGAAGATAAACGAAAAGGAAGACAAGGATAAGGAATAATGGCAGAGGATAAGGAAATTGTAACAGTATCTGATGACGTGCTGGCAGTATGCGCCATCAACGCGACACTGAAGACTGAAGGTGTCGCCGAGATGGCCGGCGGACTGACGAACACCATCAGCAAAAAGACGCGAGGCAAGGAACTCGTAGCCAAGGGGGCAAAGGTCACGAAAAGCAAAGACCAGATCGAGATCGACCTCCATGTTATCGTGTCTTACGGCTGCAAGATCCCGCAGGTCGCCTGGGATATCCAGGATAACGTGAAGAACGAGATCCGCAGCATGACAAACATGAAACTCAATGCCGTGAACATCCATGTGGAGGGAGTCAAGAGAGATGACCAGGAATGACGCACGCGAAATAATGATGCAGATTCTCTACGAGATGGACGCCACGAAGTCTCTCAATGAAGCAAAGGCAACAAGCCTTGCCTCCGAAAGACTCAAGGGGGACCACGCCGCCCGCGGCGGAAAGCTTCTCTCCGAAATCGTGAACCATCTGGAAGAGATAGACGCCGACATAAACAGATGCGCTTCAAGGTGGAAGACAAGCAGAATGCCGAAGGTTGACCTGGCCATAATGCGCCTTGCCTGCGGCGAGATAAGATACTGCGACGACATACCGGAAGCGGTGACCATAAACGAAGCCATAAACATGGCGAAGAAGTACAGCACAGACAGCTCCGCAAGGTTCATTCACGGCGTACTCGGAGCCGTTACCAAGGGCAGAAAAGATGAATGACAGGCACGTCCTCGGAATAGACACGAGCAACTACAAGACATCCGTCGCTGTTGTCCGGGGCGGAGAGATACTGGCTGACCTGAGACGTTTCCTCAAAGTGAAGGAAGGGGAGAGAGGTCTCAGACAGTCGGAAGCACTGTTCCAGCACGTGCAGAATCTGCCGGAGATGTTCGCTGAATTGAGGGAGGTCTACGAAGGCCCGATAGACGCTGTCGCGTACTCGACAAGACCGAGATCCGTTGAAGGTTCATACATGCCGTGCTTTACGGCAGGATCCGGACAGGCTGTATCCATAGCCTCGGCACTGAACGTGCCGGCTGTTGGGTTCTCCCATCAGGAAGGACATGTGGAAGCTGCGCTGTCTGCCTTTGCGGAAAGACCGGAAGGCGTTTTCGCGGCCTGCCACTTTTCAGGAGGCACATGCGAACTTCTTAAGATAACACAGAAGGAACACGCGCCGGAAAATTTGACATCATTCGCGAATCTGAAGGGCGAGAACGCCTTCTATGACATAGAGATCACGGGCGGAACGAAGGATATTTCATACGGACAGGTACTTGACAGGGCTGGCGTAGCCCTGGGACTGCCATTTCCATGCGGGGAGGCTCTGGACGGGCTCGCAATGAGGGCCCGGGACCACACAGATAAACTTACGAAAATCAAGGTTCAGGACGCTTATGTGAATCTGTCCGGCTTTGATACGCAGATAAGGAATACCCTTGGCGGCATGCAGAAAGGCATATACTACTTCATCCGGGAAATATTCGAGAAGATTTCCGAATCCATGATCGAGATGATAATGCAGAACGCCGAAAAAACCGGTACGGACAGCATTTACATGTCCGGTGGAGTATCCTCCAGCAGGTTCATACAAGAATACATAACCGAGAGACTGGAGGCGAAAGGGATCAAGGCGTTTTTCGCGGGCCCTGAACTTTCGTCGGACAACGCGGTCGGAACGGCCCTTCTGGGCAGCAGGTACTTATGGGACTGAAACCGATAAAAGTAGGACAACTGAACAATTACATCGGACGGGTCCTTAAGACTGATCCGATCCTAGGCAACGTTTCGGTGGTGGGGGAGATAAGCAACCTGAAGTTTCACAGCTCGGGGCATGTTTACTTTTCCCTCAAGGACGAGTCCAGCAAGCTGAACTGCTTCCTGGCCGCTTCAAATCTGGAGCGCATCACGTGTCCGATGGAAGAGGGCATAGAAATAGTCGCCTCGGGATACATCTCCGTGTATGAGCGGGGCGGATACTATTCCCTGAACATCAGGGACATCGAGGTCAATGGCGAAGGACAGCTGGCAATACAGTTTGAAAAACTGAAAGCCAAGCTCGAAAAAGAAGGCCTCTTTGCCGCCGAGAACAAAAAACCGCTGCCTGATTTTCCGAAGAAGATCTTTGTGGTCACTTCCGATACGGGCGCTGCTGTCAGAGATATTATCAGGACCATAAAGAACAAGAACGATTACGTTGACATTCTCGTTTATCCTGTACTCGTGCAGGGACCGGCGGCGGCTCAGGACATAGCAGGGGCCATCGACGATATAAATGAGAATTACAGCGATACAGATATCATAATCACAGGCCGGGGAGGCGGTTCCATGGAAGAACTCTGGGCTTTCAATGAGGAAGTCGTGGCCCGGAGCATCTTCGCGTCGAAGATTCCTGTCATATCCGCTGTCGGCCATGAAACGGATTTCACCATTTCCGACTTCGTTGCTGACTTCAGAGCGGCTACACCGACGGGCGCCGCTGAGATGGCGGTTCCGGACACAGGCGAGCTGAGAGAGTATCTGAGAGACATGAAGGACAACCTTGCGTCGGCACTTCTTCAGTTCGTCGAGATAAGAAAAAACAGGCTTGCCGCCCTGGATCCTAATGCCTTTGCAAAAGGCATCAGCACGCGTATCGATTACGAGCAGATGAACGTGGACCGCATCATCGAGTCCATGGGCGAAAACCTCACCGCCAGGTTAAGCTCAGGCGCAGAGCGCGTGAAACTGCTGAAGGCTCTCATAGACGCGTCCGATCCTAAGGCGATCCTTTCGAGAGGATACAGCGTAGTAACGGATGAGAACGGCCACATTATCAGCAGAACGGATGAACTGAAAGTAGGACAGAACGTTAACATAGAAACAGGCTCGGGCAGCGCAGCGGCCGAGATAACCCGCGTAAACTAAGGAGGATCTGAAGATGGCAGAGGAAAAACTGACTTTTGAACAGTCACTGAAAAAACTGGAGGAAGCCTCTGAGAAACTGAAATCACAGGAGACTTCCCTCGAAGACGCCATTAAGAACTACGAGGAAGGACTGAAGGCCTACAAGGAGTGTTCAATAATACTTGAGGAGGCCCAGCAGAAAGTAGAGGTGCTCACGAAATGATCGACAGGACTATTGACGAATACAGGGAGCTTTTTGAAGAGCATCTGCTTGACTTCATCCCTGACATAGATCAGAAGAGCATCACTCTTTATGACTCCATGAAGTACAGCCTCACGGCTGGCGGAAAGAGGATAAGACCTGTTCTCCTCATGGCTGCCTGCGAATTCTGCGGAGGCAAGGCCGAGGAGGCCCTTCCGTACGCCTGCGCCATCGAGTACATCCATACCTACTCACTGATCCATGACGATCTTCCGTGCATGGACGATGACGAACTGAGGCGCGGTCAGCCGACAAATCACGTGATATACGGCGACGGCGTGGCTACACTGGCCGGGGACGGGCTTCAGTCAGCCGCCTATGAGGCGATGCAGAGAGACATGCTCCTGTACTTTGACAACATCGACGCTCTGAAATGCAGAATCAGAGCCGCATACGAAATAGTCAAGGGCGCCGGAGTAACGGGCATGGTCGCGGGACAGATCGCGGATGTGGAAGCTGAGAACAAAAGATGTTCAAAAGAACTTCTGGACTACATACATATAACAAAAACGGCCGATATGATAATAGGAGCCGTCAGGGCGGGCGCCAGACTTGGCTGCTGCAATGAGCACGATCTCGACAATCTCACCACCTTCGCCGAGAATCTGGGACTGGCGTTCCAGGTATGCGATGACATTCTCGACGTGGAGGGTGATCAGGAACTCCTCGGCAAGGAAGTAGGACACGACGAAGCCAACTGCAAGGCGACCTATCCGGCTCTCTACGGTCTCGAGGAATCTAAGGCGAAACTGAGAGAACTTACCGACGCGGCCAAGGAAGCACTGGCCGAGTACTATGACAACGCCGAGCTCTTCGTGGAACTGGCGGAGATGCTTGCGTCGAGAGTGTGCTAGAAGGAATTACAGAATGAGCAAATATCTATCAGAACACAACTTTCCGGAAGATCTGAGAACCATGGACTACGATCAGCTTGAACTGCTGTCCTACGAACTCAGAGACTTCCTGGTGGATTCAGTATCAAAGACGGGAGGCCATCTGGCTTCAAATCTGGGTATAGTCGAGCTGACCATAGCATTGCACAGATGCTTTGACACTCCGAAGGACAAGATCATCTGGGACGTGGGGCACCAGTCCTACGTCCACAAGATACTGACAGGCAGAGCGGATTCTTTCGAGACTCTTCGCAAGTACGGCGGAATCAGCGGATTCCCTAAATCCTGCGAGAGTGATTTTGATGTTTTTGATACTGGCCACAGCAGCACGTCCATTTCCCTCGGACTTGGCCTCGCGGCGGCCAGAGATCTGAACGGTGATGATTACAAGGTAGTATCGGTGATCGGCGACGGGGCAATGACCGGAGGTCTCGCCTATGAGGCCATGAACAACGCCGGCAGCATGAACACAAATCTCATCGTCGTTCTCAACGACAACGGCATGTCCATTTCCCAGAACACGGGCGGACTTTCCAGATCCCTTGGACGCATCACCAGTACCGACAAGTATCTGCACATGAAGACAAAGGTCAAGAAAGGACTGTCAAAGGTTCCTGTCGTCGGTGAAAGCGTCATTTCCGGAATACACAACGCCAAGGAAGACATCAAGTACGCCGTTATCGACGGAATACTCTTCGAAGAACTTGGATTCAAATACATCGGTCCCGTAGACGGACATGACATAAAAGAACTGTGCATGACTCTGGAAAGGGCGAAGGGCCTTAAGGGTCCTGTTCTCGTCCACACGGTCACCCAGAAGGGCAAAGGCTACTCCAAGGCTGAGAAGCACCCGAACATATACCACGGCATAGGAGCATTCGATGTTGATACGGGAAAACCTCTGAAGTCATCAGGGGGAAAATCATATTCCCGCGTCTTCGGCGACAAGCTCATCGAAATGGCCGAAATGGACGAGAGGGTCATCGGAATAAGCGCCGCAATGACCGACGGAGTCGGGCTGGAATGCTTTTGCAAAAAATATCCGAAGCGTTTCTTCGACGTCGGTATCGCGGAGGCCCACAGTGTAACTTTCGCCGCGGGTCTGGCAAAGGCAGGACAGCGGCCGTATGTTGCCGTCTACTCATCATTCCTTCAGAGAGCCTACGACCAGATTCTCGAGGACGTCTGTCTGCAGAATCTGCCGGTAACTTTCTGCATAGACAGAGCGGGAGTCGTCGGCGCGGACGGAGAGACTCATCACGGGCTATTCGATCTTGTATACCTCAGGTCGATGCCGAACATGACCGTTCTGGCTCCAAAGGACGGGCCTGAACTGGAGAAAATGCTTGAGCTTTCACTGACAATTGACGGCCCGTGCGCCATAAGATATCCGAGGGGCGTCGCGGCGGATCTGGGCGGTCCGCTGGCCGAGACGGCGGGAAAAGCCGTAAGGCTAAAGGAAGGTATCGACGCTGACATCTGGGCGGCCGGCAGCATGGTCGGACCTGCGCTTGAAGCCGCGGACATACTCGAAGAGGAAGGCGTTTTCGTCGGTGTTGTCAACATCGCCAGCATCACACCTCTCGACGAAGAGGAACTCTCGGCGTCAGCCGAAGCCGTTCCTCTCATAGTCACTATAGAAGACGGAATAGTTACAGGAGGAATCGGCGAGTCCATCAGGGCGCTGACAGCCGAAGGCTGCACTAGGGTCATCAATCTCGGATGGCCGGATAAATTCATAGAACACGGAAGCCAGGACGAACTCTACAGAAAGTACGGACTGGACAGCGTTTCCATAGCTGAGGTGATCAGACAGAACAGGGCATGAAGAAAAGACTCGACGTACTGACAACTGAAAGAGGGCTTTTCTCCTCCAGGGAAAAGGCAAAATCGTCAATAATGGCGGGTCTCGTCTATGTCGACGACGTCATGTGCGACAAACCGGGCACACCTGTCGATGAGAGCGCCAGAATCGCCGTAAAAGAGGATTTATGCCCATATGTGAGCCGTGGAGGGCTGAAGCTGGAAAAAGCCCTCAGAGAGTGGAATTTCGCCCTCGAAGGCGCAAAGGCAGTCGATATCGGCGCTTCCACAGGAGGCTTTACCGACTGCATGCTGATGAACGGGGCGGCGAAGGTCTACTGCATAGATGTGGGCTACGGACAGCTCGACTGGAAGCTGAGAAACGATCCCCGGGTCGTCAACATGGAGAAGTGCAATGTCCGCTATCTGGATGTGGATGAGATAGGGCGCGATGTGGACTTCATTAGCATCGACGTATCCTTTATTTCACTCAGGCTTGTTTTACCTGTGGCCAGTCTGCTTTTGCATGACGACGGGTGCCTTGTGTGCCTGGTAAAGCCGCAGTTTGAAGCCGGCCGTGAGCAGGTCGGAAAGAAGGGCATAGTCAGGGATCCGGATATCCATTGCCAGGTCATCAGGAACGTTATCGGGTACGGAGAAGAGAACGGTCTTTACACACACGGACTGACTTATTCTCCGGTCACGGGAACTAAAGGAAATATAGAATATCTTCTTTTCATGAAGAAACAAAAATGCGATAATAATATAGATGTGGATGGGGTCGTCGCGGCCTCCCATGAAGAACTGAAATAAAGGCAATTGCTTTTATATATTTTCACTGATTATTTAACAAAAGGAGAAAGATGAAATGGAAATTTCCAAAAGAGTAGGTGCGATGCAGTTTTCGCCTATCAGAAGATTCAACACATTTGCTTTCGAAGCCGAGGCCAAAGGCAAGACAGTGTACCATCTCAACATCGGACAGCCTGACGTTGAGACTCCGACTTGCTTCAAAGAGGCTATCAACAACTTCGACAAGAAGGTAATCGCGTACGCTGAATCAGGCGGTGTGACCGAACTTCTTGACGCTATGATCGACTACATGAGCATGTACAACATGCACTACACGAGGGATAATATCCTGATCACCAACGGCGGTTCGGAAGCGCTGACACTTATCTTTACAGCTCTGCTGAATCCTGGCGAAGAAGCTATCATCGCCGAGCCTTTCTACACGAACTACAATACATTCTGCAATCAGGTGAACGGAGTGCTCGCTCCGCTGACCACGTCAGCTGACGACGGATACGCCTGGGCGAAGAGAGATCTCATCGAAGCCGCGATAACTCCTAATACGAGAGCTATCTGCTGCATCAGCCCGGGAAATCCTACAGGCAGAGTGCTGACTCTCGATGAAATGAGACTAGTCGGCGACATCGCCAAGGAACATGACCTTTGGATCATCTCCGACGAGGTATACAGAGAGTTCGCGTACGACGGCAGAGAGGTAACGTCATTCGGAATGCTCGAAGACATTGCCGACAGAGTAGTTCTCGTAGACTCAGTATCGAAGAGATACTCGGCATGCGGAGCCAGAGTCGGCGCTGTAATCTCAAAGAACCAGGATCTCATGAGCGGCATCCTCAAGCTGGCTCAGGGCAGACTCTGCTGTCCGACCCTCGAGCAGGTAGGCGCGGCGGCTCTCTACAGAATGGATAAGTCATACTATGACATGGCCAGAGACGAGTACTGCGCGAGAAGAGACGCGGCTTATGAAGAGATCTCAAAGATCCCTGGAGTCGTATGCCAGAAGCCTGGCGGCGCTTTCTACATGACAGCGAGACTTCCGGTCGATGACGTTGAGGACTTCCTCATGTTCCTGCTCACTGAATTCGACGACAAGGGCGAAACAGTAATGTTCGCGCCTGCTGCCGGATTCTACGCCACTCCTGGTCTGGGCAAGGATGAAATGCGTATCGCGTACGTTCTCTCACCTGACAAGATGAGAAGAGGCGCCGAACTGATCAAGCTCGGTATCGAAGCTTACAACAAAAAGCTCGGCAAGTAAGGAGAAGGAATTGGCAAAATCAAAGCTTTCGCCCATGATGCGGCAATATCTTGATATCAAGGAAGAACACAAGGACGAGATCCTGTTCTTCAGGCTCGGGGACTTTTATGAAATGTTCTTCGACGACGCCATAACCGCTTCACGAGAGCTTGAGCTTACACTTACAGGTAAACAATGCGGTTTAGATGAAAGGGCTCCCATGTGCGGAGTCCCTTTCCATGCCGCGGATACGTACATAGCCCGCCTCATAGGCAAAGGCTACAAGGTCGCAATATGCGAGCAGGTCGAGGATCCCGCCGCCGCTAAGGGTATAGTCAGGCGTGAGGTCATTCAGATCGTTACGCCGGGAACAGCCATGACCGGCAGCATGCTCAGCGACAAGGAAAACAACTACATCGCGTCCGTCTTTACGGGCGGCGAGAGCATAGGACTTTCGTACTGCGATGTATCGACAGGGGAGATCTGCCTTACATCTTTTTCCGGAATCGGAGCCAGGCAGACCCTCATTAATGAACTGGTTAAAATAAACGCCAGAGAACTTATTCTGGACGAAAACACGTCCATGATTCTCGACACAGTGGACCTGGCGACTGTAATTGATCCGTACATAAACGTGATCGGCGACAGATTCTACCGCAAAGACGCCCTCAGGGACACAATCAGACGCCACTTCGGCGTAACTTCATCAAGAGGAATAGGAGTGGAGGAGGACACTGACTCCGAGACAGCTCTCGGGGCGCTGCTTCTCTATCTTTACGATACCCAGAAGAGCGATCTTTCCCATATCAGAGTTCTCTCTGTATATTCGGTGGGACAGCACATGTCCCTGGATAAGGCGACTATAAAGAACCTTGAACTTACGGAGACTCTCTTCGAGAAAAAGCTTCACGGATCACTTCTCGGTGTTCTGGACAAAACCCACACGGCCATGGGCTCAAGGACCATGAAACACTGGCTGAGACAGCCGCTTAACAACGCGGAGATGATCAACGCCAGACTCGACGCTGTGGAAACTCTTGTCGACGATGTTCTGACGAGAAACAATATCAAGGAAAACCTGAAGAGGATTTACGACTTCGAGCGTCTCGCCGGAAGGATCGCGACGGGCAGGGCAAACGGACTTGATCTTGTGGCCCTGGCTGACTCATGCAGGGTTCTTCCTGAGATACTCATGGATCTTTCATCTCTCGATTCGACCCTTATAGCCCAGCTTAGAGAGGAGATTTATCCTCTGGAGGATGTTTGTTCCATGATAGACGCCGGCATAGTCGATGAGCCACCGTTCACTGTCAAGGAGGGCGGCCTCATCAGAGCGGGCTATTCAAAGGAACTGGACGACCTCAAGGCTTCCATACACGACGCCCAGCTGTGGATCGCGTCCCTGGAAGCTACCGAAAGGGAGCGTACAGGAATCAGGAACCTGAGAGTTGGTTTCAACAAGGTCTTCGGTTACTACATCGAGGTAACCAAGTCCTTCTACGATCTGGTTCCCGAGGATTACATCAGAAAACAGACTCTCGTCAACTGCGAGAGATTCATAACGCCTCAGCTGAAAGAGACCGAGAGACTCGTTCTCAACGCGGAGGCGGAGATAAACAAGCTGGAATACGAGCTCTTCTGCGAGATGCGCGACAGGCTCAAAGGCTACATCGCGGAGATCCAGAGCACTTCTCACGCCGTGGCTGTCCTCGACGTGCTGACTGCTTTTGCGCAGACCGCCGAGAAGAACGATTACGTCAAACCTGTGATCGACAACGGCGACGTCATTTCCATCGAGCAGGGGCGTCATCCGGTCATCGAACAGACAGTCAGAGATAGTGTTTTTGTCTCCAACGACACATATCTGGACAGAAAGGACGCTGGTCTGCTGATAATAACCGGTCCTAACATGTCCGGCAAGTCCACGTACATGAGACAGACGGCTCTCATAGTGCTCATGGCGCAGGCTGGATGCTTCGTGCCGGCAGCGCGGGCCCATATCGGCCTCTGCGATCGTATATTCACGAGAATAGGAGCCTCCGACAATCTGGCTCAGGGTCAGAGCACCTTCTTCGTCGAGATGAGCGAGTTGGCCTACATACTCAACACAGCCACGGCCAAGAGCCTGATTATTCTGGACGAGATAGGGCGGGGGACGAGCACCTACGACGGCCTGTCCATCGCGTGGGCTACCGCTGAATTCGTATGCAAAAGGCACATCAGGACTCTCTTCGCCACCCATTACCACGAGATGACAGTGCTGGAGAACACTCTGGACGGCGTCAGGAACCTCAACGTAGATGTAATTGAGGATAATGGAAACATCGTGTTCCTGCACAAGATTGTAGAGGGCTCCGCTTCAAGAAGCTACGGAATCCATGTGGCTCAGCTGGCCGGCGTGCCTGACGAGCTTCTGACAAACGCGAGAGGTCATCTGGATAGCCTCGTGGGCAACATGGAGGACAATGTTGAGGTCGTAAAGGAAAACACCGGCGAGGCCCAGCTCACATTCTTCGAAACTGTGCCTGATCCGGTCAAGGAGAAGCTTAAATCCCTTGATCTCATGAATACAACGCCTTCAGAGGCCCTCAAAATACTGGAAGATCTCAAGAAGAATCTCTAAGGATTCATTGTCATGATAAAGATATTAGATAAGCACATAGCAGACAAAATCGCCGCAGGCGAGGTAATAGACAGGCCTGTTTCCATAGTCAAGGAGCTGGTCGAGAACGCCGTGGACGCCGGAGCGACTACAATTACCGTGCAGATAAAGGACGGTGGAAGGACCTACATCCGCGTCACAGACAACGGCTGCGGCATACCGGCTGACGAGGTGGAGACGGCATTCAGGCGCCACGCGACGAGCAAGATATCCACCGAGGCCGATCTGGACCGCATTGAGACTCTTGGGTTCAGGGGAGAAGCCCTGGCCAGCATATGCGCCGTTTCAAGGGTGGAACTCATAACCAAGACCGCGGACGCCAAATCCGGCAGAAAGGTTGTGGTTGAGAGCTCCCAGGTCCTTGAAAACACCGCCACGGGCTGTCCTGACGGTACCACAGTCACTGTTCGTGACCTGTTCTTCAACGTGCCGGCAAGGTACAAATTCCTGGCCACGGATGCTTCAGAGGCCAGAAAAATCATCGATTTCGTATCCAGGATCGCTCTTTCATATCCTGACATACGTTTCAGCATGATAAACGGCGCATCCATAGTGTTCACAACGTCAGGCAAAGGCAACATTCTGGCCAATATCATCAACATTTACGGCAAAGACATAGGCGAGGGGCTCATTCCTGTGGAGAAATCCGAGGGCGGATTTACCCTTAAAGCCCATGTTTCACCGCCCGATAAGACACTTCCGTCAAGAAGCAGACAGATATTTTGCGTCAACGGACGCATCATTGCCAGTTCGGTGCTTGAGAAGGCGCTGGACAGGGCATACGCCGAGAGAATGTTCAAGGGGAGGTTCCCTATAGCGTTCATTTTCCTGGCTATGCCGGCCGAAAAACTGGATGTGAACATTCACCCGACCAAGAAACAGATACGTTTCGATAAAAACAGTGAAGTGGAGGACTTTGTCGCTGAAGCCATACGTGAAGCCCTTAAAGGGGAGATGGCTGTCCCTGAAATCGCCAAATCAGACGGTCTGGTGAAGGATGAAGTTTTCACATATGAGGCTGCTCAACCTTCAAATCCGCCGGCAAACACGACGGCAAGACCTGAAATTCCTGCGATCCGCGAGGAAGAGAAAGTCCAGGAGCAAGTTGACATAAAATCGTTCCTGACAACAATGCGGGAGGAGAAAATTCAGGCCGAAACAGCGGAGGAAATGACAGAAAAAGCGCCTGAAAAGACCAACAGACCTTTCGATTTCGATGAACTGACCGTAATAGGCTCTGTTTTTAACACATATATTCTCGCACAGGATGAAGAAAACTTCTATATGATCGACCAGCACGCCGCACATGAGAGGGTATTCTACGAAAAGCTGATGAATCAGTATAATTCCTCCGAGAAATTCTCACAGCAGATGCTGATGCCTTTGTCCCTGAGCGTATCATCTGACGTTTCGGCCACCGAGGAAGCCTGGATCGACGACGTCAGAGCCATGGGATACGATATAGAATTCTTCGGAAACAACACATATATCGTCCGCGAAATACCCGCTTTCATGGAAATGAGCGAGGCAGAGGACTTTCTGAAGGACCTTTTCAGCGAGTTCAGCGAGAAACCTGACCTGACGAACCGCGGAACACTGGAGAAGATAATCACCAGATCCTGCAAATCCGCTGTAAAAGGCGGAGATTTGCTTGATTCAAGGGAGATAACGGCTCTCATGGATCAGCTGAAGGCCTGTGACAACCCGTTCTCATGTCCTCACGGCAGGCCAACATTCATAAAAATGACCAGATACGAACTGGAGCGCATGTTCAAACGCGCGTGAATCATGGATAAAAGACGCATTCTGGTGATAGCCGGACCAACGGCTGTCGGAAAAACTGAATACGCCATAGAAGCTGCAAGGGCTTTCGACGGAGAGATCGTCTCCTGCGATTCCATGCAGCTCTATAAATATATGGACATCGGAAGCGCCAAACCTACCGAAGAAGAGCGCAGCCGGGCGGTCCATCATTTAATTGACTTCCTGGATCCCCGGGAGGAGTTTTCCGTCGCCCGTTACCAGGAGATGGCCAGAGAGACTATAAATGACATACTCTCGCGGGAAAAACTGCCCGTGATCTCAGGCGGAACAGGTCTTTATCTCAATTCCATACTCTACGACATGGATTTCGCAGGGGCGTCAGGCAACGAACAGCTCCGTGAGAGCCTTAAAGCAAAGGCAGTCTCAGAGGGCTCTGAATCCCTGCACACCATACTGGCGGAGATGGATCCCGCCGCGGCCGAAAGAATTCACCCGAACAATACCAAGAAAATCATCAGGGCAATCGAACGCCTCGAGGCAGGGGAGGGCGAAGTAAGACCATTCGACGGCAACATTTCCGAAAATCCGGATTACGATCCACTCCTGGTCTGCCTTACGAGAGACAGGGAAGAACTCTACGACAGGATAAACAGAAGGGTGGACGCTCTTATCGAAGCGGGTCTGATAGATGAGGTAAAATCCCTTACTGAAATGGGTCTGGACGCCGAAGATATCTCAATGAAGGGCATCGGCTACAAAGAGGTAATAGAGTACCTGAACGGCGACGTGAGCCTGGAGGAAGCCATCGACAACATTAAAAAAAATACGCGCCATTACGCTAAAAGGCAGTTAACATGGTTCCGCAGATATGATAAAATGAATACGATAAATTTATCGGAATACTTGAACGAGGAAGAAGCTAAAAGGGGATTCATAGAGTGGCTGGAGAAAAGACTGTAAGACTCAATAACAGAAGCGAAAGGCCAGACAATATCGTGCTCAAGGAACATGAGGTCATGGCCAAGTGCACCGACATCGAAAAAGAGCTCCCGGTTTTCATGAGGGGCTTTTTTGCTTATCTGAAGGGCAATGTGCTTCCTATGACGAGACTTGCTTATCTTACGGACATAAGGTTTTTCTGCCAGTATCTCATCGACAATACGGGCCTGACTGAGGCCTCAAGGCCGAGAGAGATCAAGGAATCTGAATTCAGGGAGATAGTTGCAGCCGATGTCAACATGTTCATCGACTACTGCCGCAGCTACAGCGTTGAGAAAGACAATGAAATTGTCCTCTATGAGAACACCAACAAGACCCTTGCGAGAAAGAAGTCTTCTGTTTCAGTGCTGTTCAAGCAGCTCTACAGGGACGGCATTCTGGAAAAGAACATAACTGACGGATTCGACCCGATCCGTGTCCCAAAGGCTAGCGAGCGCGAGATCAAGGCTCTTCAGGACGATGAGGTGATGATAATGCTCGACGCCGTAACCACAGGGGCAAATCTTACAGAAAAAGAGCACCAGTACTGGGAAAAGACCAAGAAGAGAGACAAGGCTATCCTGATTCTCTTCATTACGTACGGGCTCAGGCTCTTCGAGCTTCAGCAGCTGAATGTTTCTTCATTCAACTTCAACAGAGGAGAGTTCAAGATCTACAGAAAGAGGGACAAAGAGGCAATAATGCCTTTGAACCGCTCCGTCACCGAAGTTATTATCGATTATCTGGAGAACGAGAGACCACATGATGAGAAGATAGTTCCGGGACATGAGGACGCGCTTTTCCTGTCTCTTCAGGGACGCAGGATGACCGAGCGCGCCATCAGGGATCTGGTCAAGAAATACACATCCATCGGCCTGTCCACTACCAGAAAAGCCGGCTACAGCCCCCACAAACTCAGGGCTACTGCCGCAACGAGCCTGATCGGCAGAGGAAACTCAATCTTCGATGTTCAGGCACTTCTGGACCATGAACAGGTGACGACGACCCAGCTCTACGCTAACCACAAGATGAACGTCAAGAGGGACCTGGTCAAAGACATGGAATGGGAGCTGGAACGAAAGGAAAACAAGCATGAAAAGTAATACATTTGAGCTGCTGCGCGGGAAGTTCGGAATATCCGAAGAAGTACTGAATCTGGTTGACAAATGCGAACAGGAAGTCCGTCCGCTTTTCGATGAGCTGGACGATATAATGGCCTACAACCAGTACAAAGTGCTGGACGCTTTCCAGAAGAACGGCATCAGCGACAGGCATTTCTCATGGAACACCGGATACGGCTATGACGATGCCGGACGCGAGGCTACAGAGAAGGTCTACGCGGACATATTTCACGCTGAGGCGGCTCTTGTGAGGCCTATAATAGTAAATGGCACCCATGCTCTCAGTCTGGCTCTGACGGGCGTTCTGAGGCCTGGAGACAAGCTCATATACAGCACGGGAGCCCCGTACGACACCCTCGAGGAGACAATCGGCATCCGCGGCAATGGCAAAGGCACCCTGATGGATTTCGGAATAACCTATGATCAGGTCGAGCTTAAAGATGACGGAACCATTGATTTCGACGCATTAAAAGAAACCATCACGCCGGACACCCGCATGGTTTGCCTTCAGAGAGCCACGGGATACGGCTGGAGAAAAGCCATTACGATAGAACAGATTGAGGAGTGGACTGCCTTTGTACATGGCGTCAGACCGGACATCGTCTGCATGGTCGATAACTGCTACGGAGAATTTCTTCATGTCAAGGAGCCTACGGACGTGGGAGCCGACATAATGGCAGGTTCGCTCATAAAGAATCCGGGCGGCGGACTTGCGCTGACGGGAGGATATGTGGCAGGCAGAAAAGACCTCATAGATAACGTAAGCTACAGACTCACGACTCCCGGTATCGGCGGCGAGTGCGGGCTCACTTTCGGTCAGACACGCGCTATGCTTCAGGGACTTTTCATAGGACCGAAGACTGTAAACGGAGCCGTGAAGGGCGCTGTACTGTGCGCCAGAGTCTTCGAAAAACTGGGCTATGAAGTGTGCCCGGGATCCGGAGATACGAGAAGTGACATCATTCAGGCCGTGAAGCTCGGTTCACCTGATAAGGTGGTTGCTTTCTGCAAAGGCATCCAGGCCGCGGCTCCAATAGACTCTCATGTATCGCCTGAGCCATGGAACATGCCGGGATATGAGGATCCCGTCGTTATGGCGGCAGGAGCGTTCGTACAGGGTTCGTCCATTGAACTTTCATCCGATGGTCCTATAAGGGAGCCTTTTGTTGTGTACTTCCAGGGAGGTCTTACTTACGAGCATTCAAAATTCGGAGTCATAAAGGCGCTTCAGGAAATAGTTGATAGAGGATCAGGTACGCTGTAGTGAAGCAGAAGGACAAGCAGGAGTACAGAAAACAATATAAAAAGATATCGCTGATACTCAAACTCGTCGCGCTGGCCGTGATTATTATCGGCGTGCCTTTGTATATCTTTCTTTTCCATCATGAAGTGCTTGAGGACGCGGCAAACCTCAAGAACGTTGAGCAGTGGCTGCTGCAGTACAAAAAGCAGAGCGCCTTGGTTTATATTGGCGCCCAGATCCTTCAGATAATCATATGCATAATTCCGGGGCAGGCCCTGCAGGTCGCCGCGGGATATCTCTACGGCTTCTGGCTTGCCTTTGCATTGTCGCTTATAGGCGCGTTTCTCGGTTCTGTCATCGTATTCTACATCGCTCAGTTCCTCGGACAGGACGCCATGCATATTCTGTTCGGCGAGCGCAAAGTCATGGAAATGCTGGACAAGATCAACAGCAAGAAGGGCATGCTCGCTGTGTTTGTCATATTCCTTATACCAGGCATTCCAAAAGACCTGTGCACCTATGCTGCAGGCATTTCCAACATGCATATAAAACCGTTTCTTATTATTTCTCTTATCGCCAGATCTCCGGGAATGATGTGCAGCATCGCAATAGGGCGGCAGATTATGCACGGCAACTATCATAGCGCGATAATAATAGCCGTGATCGTAATCATATTGTTTATCGTTGGAGTTATCTTCAGGGATAAGGTGTTCAAACTCTTTGATACATTCTATGATAAACTCATGGGAATGTAGAACTCTTAAACAGTCCAGTCTAAAAGCGGCAAATACTTACCGACTAAAGCAATTTACGAAAATTTGTTCGCGATTTCTATTGACAACGAACATATATTCTGCTATCTTATAGAAAACATAAAAAGAACAAATGTTCAAAAGGGCAGGAAAGGAGAGTTGTCAAGATGAAGAGGACTAATAAGAAGTACAGAATCAAATCAAAATTCAGATTCATAACATTCATAGTGATCATCCTGGGATTGGCCGTAGGAACGATTGGATATATAACAGGATTCGATGTTTCAACAGCTCTGGAGCAGCCGGGAGAAAAAATTACAGTTGAAGTTACCGACGGTGATACAGTCTGGGATATTGCCAGACACTTTAAGAGCGACGGTAAGGACATCAGAAAAGCCGTATACGAAATCTGTAAGGCTAATGATCTTCATGACGGCGAAATCAAGTCAGGAATGACACTCACGATACCGGAAGATCTGTAGAGAGCAGATGTCGATTTCTGAGAGACGAAACATAAGGATATATATATCAAAAGGGGTTTAAAAAATCGCTTAAATCGAAAAATAGAGCGTCGGTTTTTCAGCGGGAATAATAAAAAAAGGGCTGAAGCCCTTGGTACCAGCGGGTTTGGCGGATTCTGGCCATTCCCGCTGTTTTTATGGGATTTTGGGTCCATCTCTTCCCAAAATTATGATTATCGGAAGAGTTGTCAATCTTCTGCCCTAAGTCTTGATAGAGAGCTTTACGAGTATGACCCCCACCACCAGGAAGATAATTCCGATTATTTTGACCAGATTGATAGGCTCCTGCGTCAGACCGAACCACCCATAATGAGCTGTGACGGTCGCCACTATCATCTGCACTGTTACAGTAATTGACGCGGTCAGTACCGGCCCTATTTTCGTTATGCAATAAACTGTAAATGCCAGAATCAGTATTCCGCAGATTCCCGCCAGAATATAATATTTCGGTATCTGCATCGCTCCCCCGCCTCGCAGCGTGGCAAATCTGTCATTTAAGAAGCATATGCATAATACCAGTGAAATTGACACTGTAAGACTGCACAGCGCCGCGTACCACATGCTCCCTGTGAACTTGGCTACGGTCGTGTTGAATATTGGCTGAATGGCCAGACACGTGCCTACTATCACCGATAAAAAGATCGGAATTACGAATTTTGATACCATTTTACGCTCCTGATCCGCTTAATTGCGAACGGTTGTTCTCAACACCAGACAGAGCGGAGGAAGACCTGTTTCCCGCTTGCCTGTGCCTCTTCCAAAATCAATGTAGACTGTCCAGATAGCTTTGAAGTATTATTACGGCTGCCTGTTTGTCGATGACTTCCTTTCTCTTCTTGCGGCTCAGATCCGCCTCCAGAAGTACTCTCTCGGCCATTACAGTGGTCAGGCGCTCGTCATAGAATTCCACTTTTACATCGTTCATGCCGCTGCCGGTGAGCTTGTTCTCCAGCCTTTGCCTGAACTCCCGGACCTTTTCGGTCTGGAGGCTGTCGGTGCCGTCCAGTTTCAGAGGCAGCCCGATCACGACAGTATCACAGCCGTATTCCCTGATGTAATCAAGGATTACGCCCGTGTCCTTCTTTATCCCGACCCTCTCAATGGTCGTGATTCCCTGTGCAGTTATGTCCAGAGCGTCGCTTACGGCCACTCCGATTGTCCTGTCCCCTACGTCCAGTCCGATTTTCCGCATTTGTTAACCTTTACATAATTTCGTTATGGACAATTCCACAAAACTGTCCAAAAATCAAAAAATAGTGGCGGACATATGCCCGCCACAAAAGTACTTCGATATTATTTATCGAGATATGCCTTAATGAGTTCCTCTACCAGGTCGTCTCTCTCGATTCTGCCGATGACATTTCTGGCGTTGTTGTGACTCGTTATGTATGATGGGTCTCCGGAAAGAATATATCCGACCATTTGGTCTATGGCGTTATATCCTCTTTCATCAAGAGAATCATATACAATAGTCAGTATTTCCTTGATCGTCTTCTGCTCGACTTTATCAAAGTTATCATACATTCTTGTCTGTCTGTCCATCATAAAACCTCCAATCAGTTCATTAGGTGAGTAGAGTATAACACCAGATTGCCAATAATTACAAGTCTTAATAGCAGAAATCTATCTTAAACTATATTAATTCTTCGGCCTTTGCAAAAGCATCATCCACTTTAGATGGATCCTTGGCGCCGGCCTGGGCCATATCGGCCTTTCCGCCGCCGCCTCCTCCGGCTGCCTTCGCGATTTCCTTTATCATCTTTCCGGCGTGCATGCCCTTCTCGACCAGGTCATCCGTCAGGGAAACGAGGAAGGTGACCTTTTCACCGGATACCGATGCGAATACCATTGCGACGTTCTTGTTGGAAGCCTTGACCTTGTCTGATAGGCTTCTCAGATCGTCGATCTTGTAGTCGTCGAACTTCTTTGTTACAAGTCTCACGCCGTTGATTTCCTTAGCGTCGTTCAGGAAGGAATCAGCGTCCTTGCTCATCTCCGCTGACCTGATCTGAGCCATCTCTTTTCTGAGGGCTCTGACTTCATCAGCAAGAGCGGAAGCCTTCTCCACAAGAATTTCCTTGTCCGCCTTAAGCGCGGAAGCTGTATCTCCTATTACCTGCTGATCCTTGTTGAAATTCTCCAGAATCTTCTGGCCTGTGATAGCTTCGATACGTCTTACTCCGGAAGCGATTCCCGATTCGCTCAGAATCTTGAAAGCTCCTATCTGGCCGGCGTTTTCAACGTGTGTGCCGCCACAGAACTCTCTCGAGAACTCGCCGATGGCAACTACTCTTACCTTGTCACCGTACTTCTCGTCGAAGAGATGCATAGCGCCTTCTTTTCTCGCCTCTTCGATATCCAGAACCTTGGTCCTGACAGGAATGAAGTGTCTGATCTTGTCGTTGACTATATCCTCTACCTGCTTTATCTCATCGTCTGTCATTGCCTGATAGTGCGAGAAGTCGAATCTGAGTCCGTCCTTTGTGACGTATGAACCGGACTGCTTGACGTGATCGCCCAGAACCTCGCGCAGAGCCTTGTGCAGCATGTGGGTCGCCGAGTGGTTGGCCGCAGTCATGTTTCTGACAGGAGCCTGAACCATGGCGTCAACATGATTTCCTTCGTTGAACTCGCCCTTGAGTATCCTAACTGTGTGGGCATAAATCTTGTTGTATTTCTTTACATCCTCAATAACAGCGATTCCGCCGTGCTCATTGTAGATGAATCCCGCGTCGCTTACCTGACCGCCGCTTTCCGCGTAGAAAGGCGTTCTGTCGAGAACGAATATACAGGTGTCGCCCTTGGCGGCCGCTCTGTGTTCTTCAAATTCTGTTGTATATATCGACTCCAGTACAGACTGGGTGCTGATAGTGTCGTAACCTTCGAAAATGGTCTCTCCCGTAAGAGCGAATTCGCCGGACTTGCTTTCCCAGCCGGCGCCTTCCATTTCGTCTTCAGTCCTGGAAAGCTCCTTCTGGCGCTGCATCTCAGCTTCGAAACCTTCCTCATCGACCGAATATCCCTTCTCTTCGAGGATTTCCTTCGTCAGGTCGATAGGAAAACCGTAGGTGTCGTGAAGTTTGAATGCCTTTGCGCCGTCCAGAACGTGGTTTCCTTCGATGACCATGTCGGCGATATATTCATCGATAATTCCCATGCCCTTGTCGATGGTGGCCGCAAACTTCTCCTCTTCGGCGTTGACGACTCTTCTGATCATGACGCGGCGCTCTTCAAGCTGCGGATAAGCCTTTCCGGAAACGTCGATGACTCTGTCGCAGAGTGTCGAAAGGAACGGTCCCTCTATGCCCAGCTTGCGTCCGTGCATGGCCGCTCTTCTGATGAGTCTTCTGAGGACGTAGTCCCTGCCTTCGTTACCTGGAAGAATGTAATCGCCGATCATGAAGGTCATTGAGCGGAGATGGTCCACGATGATCCTTATGGAAACATCAGTCGGAGCTTCTCCTCCCTTGTACTCGACGCCTGAAACGTGAACAACCTGCTCGAGAACCGACCTGATGGTGTCCACGTCGAATATGGAATTGGTTCCCTGCATGATGCAGGCAAGTCTCTCAAGACCAAGACCCGTGTCAATATTCGGATGAGGCAGATCCGTGTATGAGCCGTCCTCTTCTTTGTTGAACTGGGTGAATACCAGGTTCCAGAACTCGGTATATCTGTCGCACTCGCAGCCCGGCTTGCAGTCAGGTCTGCCGCATCCGTGCTCCTCGCCTCTGTCGAAGTATATCTCAGAGCATGGACCGCACGGTCCGCCTGTTCCGATCTCCCAGAAATTGTCGTCCTTGCCGAGTCTTACTATCTTCTCCTCAGGAAGTCCGATCATGTTGTGCCAGAGATCGAAGGCTTCGTCGTCGTTCTCATAAATTGTAACCCACAGCTTTTCCTCAGGCATTTTCAGGACGTTGGTGGAGAAATCCCATCCCCATCTGATGGCGTCCTTCTTGAAGTAATCTCCAAAGGAGAAGTTGCCCAGCATCTCAAAGAAAGTGCCGTGTCTGTCAGTATATCCTACATGTTCGATGTCGCCTGTTCTGATGCACTTCTGACATGTAGTCATTCTCTTTGACGGAGGTGTCTTAAGCCCGGCGAAATACGGCTTCAGCGGGGCCATTCCCGCGCCGATGAGAAGCAGGCTCGGATCGTCTTCGGGAATCAGCGAAAAGCTTTCTCTCCTGTAGTGACCCTGCTGCTCGAAGTAGCTCAGAAACAATTCTCTTAAAGTGTTTAAACCCAGTTTTTCCATTGCGTATTATTCCTCCAATACCGAAATATTATACTATACACAGCCATTCTGTTCAACAAAAAAGCGACGGTTATTCCGCCGCTTTCATGAAATGCGTCATTGCGCTCTAGCTATTTCCTCGATGGTCTCGGAACCGTGTGCAGTGACATGCCGTGGACATCCTCCAGGGCCTCCCCTATTCCCTCGCTGTACGTCGGGTGTGATCTGATGCTGAGAAGCATGTCGGGCACCGTCAGACCGTTCACCATCGCCGTTGTGAATTCGCCGATCATGTCTGTTGCTCTGGCGCACATCATCTGCGCTCCAAGGATCTTCTCCGTACCGGCTTCGGCGACCACCTTTATAAAGCCGCGCTCCTCTTTTGTGATGAGACTCTTGCCGTTGGCGCTCATGATGAACTTGCCTGTCAGAACTTCGATGCCCTGATCCTTAGCCTGCTGTTCGGTTATGCCTACGGAAGCGATTTCAGGATCCGTATAGACGCCGGCAGGAACTACGGAAACGTCGACGGTTGCCTCTGAACCTGTCATTGCTTCGACAGCGCGGATGCCGTGTACTGAGGCAGCGTGGGCAAGCTGAATTCCGCCGGTGAGATCTCCGATAGCGTAAACTCCCGGAATGCTCGTGCGGAAGTTTTCATCCACTTTGACATATCTGCCGTTCATTTCAGGCTCGGCGCCTTCAGCGAAGAGTCCTTCGGTCACAGGACGTCTGCCCGCAGCCACCAGAATGTATTCGCCTGAAGCGGCGCGCTCCTTCTCTTTTTCTTCATAGACAGCGGTAACCGTTCCGTCGCCATTGTCCGCGAAGCTCTTAACCATAGCTGAGGTGTGGATGTCCACTCCCCTCTTCTTGAGGATCATCTTCAGATTCTGGGATATCTCCTTATCGAAGTTGTCCAGGATCTTCGGCAGTGCCTCCAGAATGGTAACAGTGCTTCCCAGATTCGAGAACACTGTCGCGAATTCCACGCCTATGACTCCGCCGCCGATGATGACCAGGCTCTCAGGGGCGTGGTCAAGTTCAAAGAGCCCATCGCTGTTGACTACGTGAGGCAGATCCGCACCTTCAATCGGAAGTGACGCAGGCTTCGAACCTGAAGCAAGTATAACGTTGTCCGCGAGATAAACCTCGCCTCCGACGGAAACGGCGTTTACGCCGTCTACAGGCTGCATCAGGGTGCCTTTGCCTTCTATAAAGGTGACCTTGTTGCTCTTCAGAAGCTGTTCAACGCCTCCAACGAGAGTGTCGACAGTCTCCTGCTTGTATTCGACGATCTTTCCGTAATCGTATGAAACGCCTTCTGCGGTTACGCCAAAACGTCCGCCCTCCTGCATCTCCCTGTAAAGGGAAGACGCGTGGATCATCGCCTTGGTCGGAATGCAGCCTCTGTTGAGGCATGTTCCGCCAGCGCGTCCGCATTCGATGACGGCAACATTCAGACCTTTCTGTGCCGCCCTGATGGCAGCCACATAACCGCCGGGACCGGCTCCTATGATTATGAGATCAAACTTATCGCTCATTTCAAAACCTCTTGTTTATTAATTGATTCATATAAGGATAAAGGGTCTGACGAAATCATCAGACCCTTGGAGTATCTCCTGATTATTCGAACTCGTATTTGAGCACAGGATGTCTCGCGGCTCCGACTTCGTCCAGTCTCGTTACCGGAGTCTTGACCGGCGCCTGATGCAGTTTTTCAGGGTTCGAGTAGGCGATGTCGTTGAGTGACAGGAATACGTCTATGGCCGCGTCGAGGGTTTCCTTTGACTCGGTCTCGCAAGGCTCGGCCATCAGCGCTTCATGTACAGTCAGCGGGAAGTACATTGTAGGCGGATGGATGTTGTTGTCCAGGAGTCCCTTTGCGATATCCATCGCCGTGACGCCTGTTTCCTTGGCCTGTCTCGCCAGATCCATGACGAACTCGTGCATGCATACTTCAGGCTTGAATGCGATGTCATACGCAGCCGACAGCTTTTTCATCATGTAATTGGCATTGAGAACCGCGTTCTTGCTGGCCTCAGGGATGCCCTCTTTACCGAGCATCCTGATGTAGGTAAGAGCCTTGACCGCCACGAGGAAGTTTCCGTAGAAATTCTTCATCTCGCCCAGGCTTTCAGGCGCCTTGGCGAAATCGTAGACACCGTCTTTTTCGACAGCGTAAACGCCTGGCATGAATTTGGCCAGATGCTCCTTGCATCCTACAGGGCCTGAACCCGGACCGCCGCCGCCGTGAGGCGTCGAGAAGGTCTTATGCAAATTCAGGTGCACGCAGTCGAAGCCCATATCGCCAGGTCTTGCCCATCCCATTACAGCGTTCAGGTTGGCGCCGTCGTAGTAGCACTGACCACCGCACTCGTGGATGATGTCCGTGATCTCTTTGATGTTCGGGTCGAAAAGGCCTGCCGTGTTAGGGTTGGTCAGCATGAGACCGGCGATCTCGTCGTTTCCTTCGCAGACCTGTCTCAGTTTCTCCACATCGACGAGCCCTTTATCATCTGAATCAACGTTTATTACTTCCATTCCGGCCATGACCGCCGACGCAGGGTTCGTTCCGTGAGCTGAATCAGGAACTATGATCTTGCGTCTCTGAGTATCGCCGTTGGACAGATGGTAAGCCTTGATAAGCAAAAGCCCCGTAAACTCGCCGTGAGCGCCTGCCGCAGGCTGCAGAGTGAAGTTACTCATGCCGGTGATGGCCGAGAGAGCGTCCTCTGTCTCTTTGAGTATCTGCAGGCAGCCCTGTACAGTGTCCACAGGCTGAAGCGGATGGATCTGGGTGAAGCCGTCCAGTCCTGCCATCTGCTCATTGATCTTAGGGTTGTACTTCATGGTGCAGGATCCGAGCGGATAGAAGCCGTCGTTCACGCCGTGGGCTTTTTTTGCCAGCTCGGTGTAGTGTCTGCTCAGATCGACCTCAGCCATCTCAGGAAGATGGAGGTCAGACTGTCTCATGTCGTCATCAGGAAGTGTGTACTGTTCTACGTCGCAAGCCGGGATTGCGCTGCAGCCTCTGCCCGGACGGGATTTTTCAAATATCAGCATCACTTCACCTCCTTTACGATAGCAACGGCTTTATCGATATCGATCTTGGTGTTCATTTCAGTGCAGCACCAGAGGATCCTGTTGTCATCAAGTGGAAGTCCTCCGAGAATGCCTTCATCATCAAGAGCCTTGAGAACGTCTGAGGCTTTCTTATCGGAGCTTGTTACGAACTCGTGGAAGAATTCCTCGTTTTCGATCTCAAAACCCGCCTCAGCCAGTTTCTGAGCCATGTAGTGGGCCTTTGAGTAGCACTGTGAGGCCACATTCTTCAGGCCTTCGCTGCCCATGGCCGAAAGATATACGCCGACAGCCAGAGCGCACAGAGCCTGGTTCGAGCAGATGTTGCTTGAAGCCTTTTCACGTCTTATGTGCTGCTCCCTGGCCTGAAGAGTCAGAACGTATCCGGTCTTGCCGTTGTGGTCCACTGTCTGTCCCACGATTCTGCCCGGAAGGTTTCTCTTCATGGAGTCTACGCTGGCCATGAATCCCAGGAACGGACCTCCGAATGCCAAAGGCAGTCCGAGAGGCTGTCCCTCGCCTACGGCGAAGTCCGCGCCGTACTCTCTCGGTGTTCTCATAGTTCCGAGAGTTATAGGGTTGACCGACATGATGAATCTGCAGTTCTTGACCGAGTGGGCTATCTCGCCTATTTCCTCAGCGTCCTCCAGACTTCCGTAGTAGTTCGGATGCTGAATGAGGACGCAGGACGTGTCCTCCGTCATGAGCTCCTTGAGAGCTTCAACATCGGTCTTTCCGTCCTTCTCAGGAATGACCACGAGTTCCATCTCGTTTCCAAAGCAGTATGTCTCGATAACTTTCATTACGGACGGCTGAATGCAGGCTGAAACAAGGGCTCTGTTGCTTTTGCGCCCTCTGCACATGGCGACTGCCTCGCCTGCCGCGGTTCCTCCGTCATATACCGAAGCGTTCGATACGTCCATGCCTGTCAGATCGCATATCATAGTCTGATACTCAAATATGGACTGGAGAACGCCCTGGCTTATCTCCGCCTGGTACGGCGTGTAAGCCGTCTGAAGCGTCTCATTGCTGAGAACGCTGCCTACTATAGCAGGAATGTAGTGCCTGTAGGCTCCCGCGCCGCGGAACACAGTGTCGTATATCCTGTTCTTCGCGGCGATCTTCCTGATCTCCTTCCCCGCTTCCATTTCGGACATTCCGGAAGGCAGATCAAGTTCATCTTTGAATTTCACAGCGTCAGGAATGTGAGCAAACAGATCATCGAGCTTCTCAAACCCGATCTCCTTAAGCATTTCCTGCTGCTGAGCCTTTGTATTAGGAACAAAAGTGCCCATGGATTCCGCCTTTCTTATTCCTGCTCTTCCTCACAGAATACTTCGTAGTCTTCCGGCGTGAGCAGCTCCTCAGCTTTATCAGTAACGTTCTCGACCTTGATGAACCACGCGTCGTTGGCGTTCTCATTTATGAGCTCAGGCGCATCGAGAAGTTCCTCGTTGATTTCAGCTATGGTTCCTGTTACAGGTGAGAAAATGTCTGAAACAGCCTTTACGGACTCAACGTCCGCGAAAACTTCGCCTGCTGTCACTTCGTCGCCCGGTTCAGGCAGATTTACGAATACCAGGTCTCCCAGTTCTGACTGAGCGAAGTCTGAAATGCCGACAGTAGCCGTATCGCCGTCGATAACTACCCATTCATGTGACTTCATGTAAAGTGCATCGTTCTTAAGTTCCATATTTTTGATCTCCTTTTATGAAAAACTTTAATAATAAACTGTATTTATCTCTTGTAGAAAGGCAGTTCGCACACTTCCGCGTCAACCATACGTCCCCTTACATCGACCTGTACCTGCGTGCCCAGTTCCTTGTATTCTCTAGGGATTCTGGCCATTGCTATCGGGTATTCGAAGTACGGACACTTGGTTCCCGAGGTGGTGTAACCGACCTTTTCTCCGTTTACATAAACATCCTGATGTTCACGTGCGATTCCTCTGCCTGTGATCTTCAGACCGACACGGACAACTGCAGGTTTCCCCGCTTCTTCCATAGGTTTCTTGCCTATGAAATCGACCGGCTTCTTCATTTTGATTGCAAACATGAGGCCCGCTTCTCTCGGTGAGATGTCATCGTCCATTTCATGTCCGTAGAGAGGCATGCCGGCTTCCATTCTGAGTGTGTCTCTGGCGCCGAGTCCGCAAGGAATAAGACCTTCGTCCTTTCCTGCTTCATATATGGCGTCCCACATCTCCTCAGCCTTGGCTGCCGGAAGGTATATTTCAACTCCATCCTCCCCTGTGTAGCCTGTTGTTGAGCATATGCACGGGATTCCGGCTATTTCAGCTCCGAACTTCACGTAGTAGTACTTGTCAGGAATGCTGCCTTCACTGCAGATCTTAGCGATGATGTCCTTCGCCTTAGGTCCCTGTACTGCTATCTGGGCGTACTGGTTCGATACATCAGTGAAAGTAACATTTCCGAACTGGTGGTCGCACATCCACTTGTAATCCTTGTCCTTGTTCGCCGCGTTTACGACGATGAAGTACTTGTCCTCACTCATTCTGTACACGATAAGGTCGTCAACAGTGCCGCCCTTTTCGTTGCACATAGGTGAATATCTGGCCTGCTCGTCCACCATGTTTGTGAAATCGTTTGTCAGGATCAAATTCAGGTTTGCCAGGGCGTCAGGGCCTTCACAGAGGATTTCTCCCATATGTGAGACATCGAACATGCCTGCTGCAGTTCTTACAGCCATGTGTTCCTTGATAACACCGGATGACTTGTACTGTACAGGAAGAATGTATCCGCCGAAAGGCACCATCTTTCCTCCGTACTCAAGATGCTTTTCATACAGTGGGGTTTTGAGTTCCATAATGTCTCCTTTTTATATTTATTGCTTTAACTGTCTAAATCAACACAACAGTGATTATAACACATATATAGTACAATAAAAGTGCAATTTGTAATGTATACACTATAAATTGTATTTTTATTTAATCTTTCTGCCCTCGATATAATATCTCTTGTCAGCAGCGTGTCCCATGGAGAAAGTCTTTCTCGGCAGAGCGCCGTCTTTTATTACGGATCTGAACAGGTCGCCCTTATCCATGGCAGGAAGCAGAAACGCCATGCTGCCAGGTTTGCTTCCAAGTTCGACTGCTACATCATCTCCGTGAATGTAGTCTATTCCTGCGCCGCTCTCTTTGATATATCCGTCGAGGAATGACTGAAGAGTGCCGACTTCAAGCTGCGCTTCAGGTTCTGTTACAGTGATGAAACCGTCGAAACCATCGTATACGCAGCGGATCACCTGACCCTCGCTCTTTCCGTCGACTGTCGAAGGATACCTCTGCCTGAACGCCTCGAGAAGCGCCTCAGGATCAACATTGAAGAGAACTCTGTGGATCGGTTCGAATTCAAGGGCTTCATCATAGAGATTTACGACCTCAACGAGAGCGTATCTCGATTTAAGAGTGTTCTCGCTTCCAGGGCCGAACTTTGCCTTCTCTTCTTCGTACAGAGCCTTCGCTGACGCCAGTGAATGATTACCGTCGCCGACAGCGAAAAGAAGCGGCTGAGCGTCCGCCAGAGCCTCCAGAGCCCTCATGGCGCCGGTTTTCAGGTTTTCAGATACCAGCCACCCTTTGGCGTGCCCGCCGCCTTCCATGAGGTCGAAATCATAGATAACTTCGTCGCATGCGGAAAGCGGACCTATGACCGTGTTGTCAGGATCGTCGATGAGAAGCATTACGTGAGGCAGTTCGATAGGAGCGTTCCTTCTTACAGCCTGTCTCGGCGGTATTCTGTCGAGAACGGTTCCTTCTGTTGCTCTGACGAGGGATGTGCTGCCTTTGGAGTAATCGTACTCCTCCAGATCGATCTTTCCGATGAGGCCCCTTCTGATTTTGCCGTCGCTCTGAACTCTCTCCAGATAGATCATGGTGTCGGGATACTCTTTGAATTCACCCGTATCCAGATACTCCTTCATGGTGGAGTTGATCTTTTCGACGTGCTCCTCGGTGTGACCGTCATGAAGCTGTGCCTCAGGCAGAATAATGCGGAACGTTGAAGGGTCGTTTCCAACCGTCTTCTCCACGCGCTCCCAGTATTCTGGCTGGGACGTGAACTGGTCGCACGCGACGACCGCCCAGGTTTCGTAATTCCCTCTTGCAGGCAGAAGAATATCCGCCGCTGAAAAACCTGTTTTACTCATTTCTATTCATCCTTTCACATCTATCCTGTATGCATAAAAAAACAGAGAAAAATATTAATCTTCCTCTGTTGATATTAGCATATTCTCATAGTCCGTACAACGAAAAATCACCACATTATTATCGCCCTTACAGGACATACCGGAGCGCAGTATCCGCATGTCAGGCAGATGTCGTAATTTACGTCGGCCAGACCGTTTTCATTGATGTAGATGGCCTTGTTCGGACAGCGTTCAACGCATGTGTAGCAGCCCTCACAGTCCCCCTGGTCGATGTGTATCTTCTTGAATCTGGTCTCCGGCTGATAGTCCTCAGGAAGTTCGTCTTCCGCGTATCTTACGAGGTCGTCGATTTCCTCCTTCTTGCCCATTCCGACCATGATCGAATGGCATCCCAGATCGCGTACGTAATTCAGTGACTTCATGTAGGTGCCCGTAAGGTTTCCGCCGCCGAAGGCTTTCATCGCAAAGACACCCTTTCCCGCGTCGAGACACTTCTTTATGGCCGCCTCCATTTCTTCAGGGGTTCCAGGACCGTCGCCCTTGCGGATGCCGAGACCAGCGTAATTAATAAGCGGGAAAACTATGTCGCACTCAGGAATGTCTGCCATCATTTCGGTTATGTCCACATGGTGCGTGGAGACGCCGATAGCCCCGATAATGCCCTTCTTTTTGTAATCGATGAGGCACTGCCATGCCCCCGCCCTGTTTGACCAGTCAGGCTCCTGCCTGACTTCGTGGCACTTGAAGATGTCTATCCTGTCGATGCCAAGTTCGTCAAGGCACTCAAGAATCGCCCTTTCCATGGCCTCATAGGAATAATCCAGACACTTGCTGGCGATCACTGGGCGGTCAGGATTGTCAAGAGACATGTCGACGTCCTTAAAAGCCTCCCTGATGTACTTGTATGTCTGGTAATACTGGGCCGTATCGAAGAGATTTATGCCTTTTTCGTACGCATAACGAACGATCTCCGCGCCTTCTTCAAGGGGGAGATCGAGCTGTGTGTTACCAATCGTAAGAACGCCGAGACCTATCGGCGTTACAAAAATATCTGTGTTTCCGAGTCTGTTCTTTTCCATGACAGTCTTCTCTGAATACAGTTTTCTCTATACTTCGCAGTGTCCTTCCTCACAATCGTCGTGATGCTCCGCGTCAGGATCGAAACCTTCAAGGCCTTTGTATTCCTTGCCGTTCTTCATTGCGTAGTCATAGATAGCGTTCTTGATCGCGTGCTCGGCGAGCACGGAGCAGTGGATTTTTATAGCAGGAAGTCCGCCGAGTTCCTCGACGATCTTCTCGTTGCTCACTTCCAGAGCGTCTTCGACCTTCATGCCTTTAATCATGTCAGTAGCCATGCTGGATGAAGCGATAGCGCTTCCGCATCCGAAGGTCTTGAACTTGGCGTCGGTAATGACCTCGTTCTCATCTACGCTGATCGTAACCTGCATCATATCTCCGCAGACAGGGCTTCCATAGATTCCCTTGCCGTCCGGATTCTCTATCTCTCCGACGTTGTGCGGATTCAGAAAGTGATCCATTACTGTGTCGTTATATAAAGCCATTTTTTTACCATCCTTCCGCGCCGTTTACTGGCGATAATTCTCTCAGTCTAGCGATAACATTTTTAAGGTTTTCGACCACGTAGTCTATGTCATCTTCGGTGGTCATGTCTCCGACAGTGAATCGGCAGGTTCCGTTTGCCTTTGTGATAGGAACCCCTATTGCGTCGAGCACGTGGGATGTTCCCAGGGATCCTGACGAACAGGCTGATCCCGTGCTGGCGCATATTCCCGCGGCATCCAGAAGCAGAATGATCGACTCACCCTCAACATATGAGAACGCGATGTTCAGATTGCCCGGATGTCTCTTGGTGAAGTCCTTAGGACCGTTGAGTGTGATATCAGGAATCTCCGCCTCGATCTTCTCCCAGAGCATTCTCCTCAGTCTGTCGGAATGAGCAGCGTGCTCATAGAGATCGCGCTTGGCCAGTTCAGCGGCCTTTCCGAACCCCACAATTCCGGCTGTGTTCTCGGTGCCCGCCCTCTTCTTCTTCTCTTGGGCGCCGCCGTGAACGAAGCTAGGAATGTTGATGCCCGCTCTCTTGTAAAGAGCGCCTATTCCCTTAGGACCGTATATCTTGTGGGCGGACATTGAAATGAAGTCCACTCCAAGATCTTTTACATCGATAGGAACGTTCCCCAGTCCCTGAACAGCGTCCGTGTGGAAAAGCACGCCGTGCTCTCTTGCTATGGCGGCCAGTTCCTTTATAGGCTGGATCGTTCCGACTTCATTGTTGACCATCATGATGCTGACGAGGATCGTGTTGTCCTTGATCGCCGCTTCCAGATCGGCAGGCGATACGAATCCTTCATTGTCCACATCCAGATAAGTGACCTCGACACCGTGCTGCTCCAGATACTGACATGTGTGCAGTATGGCGTGGTGCTCTATCTTCGTAGTGATGATGTGATTTCCCTTGTTTCTGCGGGCGTCAGCTACGCCTTCGATAACCCAGTTGTCAGCTTCAGTTCCGCAGGAAGTGAAGAATATCTCCCTTTCCTCGGCGTTTATAAGATCCGCCACCTGCTGTCTGGCCTTGTTAAGGCCGTCCTTGGCGTCCAGACCGGGAGTGTAGAGGCTCGATGGATTGCCGAATTTCTCTGTGAAATACGGGATCATTTCCCTAAGTACTTCCTCTTTTACCGGCGTGGTTGCGGAATAGTCCAGATAGACATTTCTCATTATGATTTCATCTCCGTTTCAGCTAATAATTGCCTGTTATTTCAAGGCCCGTTTTATATTATACCTTTTTAGTCCTATTTGCAAGTTCTTCTTTGAGTTCCTCTTCAGAAAGGTCTTCAACGAACCTGACATTTTCAAGCTGGGCCTTCATGCTGCCCCTGATGGAGGCGATATAATCTTTGTAGAGTTCCTTCTGTTCGGCCTGCTCCGCCGGAGTGAGACCTTCCGCCTTCTTTTTGGCCGCCAGAACGTTGATCCTGTCGATCATCTCCTTTGTTACTCCCATAACTTCCTCCACTCTTCGACTTCATATTCAAATTTATCCATCGGCGTCATCTTGAACAGGTTGATTTTGTGCTTTCTGTCTATCAGTGCCTTTGCCTCAGGATCGTCGCATACGCCTTCCCTGATGTATCTGTCGAGAACTGCGTAAGTGAAACCCAGGTTGTCCTCGTCGGTCTTGCTCTGCAGTCCGTCGATAGGAACCTTATCCACGAACATGGACGGCAGCCCAAGGGCCCTTCCGATGGCCTTGACTTCCTGGACCGTCAGCATGCTCAGCGGGCTGAAGTCGCCGGCGTTGTCGCCGAAGATGGTGTTGTAGCCCACATAGTCCTCAGACAGGTTGCATGTATTCGCCACGCGGCCGTTTACGGTCTGTGAAGTGGCGTAGAGCATTGTCATTCTGACTCTCGGCGGAATATTGGTCTTCGTCTGTTCGGATACTTCTCCAAAAGCAGCCTCAACCTGTTTTTCGACAGCGTCGCAGGCTTCACCGACATTGACCTCGACGCTTCTGATTCCAAGATGATCGATCAGTGCCTTCGCCACGTCGATATCGAACTGGTAGCCTCGCGGCATCATTACGCCGACCACCCTGTCCTTTCCCAGGGCCTCAGCGCAAAGAGCAGCCACAACGGAACTGTCTTTTCCGCCGGATACTCCGACAACAGCGCAGCAGCCTTTGCCGTTAATTTCGAACCAGTCGCGTATCCACTGGATTATGTCGTTCTTTACTTTTTCAGCGTCAAACATTTTTATTCTCCTTCTTCTTCGAGCGCTCTCAGAAGAGCGTTCAGTATGTGTCCGGAATTGATTTCAAAAGCCTCAATAGGCTGTTCTATCTCTTTCGCAGGCGTCCAATATCTCTTTATATATCTGGCCAGCATCTCATCGTAAGTGAGTTCCTCTTCTTTCATGGACCTTACGAAGTTCATCTTGCTTTCGCATTCAGCCCTGAATGCCGGAAAGTACTTCTCGTTGAATTCCTTCGGTATCATGCCGAAGTGAGGCAGGCATATGTAATCCGGATGCAGATCCTCGCACCTGTAGCTTGACGCGATTGAGTCCGGAAAACTCTTCAGTGAAGGCGTGTGCACGTAGTCCTTTCCTTCCAGGATACCGGTGCTCTCGCTTGTGAACAGTATGCCCGCAGGTCTTAAGTAATAGCTCAGGGAGCAGTCAGTGTGCCCTTTCGTCTCATAAGCCGTCATGCTGACGTCGCCCAGTGAAACTGTATTCCCGTCCGCCAGAACGTGATCTACTCTGAAACCGTCGGTCCTCACAGGTTCTCTGCTCTCAGGCGTATACAGATTCCTGGCCTCGGTCCCCAGCTCCGCAATTAGCTTCCTTGCGTTTTCACGCTCCAGGACCGACTGGCATTTTGCGCTTCCGTAGACGACAGCGTCCGGGAACCTGTCCAGTATGTACGGCAGTCCGCCGATATGGTCATAATGGGAGTGGCTAAGAAAAATACAGTCGATGGTTCTGCTTCCGATTCTCCCCTCTTCGTACAGCCTCTCCAGAGCCGTCACTATATTATCCGCCGTCTTATCACCGCAGTAGGCCATTCCGCAGTCGTACAGGGCGTTCTTCTCACTACCTGTAATCAGGAATGATTCGCCGCCGTGTCCCGCCGTCATTCTGTATATATCCGCCGGAAAAGCGAATCTGTCGTAGTCTTCTCCGAAGACGTTGAAAAGTTCTATGTTTTTGTTGAATTCAGGCATGCTCATTCAAGTTCGCTCTCTTTTGAATTCTTTATCTCTCCGTATGTAAAGAAGGCCAGTCCGATCCATACTATCGCAAAGGCAGCAAACTGCACCGCGTCAAAAGGCTCTTTCATGAAGAATATGCCTATCACCAGTGAAATCGACGGTGACAGATATTCAAGCAGTCCCACCATGATGAGCGGTATCTTCGTCGCCGCGTCAGCGAAGAATGACAGAGGCGCCGCCGTCAGTATTCCGCAGCAAAGAAGGAGCAGATACTTGCCCGGAGTGGCAACACTCAGGGCGCCCTGCCCCGTGCATTCCAGCCATATGACCACCGCCAGCGCAGGCGGCATGAGAAACAGTGTCTCAAGGAATACGGACATTATGGCAGGCAGATCGAAGTGTTTCTTCAGGGCCGCGTATGTGGCGAATGTCAGGGCAAGGCCAAGAGCGATGCCCGGGATCTGCCTGAAATGAATAAGCAGAACCACCAGTCCCGCCAGCGCGAAGAGAAAAGCAACGAGTTTGAAGCCTGTCAGTCTCTCCCTGAAGAATATTATCCCCAGTACGCAGACCATCAGCGGTTCAATGTAATATCCGACGCATGTCTGAATGACGTGGTCGGCGTTTACCGCCCAGATGTATATGCTCCAGTTCGCCGTTATCAGGAGACCGGCTATGGGGAATCTCAGCGCGCTTCCCATTATGCCCGTGCCTTTCGGCGAGAGCTGTTCCTTCACCGGCTTCCATCCGTATATCTTCAGGGTCGCGATGCCGGATACAAATCCCACGAGAAAGATCCTGTAGAAAATGATGACCCAGGAGTCGATGGGACGCAGAGCCTGCCAGTAGATAGGCAGAACGCCCCACAGCACATCGCAGCTGAGCATGGATATGACGCCGGTTATGTAAGTCCTGTCGTGTTGCTTTTGCATGTCACTGAAGGTCCCCCTGCTCATCGACTGAATCGACGAGGTCGGCAAATGACATAGCGTAGTAATCTATGTCGTAGTCCAGTGCTGTCGAAAAATCAAAAGCGAATTCGCCGCCGCTGAGTTTTCCGGCCCTGGCGGTGGCTATTGCGTCGCGTACGCTCTGCTCGTATTCGCGGGCGTCCCCCTCCTCTTCTCCGGTCCTGTCCAGAACCGAGACTTCAGTTTCGTAGACGTACCAGTTTCTGAAGCGGCAGAACCTGTCGGTGAAGCTGCGCACCGAGTCAGGATCGTCCGCGGAGGCGTTTCTGATAAGACCCGTAAGCTCCAGCCTGATCTGGTCAAGAAGTGAATACATCTCGCCGTAATCGGCCGGAAGACCGCCTGTAATATCGCTGAAGTATTCATCGATCAGTGAAGCGGTAGTGACGAAGTCGGACTCTTCGAAGATCTTAAGAAGCGCATCATGATCGATGTACTCGTCGCTTTCGATCAGATCCGCCATGTCTTCGAAGTACTTGAGTTCTGCACCGCTGTCTATATCAAGGTAATCCAGAAGTTCGTAATAGTTCATCGTCCGGTCTCCTTCTCCAGGTCGAAGTTGAGGAATTTAACTTTCTTTTCCTCATCCCTGAATATGTTGTCGATCATGTTGATGAAGTTCTCGCTCAGGTCGCTGGCGTAGAACACGTTCGTGAAATCTGAACCGGACGCGAAACCGTCTCTGTCGTCGAGGGTCTCCCTGATTCTCCTGGCGACTATCTCAGACGGATTGATGATGTCCAGCTGCGGGTACAGTCTCTCGATGTTCTTTTTGATCAGAGGATAATGTGTACAGCCGAGAACAATGGCGTCCAGATTGTTGTCGTTTACGAAGGAATCCATGTAGTACCTGATGGTCAGGTCCATGATCTCGTTGTCAATAATGCCCTCTTCGATTAGAGGTACAAAGGCAGGACAAGGGTTTTCCAGAATGTTGATTCTGTCGTTGTACCTGTGAATGTTGCTTTTGTACGCGTGGGAAGCGATGGTAACCTTCGTTCCTATAACGCCTACTTTGTCCTTGACGCCCCTGTACGTGGCGACGTATCTCGCCGTCGGTTCGATGATTCCGATGATTGGTATCTGCGGGAATTTCTCCTTCAGATCATCCACGCAGGTGGCGCTCACCGTGTTGCAGGCGATGACTATCATCTTGACGTCGGATCTGACGAGAAAATCGGCGATTTCCATGCTGAAATTCCTTATGGTCCTGGTCGCCTTGGAACCGTAAGGTGTTCTCGCTGTGTCGCCGAAATATATGATTTTTTCCTCAGGCAGTTCCCTCATGAGATAAGGGATGCAGGTAAGCCCGCCAAGTCCTGAGTCGAAGAAGCCGATAGGCCTGTTGTCCATGCTCTGTGTATCCTCTCTGTTATTGAATAATCAACTCAAATATTATACAATATGACAGGATTAAAGTAAAACAGCCGGGGAGGAAAAAATGACTTCAAAGGGACTTAAAACCAGAGATAAGATCGATCCGAAGTACAAGTGGAACATCGAAGCGATGATCAGCGACGAAAGCCGCATAGATCCGGACCTGAAAAAGATCAGAAAACAGGCCGACAGATTCGCCGCTAAATACGCCGGACACCTGGGCGACAGCGCCGAATCCCTTTATTCTGCCCTTTCGGAGAGCGACAGGCTCATGAGAAAGCTTGAGAAGATTTACGTTTACGCGCGCATGAGGCGCGACGAGGACAACTCGAACAGCTATTACCAGGGCATGACAGACAAGACCATGGCCGTAATCGCCTATGTTTCCGCCGTTACTTCATTCTTCACTCCGGAGCTGCTCTCCATCAAAAGAAGCACCCTTCTCGGATTCATCAAAGAGAACCCTAGGCTGAAGACATACGAATTCCTGATTCTCGACGCTCTGCGTCAGAAGAAGCACGTTCTGGGCAAGAAAGAAGAAGCCGTCATGGCGCAGATGGGCGAAATCACCGGAGCGACCAACGATATCTTCACCCTGCTCAACAACGCGGATATCAAGTTCGCCGACGCGGTGGACTGCAAAGGCAGGAAGCACCCTGTCACCCACGGCTCTTACATAAAGCACATGGAGTCAAAGGACCGGGTTCTCCGCGAATCCGCGTACAATTCCATGTACGACGCATACAAAAATCTCATCAACACGATTTCGACAGCCTACAACTACAACACCAAAACGGACGTTGTTGTTTCCAGAATACGCAGTTTCGGCTCATCCCGTGAAGCCGCCCTTTCAGGCGACAACATTCCGGGCGCCGTCTACGACAATCTGGTGAACGTGGTCAACGAAAACCTGCCTTCGATGCACAGATATGTTGAACTGAGAAAGAAACTGCTTGGACTGGACAAGATGTACATGTACGACATGTACGTGCCTCTCATAAAGATCCCGAACAGAAAGATCACCTTCGAGGAAGGTGTGGATATAATGCGGGAGGCTCTGAAGCCTCTGGGCAGGGACTACATCAGCAAGATGAGCAAAGGCGTCAGCCAGGGCTGGATCGACGTTTACGAAAACAAAGGCAAGACCAGCGGAGCCTACAGCTTCGGCTGTTACGACAGCTACCCTTACATTCTGCTGAACTATACGGACACACTGAAAGACGTCTTTACGCTGGTTCACGAGATGGGTCACTCCATGCACTCGAGATACACAAGAGACACGCAGCCTTACGTCTACGGCAGCCATTCCATCTTCACGGCGGAGACTGCCTCAACCGTAAACGAGGCTCTGCTCATGAACTATCTCCTGGAAAAAGAGACCAACAAGAACATGAGGAAGTACCTGCTCAACATGTATCTCGAGGAGTTCAGAACCACCCTCTTCAGGCAGACTATGTTCGCTGAATTTGAGGACATAACACATAAGGCTATTGAAGCGGGTCAGGTCCTCACAGGCGAGTGGATGTGCGACCAGTACCAGGCCATGAACGACAAGTACTACGGACCTGCCGTCGAACGCGATGACACAATACGTTATGAGTGGGCGCGCATACCGCACTTCTACAACGCCTTCTACGTTTACAAGTACGCGACAGGATACTCCGCCGCCACGGCAATAAGCAGCAGGATCCTCACAGAGGGAAAATCCGCGGCCGCGGATTACATAGATTTTCTCAGGACCGGCGAATCCGACTACCCTATCGAGCTTCTGAAGATAGCGGGCGTCGACATGTCAAGTCCTGAACCAATTAGAAAAGCAATGGATAAGTTCAATGAACTTCTTGATGAATTTGAAGGAATGGTAGGATAGATGAAAACCGGAATCGTATCTGTATTCACCAACGAAACAACCCTTTCCGCTGATGTTGAAACTCTGCTGAAGCAGAAGCTCACTTCAAAGGGATACAAAGTCACCGATGGCTATGACAATGAAGCCGAACTTCTCATATGCATAGGCGGAGACGGCGCTTTTCTGCGCACTATGCACCGCTGCGACTTCCCGGAAACGCCCATAGTCGGAATAAACACCGGCCATCTCGGTTTCTTCCAGGAAGTATGGCCTGAGGATTTCGACCAGTTCCTGGCTGACTACGAACGTGGCAACTATACTATACAGAAACTTGGTACTGTAATGTGCAAAGCGACTGACGCCGAGGGCAATACATCGACCCACATAGCCCTCAATGAGCTGGCAATCACAGGTAGCAACGCCTACTCCATTCACTTCGACCTTTCCATAGGCGGCAAGCCGATCGAAAGATTCAGCGGAGACGGCATACTCGTCGCGACTTCCGCAGGCAGTACCGCATACAACTATTCTGTTGGAGGATCCATAGTCGACCCGAGACTCAATCTTCTCCAGGTCACCCCTATCGCTCCTATGAACACGACTGCTTACAGGTCCTTTACTTCCAGCATTCTGCTGCCGTCGGATCTGACTCTCGGCATAGTGCCTGAAGAATCAGACAAGATCATCTACATAACCGGCGACGGCATAGAAAAAGGATACTCCCACCTGAAGGAAATCGAAGTAAGAACCGCCGATAAGTGCGTCAATCTGATCAGATTCAGCGACTATGATTTCTGGAACAAAGTAAAAGAGAAGTTCCTCTAATGACCGAATTCCGCCATGTTGTAACAAGTGAAGACGATGGTATGGAAGTCCGCCAGATAACACGGCAGTACTTCGATTTTTCGGCGCGCCTGAGAAACAGAATCAAGCGCGAGAAACTCACCATGAGAAACGGCGAGTATGCCGAAGGCTGGCACAAAGTCAACGAAGGCGATGTCATCAGCATCACCCTTCCCGATGAGCACAGTAACTTCCCGCCGGAAGACATTCCCATCGATATTGTTTTTGAAGATGACGATCTCATGGTCATCAACAAGCAGCCCGGTATAGTGGTGCACCCGACCAAAGGCCACCCGGCCGGTACTATCGCCAACGCCATTTCAAATTACATCGAAAAGACCGGCGATATTTTCAAGATCCGCTTCGTGAACAGACTGGACAGAGACACCTCCGGTCTTCTTCTCGTTGCCAAGAACGCGTACTGCCAGAACCACATCACCGACCAGATGAGAAACGGCAGGATCCACAAGAGATATGTCGCCATCGTTAAGGGCGAACTGGAGTCCGAAAGCGGTACCATAGACCTTCCTATCGGAAGACCCGACCCGAACGATGTAAGAAGAGGCGTCATCGAAAGCGGCGCTCCTTCAGTTACTCATTATGAAGTTATTCAGCGTCTGAAGAATCACACTCTCGTTGAACTTCTTCTGGAAACCGGCAGGACTCATCAGATCAGAGTCCACATGTCCCACATTGAACATCCTGTCGCAGGGGACACCCTTTACGGCGAAGAAGATCGTTCCGTAATTGGCCGCCAGGCTCTCCACGCAGCAAAGCTCTCACTTATTCATCCGATAAAAAAAGAGCCTGTAGAATTTACGGCTCCTCTTCCTGATGACATGAAAGACGCCATCAAAAAACTGTCTCTCTGATATCAGCCTATGATGTCCGATATAGGTTTCTTTTTCAGTTCAGCCTCCAGCATCTTCTGGATTCGCTCAAGCTCGATGTGCATCCTGCAAGGGATGTCCGCCTGATTCCTTCCGCAGTCTTCCTTCATGCAGTGGACAATCGCCAGGTCCTCTTCAGTGACGCTGACTATGTCGTAGACGGTCAGATCCTCAAGCTTTCTATTGAGGTAGTAACCACCCTCTTTTCCGCGCTCGGACTTGACGATGCCGCTCTGCTCGAGCTCTCTTATTATCTTATAGGCGAAGGCTTTCGGAATATCCTCCTGCTCGCAGATGTCCCGGACATTGTGAGTCTTTCCGTCCTTCAGCACCCTGCATACTCTCAGAGCGTAATCACTTCTCTTGGTAATGATCATAAATCTCCCCTGCCTTTGCATTATTATTGCCGAGGTAATTGTACTATATTAATCCAGATTAGGCAATAATAAGATAAGATGCGTAATCCAAACCAGTATTTTGTGTTATAATGGCTTCGGAATTATAAACACATTGTTTGATATAAAGGAGACTGGAAATGAAGAGTTTTATTAGTGAATTCAAGGAATTTGCCCTCCGCGGCAATGTAATGGACATGGCCATAGGCATTATCATTGGCGCTGCGTTCACCGCCATCGTGACGGCCCTGGTCGACAACATCATCTCACCGATTATCGGAATGTTCGTCAAGGTCGACTTCAACCATCTGGTTGCGACTGTCAACGGTGTTAAGCTCCAGTACGGCGCCTTCATCATGGCCATCGTAAACTTCGTAATCGTAGCTCTTGTTCTGTTCTGCATCATCAAGGCCATGAACAAAGCAGCTAAGGTCGGCAAGAAGGAAGAAGAGGAAGAAGAGCCTACAACCAAGGAGTGCCCTTTCTGCCTGCAGGAGATCCCTATCGGCGCGACGAGATGCCCGCACTGCACTTCCGAACTGAAGGAATAATGTGTCAAAAAGGACGGTTCGTTTGACACATTCTCACAAAAAGAAAAAAAGGCGGCTGATCATCAGCCGTCTTTTCTGGTGCGGATAAGAGGATTCGAACCTCCACCGAATTGCTCCGACACGGACCTGAACCGTGCGCGTCTGCCAGTTCCGCCATATCCGCATGGCTTCTCTATTATACATTATGAATTTATAAATTCAAGATGTTTTTTGAATTAATTTTGCCTGTTGTTTTTTGTCCCGGGCAAGACATAAGCCGGGTTCTGTATCTGACAATCATCTATCTCGACATACCGTCTCCGGCATGCTCCAGCGACCTACCTTCCGGGCGGCAGCGGGCAACTGCCCGGCCGAAGCCGTACGCCCATTCTGGTCTTGCTCCGGATGGGGTTTACACGAGACACATGTTACCATGCGCCCCCGTGAGCTCTTACCTCACGATTTCACCCTTACCGCTTGCGCGGCGGTATGTTTCTGTTGCACTTTCCCTATAGTTACCTACGCCGGACGTTATCCGGCATCCTCGCCCTGCGGAGCCCGGACTTTCCTCACGCCGCCGAAGCGACGCGCGATTGTCTGTCTTACCCAGGCATGTATTCAATTCATAATGTATACGGATTTGTATTCGCCTCAGCCATTATAACATCGATGTCAAGACCCTTGTCGGCTGCTTTTGCGTAAATCTGATGAGCCATGTTCTCCACGAAGATCTTCTCCGTGCCGTAGTGGCCCGCGTCGATGACCGACAGACCGCACGCCTTGGCGTACTGAGCCTCGTGCAGTTTAAGGTCTCCCGTAACGAAAAGATCGCATCCGTGCTTCACGGCCTTCGGAATGCAGCCTCCTCCCGCGCCCGTGCAAATGCCTACCGTCCTGATTTCTTCTTTCCCTCCGTCGACGCATCTCACATAATTCTCAGGAAGGTCAAGAGCCTCTTCCACATGTCTGACAGCCTCACCGAATCTCATCGGCTTCTCGAAGAAACCCCTGTACTCATCTTCAAGGGATCCAGGCTCAACATAGGTCAGACCAAGCAAATACGCCAGGTATGTATTGTTGCCCTTGTCGGCGAAGTCGAATGACAGATGAGCCGAATAGACACTTATGCCCTTTCTGACACACTCATGAATGTATCTGCCCGGGAAATCACTGTAATCTATGCACTGCTCCGGAGTGAATATCAGCGGATGATGGGTGACGATCATGTCGGCACCCTTCTCTTCCGCCTCTTTCAGCACGTCCATGTTGATCTCCAGACACACGAGAACCGTACGAACGTCCTCCGCGCCGCTTACAATCTGCGGACCGGAGTTGTCGATTTCCTTATATGCTTCTGTAGGAGCAATCTCCTCCATCAGCTCAATAAACTCATTATATTTCATATTGCATCTCCTTTAATGCGGGTATGTGGGAGTGCGCCTCTGAACGCTTGCGCTCTGTCCTCACGCAGCGGTTCTAAGCTCATTCTGCGCTAAGCTTGAATTCACTAAGAACCGGCGTTGCGGAGGTCAGTTTCGCACTCCCCTCAACCCGCATTCAGTGAAATAATCGATACGTTTTCTAACAATGTTGACATCGCTCTCGTTAACATTGCAGCTCCTGAGAATCCCGTCGAGGATTTTCTGCTCGATTCCGAGCTTAACCCCCGCGTATTCTTTCGCCAGCTCAGGTTGAAACTCGAACGTATCCTCCGGCAGCTCCCAGCTGGCCTCCCATGCCTCAGGCAGCGTCTCAGAAGGCTCTAAAACGGCGATTTCGGCGGATTTAGGCGGAAATACCGTGATTACTTCACAAATGAACTTTCCTTCCCGTACGAGCTGATTTTTCGCAACATTGAAATTGTGCGAAGCCAGCCAGTATCTGAGCTGCCCCGAGTTGTTCCTCGGCTGCAGAATGAACTTGCGGAAGGAACAGGTCTTTTCCAGATCGTAAGCCAGGATGTCCCGGATGAGCAGTCCGCCCATGCCGGCGATAACTATATCATCTACCTCTCCTGCCTTCAGGATCTGCAGTCCGTCGCCGGCTCTGAAATCCAGCTCATTGCCGAACTGGTAGGCGCCGGCCGCTGCCTTTGCCTTTGCGAGAGAAGGTTCACTGACATCGCACATGATGACTGACGGCGAGATGCCGTTCTCCCACAGATACAATGGCAAAAAACCATGGTCGGTACCTATATCGGCCATGGTCTCGCCCTGCTGTATCTCGTCTGCAATCATCTGCAGTCTGTCAGTAAGTCCGTTCATTTTACTCCAGATAATCCTTGAGTTTCTTGCTTCTGGTCGGGTGCCTCAGCTTGCGGAGAGCCTTGGCTTCGATCTGCCTGATTCTCTCACGGGTAACGTCGAATTCCTTGCCGACTTCCTCGAGGGTCCTGGCCCGTCCGTCTTCAAGACCGAATCTGAGCTTGAGAACCTTCTGCTCTCTCTCAGTAAGAGTGTTGAGAACCTCAACCAGCTGCTCCTTAAGCATGCTGAAGGCAGCTGCCTCCGCAGGAGCAGGCGCGTCCTCATCAGGAATGAAGTCTCCCAGGTGGCTGTCCTCCTCTTCGCCTATAGGCGTCTCAAGAGAAACAGGCTCCTGAGCGATCTTAAGTATCTCTCTGACCTTTTCTACGGTGATGCCCATCTCCTCGGCGATCTCGTCCGGAGTCGGCTCGCGTCCGTTCTCCTGAAGGAGCTGACGTGAAACTCTTATAAGCTTGTTTATAGTTTCGACCATGTGTACAGGAATTCTGATGGTCCTGGCCTGGTCGGCTATAGATCTGGTGATGGCCTGTCTGATCCACCATGTGGCGTAAGTACTGAACTTATAGCCCTTGGTGTAATCAAACTTGTCGACAGCCTTAATGAGACCCAGGTTGCCTTCCTGGATCAGGTCGAGGAACAGCATTCCTCTTCCCACGTATTTCTTGGCAATGGAAACAACAAGACGGAGGTTCGCCTCACAGAGCTTCTGCTTGGCCCACTCGTCGCCCTGCTCCATCCTCTTGGCCAGCTCGACTTCTTCCTCAGCCGAAAGCAAAGGCACCTTGCCGATCTCTTTAAGGTACATTCTTACAGGGTCGTCAACAGCGACGGTCTTGGAAATGCTCGCTTCCAGATCGATCTCCTTGGCGTTTGGATCTTTCTCTCTCTGTGCCTTGATATCCGGATCCTCATCCTCTCCTTCGATACCTTCAAGATCTGTCGGCGTCGGCTCTTCTCTTTCCTGGACCGTTCCTATTCCGTTTCTCTCCAGGTACTCGTAGATGTCGTCGATCTGATCAGGCGAAAACCCGACATTGTCGATTTCATCGCCGATTTCCGTAAAAGTAAGCTCTGTCACGCCCATCTCTGCGGCCAGATTCTTCAGACTGATCATTGAATCGATCTTCTGTCTCTCGGAAACGCCTTCTACTTCATCGCCTTCCTTGATGGCCAGAATTCTCTCCCTGAAACGATCAAGTTCAGTCTTTTTGATGTTTTTCGTTTCTTTTGCCATTTTCTCACCCTATCCTTTAATAAGTTTCTGTATCTCAATCTGCCTCTGCATCAGTTTCGCTGCTTCTTCCTTTCCCAGAGCCTGATCCCGGAGTCTGGCCCTTATGTGGGCCTCCTCCTTTTTCAGTTTTTGAAGCCTGATGAATCTGATGCAGTCTTCGAATATCTCACTTTCTCTGTCGCCCGGAATGATCTTCGACATGACGAGGGCAAGCAGCTGCGTCCCTTCCGCGTCGATCTGATCCGTTATGCGTTCCATGTTCAGCGGTCTCTCGCCTTTATCCTCTGCCAGAATCGCCTGGTATAATCCCGAGCTCACCCTGTCGCTGAAGACGTCGTCTTTAATGTCGTCCGGCAGTTTCGTGTAGTCGCTGTCAAGGAGCATTAGTTTCAGGAGCTGCTGTTCCGCCTCGGAGATGTCGTTCTTGTATTCCTCTTCTCTCGCTATGGCAGATCCAAGAGCATTCTCGCTTTTGTTCACTTTCCCGTTCTCGAACTCCTGCCTTATGGCCTGCTCGGATATTCCCGTCTTCTGGGCCAGCATTCCCAGGTACATGTCCGCCTCTACAGGCTTCATGCCCCTGAGTATCTTCAGGGCGTCTCTTATGTATTTCAGTTTCTGTTCACTGTTGTTCAGGTCGTATGGTTCTTCCGCTTTCATCAGCTTGTAATCACCATACGGAAGAGCGGAATCCGCCAGTTCCAGATAGGCGTCTCTGCCCTTTGCCTTGATGAACTCGTCGGGGTCCTTGCCATCCGTCACGACGAGAACCTTCGCTCTGAGGTCCTCATCGTACAGAACGTCCAGCCCTCTCAGTGTCGCCTTCTGTCCGGCCTCGTCGGCGTCATAGGACAGTATGACGTCTGACGTGTACCGCTTGATGAGCCTGGCCTGATTGTCCGTCAGGGCTGTGCCCAGTGAGGCCGACACGTTTCTCACGCCCGCCTGGTACAGGGAAACCACGTCCATGTATCCTTCCACAAGAATAATCCTGTTTTCTTTCCTGACGTAATCTTTTGTAACGTTCAGCCCGTAGAGATTGTTTCTCTTCAGGAAAGCCGAGGATTCTCTCGAATTCAGGTACTTCGGCTCTCCGTCGGCGATTATCCTTCCGCCGAAGCCGATGACCTTGCTTCCGGTGTTGATTATCGGGAAAATGACCCTTCCCCTGAACTTGTCGTAGAACCTGCCGTCCTTCTCAGAGGACAGTCCCACTTCGACCAGTTTCTTGGGATCGTAACCCTGTTCGACAAGGTGGTCCGTCAGACTGGTCCATTCATCGTCAGCGTAGCCGATACCGAAGGTGTTCAGCGTCTCATCGGTCATTCCCCTGCGACGCATGTATGTATATCCGGGGTTATTGTGTTCTCTCAGCGCCTTGTAGAAGAACCTCGCGGCAAGTCTGTTGATCTCGTAAAACTCCTTGCTCTGCCTGCCGTCAGAGGCGTTTCCGCCTGTTTTCAGCTCTATACCGTACTCTTTGGCAAGCTGCTCCATGGCTTCCATGAAGTCAAGGCTGTAGTACTTCTGAACGAAGCTGATGACGTCGCCGCCCTCGCCGCAGCCGAAGCACTTGTAGGTCTGTCTCCCTTCGTCAACAGTAAAAGAAGGTGTCTTCTCACTGTGGAACGGGCATAGTCCTTTATAGGAGCTGCCTGCCTTCTTCAGGGTAACCACCCTGCCGATGACATCCACAATGTTGCACCTGCTTTTTATCTCTTCAACATTATTGAAATTGTATCCGCCGCGATTGTTTGCCACTTTTACCCCTTGTTATTATCTTCTTAATAACAGTTACGATGCAAAAGCAGCAAATCCTTTATTTATTTTACTATTTCTTCATAAGTATTTTCGGCGTATCTATCGGTCATTCCGGCTATCTCGTCCTTTACAAGTTCCTCAAGATCCGCGGAGCCCGCCAGATCAGGGTATGCCTTCATGATCAGCTCAGGATTTTCGCTGTAATAGCTGAACAGAGTGCCGATTATGGTCTCTATCCTTGCCATAGCTTCGTTTGTCTTAATACTCTCGTTGTGATAGACATTCCTGAACATGAAGCTCCTGAGTTCGTTCATGGCGCCCAGCTTCTCGTCGCTCAGGCAGATGATCGGCGAATCCTCGCTGTTCTCGATCATGTCCCTTACGAGAGTGTCTATTCTCTTCTTGTGGCTGTTGCCCAGAACCTTTACGCACTCAGCCGGCAGATCTTCTTCGGTAAGAAGTCCGCTCCTGATGGCATCGTCAATATCGTGGTTGATGTAGGCGATCCTGTCGCTTGTCTTGACGACCTGTCCTTCAGGCGTAAAAGGCATGACTGAGCCCGTATGGTTCAGTATTCCGTCCCGCACCTCGGCGGTCAGGTTCATTCCCCTCTCGGCGCCGTGGAACTCAAGCACGTCGACAACGCGCAGGCTCTGTTCATTGTGTCTGAAGCCTTTGCTGTAGAGTCTGTTGAGAACCTCCTCGCCGCTGTGGCCGAATGGCGTGTGCCCAAGATCGTGCCCCATGGCGATGGCCTCCGTAAGGTCTTCATTCAAAGAAAGGCCTCTCGCTATTGTCCTGGCTATCTGCGACACCTCGATGGTGTGGGTCAGACGTGTCCTGTAGTGGTCGCCTTCAGGCGCCAGGAACACCTGTGTCTTGTGCATGAGTCTGCGGAAGGACTTGGAATGAATGATCCTGTCCCTGTCCCTCTGAAAATCGGTCCTGATGACGCACTTATCCTCAGGTCTCAGCCTTCCCCTAGTCTCGGCCGCCTTTGTAGCGTATGGCGAGAGATACATGTACTCGCGTTTTTCTACGTCTTCACGTTTAATCATTCTTAAATGCCTGTGGATCCGAATCCGCCCTCTCCCCGTTCAGTATCCGAAAGCTCGCCTGCCGGCTCTATTTCGGCCTGCACCACGGGCGAGATCACCATCTGGGCTATCCTGTCTCCGTTTTTCACTTCAAAAGCAGTCTCGCCCATGTTGATGAGCGCTACTTTGACCTCTCCTCTGTAATCGCTGTCTATGGTTCCGACGCCGTTGACCAGTCCGATTCCGTACTTCGCCGCCAGACCGCTCCTGGCTCTTATCTGGACCTCGTATCCCGGCTCGAACTCCATGAAAAGGCCTGTCGTTATGAGGGCCCTCTTCCCGGGTTCGATTATCACCGGCTCGTCAACATACGCGCGCACGTCCATGCCCGCGGAACCCTCTGTCTCATATGATGGATATACGCCGGAAAGGCTATTGATTCTTACTTTCATCGATTATTTCCTTTAAGTCGAGTTCCTGACCGGTGACCGCGGCTCCGCAGTAGATGTCCAGGTTGCCTATCATGCCCGCGGCTTTGAGAATATCCTGTGTCGTTACGGCGCTGAACTTCTCAAGAGATTCATCAACAGAGAAGAGCTTGTTCATGAGCAGTTTGTTTCTGCCCAGGGAGAACATGAGCGCCGCAGGATTCTCCAGTGAGAAGATGTATGAAGTCTTGGCCTGCTCTTTGGCGATGGCCAGCTCCTCTTCGGTAACACCATGCTCCGCCAGCTTCTCCAGTTCGTATCTGATCTCCTTTATCGTCTTCGCGACATTCTCATGGGCGACGCCGGCGTAGATGTTGAAGAAACCGGTGAAACTGTTGAACGAATTCTGGGAACTTACATTGTACGCGAGTCCCTTCTGCTCCCTGATGTTCTGGAAGAGTCTCGAACTCATGGATCCGCCCAGGATGCTGTTCATGAGAACGAAAGTGTGATACAGATCATCGGAAAATGAGATTCCAGGGACTGCCAGACAGATGTGTGTCTGCTCTATATCTTTTACCTTGACATCGTACGAGGCTTCGTACGGCTTAACTGTCCTCTCGTATTCAGGCAGTTTCTCATTCAGAGACGCCAGTTTTTCTTCAAAAAGATCCACGATCTTCTGCTCGTCGAAGTTGCCTGCGACGGCGATGACGATGCCGTCTCTGGCGTAGCGCTTTCTGTAGTACTCATGCATTCTGTCGTGGTCGATTCCCGCGAGGCTTTCAGGCGTGCCAAGGATAGACCTCTCCAGCGGGTTGCCTTTGTTCACCAGTTCTGAGATGGTGTCGTATATCTCGTCATCGGGAGTATCCTTGACCATCTTGATCTCTTCGATGATCACTTGGCGTTCCTTGTCCATCTCAGTCTGGTCGAACTTCGAACCCAGGACCATGTCGAGAAGGATCTCCGCGCCTCTGTAGATGTTCGAGGTGAGAGTTTTGACATAGTAGCATGTCAGTTCCTTGCCTGTCATGGCATTGAAAGTCGCGCCGATCTTATCCATGTCCTCGGCGATCTGTCTTGCGGTCCGGTTCTCCGTACCCTTGAACATCATGTGCTCTATGAAATGAGAAACACCATGGGTGCTGTCGTCTTCATAAACTGAACCCGACGCCACCCAGATTCCCAGGGCGGCCGATCTGACCATGGTGTTCTTTTCGATTATTATGCTGACTCCGCAGTCAAGCCTTATCTCTTCTGCCATTATTCCTTTCCTTTTTCTTTAGCCAGTTCCATGAGAAGTCCCATCTTGGACATCACATGATCGTAAGCGCCGGTGCTATGCGGCACAAGGCAGTTACTGCAGTCCTTGATACCGTTTTCCGTGTACTGGAAGTTGCCTCCGCACTCCCTTCCCAGAGCGTACAATGGACAGTAGCAGAAGAGGCAGTTAAATGTCTCTTCATTGCCCGTCTTGTGGCACGGGAAGAATTCGCACTCCTTATGTGAAAAGAATTTATAGTTCTCAGTATTGATCTTATCCATATTTATTGTTCTTTGCTTTCGTCCTTATTCTCGTCTGTAACTTCGTTCTTTTTCTCTTCAACATTCTCTTCTTTTACTTCAGCCGGTTCCTCGTCGTTCGCGTGAATTTCCTCGTACTGCTGACGCGCCTCTTCGGCTGTCACAGGAACAGGCATGGTTTCTTTGATAAGATGACCTGCGAGAATCTCATAGAAACCAGAGAATGTTGAAAACATATATGCTATTACAGGTGCCGCAAACAGAGAACCTATAATTGAGAACAGCGCGATAATGAACGCGTTGTTTGAAATCACTGAACCCAGAGACTGAATGATACCGGCAGGAATCAGAGCCAGAAGGCCCCAGCCTATGAAGGACAGGCTCAGAAGGAAGTACTTGGCCTTGTTGCCCTTCATCATCGCCTTTGACTCATTCATGCACTGCCTGATGCCCTTGTCCGGATCGTCAGCAAGAATGAAGAATGCCTGGCTGTATCTGAATGAAGCGATAATTCCCGGAATGATGAACAGCAGCGTCCACAGGAAGATGAACAGCGTCTGGAAAAGGAACAGTCCGAGAGCCTTTCCGAATCTTTCAAAACCCAGGAATACGTCAGCAGGTTCCACCGCGTGCTTTCTGAAAGTAGCCAGGAAATACAGAGTCAGGCCCAATTCCATGGCTCCTGAAACAAGCAGTACATAAAGACCGCTGAGGGCGCTGGTCTGCGGCATGTTGTTGTACAGGCTGACATAGAAGTCGGCGTCCATTCCGTAGGTGTATCCGCTGTTGGTCATGAAGCTGCCGACATTTTTTCCAAAGAGCGCGTCAAAGACGGCAGTCGGAAGCTGCATAACGAGAACATAGATGCAAACCGTGATTATCGCTGTCTTCCACTTTCCCGCAAGAGCGTTCCTGCCAAGCGTTCTGAGCGTTTTGCATGGTTCTGTGATGATAATGTTCTGTTCGACTAAAATATCCTGCATAGATAATCTCCCTTACATTCGTTTTTACCAAGTCCATAGTATGTTACCACAAAACACATGCAGATTCAAACAGGTTTTTGCACCAGAAAAGGCGGGGAAACAGGCACGTTCCCCGCCCTTAAAGGTGATGATTTTATTATGTTTTCTTAGTAGAGGTTCTGGAAAATCTCAGCTACTTCGTCGACTGAAAGTTCGACGTAGTTGTTTGCCAGAAGTCTCTGCTGGTTGTCGATAGTTGACTTGGCGAAAGTCTCTACCTGATCCTCTGTCATGCCGTACTCTCTGAGAGGCTTCTTCTCGAGGATCTTGCCGAGGAAGGCGTCGAGTTCTTCATATACAACATCCTCACTGCATCCGAGAACGTCACAGAAGATCTTGTTTGCTTCCTGGATCTTGCCTATTGGCTTCTTCCTCATGTACATCTTGAATACTTCAGTGAAGCAGATGAAGTTCGCCTCGCCGTGCGGAATGTGGAAAGCTCCGCCGTGAGCGTATGACAGGGCGTGTACAGCAGCGCATCCTGCGTTGCCGAAGGCCATGCCGGCGTAAGTAGCGGCCAGGCAGAAGTCCTTCAGAAGGTCTTTTCTGTTCTCAGCAGTGTTTCCGCCTCTTTCGACGATCTTCTTGTAACCGCCCATGATCATGGCGATGGCTTCCTTTGAAAGGATCTCCGTAAACGGTGAAGCCTTTGGCGACAGGAATGACTCAACTGCGTGGATCAGAGCGTCTACCGATGAAGTAGCGAATACCTTGTCAGGCAGTCCCTGAAGTGATTCAGGAATGAGAACTGCTTCGTCAGCGAAAGTATCCGGAGTCGCTATGCCCTTCTTCAGGTTCAGTGAAGGAATAGCAGCAACGGCTACATTCGTGACTTCGGAACCGGTACCGCATGTAGTCGGAACAGCAATGAGCTTCTTTATCTTCTTGCAAGGATACTTGTCAGTGTACAAATCAGCTACCTTGTCAGGAATCTCGCAAGCCAGCACCTTGCAGCAGTCTACGATCGTGCCGCCGCCGAAAGCGATGATTCTGTCATAGTCATACTGATCCATCTCGGCCTTCATGGCGTCCATCATCTCGTCAGTAGGCTCACCAGCGCCGTACTTCTCCTGGAAGATGACAGGCATATCGATGCCGAGGCCCTCAACATAAGGCTTGTACATCCACTCGTTCGTTACGAGGATGTCGCCTTTGCCGAGCTTGAATTCATCATTGAATTCCTTGAAGGTATCAAAATAATGAATTGTTGGAACTAATTTTAAAGCTTGCATTACATAACCTCCTTATGGTTAATCAACTATAGCTCTTTATTCATCATAGCTGTGGTGGAATATCTCCTGCATCGCTTCCTTGAGCTCCGGTCTGAAGTCAGGATGCGCGATGTCGATCAGGGCCTTCGCCCTTTCCTTATTGCTCTTGCCCCACAAATCTGCAACGCCGTACTCAGTTACAACGAACTCAGTATCGTTTCTGGAATCAGTTACGACCTGCTTGTCAGCCAGATGAGGCGTAATCTTGGAGATCTTCGTGCCGTCCTTCTTGACAGTCATTGAAGGCATTGCGATTATGCCCTTACCAAGTCCGTCTCTGGCCATCGCGGCTCCACGGATGAAGTCGACCTGTCCGCCTACGCCTGAGAACTGTACGTCGCCGCCGAGAGTATCTGAAGCTACCTGTCCGTACAGGTCGCATCCCAGAGCTCCGTTGATGGCGATCATCTTCGAGCAGTTCATAATGATCGTAGGATCGTTTACATAGTCTACAGGCATAACCTTGACCGCGTGGTTGTGATCGCAGAATTCATAGAGTTCCTTTGAACCCATTACGAAGTTGGCTACCATGACGTCTCTGTCGAATGATTTCATGGTATTGTCGATAACGCCTTCATAATAGAGTTCCATGGCGCCGTCACCGAGCATCTCCGAGTGAAGCCCAAGGTGCTTCTTGTTCTTCAGCTGCGCGCATACAGCGTCAGGAATTGAACCGATACCAAGCTGCAGAGTAGCTCCGTCCTCGATCAGACTTGCGCAGTGCTTGCCGATTTCTTCTTCGACAGGTCCGACTTTTGATGGCGGAATCGTCGGGAGCTCTTCATCGTACTCAACGATCGCGTCTGCGTATTCCATTAGCGGGAATACTACATCGCCATAGGTGAACGGAACGTGTTCGTTTACCTGCGCGATAACAGTCTTCGCGGATCTGATTGCCTGTACAGTGTAGTCGCCCGATACGCCTGTGGATACATAACCGAGTTTGTCAGGCTTGGAAACCTGAATCAGAACAACGTCTACAACGATTCTGCCCTGTCTCATGAGCTCAGGGAGTTCATGGAAGAAGAATGTCGTATAATCGCCCCAATAGTTGCAGGCCTTTCTGGTCTGTCCGGAAATGAACCACATGTTCGGGTGGAAGTTTTCCTTGTACTCTTCCTTACAGTAGTCTCCAGGACCAAGTGAGAACATATGAGAAATCTCAACGTTCTTATAGTTCTTCGCGTTTCTGACCATGGCTCTGACCAGTTCTGCCGGTTCGCCTACGTCATGCTGGAAAACTACTTTGTCGTTTGACTTGATGAGCTGTACAGCCTCATCGGAAGTCATCTTTTTTGCGTCATAAAGTTCTTTCCAGTTTCTCATTTAAGTTTTTCCTCCAGTTTCTCTTCTATAATATCGACGTGGTCTTCGGACCACATTTTTAAAACATCGCCATTGACAGTGTACTGGTCGATAATAGGACAGCACGCAGTGCATCCTCCGATGACCAGGAGGTGATCGTAGTCTGTTCCCTCTTCGGCATATTCAAATTCGATTTCCGGCATGTCCGCCTGTATCCTTCTGAACGCGTCCCCTCTCTGGTAGTGAGGATTGCACCCGCCGCAGAACTTGACTCCGCATTTCATGTTAAATTCTTAACTTTCCTTCTTAAAAACTGAGGCCGCCCGGGACTGCCAAGCGGCCTCTTCGATACACTGTCTATTCTGATGTGTCAGATACAGGATTATTCCTTAATGCCTGCTATTGCCTTTGCAAGAGCCTTCTTGCCTTCGATGTTGCCCTGTCTCTGAATCATGATTCTCTGAGCCTGAGGTGATCCTGCGCCGTGCATTGACTCAGTTCTGTAGCCGACTGCCGCCGCGCCGAGGCACAGGTTCTCGATCAGTCTAAGGACTCTCATACGCTGTTCAGTAGTGCATGACGGAGCCGCTGCGTAGAACTTGTTGCAGATCTCGCCGATCGTCTCGCCGTTTCTGCCTACAGCCAGGTCGGAATCGAAGTCTTTCTGTGAAGGCATCGTTACCATGAGGCCGCCGGCGATATCCTCTGCCAGTCTTACGATCTCATATGGGAATCTCGTAATGTTCTGCTTGCAGACGTTGGCCAGGAGCAGGTCGATCTGATAGTTGCCTGCCTCTGTAGGATATCCTTCTGTCGAGCACGCGATACCGCAGCAATACAGAGTCTCGTTCAGATGAGTCATTTCGATGAGCTTGTCCTTAACGTGTGAAGCCTTCTGAGCGCCGTTGTACTCGGCAGCCAGAGCAGCAGCGCCGATGAGAACGTCACCTACGCCGACCTTGCAACCGCCGTATGACTGTCTGTGGTATCCCGCGAATCTCTCTACAACCATGCCTGCGAATTCATACTCGCCTGCCAGGAATATGTACTCGTTAGGAATGAATACATCATCGAATACTACGAGTGCTTCCTGTCCGCCGAACTGAGCGTTACCGAGGTCGATGTCAGCTCCCTCTTCCAGCTTTCTGGTATCGCAGGACTGTCTGCCGTATACCATGTACATTCCGTCCGCGTCTGATGGGCAGGCGAATGCTACAGCGTAGTCGGCATCCTCTTCTCTCATTGCCTGAGTAGGCATTACGATGTGCCAGTGTGAGTTGATGGAACCGGTCTGGTGGCACTTGGCGCCGCATACTACGATTCCGTCTTCTCTTCTCTCTTTGATTCTTACGAACAGATCCTTGTCTCTCTGAGCGTGAGGTGCGAGTCCTCTGTCGCCCTTAGGGTCTGTCATGGCACCGTCTACTACCCAGTCGTTCTGCTGAACCTGAATCAGGAAGTTCTTGAAGTTCTCATGGTAGTTGGTGCCGTATTTCTTATCGATTTCATAAGTTGATGAGAACATGGCGTTGAAAGCGTCCATGCCTACGCATCTCTGGAAGCATGAACCTGTCTTCTGTCCGCACAGTCTCTGCATCTTTACTTTGTTCTTCAGGTCTTCAGTGCTCTGGTGAAGATGAGCAAATCTGTTTACAGTCTCGCCTGTAAGATTTGACTTGACCGTCATAAGGTCTTTGTACTCAGGATCCTGAGCCAGATCATAAGTGACCTTAACGCAGTTGATCGAAGGTCTGATGATTGGGTGATCTACCCAGTTGTCGACCTTTTCACCGAACATGTAAACTCTGGTGTTCAGTTTTCTTAAGCTTTCAATGTACTGTTCGCCTGTCATTAACATAATAAAATCACTCCTTCTTATCGCTTTACTTCCGCAGGCAGAATTGTCCGCGGACATTGTGAACTGATTATGGCTTATATATTAAAAGGCAGCACAAAAATACTGCCTGTTTAATCGTCTTTCATCTCACCGTTCAGGATCTTTCTGGCGAGATCGAGGAGGTCTTCACTTACTGAAGTATCAAGTACCACGTCCTTCACTTCCGGACATCCTCCCATTACAAAATCCTTAACTACGCTCTCGAGAGTTTCCTGGGCGGACGGACACTGGGCGCAAGCGCCTGTAAGCTTTACATAGGCGACTCCGTCCTCATATTTCGAGAGACTCGAACCACCGAAATGCGCCTGCAAAACGGGATCAACCTGCTCTCTTAAAATAGCCCTGATTTTTTCTTCCAATTCACTCTCCCTTAGACACATAGTCTTACAAACCTATTATATGAGTGTAATTGCAGATTTTCAAGCAATAATGCGTTAGAGCATAGAAAAAATGTTAAAAACCTGACAAAGTTCTCCGAACCGCCTCGTGCCAGCCGTCAAGCAGCTTCCTTCGCTCTTCTTCACCCATCTTCTGGAGGAACACTCTGTCGATCTGCCAGTTGCTCAGAACATCCTCTTCGGACTTCCAGTAACCTGTGGCCAGACCTGCCAGATACGCGGCCCCAAGAGATGTCGTCTCTATGCATACCGGACGGCATACTTCAGCCCCCAGCATATCCGCCTGGAACTGGAGCAGGAAGTTGTTCGCTGACGCACCTCCGTCGACTTTGAGAACCGCCATATCCCTTCCCAGATCCTCAGACATTGCCTTGAGCAGATCATAGGTCTGGTAAGCCATGGATTCCAGGGCCGCGCGGGCTATGTGGTTCTTGTTGACGCCTCTCGTGAGTCCGAACATGGTTCCTCTGGCGTAAGGGTCCCAGTAAGGCGCTCCAAGTCCCGTGAAAGCCGGTACTATATAGCATCCCGCCGTATCCTCCACCTTCATGGCCATATCTTCCGTCTGAGCTGCGTTGTCGATCATGTCCAGTTCATCCCTGAGCCACTGAATAAGCGCGCCAGAGACAAAAACAGAGCCTTCCAGGGCGTAGCAGACTTTGTCCCCCACTCCCCAGGCGATGGTCGTCAGAAGACCGTTGGATGACTTAACCGGAGTCTCTCCTGTATTCATCAGGACGAATCCGCCCGTTCCATAGGTATTCTTGGCCTCGCCGGCCTTGAAGCATGTCTGTCCGAACAGGGCCGCCTGCTGGTCGCCGGCCGCTCCCGCTATCTTGATCTTTCCTCCGAAGAGGCTCTCTTCTGTCTCCCCGTAAACGCAGCTGGACGGCATAGGCTCAGGCAGCATGCACTTTGGTATGTCAAGTCTCGCCAGGATCTCGTCGTCCCAGCACAGTTTGTGTATGTTGAACATCATTGTTCTGGAGGCGTTGGAGTAGTCCGTGACGTGGACGCGTCCCCCTGTCAGCTTCCAGATGAGCCAGGTTTCAATTGTTCCAAAGAGCAGTTCGCCCTTTTCGGCTCTCTCCCTGGCCCCTTCCACGTTGTCAAGTATCCATCTGAGCTTCGTTCCGCTGAAATATGGGTCAATGAGCAGTCCGGTCTTGGCTCTGTACTTCTCGTCAAGCCCTTCCGCTTTCAGTTCATCGCAAAAGGCAGCCGTCCTGCGGCACTGCCACACTATGGCGTTGTACACAGGCTCTCCCGTGCTTTTGTCCCAGACCACCGTCGTCTCTCTCTGGTTGGTGATGCCGATGGAATCGATGTCTTCGGCAGTGAGCCCTGCCTTCTGCATGGCGTTTACAGCGACGAAGTGCTGCGTCATCCATATCTCCACAGGATCATGCTCGACCCATCCGGCCTGAGGGAATATCTGTGTGAATTCCTTCTGGGATACGCTGATCTGCTCACCTTTTTTGTCATATATGATGCATCTTGAACTTGTTGTGCCCTGATCAAGGGCCATTACGTATTTATCTGCCATATCGTCCTCCGTTTAATGGGGGTCAAACCAGTCTGTTTTCAGTGCCGCCCTCAATGAATGACCTGAGGTTAGCGGCCAGTAAATCTATTATCTTCTCCCGCGTTTCCTTCGGTGTGAAGGCGATATGCGGTGTTATCACGCAGTTATCAAGTCCGAGCAGCGGACATGATTTATCAGGCGGTTCCTGAGCCAGCACGTCCAGCCCTGCAGCCATGAGTTTGCCGCTCTTAAGGGCTTCGGCCAGCGCTTCCTCGTCAACAAGGCCTCCCCTTGCTGTGTTTATGAGAATGGCGCCGTCCTTCATTCTGCTGATGAACTCCATGTTCACCATTCCCTTGTTTTCTTCGGTCAGCGGACAGTTCAGGGATACCACGTCAGCCTTCACCGCCCTCTCCGGGTCTTTACTGTACGGAATGACCTCCATGCCAAGCGCTTCAGCAATTTCTCCGAACTTCCTGCCGATATTGCCGTATCCTATTATTCCAATGGTCTTGCCGTTCAGGAGTATCGGCGGAGTCGTATCGTTGTCCACATAAGTTCCCGGATAATTGGTGATTTGCAAAAGCAGGGCAGCCGCATGCTGAGCCACTGCGTCTGTGGAATATGCAGGAATGTTGGTCACTGCAACACCCAGTTCCTTAGCGGTATCGAGATCTATGTGATTAAACCCTGTGGCGGCAATTCCTATGTATTTCAGCTGAGGATTCGCAGCCATTAGATCACCGCCGATTGGAAATGAATCGACAAAAACAGCATCCATTCCCGCCAGTCTGCTCTTTGCTTCATCTGCGGTGGATGTCAGAAAATGTGTAAACTCACACAGCTTTTCAACAGGCTCCCAGGACAGGTCACCTGCGTTTATATCTATGCAGTCCAGAAATACGGCTTTCATTTCTCTACCTCGCTCTCTGCCCCTTCAGTTTACCATATGTTCTCATAGAATACACAGCTTTTATGTGCTATACTGATTGCACAATAAATGTCTTAAAAGCGCATTCTGAAAGGATGACCGGAGATGAAGAAAACAACAAAAATAATATTGATCGTAGTAACAATACTGTTCTGCATTTTCATGGGCATCGCAGGCGTCGTCATGGGCATCGCGGCGAACGGCTGAGATAGACGATAATTCACAATTACTGAAAAAGGCGTCACCCACTTAATGGGTGGCGCCTTTGCTTAAAAAAAGCCGGGCGTTACGTCTACGGAATGGACGACAAGTTCATCAAGCGTCTTGCAAGCAATCAGCCTGCCGTAATCAAGAAGATAGTTGACTACTTCAAGCAACTTCTCGGAAAGGCTACTGACAAAGACCTTGCAAAAGAACTTCGTGCTATTGTTAATAAGGTCGAAGATGCCACCAAGAATATAGGAAAGAACGCCGATGCTAATGTTGAAAAGTCCAAATTCGCAAAGGAAATAGTCAGCAAAGCAGACGAGAAGAAGTACCCCATCGCCAAACGACAAACCAGAAACATTGTCTCGTTTTGTTTCCGCTTTTTTAAGATCTTCTACGCAAACAGCAGAATGGGCGTTGCTTACGCAACGCCCATTGTTGTTTAATGTGTCCCAATTGTTACGGTCTCTTAGAAATCGTGTTCTTGTTCGATTTCGCGGTGCTGTGCGATGTAATCCTTCGCAAATGACCTCAGATACTGGTGACCGAACATGAGATATTCTGTCTCTTCCTTCCTTGTCTTACCGTTCTTTCCAGCCTTATTGGCAATGAAGAAGATGATTCCGAGGATGATCCATCCGCCGACAAACATCCATTCAGGACCAGTCAATGGTGACGGGCTGCCCAGTCCCGGCAGATACAGCCAGAAGAAGAACAGGGCTACCAGCATCGCCAGCGCTCCGATAACAGGACCGGCCGGTGTGCGGAATGGTCTTGTGAGCTCAGGCTCCTTATTCCTCAGTATGAAGAATGAGAGCGATACCATGAAGTACGCAACTACAGTTCCGAACGCGGCAGCGTCAACGAACCATACAAGGGCGGATCTTCCGGCGCAAGGTGAAATAATTGTGATGATACCAACGAGCAGTACAGCCGCTGTCGGTGAGCCATACTTCGGGTGAACCTTCGCAAAGATTTCAGGCAGCATCTTCGCTCTTGCCATTGCGAAGATGACACGTGAAGCGCCGACAACGAATCCATTCCATGAGGTCAGTATTCCGCACATCGCCGCGATGATCATTAGTTTACCGAATAACGGATTGTTCATGCACCACGCGAAGCAGTTCGCTACCGGAACAGCCGCAGGGTCATTGTTGAATCCATTGAGCACGTCTCCCGGTGTTGAAATAGCAACCGCGAAGATCATCAGGCAGTACCAGAACGCTGCCATGCATATGGATATGATCATAACTCTTCCGATCTTGCCCAGAGGAATGTTCATTTCCTCGGCAGCCTGCGGAATAACGTCGAATCCTACGAACATCGCAGGTACGGCCAGCATAACGGCTACGAAGCCTTTACCGTTGGTAAAGAGCGGAATAAAGTGTTCAATGGAACCGGTAGCCGTGCCGCAGATGGCGAATGAGATTCCGCCGATAGCCATCGCGACTGTCGCAACGGTCTGGAATATAGCGGACGCCTTTGCGCCTCTGTAGTTAACGACTGTCATGACAACCGCGCCGATAGCCGCAATTATCAGGAATGTAGTCGTTACGTCAGATCCTGCAAAGGTCCACAATGTCGCTCCCTGAGGCAGCACTCCCGCAAACAGGAAGTTGATGGCATTGGAAAGAGCCGGGCCTTCCCAGGCAGCTACGCCGAGGTACGCCAGCGCAATCATCCATCCTGTAAACCAGGACGCGTTATATCCCATCGCCCTGTATGAGAATACGAGTTCTCCGCCTGACAGAGGCAGCATCGGTGTCAGCTCCGCATAGGTCAGTCCGACAAAAATAGCCATCAGGCCGCCCAGTCCGAATGCGATCATCGCACCCAGCGAACCTCCGTTGCCTACCCAGGATCCGGCGAGCATGATCCAGCCCCAGCCTATCATTGTACCGAATGCCAGTGCCAGAATATCCTTCATGTTGAGGGATTTTTGTAGTTCATGTCTTTCTTGCATTAATTTTTCTCCTTTTTGATGGGGAAATTAACAATTAAATGTTCTGCAGTTTATACAGCTTCGGCCAGAGCCGCCTCGAAGATCTCAAGACCTGCCGCCAGCTGCTCGTCCGTCGCTACCAGCGGACACAGGATCCTTATTACGTTGTTGTAGGTTCCCGCAGCCTCGAGCATCAGGCCCTTGTTCATGGCGTTCTGTACGATCTTTCCTACGATCTCAGCGTCAGGAGCCTTTGTGTCGCGGTCCTTTACGAACTCGATGCCCATCATGGCTCCCGTTCCTCTCACGTCGCCGATGCATGGATACTTCTCCTGCATTGCCTTGAAGCCTTTTCCCAGCACGTCCGCTATGTGCAGCGCCTTCGCAGGGAAGTCGTCCCTTGTCATGACCTCGATGACCTTAAGAGC
>DBYH01000017.1 GCA_002310095.1 Firmicutes bacterium UBA1191 | reverse complement strand
GTTGCCGCTTATTTCTTTTTTTGTGCCCTTTATTGGCCCGCACAGACGGCGGTTTTATGATATAATAATTTAGTTATTCAGAACCGGTAACGAGGAATAAGATGACGATACTTAAGATAGCGTTTCTCATATTAATAGTAATACCGTTTGCCCTGTTTTTGCTGTACATCATCGACAAGCTGATGGATGAAATGCCGACGCGGAGCGAGATAGAGGCTGAGCGCAGCGCTGTGGAAAGACGCAGAAGGCGCGCGGCGGCGGCCAAGAGCAGCCGAAAGGACAGAAGCAGAAGCAAAAGCAAAAACAGGAGCAGGACTCCTGACAGAAGCAGGCGGAGAAGGCGCAGCGGCAGGAGCAGAGGTAAAGAGAGAGAGAACCAGTGAACAGAGGATTTTTCATTACATTTGAAGGCGGAGACGGATCCGGCAAATCCACTCAGATAGGCATACTCAGGGACAGCCTGACCGCCAAGGGATACGACGTCGTGCTGACCAGGGAGCCGGGAGGAACTGAGATCAGCGAGAAGATAAGGGAGCTGATACTCGATCCTGCAAACAGCGAGATGGACGACATGACGGAGGCCTTTCTTTACGCTGCGGCAAGGGCTCAGCTTGTGCGCCAGCTCATAAAGCCGGCCCTCGAGGAAGGCAAGGTCGTCATATGCGACAGATTCGTCGATTCCAGCATCGCATATCAGGCCTACGGAAGAGGTCTGGGCGACGCTGTGGGCGTAATAAACACCTACGCGGTCGACGACTGCATGCCGGACCTGACCATACTGCTCAAACTCGATCCGGAGAAGGGGAGCGGCAGGATAGCCGGACGCGAGCACGACAGGATAGAGCAGGCCTCCGATGAATTTCACAGGAAGGTATATGAAGGATACCTGAAGCTGGAGGAAATGTATCCGGGCAGGATCCTTGGCGTCGACGCCTCCGGAACGATTCAGGAGATCGCCGAGGAGATCTCCCTCAGAGTGGAAGGACTCATGGAACGCTGACACACACATCATGATACTTGATACAGGCAGAGAAAACTCAAGACTGAAGGAGAGGCTGGAGAGGATAGTCCGGGAGAAGAGAATATCCCACGCGTATATTTTTGAAGGGCCCTCCGACATGGATAAGGAAGCCTTTGCGCGGGGATTCATCAAGGGAGTGCTGTGCCCGAAGGACCTGGGAGAGAACTGCGGCATGTGCAGCATCTGCGACAAGGTCGACCACGGCAACCACGAGGACATAACCTACTTCAGGAAGGACGGCATGTCGGTCAAGGACGCCGCCATCGAGTCCCTTCAGGAGAAGATCAAGGTGAGACCCATAGGGGAGCGCAACATCATGGTCATCTGCGACAGCGACACCATGACTCCCAAGGCCCAGAACAGTCTGCTGAAGACTCTGGAGGAACCGCCGGGTGACGCTCTCATTGTTCTCCTTTCGGACAACATGGAGAACCTGGCGCCGACGATACTCTCAAGATGCGTCAAGTTCAGGATCGACGTTCAGCCTGAGACGGTGGAGGACGAAGAGGCGCGCAGGCTCATCGGTATGGCTCTGAAAGGATGCAGGTTCCATGAGATAGTGCGGGAAGCCGGCGATTACGTGAGAGACAGGGAAAAGGCCTGGCTGCTTCTGGACTCCATGGAGAGAATATACAGAGACCTGGCAGTGGAGAATGGCGCTGAGGTGCGCTCATATAAAATTGAAGATATCTGCGGATATGTGGATCACATAGAAGAAGCCAGACTGAGGCTTAAGAGAAAGATGTCGGCGGAGTACGCCATGAAGGAACTCCTGCTGGCGATCACAGGATAACAGGAAAGGAACGATATGACAGACGTTGTAGGCGTTAAATTCAAAGATGTAGGCAAGATGTACTACTTCGCTCCGGGCGAAAATGAAGTGAGCATCGGAGACAATGTTATAGTTGAGACGGCGAGGGGCCTGGAGTTCGGGACCATTTGCAGAGAGAGGACCAGCGTCGACGAGTCGGAGCTTGTGGCTCCTCTCAAGGGCATAATCAGGATCGCGACGGACGCCGACAGGCAGAAGTGCGCTGAGAACCTGGCCAAGAAGGACGAGGCTCTGCGTATCTGCCAGGAGAAGATCGAGGCACACGGTCTCGAGATGAAACTCATCGACGTGGAATACACCTTCGACAACAGCAAGGTCGTATTCTATTTCACCGCCGACGGCAGAGTGGACTTCAGGGAACTGGTCAAGGATCTGGCGTCAGTGTTCCGCATGAGGATAGAACTCAGGCAGATCGGCGTCAGGGACGAAGCCAAGATGATAGGCGGAGTCGGAAGCTGCGGCAGGGGACTGTGCTGCAACACCTGGCTCAGAGACTTCGAGCCTGTCTCCATCAAGATGGCCAAGGTCCAGAACCTGTCACTCAACCCTACAAAGATCTCGGGCATCTGCGGCAGACTCATGTGCTGCCTCAAGTACGAGAACGACATATACAATGAGCTCAAAAAGGGCATGCCGAACGTGGGCGAGCGCGTGAAGACTCCTGACGGCATAGCCGTGGTGACCGACGTCAACATTCTGGAGAATCTGGTCAGAACGAGACTGGTCCTGGAGGAGGCGTCGGAAGAGAACGAGAACGAGGAAAAACTGAGTACCGAATTTTACTCCTACGGCAAGGATGAGATTAAGCGCCTCGGCAAGAAGAACAGAAAGAACAACGGCAAGTCCAAAGATCGCAAAGAAGACGAATACACGGGTCTCGATCCTGAACAGATCAAGGAGATCGAGAAGCTGCTCAAGGACTGATGGTGGGCGCCATGGAGAGTCTGGAAGACATCGGCTTCGGAGGGCTGAAGCTTTTGCAGAGCGAGGACGGATTCAGATTCGGCATCGACGCGGTGCTGCTGGCCGGCTTCGCGTGCGGTATTTGCCCGGACGCCGGAGACGTCGTGGATCTCGGTACGGGAAACGGCGCGGCGGCCTTCATCGTGAGCCACAAAAATGAAAAGTGCGGCATTACGGGAATCGACGTTCAGGCAAAGGCAGTCGAACTCGCCCGAAGAAGCTGCGCCATGAACAGCCTTGAGGACAGGATGACGTTCATTCAGTGCGACGCGGCAAAGCTTGCGGCGGAACATCCGGAGCTCAGAGGAACGGCGGACGCGGTCATATCCAATCCGCCTTACGTGGCTAAGGGCGCCGGCCTTGTGAACGACGGGGACAGCAGATTCATCTCACGCCAGGAGACGACGGCGGGCATGGATGAGTTCGCGGAGGCCGCGGCTTTTCTGCTGAAGGACAGGGGGCACTTCTTCCTGGTGCACAGACCTTCGAGACTTGTCGACGTATTCTGCTTTTGCAGAAAGCACTCACTGGAGCCGAAGGATATCCGGTTCGTAGCGCCGAAAAAAGACACGAAACCGAACATAGTTCTGGTCCATTGCGTGAAGGGCGGCGGCAGGGAACTGACATTTCTGGACGAGCTTTTCGTATATGATGAAGAGGGCAATTACACCCCTGAAATCATGAAAATTTACGAAAAAAACTAGTTGAAAATATTTCCAAATTGTGTAATAATAGCAACACAGGAAGCGAGGAAAATATCATGAGTGTAACATTAGATCTTAAGACAACGCTTATAGTGCTTGTGCTGATAGCTCTCATAATATTGATCATCTACGCGATAGTTATGATCAGAAAGCTGCTGGTCACACTTAACCACACAAACAAGATACTGGAAGATTTTGAGGTTGTTTCATCGATCGCTTCCGAGCGAAGCCAGGACGTAAACAACATTATCACCAATGTATCGGGCACCGTATCAGACCTTTCTGACGCGGTGAAGGGAAACCAGACAACGGTTTCAGCCATCGCCAGCATAGTAAAATCCGCGGCATCCATAAAAGGCATGATGTCGAATGATAAATAGGGAAAATTCACCGAAAGGAGTTCACATATGAAAGCAACAGGAATAGTAAGGAAAGTTGACGAACTGGGAAGGATAGTTCTTCCTATCGAACTTAGAAGGACCCTGAATATCGACATCAGGGACCCGCTGGAAATCTACGTAGATGGTGAGTCCATCATGCTGAAGAAGTATCAGCCGGCTTGCATTTTCTGCGGCAGTTCCGACGGAGTCAAGCAGATTCACGGCAAGAATGTTTGCGCCAAGTGCGTAAAGGAGCTTCAGGAACTGTAGTCCGGCAATAGCATAGAGAAAAGAAAAGGTGCAATTCATTTTGCCCTTTTTTTACGTAAGGAGATAAGACGTGGCTAAATTAGTGGTAAGAAAAAGCGGTCCTCTTCACGGAGAGGTCAAGATAAGCGGATCAAAGAACGCGGTGCTGCCGATTCTGGCGGCGACGCTTCTGACCGAAGAAGAGTGCGTTATCAAGGACGCTCCGGCTCTCAGGGACGTGGAGGTCATGAGCGAGCTGCTCACAAGCCTGGGCGCCAAGGTCGAGACCGATCTGGACAACAATGTGGTCAAAGTAAGAGCTGAGGGAGACATCAAATATGAGGCTCCTTTCGAGCTGGTCAAGATGATGAGAGCGTCGATTCTGGTGCTCGGAGCGCTGCTTCTGAGAAGCGGCAGAGCCCTCATTCATCTGCCGGGCGGATGCGCAATAGGCGAGAGACCTATCGAACTGCACCTGAAGGGGCTGAGAGCTCTGGGCGCGGAGATAAACGAGCAGTCGCTGGCCAAGGGGATAGTCGACGCAAAGGCAGACAAGCTCAAAGGCGCGACCATTTACCTGGACTTCCCGAGTGTAGGAGCTACAGAGGTAATAATAATGGCCGCATCTCTCGCCGAGGGAACGACCATACTCGAAAACGCCGCCCAGGAGCCTGAGATCGTGGATCTGGCAAACTATCTGAACAAGATGGGAGCCAGAATCAAGGGCGCCGGAACGGACACAGTAAAGATAGAAGGAGTTGAGAGACTCCACGGAGTATCCCACCACGTTATTCCTGACAGAATAGAGGCGGGAACATTCATGGTTGGCGCGGCCATAACGAAGGGACGCGTTCTCGTGAAGAACATGCTTCCTGACCATCTGAAGGCCGTAATAGCCAAGCTCAGAGAGTGCGGCGTCGTAATAGAGATGACGGATGAGGGAGTGATCGTCGACGGAAGCCAGAACACCATCGTTTCCACGGACATCAAGACACTGCCGTATCCGGGATTCCCGACTGACATGCAGTCGCCGTTCATGGCACTGCTGACAGTGGCCAAGGGACCGAGCGTCGTAATGGAGACTGTATTCGAGAACAGATTCATGCACGTCGCCGAGTTCAACCGCATGGGAGCCAATATAAGAACGGAAGGAAAGTGCGCGATCATTCCTGGAGGAAGAGAGCTCCAGGGCGCGCCTGTAATAGCCACTGACCTTAGAGCGGGCGCCTCAGTCGTGCTGACAGGCCTCGTTGCCGAGGGCACAACAGAAGTATCCCAGATCTATCACATAGACAGGGGATACGAACACTTCGTGGATAAACTGAAAGCTCTTGGAGCTGACATAGAGAGAATAGAAGACTGACAGGCTACTGCTTCTGTACGGAAGGATCCAGGTAATTGATGATGTTGTCGAGAGCCGTCTTCCTGTCGCCTTTCTCGAAAGTGTAGATGATCATGTTCTGTTTAGGGAGAGACGCCGCGATGTAGTCATTCTCATAGGACCTGAGACTCACGGCGCTTTCGGCCTGATTCTGCTGAGGAACGCAGCCGGTAAAGAATTTTACCAGGCTGCTTTTTTCATCCGAAGACCAGAGCCATCCGCCCTTGGTGAAGTCATACTGGGTGCTGCAGAGTCCCGCGGTTGTCTCGTATTCCGCCAAAAGGCTGTCCAGATAACTTTCGCCGCGTGCTCTTATACCTACGGAGATGTCAAGATTCCCTTTTTTCGCGGTTATGGATTTGATATACGAAGCAGAGTAAATTATGCCGGATTCCTCGTCCTGCTGGCAGACGCCCGTGTTGAGAGTGTACATCAGGCTGATGAGGTTGTCGGCCACGTCGTCATTGAGAACCTTTCCCGGCATGTCGGTTTCTTCCATTGTGTATTCGAATTCAGCCTCCAGTTTCTCGAATTTTCCTTCGATGGTGCTGTAGGACTTCTCGAATCTTGATTTGAAACTTTCTATATTGTTGGAGTCAACAACTACGACTGCCTTTGCGTAATACGGCGTGTAGCCTTTGTGGGCTTCGCTTGTGAATGAGACTATGTCGAAGAGCCTGCCTGAGCTCTTGTTGGACGCCAGAAAGCTGCCGATCGTATTGATCGGGTTAGGGTAGCTCTTGCCTTTGACGAAATCGAAAGGATCTGTGTATTCAGGCATGGACATGGTGATCTCGAAGGCCTGGGCATAGGCCGATTCCTTGGTTTTGCCGGAATTGTGGAATTTGCATGAAGCTGTCACAGGTCCCGAGGTCAGGATGTTGTCGCTGCCGCCCGTGTAGAGGCTGATGAGTCCGTCGCTCTTAAGATACTTGGACGGAAGTTCCTTTACGCCTACGAGCTCAGCTCCCGAGCGCTCGGATATTGCCAGGGAGATGTCGCCGTGTTCAGGCGGACCGATGAGTGCAGTCATGCCTGTTGCGATGGCGGACTTGCCGGCGGTCGCATCCTTGGAATTGAAAACGCACAGGAGAACGCATTCCGGTTCATCCTTGAATCCGCTCGTCGCCTTGTTTTTGAGGACCATGGAGTGTTCTCCCGCAAAGGCAACCTCCACGCTGTTGGCTTCAGCCCACGTCTTCATGTAGTCGCTGAAAACGCTGAAGTCACACTCCGGTTCGGTGAAAGCGTTGCTGTAGGCGTCCGCGTTGGAACTGAGGAATTCCCGCAGCTCGCTTTTTCTGTCGGGATCGCTGCAGGCCGAAAGGGTGAAGGATATTGCGAATATAAATGATATGATCAGGAAAAGAACTCTTTTCATGAAATATTTCTCCTTGTGCATGTCATAAGTTGTCAATATAATGATATCACACAAAGCATTATACAGGAAAAATCTTCTCAAATTTTAATATTGCGTGAAGGGAAGGCGAAAAATGAGTGTAAACATAGAAACAGAGAATCTGGTAATAAGAGACGTAGTGTTCAGCGACTATGAGTACTTCGCGAGATGGGAAGTGGACCCGGACATGACAAAGTACTTTTCCCTGGACGCCGGCAGGACATATGAGGATGTTGTTACCGAAGGGTTCGAATTCAGGAACAACACAGGGGTTCTGGACCTTACGATCACGGAAAAAGACAGCGGGGAGCCTCTTGGAAGGATTATAATCACAAGAATCGACGAGCATTCAAAGTCCCTGGACGTCACCAAGATATACGTAGGCGGCGAAAGGAGGGGGTCCGGCATAGGATCTGAGGCCCTGCTGGGGCTTCTGAAGTACCTCTTTGAGGAGCGCGGACTGCAGAGAGTGACTCTGGATTACTACACAGGCAACACCAGAGCGAGGGATCTGTACAGAAAACTTGGCTTTGTGGACGAGGGAATTGCCCGAAACGCCACCTGCAAGGACGGAAAATACTACGATCTGAACCTAATGTCCATGCTCAGAGACGAATATTTTGCCATCTACAGATAGGCCGAAGCGGTAGGAAAAAAATAACAGTGCGTTGGTACTAAAGGCTTCGCGATTCCTTAACATAAAACATGATACAGTTAACTTCGATTATTTCGAAGTTTTCTTGTTTTTTTGATGATTTTTCTATTGACGGGTAGAATATTTTGTGTATAATTTCTCGTGAACGTCAAAATGACCACAAGATATAGTGAGGAAGTGAAAATGAGCGAAATCAAGCAAATCATCAAGAGAGACGGTCGAACTGTCGAGTTCGACATCTCCAAAATATCAGATGCTATATATAAGGCAGCGGAAGTTCTGGGAGGTCAGGACAGAGATACGTCCAATTACCTGGCGAGACAGGTCGAACTCTACCTTACAGAGGTTCTCCACAACGAGATCCCTACAGTAGAACAGATCCAGGATACTGTAGAAAAGGTACTTATTGAGAACGGCCACGCCAGAACGGCCAAGGAATTCATTCTTTACAGAGCCGAGCGTACGAGAGTCAGAGACATGAATACCAGGCTCATGAAGACCTATGAAGACCTTACCTTTAAAGACGCCAAGGACAACGATACAAAGCGTGAGAACGCCAACATCGACGGCGACACGGCCATGGGAACCATGCTCAAGTACGGTTCCGAGGGCGCGAAGCAGTTCTATGAGATGTTCGTTCTCAAGCCTGAGCACGCCAGGGCGCACAGAGAGGGCGACATCCATATCCACGATATGGACTTCCTGACTCTTACGACCACCTGCTGTCAGATAGATATAGAAAAGCTCTTCAAGGGCGGTTTTTCGACCGGCCACGGCCATCTGAGAGAGCCTAACGACATCCAGAGCTATTCAGCACTGGCATGTATCGCCATCCAGTCGAACCAGAACGACCAGCACGGCGGACAGAGTATCCCTGACTTTGACTACGGCATGGCCAACGGCGTAGTCAAGACTTACAGGAAGCTCTACTGGACGAACGTCGGCAAGATGCTCAACCTGCTCTTCGATATCGAGGAGGGAGTTGAGAAGGTCAAGGCCATCGGCAAGGAGATCATGGATGAGTACAACGTATGGCCTGTACTCGCGGATGACAACGGATACAAGGATATCGAGAGTCAGTACCTGGAGAAGATAATTGACGCCAAGTACATCCCGACCATCCAGAAGAAGGCCACGAAGTACGCCAGCGAGGAAGTTGACAGGGCTACGTTCCAGGCAATGGAGGCATTTGTTCACAATCTGAATACGATGCACTCCAGAGCCGGAGCCCAGGTTCCTTTCTCATCCATCAACTTCGGCACGGACACTTCACCTGAAGGAAGAATGGTAATCAAGAACATCCTTCTTTCAATCGAAGCCGGCCTCGGAAACGGCGAGACAGCCATATTCCCGGTAAGCATCTTCAAGGTAAAGGAAGGTATCAACTACAATCCTGAAGATCCTAACTACGACCTGTTCAAGCTGGCCATGAAGGTCTCTGCCAAGAGACTCTTCCCGAACTTCGCGTTCATCGACGCGCCGTTCAACCTCCAGTTCTACAAGGAGGGAGATCCGAACACAGAGGTCGCCTACATGGGATGCAGAACGAGAGTAATAGGCAATGTCTACGATCCGACCAGACAGGTTGTAGGCGGAAGAGGAAACCTGAGTTTCACTTCAATCAACTTGCCTAGAATCGCCATCAAGGCCCACGGGGACATCGATTTCTTCTTCGAGGAATTGGGCCGCAAGCTCGATCTGGCCATCGACCAGCTAATGGAGAGATACAAGATCCAGGCGAGCAAGAAGGTCAGAAACTACCCGTTCCTCATGGGACAGGGCGTATGGATGGATTCCGACAAGCTCAAGGAAGACGATACAGTAGGCGAAGTGCTTAAGCACGGAACCCTGAGCGTAGGCTTCATCGGCCTGGCTGAGACTCTGAAGGCCCTCATTGGCGCGCACCACGGCGAAAGCGCTGAGGCCCAGACTCTGGGACTGGAGATCATCGGTTTCATGAGAAAGAGACTTGATGACGAGTCCAAGAAGACAGGCTTCAACTACACGCTGCTGGCGACGCCTGCGGAAGGCCTCTCCGGAAGATTCGTAAGAATCGACAGAGCCAAGTACGGAGTGATCGAGGGTGTTACGGACAGAGAGTACTACACGAACTCCTTCCACATCCCTGTATACTTCAACATCAACGCCTTCGAGAAGATAAAGCTGGAAGCGCCTTATCACACTCTGACCAACGCGGGACACATCAGCTACATCGAACTGGACGGCGACCCTACCAAGAATCTGGACGCCTTCGAGCAGGTAGTAAGATGCATGAAGGAGAACGGCGTTGGCTACGGCTCCATCAACCACCCTGTTGACAGGGACCCTGTATGCGGCTACACGGGCATCATCGACAACGAGTGCCCATGCTGCGGCAGGACCGAGGATGACAGCGATACTGGATTCGAGAGAATCAGACGTATCACCGGTTATCTGGTAGGAACCATGGATCACTGGAACGACGCCAAGACTGCCGAGGAAGCTGACAGAGTCAAGCACTCCCTCGGAGACGAGAAGATGGAACAGCTCGAACAGTAAGGCGGACAGCGCAGCAGAGGAGCAGAAAAAATGGCAGAATCCATCAGGATCGCCGGAATAATGAGAGAATCAATCGTCGACGGCCCGGGTATTAGATTTGCAGTCTTTTGCCAGGGCTGTCCTCACGATTGCCCCGGATGCCACAATCCGGAGACTCACGACTTCGCCGGCGGAACAGAAGTAACAGTCGACAGACTGCTTGAAGAAATCGATAAGAACCCTCTCCTTGCGGGGGCCACATTCTCCGGAGGGGAACCTATGTGCCAGCCTGAGGGCTTCGCGGCCCTGGGAAGAGGCGTCAAGGAGAGAGGCAAAAGCATCACAATTTACAGCGGATACACGCTTGAGCAGCTTCTTAAGATGGCAGCTGAGAACAAGGCGGTGGAGGAACTCCTGCGCATGTGCGATCTCCTCATCGACGGGCCTTACGTCCAGTCGAAGAGGGACCTGACGCTGCAGTTTCGGGGCAGTTCGAACCAGAGACTCATAGACATGCAGAAGACCTGGAAAGAGGGCCGCGTAGTGCTGTGGGAAGGCTGAAAATATTTTCTTGCATAGGTACTGCAGCTGTGCTATAATCTCAAATGTTCGGGCTAAGAAATTATGCGAAAGCATTGATATACCATTAACAAGGAGGTGCGACTGATGTCAAACAAGTGCGAAATTTGCGGAAAAGGTCAGGTTTCCGGTAACAACGTATCCCACTCAAACAGACACACTAAGAGAAAGTGGAATGCTAATATTCAGAGCGTCAGGATAAATGACAACGGAACAGTAAGAAGAGCCAAGGTATGCACAAAGTGCCTCAGATCAGGCAAAGTTGAGCGTGCCCTGTAAAACCTGCCTAATACACCTGCGGACCGCAGGTGTTTTTTTATCGCTGTTTTTGTGTTACAATCCATGTATGTTCGATAGAGAGACAGATCTGGGAAAGATACACTTCACCAGGAGTGTCATAGAGAAGATAATCAGGGACGCCGTCGACACCTGCGACGGCAAGGTTTTCCTGCGCAATTACAAAGGCAAGATGAGAAGCCTCGTCCAGGGAACCGACTACACCATCGACCAGAAGGAAGAGGGCACCGACATTGTCGTCTACGTAGTAATCGCCTTCGGCGCCGGCATCGGCAAATACACAAAGCAGATGCTCGAATACATATACGACAATGTGGAGAAGGTGATGGGAGAGAGACCTAACCACGTGAAGATAGTCGTAACGGGCGTACAGTCCAAGGATATCGCGAGAAGACACATCGAAATCACAGAGTAAAATGAATCTTCAGGACAGTATCACAACACTAAATGGCGTTGGACCGAGAAAGGCGGAGGCTTTTGCGCGGCTCGGCATAGAGACTGTTGAAGACCTCATGTTCACCTTTCCCCGTATCTACGAGGACAGGAAGCAACCCGTAAACATAGCGGACCTCGAGCTGGAAGTGCCAGCTCTTTTCAGGGGCGAGGTCGACACAATAAGACCGGGAGGATTCAGCCGCGGCAAGAAGTCCAGAGTGCTGAGGATCCTCGTAACAGACGATACAGGCTCGATAGAGGTTGTATTTTTTAATGCGGCGTATCTGGCAAAGACAATAAAGCGCGGCGACCGGCTCGCTTTCTTCGGAAAGCCTGTTGAGAACATGGACCGCAAGCAGGTCATCCATCCCCAGTTCGAAAAAGCTGAAAACATGCAGACGGGCATAATCCCGATATATCCCCTTACGAGCGGCATCACCCAGAGGGAGATGAGGCGTCTCCAGAAGCTGATAAAACCACTATACGGGCAGGCCGAGAGCATACTCAGCGAGGAAACCGTGAAGCGGAACAACCTTTGCGGCATGGAGTACGCCATCAGGAACGTACACTTCCCGCAGGAGAGGCAGAGCTACCAGGAGGCCAAGTACAGGCTGGTATTCGACGAGTTCATGACTCTGGAAACGGGGCTCATGGCCTCGAAGATGAACGAGAAATACGACGGGGAGGGCACAAGATTCGAAGACGACGGCTCCGAGAGGGAGTTTATAAAGTCTCTTCCGTATCCTCTCACAAAGGCGCAGGAGCGCTGTGTTGATGAGATCACTGCGGATCTGATATCCGGAAGGCCCATGAACAGACTGATACAGGGAGACGTTGGCTCGGGCAAGACGGTTGTAGCCCAGACAGCCATGTACAAAGCCGTCGGAAGCGGATACCAGGCCGTCATGATGGCGCCTACGGAGATACTGGCAAGGCAGCACTACGAAGGAATGAAGCGGGACTTTGATGCCTTTGGAATAAAGACCGGATTCCTGTCAGGAAGCATGAAGGCTTCTGAGAAGCGGCAGGTCCTCGAGGGACTGGCCGACGGAAGCGTGCAGGTGCTCATAGGAACCCACGCGGTAATACAGCCGGACGTCGTATTCAGCAATCTGGGTCTGGTCATAACCGACGAGCAGCACAGATTTGGCGTAAGCCAGAGAATAAAGCTCAAGGACAAAGGCAATTTCCCCAACGTCCTGGTAATGACGGCGACGCCGATACCGCGAACGTTGGCCGTCGTTCTCTACGGAGACATGGACGTTTCGGTCATCGATGAGATGCCGCCGGGAAGGGTGCCTATAATAACCAGATGCCTGACGGGGGACGGAGCAAGAGAGAAGTGCTACGACTTCGTGGAGAGGCAGATAAGGCAGGGGCGCCAGGCCTATGTGGTCACGCCGCTCATAGACGAATCTGAGGCCATGGACGCAAGATCCGTGAACCAGGTGTACGAGGAGCTGGCGAAGAGATTCGAACGCACTGAGATGATACACGGCGCCATGAAACAGTCCGAGAAGGATGACATAATGGCGAGGTTTTCCGCCGGGGACATAGACGTGCTTGTGTCCACTGTGGTAATAGAGGTCGGCATCAACGTGCCGAACGCCGCTGTAATGGTGGTGGAGAACGCCGAACGCTTCGGACTTGCCCAGCTGCACCAGCTGAGAGGCAGAGTAGGAAGAGGGCAGTGGCAGTCCTACTGCTTCCTGATAATCGAGGGGCAGTCTGAACTGGCCGAAAAGCGCGGCAAGATCATGGAGGAGTCCGCGGACGGTTTCTACATAGCCGAGGAGGACCTGAAACTGAGAGGACCGGGCGAGATATTCGGAACACGCCAGCACGGCCTGCCGGACATGAAACTGGCCGACATGGCGCGGCACATGAGCGTGCTCAACGACGCCAGAGACGAAGCCAGGGCCATTCTGGAGGACGATCCGCGCCTTGAGAAGCCGGAAAACCAGCCGCTGAAGCGGAGAGTCATGAAACTCTTCGGCGAGGATCTGACGCTGAATTTATAGGAGGGCAGTAATGAGAGTCATTGCGGGCAAATACAAAGGCAGGAAGCTCAATTCTCCTGACGACTACAATGTGAGGCCTACGACGGACAAAGCCAAGGAGGCTCTCTTCAGCATACTCACCAACGACATATACGGAGCAAGGGTTCTGGACCTTTTCGCCGGGACTGGGGGACTGGGCATTGAAGCCCTGAGCAGGGGAGCGTCCTACTGTGTCTTCGCTGACGTGTCCAGGAAGAGCCTTGACCTCATAAGATCCAACATAGACCACTGCAATATCGAGGAACCCACGAGAGTGGCCGCCGGCGACTACACCAAGGTTCTCAAAAACCTGGCCCGCAGGATAGAAGACGGGCTCGAGGAGCCATTCGACATAATACTTCTTGACCCTCCTTACGATGCCGGATACACGGAGAAAGCCTTCGAACTCATTTCTGAAGGAGGCATTCTGGCGGAGGATGGGATCATCGTCGCGGAGCACAGAAAACAGGAGGAGCTTCCGGAGGTTCTCCACGGTTTCACCAGGACCAAGGAAAGACGATATGGTGTGGTGAAGCTTTCGATTTACAACAATATATAGTTGATTTATAAAATTAACTATGTTAGAATCTTTTAGTAGCTGCAGGAGGAATTCTATGAAGACAAAAGCTCTATATTCAGGCTCATTCGATCCTCTGACGATGGGACATATGAACATTATCTGCAGGGCGGCGAAGCTGTATGATGAGCTGACGATCGGCGTCATTTCGAATCCGGCGAAGGAGGCCATGTTTTCCCTTGAGGAAAGGGAGGACATGCTCAAAGCGGCGCTGAAAGACCTGAAAAACGTCAAAGTGGACCATTTCTCCGGGCTGCTTGCTGATTATGTCAACAGGAAGGGCTTCGACGTGGTCGTAAGAGGACTCAGAGCTACGACAGATTTCGAGTATGAGATCCAGATGGCCCAGATGAACGCCAGACTGTTCAACGAATCCGTTGAAACAGTCTTCCTGATGACGGATCCGCAGTATTCGTTCTTAAGCTCGAGCATGATAAAAGAAGTTTACTCGCTCGGGGGTTGCATAGACGGACTTGTTCCGGATGAGATTCTTAAAAGAATGGTCAGATAAACTTTTTGTCAGGGAGGACACGAATGAGAGTTTTGGAATTACTTGAAGAAATCGAAGAGATAGTCGATACAGCGGCAGGATTTCCGCTGACAGGCAAGATCATGATTGACTCGGAGGAGCTGCTCGAAATAGTAAGAGAGATCAGATCAGAGCTTCCTGACGAGATCCAGCAGGCTCAGTGGATCAAGAATGAGCGTGAGAGGATCATGACCGAGGCGAAGAATCAGTACGAGCAGATTATAGCCGACGCCCAGAAGCAGGCGGAGAATCTGGTCGAGAGCAATGACATCACGGTTCAGTCAAAACTGAGAGCCGATGAACTGATGAACGTTACAGAGGAGACGGCCAAGCAGCTCAAGGTCGGAACCTATGAGTACCTCGACGGCATACTCTACAATTTCCAGGGCAAGATGGAGCACCTGAACTCCATTTACTTCGGCGAGATGTTCGGCAGCATAGAGAAGGCGTTCGAGGAGATAAACGCTGCTCTGGCGGCCAACAGAGGCGAGCTTCAGGAGATGGCCTACAAGGCTCAGCTGAGCGCCGACGCTCAGCCTGAGTATTCAAAGCCGCTTCCGGATATGGACATGCCGGTTGAAGGAGAAGACGAAGACTAGTAATAGCTTTAGAAATAGGATGTGCCAGGGATTTACGCTCTGGCACATTTTTTTGACAGGCGCAAATGCTGAATCGCAGATATGAAAACCGTAGGTATAACAGCTGAATACAATCCATTCCACAACGGGCACGCTTATCACATATGCAGGACCCGTGAGCTGACCGGCGCAGACTGTGTGATTGCCGTAATGAGCGGCGATTTCACACAGAGAGGCGAGCCGGCAGTTCAGGGTAAGTGGGACCGGGCAAAGGCAGCAGTAACGGCGCCGGGAGGCGCCGATCTCATAATCGAGCTGCCTTATGTTTTCGCGTGCAGCAGGGCGTCTGTGTTCGCGTCGGGAGCCGTTGACATGCTAGTCAGGCTTGGCGCGGACTGCTTATCCTTCGGCTGCGAGGCGGAGGATCCGGACAGGCTGAGAGAGCTGGCCCGGGTTCTTGTTTCCGAGGACGAGGCCATAAGCGAGGCCAGAAACACCTATATGAAGGACGGTCTTTCAGGCGCAAAGGCATACGAGCTGGCTGTATCACAGATTGCCGGGGAAGAGGCCGGACTGCTTTTGCTTGAGCCTAACAACATCCTGGCTCTCGAGTACCTGAAGCGCATCGCGTACTGGCGCGGAGAGGGCGCTTTGATAGAGGATCTGCCGGTGAAGAGATACGGAAGCGGGTATGACGATGCTTCGGCGACCGACTCGGCCTTCGCGGGAGCGGGAGCCATTAGAGATATGATAAGAGAGGGCGCCGACGTGAGTTCGTACATTCCGGGCGAGGCTGCATTTGGAGATGTGAAGGCTGTATCTGATAAGTATCTGCAGCTTCTGAAGGGCACTGTGCTCAGGAGCGCTCCTGAAGACCTGAGCCGAATCTGCGGAGTGGGAGAGGGTCTTGAGAACAGCATCATCCGCGAGATCAAGACGGCATCGGATGCCGACGGACTGGTCTCGGCACTGACTTCCAGGAGATATACAGGCGCAACCATCAGACGGGCCTTGACTAACATACTGGTGGGGCTTAGCTGGAAGGAAGCTGACCTGCTGATATCGGGTACGCCGGGAGCGGGAAGACTCCTGGCAGCCAATGAGGCCGGCAGAAGGTTCATGAGAGAGCGCAGGGAGAGCGAATTCGCCATCGTGACCAACATGAACAGAGAGGAGAAGGGACTCGCCAGCGTTGACAGGCAGATGCTGAAACTGGACGAAACGGCGGCGGATATTTACAATCTTCTCTGCGGCAGGGACATCTATTCCGCGTCAGACAGGGTAACAAGCCCGTATATAGAATAAAAAATGCTCCCGGCGGGGCAACAGAGCGGTTTTTTGTGGTATAATATTTTGTGCGCTTTCGCACAGTTATTTTAAACCAGACTATGATCACAGGAGGAAACCTATAATGAAAGTATTAGTTATCAACTGCGGCAGTTCTTCACTGAAGTATCAGGTACTCGACATGCAGAATGAGACGCTGGAGTGCAAGGGTCTCGTCGAAAGAATCGGCATGGACGGATCAGTGATCACTCACGAGAAGACAGGAATGGACAAGTTTGTGCTGGAAGTTCCTATGGAGAACCACAAGGACGCGATCGGTCATGTTCTCGACGCCATTCAGGACGCTGATCACGGCGTTGTAAAAGACATGAGCGAAATCGGAGCAGTAGGTCACAGAGTAGTGCACGCGGGCGAGAAGTTCGCCAGATCAGTGCTCATCACTGACGAAGTCATCAAGGCTCTGGAAGAGTGTACTCCGCTGGCCCCGCTCCACAACCCACCGAACCTTCTCGGTATCGCGGCCTGTCAGGAACTCATGCCGGGAACTCCGATGGTAGGCGTTTTCGATACGGCGTTCCACCAGACAATGCCTCCTGAATCATACATATACGCGATTCCGTACGAGTTCTACACAAAGCACGGCATCAGAAGATACGGCTTCCACGGAACTTCCCACAAGTACGTTGCGGAAAGAGCGGCAGACATCCTGAACGTCAACCTGGACGACCTGAAGCTGATCACCTGCCACCTGGGCAACGGCGCGTCAGTATCGGCCATCAAGAGAGGCAAGTGCATCGACACTTCAATGGGATTCACTCCGCTTGAGGGACTCGTAATGGGAACAAGATCAGGCGATATCGACCCGGCCATCGTAACTTACATGAGACAGGTCGAGAATCTGGATCAGGGTGTAGCCAATGAGATCCTGAACAAGAAATCAGGCGTTCTGGGCATCTCCGGAGTATCCAGCGACTTCAGAGACCTTGAAGCAGCGGCTGAGGAAGGAAACGAGAGAGCTCTGCTGGCCCTGAAGGTATTCGCCCACAAGGTAAGATTCTACATCGGAGCTTACATCGCTGAGATGAACGGCTGCGACGCCATCGTATTCACAGCGGGCGTAGGCGAGAACGACATCGGCATGAGAGACATCATCTGCAACGACCTGGGCAACCTGGGCATCAAGCTGGACGTCGTAAAGAACAGAATCAGAGGAAAAGAGACGATCATCTCCAGAGACGATTCAAGAGTCAAGCTCATCCTCATCCCGACCAACGAGGAGCTGATGATAGCAAGAGATACTCTGGCCATCGTAACGGGCAAGATGAAATAATAAACTGACACAAAGAGGTAAAAGTAAGAGTAAATGAAGAGAAAACCAAACATAGCAGTAGTAGGAGCAACGGGAGTCGTAGGATCGACTTTCCTGAAAGTACTTGAAGAGAGGGATTTCCCTTTCGAGAACATTTACATGATGGCGTCAGCCAAGTCGGCGGGCAAGAAGCTCACATTCAAAGGCAAGGAATATGTCGTTGAAGAGCTTACCGAGCACTCATTCGACAAACCGATCGACATCGCCCTGTTCTCGGCAGGCGGCGGCACCAGCGCAAAGTTCGCGCCGATCGCGGCCTCGAAGGGAGTCACCGTAGTGGACAACAGCAGCCAGTGGAGAATGTATGACGACGTTCCTCTGGTGGTGCCTGAGGTAAACCCTGAGGACATCGCCTGGAACAAGGGCATCATCGCCAACCCGAACTGTTCGACGATCCAGGCCATGGTGGCACTGAAACCGCTCCAGGACAAGTACGGAATCAAGAGGATAGTATATTCGACTTACCAGGCTGTATCAGGCTCGGGCGTCAAAGGCATCAACGACCTTAAGAACGGCCTGGCAGGAAACAACGAGGATCTGCAGGCTTATGCTCATCCGATCGCGGGCAACTGCCTTCCGCACATTGACGTGTTCCTGGAGAACGGGTACACCAAGGAAGAGATGAAGATGATCAACGAGACACACAAGATCCTTCACGACGATGACATCAAAGTCACTGCCACTACTGTTCGCGTGCCTGTTTTCGATTCACACAGCGAATCCATCAACATCGAACTCGAAAAGCCTTTCGAACTCGAGGATGTGGTCGAGTGCTTCAGACAGTTCCCGGGACTCATCGTTCAGGACGATGTGGAGAACAATGTTTATCCGCTGGCCCTTGACGCCGCGGGAACGGATGAGGTTTACGTGGGCAGGATCAGAAGGGACTACTCCGTGGACAACGGCATCAACATCTGGGTCGTCGCGGACAACATCCGCAAGGGCGCGGCCACCAACGCCGTACAGATCGCGGAGAAGCTCCTGGAGCAGCTGCCGGACTAAAAACATAACAAAAAGAGCACCGAAAGGTGCTCTTTTTTCTTGCAAATTTTTGTTTCCTTACGCTTCAGTTCCCATGATGTCTTTGCCATCATAGTAGTTGCAGTTAGGGCAAACTCTGTGAGGAAGCTTCGGTTCGTGGCACTGCGGGCAAATTGAAAGTCCCGGAGCCTTCTTCTTCATGTTGGCTGCCTTCCTCTGATGAGTCTTTGCTTTTGAAGTTCTTCTCTTAGGTACTGCCATTGTTACACCTCCTTCGTGCCTGATTATGAGCACGCCTGCGCCGAAAGGCATCGGCGAATTATTTCATGATTCATAGACACACGGACCTCCGTATGTCGCAACATTGAAAGTATACACGCGGCATGGAAGTTTTGTCAACAGTTATTTCTTGAAAGATTCAGCCCCCTTATGTTATCATCACCTTGTGTGAGAATATGAAAGATATGAGAACCAGCAAAAGAACAGTCATAAAGATCGCGGGGGCCTACGTGGCCTGGGTTATGGGCTCGGGATTCGCCACAGGACAGGAAATTCTCCAATTCTTCACAAGCTACGGATACACAAGTGTTATACTGATAGCAATGAACCTGGCGGGATTCCTGATTATTGGTCCCATGATACTCCAGGCGGGTTACGAGAACGGTGACGAGAGCCACTTCCGCTATTTTTGCGGAAAGCGTCTCGGGACCTTTTACGACTGGTTTCTGCCTGTCAGTATGTTCGCCGGAATGGTCATACTGATCTCCGGCGCGGGGGCGACTCTTCAGGAGTACTACGGGCTCAACCACTATGTCGGAGCCCTCATAATGGCCGCCGCGGCGCTGATTGCCTATATAGCGGGTTTTCAGAGGTTCATCCGCGTAGTGTCATTCATAGGACCTGCCATAATAGCCTTTGTTGTGGTTATCGGTGTGGTGACATTATTCAGGGACTGGAGCGGTCTTGCCTTTGTAAATGATTATCCTGAGGCGATGGAGGCCAAGCAGCCCGTACCGCTTCCGTGGCTCTCCGGTCTTCTGTACATATCGTATAATCTGTGCGGAGGATCAAAATACTATTCGGCTCTGGGCAGATCGGCAGGCAGCGCTGAGGAGGCTTTCTGGGGCGCGATTATAGGGACAATAGCTCTGATGGCCGCCATACTGCTGATGAACTGTGCCATGCTTACTGACATAGGGCAGACTGCGGTGCAGGATGTGCCGACGCTGTTCCTTACGAAGAAGATATCCTATTCGCTGGGCGCGGTGTTCAGCATAATACTCATAATGGGTATTTTCTCGTCCTGCAGCGCCATGCTGTGGACGGTCAGCGAGAAGTTTGTAGAGCAGGGGACGGCAAAGAGCCGCATATTCGCGGCGTGCGTATGCGTTGCGGCATTTCTGCTGGGACTGCTGCCATTCGCGGCTCTCGTCGGAAAGATATATACAGTACTTGGATACATAGGCCTGATTTTCGCGGGCTGCGTAATATATAAGCGTATCAGAAGAATCGCGGGAGAAAAGGACAAGTGATAGGCACATTTGTTAATGTCGGCACCATCATAGTCGGCAGCCTCATTGGAGGACTTTTCAAAAAGATAATAAGCGAGAGAATCAATGAAGCCCTGTTCATAGCCATGGGAATGGCTGCTTTTGGACTGGGAATAAACGCTGTTGTACAGAACATGCCGAACAGCCAGTATCCGGTGCTGTTCATCGTGAGCCTCGCTCTGGGCGGCGCCGTCGGAACGCTTCTGAAACTTCAGGAGAGGGTGGACAGGATCACCACACGCAAGGGGGACGTCGAAGGCGAAGGCAAAGGCAGGCTCGGCGAGGGCATCGTAACGGGATGCCTGCTTTTCTGCATCGGAACACTGTCCATACTGGGTCCTGTGCAGAGCGCCCTCTATCAGGATCACACGTTCCTGTTCACAAACGCCACTCTGGACCTGGTAACCGCCATGGTCCTGGCGACGACTTACGGCGCGGGGATGTGCCTGGCGGCGGCGGTGCTCTTCTGCTGGCAGGGGGGCATATACGGACTCACTCTGCTTCTGGGCAATTTCATTACAGACACGATGATGTGTGAGCTGGGCATAGTCGGCGGATTCCTGATCGCCATGTCGGGAATAGGCATACTTGGAATCAAGGACTGCAGGACGGTCAACTTCCTTCCTGCGCTCATAGTTCCGCCGATCTGGTGCATAATCGCGGCTCACTTGTTATAAAGTGGGGAATCATTCGTAACAGTCATCATTATTGCTATTGTCACGGGTTATTGCTTCGATGAGAAAGGAAAGGACAAATAGCATGATGAAAAAGAGAATAGCGGCCGGGATCGCCTTCGCTGTATGCGCGGCGGTCGTGATCGGCATACTTGTTTTCGGCTTTCCAAAGGGGAATGATGAATTCAGCGATGGAGAGCTGAAGGTATTCGATGACTACGGTCAGATCGAGAAAGTGCTGAGCGAGATCGAGGACGACGGACCGATGTACTACGCCAGCGGCAGCAGCGGCATTCAGGCGCCGGGCGGCAATGGGCCTGTGGCCGAGGACGCCGAGCTGTCAGATTCAGGCGTGGCCGCCAAGGACGCCCAGAGCTCTGACACCTATGTGCAGGTCGACGGCGTCGACGAGGCGGATATCATCAAGACCGACGGCGAGTATATTTACTACACCTCGCGTCTCGGTTACGACATCATCATAGCCAGAGTGAAGGACGGCAAGGCTGCAGACGCCGCGACAATCACCGAAGAGGAGATGGGCATCACGGCGGAGGACATGTTCCTTACCGGTGACAGACTTGTCATCGTCGGCTATGAGTTCAGAGAGTCGGGGAATCAGTATGCTCCTATAGAGACCATGAACACTGCGGTGTGCGTGTACGATGTGTCCGATCCGGAAGCCCCGGAACTCACAGGCAAGTACAGACAGAGCGGCAACTACGTATCCGCAAGGATCACCGATGGTTATCTTTATCTGATCACCACGGACTATGTGGACAGCGGCGAACGCAGAGTCGTTCCTTCTGCAGGCGTGGACGGGGACTATGAAAAACTGGCGGCTGACCACATCTGCTGCTTCCCGAATCCGGCGAGACGCGCCTACGCGGTCATCGGATCGGTGAAGGTGGATTCAGGCAAAGGCAGTCTCAAGGCTGACACAAGAGCCGTTCTGGGAGCGTCGGACGACGTATACTGCAGCGGCAGTTCGATCTACATCTCCGATTACAGTGTGAATTTCGCCGGCTTCGACACGGGCGGCGCCGATCAGCGCACTCACATAGTGAAGGCGGAGATAAGCAAAGGCAAGATCAGGTTCACGAAGGAAGGTTCCGTAAGGGGATACGTGCTGAACCAGTTCGCCATGGACGAAGAGGACGGCTGCTTCAGAGTGGCCACAACTGCCCATGTGAAGGGCAAGGATGTGAACTACCTTTACGTTCTGAACGATGACATGGAAGTTGTCGGCAAGGTCAAGGGATTCGCGGCCGGCGAACAGATCAAGGCCGTGAGATTTCTGGGCGACACGGCTTACGTGATCACTTACGAGCAGACTGATCCGCTCTTCGTAATAGACCTCAGCGATCCGGAGAACCCGGAGATGCTGGGAAGCGTTAAGATAACAGGATTCTCATCACTCCTTCTGCCTGAGGGCGATGACAAGATCATCGGAATCGGAACATCCACGTCAGAGGAGGAGTTCGGCGAGGTCGAGGACGGCGTCAAGATAGCTCTCTTCGATATAAGCGATCCGAAGAATCCGAAGGTGCTCGACAGCGTGACGTACAGGGATTATTCCAGCGACGTCCAGTACAACCACAGGGCTCTGACAGTGAACAAGAAGGACGGCTGGTACGCCATTCCGTACAGCAACTGGGAAAAGGAGACGGGCGGCGTCATCCAGTTCAGAGTCTCAGGGAACAAGCTGGAAGAGATGTCAGAATACGATTGCGAGCAGGGCATCGACAGGTGCCTGTTCATCGACGATTACATCTACGGACTCGGCAGTTACGAGGACAAATTATTTTCTTGGAAGATTGCGCAATGAAGGCCATGTTTGTTGTATAATGGTGCGTAACATAAAAAAACAGGAGGTCATGTAAAGATGACAAACAGAAACAGCGGCGTCAGACCGGACTTCGAGAAGAAGGTCAAAGACATTATCGGCGAGATCAAAGGCTACGGCTTCGGCATGCTCAATGACATGATAGACCCGCAGTACGTCGACTGCGATCCGGAGAAGATGACGTGCAGAGTACGGTATAAGAAATTCAAGTGGGAAGACAACGGCCGCGGCGAAGTGCACGGCGGAGTCATTTCCGCAATAATGGACACTACAATGGGGATCAACGCCATAGCCCTCACGGACGGCAGCGTCTCCACATCGGACATGACCATCAGTTTCCTGAAACCGTTCAGGGGCAAGTCCTTCATAGTCGAATCCGAGGCGGTCCAGGTGGGCAGCCGCGTGATCAGGCTCATAGCCAAGGCCTACGACGAAGATACGGGCAGCTGTCTGGCAGTCTCTACGGGCAGCTTCATGCACGTGGACTTCGGCAAGGAGAGCGACAAGAAACTCGGCGTATAAATTTTTGCAAAGGCAGGACATCATACGATGAAAGAAATGAAAGACAACAACTTTGAAACCAAGTGCGTGCACGGATCCTACAGGGCGGAGAGCGGACAGCCTCAGAACATGCCTATCATCCAGAGCACCACTTACAGATACTACAACGCGCCTGATGTGGCGGCGCTTTTCGATCTGGACAGTCCGTACCACATGTACGCCAGACTGGGAAGCCCTACAGTAGACGCCCTGGAGCAGAAGATGGCTCTTCTCGAATCGGGAACGGCCGGCATGGCCGCCTCATCGGGACAGGCCGCGAATCTGGTCTCTCTGCTGAACATATGCAAGGCCGGAGACCATGTACTCAGCGGCACCAATATCTACGGCGGAACCTACAATCTGTTCAACGTAACACTGAGAAGACTGGGCATCAACGTGGAGTTCTTCGATCAGGACATGTCCGCGGAGGAGATCATCAAGCTGCAGAGACCGAACACCAAGGCTCTCTTCGGCGAGACCCTTGGAAATCCGGCCCTGAGCGTACTGGATATCGAGAAGTTTGCCTTTGCTGCAAATGAGATGAAGGTGCCTCTCATAGTGGACAACACACTCGCGACGCCTGCTCTTTGCAGACCTATCGAATACGGCGCCCACATCGTCACCCACTCGACGACGAAGTTCGCCGACGGACACGGAACGAGCATCGGCGGCTGCGTCATCGAAGGCGGCAACTTCGACTGGACGGTGAAGGATGAGGACGGGAATCTGAAGTTCCCGGAGATGGCTGCGCCTGACGAAAGCTACCACGGACTGAACTTCTACGAGAAGTTCGGGGAGGCGGCTTTCTGTACGAGACTGAAGGCTGTTCTCATCAGGGATCTGGGATGCACCATGTCGCCGATGAACGCCTACCTGACTCATCAGGGACTGCAGACTCTGGATGTCAGAATGGAACGGCACGTCAAAAACGCCGTCAAGGTAGCTGAGTTTCTTAAAGATCACCCGATGGTCGAGTGGATCGTCTATCCGGGACTGGAAGGGGACAAGTACTACGAACTGGCGAAGAAATACATGCCTAAGGGCGCCAGCGCTGTCATGAGCTTCGGCGTCAAAGGCGGAAGGGAAGCAGGGGAGAAGTTCCTCGAAAAACTGGAACTGTGCAGCATCGTCGTTCACGTCGGCGATATCCACACCAGCGTGCTTCATCCTGCCAGCACCACCCACAGACAGCTCTCAGAGGAAGCCCAGCTGGCGGCGGGCATCGACCCGGGTCTCATAAGGCTCTCAGTAGGACTGGAGAATGTGGATGACATCATTGAGGATCTGGATCAGGCCCTGAACAAAGTGAAATAAGTTATCGTTTTAGGAGAAAATAATGCCATTAATAATACCTGACAAGCTCCCGGCCGCGGGATCGCTGAAGGAAGAGAATATATTCACAATGACGGGAGCCAGAGCGGCTTCCCAGGACATACGTCCACTCAGAGTCATCATAGTAAATCTGATGCCGACGAAGATCGCGACGGAGACACAGCTGGCCCGCGTTCTGGCCAACAGCCCGCTGCAGATCGAGATGCAGCTTGTGGGCATGGACATGCACACTTCGAAGCACACGTCACAGAAGCATCTTCTGTCCTTTTACACTACTCTCGAGCAGTTCAAGGAGGAGTACTTCGACGGCATGATCATCACAGGATCGCCGGTGGAGCAGCTGGATTTCGAAGAGGTCGACTACTGGCCTGAACTCTGTGAGATTTTCGAGTTCGCCAAGACCCACGTTTACAGCAACATGTTCATCTGCTGGGGAGCCCAGGCGGCCCTGTACTATTACTACGGCGTGCCTAAGCACATCCTCGATGAGAAGGTCTTCGGCGTCTTCGAGCACAAGACACTGAGACCCCACAATCCGCTTGTAAGAGGCTTTGACGAGATATTCTACGCCCCTCACTCAAGGCATACCGAGATCAGGAAGGAAGACATACTCAGACATCCTGAACTGAGGATACTCGCCGAGTCTGACGAGGCGGGACCGCACATAATCTCAACAGAGAACGGCAGACAGATATTCGTTCTGGGACATCAGGAGTACGACAAGACGACCCTGGCCGACGAATACTTCAGAGACATAAACAAGGGGCTGGACATAGACGTTCCGGCCAACTACTTCAGGGATGATGACCCGAAGAAGGAGATAATGTTCCGCTGGAGAGGGCACGCGAGCCTGCTTTTCTCCAACTGGCTGAACTACTACCTGTACCAGGCTACGCCTTACAATCTTGACGATCTGAGGGACGGCAAGGAGGACGCCTGGAAGGAGGCCTTCAAGGATGAGGACAGTCTGCGCGACGATGACTGAAACGCAAGTAAAAGTTGACGTTAAGCCCTGTTTTAGTATAACATTACCGTAGGACATACTACAGACACGGAGGTGTGATCTAATGGCAAAAGATGAGAAAAAGAAAATCAGAGACAAGGCTGCGGAGAAGGCCGTCAAGACGCGTCTTGGCAGCACACATCTGAAATCACTCAGAGTACTCGGCTCTGACAAGGATCCTGAGAGCGGAGCGGTGACCGTATACGTTCTGAGAATGGTCGAATCCGACAATTATCTTTTCAAAGTGAAGTGCACAGCCGAGGGCTCAGGATATGCCATGACCGGTCTTGTGCCTGTAACGGACTGGCATGACTTCGGCGAATACAGAGTCTACAATCCTAAGCCTGCGACCATTGACGCGCTTCGTCCTACGCCGAAGGAAAAGAAATTCACAGGATATAAATAGTGAGCAGAACCCGCCTTTCAAGGGCGGGTTTTTGTGGAGGAAACTGACTTGATAAACAAAGCCTTACTTAAGAACCTGTCGAAACAGTATCCGGACATCAAGGCGGCCACCGAGGAAATAGTAAACCTCAGCGCCATCCTTGCTCTGCCTAAGGGCACCGAATACTTCCTGAGCGATCTGCACGGAGAGCACGACGCTTTCGTTCACATGCTCAAGAGCGCGTCCGGTGTAATCCGAAACAAGATAGATGACATTTTCGGACCGACTCTCTCCATCGAGGAGAGGGACGCTCTCGCTGCTCTCGTTTACAACGCCAGGGCGGAGATGGAGCGCCGCAAAAAGACCGAGGATGACTTTGACAAATGGTGCAGGACGGCCATAAGCCAGCTCACACAGGTTCTCAAGTCCGTAACGAACAAATACACTCAGTCAAAGGTGCGTAAGAGGCTGCCGAAGCAGTACGCCTACATCATAGACGAGCTTATTCACGCCGACTCAAAGTACAACATGGGCGACTACTACGTGAAGATCGTGGAGACCATCGTAGAGTGCAGAGAGGCCGAGGACTTCATCACAGAGATGACCGAGGTCATCAGCAATCTGGCTGTGGACAGGCTGCACATCATCGGCGACATCTGGGACAGAGGCGCGGCGCCTGACAAGATCATGGACTACCTCATGGACTTCCATGACGTGGATTTCCAGTGGGGCAACCACGACATCCTCTGGATGGGAGCGGCTACGGGAAGCTGGGCCTGCATTTCCAATGTTCTGAGGATAAACACAAAGTACAACAACTTCGACATGCTCGAGATCGGATACGGCATCAATCTGAGACCGCTGGCCACAATGGCGGAGAAGATATACGCTGACGACCCGTGTAAGGCCTTCTGGCCGAAGACCATAGAGCGCAACAAGTACGACCCTGTGGACGACGAACTCGCAGCCAAAATGAATAAGGCTATCTCCATATGCCAGTTCAAGATAGAAGGGCAGAGGATAAAGGCCCATCCGGAATACCATCTCGAGCACAGACTGCTTTTGGATAAAATCGATTACGAGAAGGGCACCATCAGACTGCCTATCGGCGAGTATGAACTGAACGACAAAAACTTCCCGACGATTGATCCTGCGGATCCGTACAGACTGACGGACGAGGAATTCGCAATGATGGAAGCCCTGGAAGCGGGATTCACCAAGAACGACAAGCTCCAGAAACACATAAAGTTCATGTTCACCCACGGCGCCCTGTACACCATCGTGAACGGCAATCTGCTCTATCACGGATGCATTCCGATGAACGAGGACGGAACCTTCAAGGAGTGCGAGATCGACGGACAGGTGTTCAGCGGCAAGGCCTATATGGATTATCTCGATGAGCATGTGCGTTACGAGTACTTCCATCCGGAGCAATACGATGAACCGGGATGGAACGGCGACATCATGTGGTACCTGTGGCTAAGCGCCAACAGCCCGCTCTTCGGAAAGGATCAGATGACCACTCTGGAGAGATGTCTGATCGACGACAAGAAGACACACAAAGAGCATACGGTGCCTTATTACAAGCTGATAGAGCGCCAGGACGTATGCGAGAACATACTTACGGAGTTCGGTCTGGATCCTGAAAAGTCCATCATTCTGAACGGCCACGTTCCGGTGAAGATCAAGGACGGCGAGAGTCCGATAAAGGGCGGCGGAAGGCTGTTCATCATCGACGGCGGAATGTCAAAGGCCTACCAGAGCACGACGGGAATAGCAGGGTACACCTTCTTCATCAACTCGAGGTACATGGCTCTGGCGGAGCACAAGCCGTACAGTCCTCTTCAGGAGGACGGAACACAGGTGTTCCACTCGCCTGTAATAGAAATCGTCAGGGATATGCCGCAGAGAATGCTGGTCGTGGACACCGATCTGGGACTGGAACTTCTCAGGGAAAGAGAGGAGCTCAGAGCCCTCGTTGAAGCATACAGAAACGGCTCTCTGAAGGAGCGTTAAAAACGGCAAAAAAACACTTGCGTATATATGAAGAAATCTCTAAATCCCCCTTGTATTAAAGGGGGATTTGTGGTTTAATTGTAATGGTATGATTTGTTATAAAAATAACAAATATGATAAATATTTTAAGGAGGCAATAGAATGAACTTTTCACTGACGAAGGAACAAGAATTCGTAAGAAAAATGGTACGCGATTTTGCCGAAACTGAGGTAGAACCTCTTGCTGCAGACATCGATGCGGAACACAGATTCCCAGAAGAGACTGTAGAGAAGATGGCAAAGTACGGCTTACTCGGCGTTCCATTCCCAACTGAGTATGGTGGAGCAGGCGGAGACCACATCTCCTACGCGATCACTGTTGAAGAGCTTTCAAAGAAGTGCGCGTCAACAGGCGTTATCTGCTCAGCTCACACTTCGCTGTGCTGCTGGCCAATCTTCAACTGGGGAACAGAAGAGCAGAGACAGAAGTATCTGCCGGATCTGCTCTCAGGAAAGAAGCTCGGCGCATTCGGACTTACTGAGCCTAACGCAGGAACAGACGC
>DBYH01000007.1:89308-89567 GCA_002310095.1 Firmicutes bacterium UBA1191 | reverse complement strand
AACTAAAAGTAGACAGTTCAAAAAGGTCAAACCTCAATCACAAATACCCCAGATCAGTTCTATACTGAACTGGGGTTTTGTATTGCAGTGAATATGCGGGTCTGTAATGGTTGTAGTAATAGACAAAGGTATCGATCATTTCTTCAGGAGAATCAAACATTCTATGCCAGCCTTCAGCATACATCTCTGCTTTTACCCAACCGTTGATTGCTTCAATCACGCAATTGTCCGTAGGAGTTGCAACGCGCGACATCGAGCG
>DBYH01000007.1:3826-89290 GCA_002310095.1 Firmicutes bacterium UBA1191 | reverse complement strand
TTGCAGAATGCTGCAGAGGAATAGACGGATCCCTGGTCGGTGTGCAAAGTGACTGGGTCTTTCTGTTCCTTTGTCATTTCTATGAGATCTTCCAGACAATCGTAATACGGTTTGATGTCTCCTGCTCGCTTTCCAATGTGGCTTGAAATGATTTCGTTATTGAATGTATCCAGCAGATACGTCCACTCAAACTGTTTGCCTTTGTGTTTCATTATTGTCATGTCTGAAGCCACAAGTTCAAGCGGTTGCTTCGCATTCCATTTACATGCCACAAGATTCGGGAAGATCTTGCTTTCGTCTTTTGGTTTTTTCCATCTGTAGTGATTAACATGTGCCCTTATTCCGGCATACTTGCAACACTTGTGTGCCAGATTGTCTGAGAAAATCAGTCCTGTTTCCCTTCTGACGACTGCCGCAAGCCTGTGGTAACCGTATGAACGATGTTGTTCATGGACCTCAAGCAGCAGAGCTGTAAGATCGTCGCGATGCCTTTCATACTGGTTTTTGGTTCCCTGTCTTTGTTTCCATTTGTAATATCCGGATCTGTTGACATCCATGAGCCTGCAAAGCTCAGATACTGAATATTCCTCCTTCAGCTTGTCGATTATTTCGTATTCAGATCTCTTAAAGTAACGAATTCCTTGCTTGCACCAACTCCTTTCACTACATATCCTTTTTTTAACCGTTCAATCTCGATTTTCTGTTTCTCAACGATAAGCTTTAGCCGTTGTTCTTCAGTGAGAGTCTTACTCGAATAAATTGCCGCAAAAGGATTGCCGGGTTTTTTCCTGTTTTCCATTGCTTCAGGGCCACCTTCAGCATATCTTTTGATCCAGTTATACAGTTGTCCTGCACTGATATTCTCTTCTTTTGCAAGTGTCCCTTGACCAATTCTTTCGTCGAAGTAACGCCGAACGATTCTAAGTTTTTCTTCCGTGCTCCATCTTTTGTTTTTTCCACCTTTTGGTCTGGCCATATTTCCACCTCCATTTCCATTTTACCAAAGAAAAAAGCAGACACTCTTTCGAATGTCTGCTTGTGAGACCGCTCTTTTTGAAGTGTCTACTTTTGTTTTACCACTTCAGCATTTGCCGATCCTCTGATTTTGTCATTAAGCTTTTGAAGCTTTTGCATTAAGCCATTTCTTCTTCGGAGTCATCCTTTTTCTTTCTGGCCACGATGGCAACTCCAACCTGGATTGCCAGAATGATAACCATCAGGAGAGTCCACCTGTCTACCATGATCATTGGCAGACTCATGTCCTCAGTGAGGATGAATGCGATTATTGCTCCGATTGCCGGAATCAGGCTTGCGATTCTGGCGAGACCCTTTCTCTTGATCTCATTCTCTTCGCCTGTCTGCTCGTCTTCCTCTCTTCTCTTGCCGAAGTATCTAATCAGCATTATCAGTGAGAGAAGTGCAGTCAGCAGCATGCAGATCAGGTTGATCAGAGCCCAGTAAGCATTGCCGGCCTTCGGCGCTGCGTTGTCCAGAATGGTAGTCGGCGTAGAGCTGTTGGCTATTGGAGTGGTTACAGTGTTGTCCGCTGTAACAACGCCGTCTGCAGGAGCCGGAGCGTTTCCGCCGTTGTTGTTATTACCATTGTTGTTTCCGCCATTGTTGTTTCCGCCTGCAGGAGCCGGAGTGTTTCCGCCGTCATCGTCACCGTCTGCCGGAGCAGGAGGGTTGTCATCCTCATCCGCCGGAGCAGGATCGTCATCCGCCGGAGCAGGATCGTTGCCGCCGCCCTTGCCCAGGATGTTGAACTTGCCGTTCTTGGTAACTATCTCATAGTTTATGAGATTGAAATCCTGAGATATTGTTGAATAAGGCTTTTCTGCCACTGCAGCGGCCTCCTCGGCATCCGCCGCCGCTTCTTCAGCCACAGCCGCAGCTGCTTCTTCTGCAACGTCAGCCCATGGTGCCTCCGCAACTTCAGCCGGGGCCGCCATGGCTTCTGCCAGCGCGAGGGCGACTTTTGCCTTGATCGACTTGGCCGCATATTCGTGGGCAGCTTCCATTTCCACAGCTTCAGCATCCTTTGCCTCGTCCTTTATGACCACAGGCGGGTCGATTGGAATCGGGAGCTCATAATCCTTAAAGTAATGAGTGTATTCCCTTTCCGTCACGTCAACGTCCTTGTTAGGCGCTTTAACGTGGATGGTGTAGTAGTCAGGCTTTTCCTTGATATCTTCACCCTTGTCACGATAAATGCTGTAGAAGTTCTCAGGCAGAGTTTCCGACCCAACCAGACCTTTGCTGACAGTAGCTGTCAGAGTCGGATCCTTCTTGCCCTGATTCTTCTTGTTGTCGTTTGCCGTTATCGTCAGTTTAGCCTTGTTGATGGTGAAGAACTTGTCTTTAGCATCAAGTTCGATTGACACATTCTCCATCGGTTCTCTTGTTGGAGCTTTTTCTGGTTTGATATCAGGAGGAGTAACAGGAACTATTTTTGAATCTCCAGGTCGCGCCTCTTCCCATTCGACTCTGGCTTCTTCCCGCTCAGCACTGGCTTCGACTTCTGCATAAGTTTTGTCGGCAGCGGCTTTTTTAGCTTCTGTTGCGCCAGCCGCTCTCTTCTTGGCAGCAGGCACTTCTGCGTCCTTAGCCATAGCCTGATCACCAGTTTCCTTCGCGGCATCGCCAGGCCAAGGCTCCTCGCCATCGTCGGCAGCTGCAAGCAGGTCTACCCTTATTTCGTATCTGCCCACATTTTCTCCGCGTACACGGTAAATATCAAGGCCGTTCATGATATCGCGATCGACGGTATCAGAACTTGCGTTTACGTCTACCCACGTGGATGGATTCGGATCCGGATCGCCGTAGGTTTTAGACAAACCGTCTTTAACCTTAACGCTGGCGCGAGCCGGGTTGATTGTCATTACTCCGGTAAACGGTTCATTCATGGTCCAAGGGTTACTTACCAATGACGTAACGTCAGCGCCGTTTTCATCCACCACCTTGGATATAAGAATCGTACGATACCATGTGTAAATACCGGCATCTTTATATTCGCTAATGCGAAGCAGCTTAGGATAACGAGGAGTTACATAATAAGTATGTTCGCCCATTTTGAACACGAACAGACCGTCCTCATTTCTCTCCTCGAAAGAATATCTGATCATGTGGTATTTCCCATCATAATCATATGTCTGATTGATCGGGGTCGGATCAGGAAGATCAAACATCGCCTTTTCGCTTACGACCTCGAGAGAACCATCGACTACAGAAATATTGTTTATCACGTAGTTCGCGTTCTTGTTCCGGAATGTAATATTTTCGGCAGCAAGGCCTTGAGGGTAGACGCCTGCTTTCGTTTCTCTCAGCAACGGCCATGAAGTTGTTTCCTTTGAGGTGTCTCCGGAAGAATAAACCATTACGAGCCATTCTTCGCTGAGGCCCTTAGTGACGTATCCGGTAGTATCCGCCTCACCGCTTGTTGGATCGGTGACTTCAATAGCGGCGGAACTGGCCCACAAGACATCCTTGTCAGTGTCCCTCAAAACCACCTTTTTCTTTTCTCCGGTAATCTTTATATTGATCTGACGCGGCGAGATGATGACCTCAGCATCTTCCCCGGCTTTCCAATCGCAAAGAGGTGTAACATCCACATCTCCCTCATACACTGTGAACTTGTCGAGATGTGCAGTATAATCTCCTGCATCCACAGGGCCGTCATAAGGATCTGCGCCAAGTCCGTTATCTGATGAATATGTGATGCCCGGTCTCTTAAGCGTGTAAATCGTTTCGCCAACATTTATTTGATCATTTTCATGATCGAATGTGGCAGGATGATACTCGCCGTCATACTCGTAGTTGCCACCCTTGATATTGATCGTGCCAAGCTCGATCAGCTGGTCAGCAGCAACGATTTCTATATAACCGTCATCTATTTCGAAGGTTACGTTGTAATGCGTGTCTTGGTTCTCGAAGTATTCGGCCTTCAGATTCATTGGGTATGTTCTGACTTTGTCGCCCTCAGCATGAGGCTTTATACCATTGGCGATCCACCTGACCGCCCGTTCGCAGTCGTAATGCTCGTCATCACAGCTCACTGTGTAGCCGCTGACAACTTGCGTTACAGGGTTGCCCTTTTCGTCTTCCATATAAGGATATCTGGCCTTGTTGCCGGATACTTTTACTGTTACAGATCTCTTGTAGAGCGTAAACTTGCCCACTTCGACTTCAATATTATAATCGTCGACACCGTTAGGGAATTGTGCAACGATCGTATTCAGCTCAACTACGTCTTCAGGAAGTGTCCCGTCATAGTCTGCCGGAAATTCACCTGAAAGATACAGCTCATAATCAGGACCTTCTTCTCCTTCAGGGAGACCCTCGTAGTGCGCTGTAAAGTTCTTGTTGAATGCATGATTCAAAGGTGTGCCGTCATATATAGTCTCGAAGTCATCGATCACAAGCTTAATAGATGGCCTGCTGATCTTGAGCTGCATTGATGAATTAGCAACGAACTTAACGGCAACATTAGGGTCATTGTAACTGAGACGCATTGTCCAGGCTCTTTCCTTATAAGTTCCGACGTCTGTGCCGCTCAGATTGACATCGCTTCTCAGATAGATTTTGCTTTCGTCAAATGGGAAAGCAGTTTTGTTTGTTACAGACTTTACTGTAAAGCCGCTGCCCTTCTGCTTGACCCCGTCAAGATAAGCCTTATTGGTCTCAGCGTCTACCTTCAGGGTGTGCTTTTTGCCATCATATGCCGTTTCAAACTGGCTTCCGTCGAGTTCAACGATGACTGTAGGGCGTACTATCATGAGGGTTGATGTATATTCCTTCACAATCTCAGCCGTGGCCTTTTTGGCGGTTTTCTCTTTGTGAGGGCGAGGCTCAAGGATAAGACCGTCAGACAGCACGAATGTGACATCGTGATTTTTGCTCAGGTTGTGGAATTGATTCAGAGTCAGAGTCTTGGAGTACTCGCCGACTTTTGTTCCCTTGATTACGTTGCCTCCGTCGAATTTGATGTAATCTTCAGTATAGCCGATTTCCTCCATTGAACCACGATAGCCCCAGTCGAACGCTCTCATTGATATTTCCTTGCCGGTGTAATCATGAGTCTCGTTTCTTGGGCTTATGGTAACGGTCAGAGGTATCCGGCCGATGATCAACACACCATCTTCAATGACAAATGTGACTTTATAATCTCCGATATTAGGAATTGCAGTATTGATAGAGAACTGATCTGCCGTCAGCCCCATTTTGTATTCTCCGGCATCCGTCCCTTCCGCATGCGCCGTTCCGTTAAATACAACTACGTCTTTGATATCGTATTCGTCAATAACCTTGCAGAAAATAGGGTTGTCCGGACGATCTATACTGTAACCATTAATTTCATGGGCTTTGCCATCATAAGTGATTTTCTTTTCGTTGCTGGCGCCACGAATTATTATTTGGACTTCATCCTGCGCGTAAACTGTGAGAGTGCCGAAGGCTGGGGTAACAGTGTAATTCTCAGCATTAACCTTACCCCAATCTATTGTTGCCTCATTTGGAATCGTTACAGTTTCTGTCTTGTCAAGCGACAGGCGGCTTGTCACACTAACGCCGCCAAACTCTTCGAATGCAAAACGGTCATTTCCGACAAGGCCTTCTACCCAACCTTTTTCGCGTGTGAGGAACTTATCGCTGCCAGGCTGAGCCATTTCTCTGCCGGTGTCTGTATAAAGAGTAAGCGGAGCAGGCTTGATTGTGAATGTTCCTTTGACATATTCAAAGTGAACACTGAAGTTCGGATCTCCGTTCTCAAGACAACCTTCAAGAATGACTCCTGTATCATATACGTCTGCATCTTTTGCTGCTATTGGACTATCCTTCAATTTGATGTTTCTCACATCGTAGAGGTCATTACTGCATTCGGCCTCAAACATGTCAAGTGGGTGCGACCCACCATCGTATATGATTTCCTCTGTGCCGCCTTTGATGGTAACATCGACTCTGAGCGGGTCAATAATCAGATAAAGGTTAAAGCCCCGTTTGCCCTGGGCGTTATAATAATTCTCTGCGGATCCTTCAAGCGTAGACCTCAAGGTCACTCCGTATTTACCAGCAGCTATGCCTCGAAGCTCCACATCCGAGCTGGTCTTGTCTCCCTTTTTGATTGGGTAGACTTCAACTCCTGCTTTGAAGCCTGCAGGGAAATCGCGTTCGCTTACCTCTTTGTTGTTGACGTAATACTTGAATTCATACAGAGGATTCTCGCTTGTGTGCTTCAGAACATGCTCTTCGCCGTCGTAAGTGACGTGATGTTCCGCGCTGCCTACAGGAACAACTTCGACAAATACAGGAACGTCCTTTGTATCGGCGTCCTCTTTTGCCTCTGTGTCGTCTTTCTCTTTAACGACATCTTCTTTTACATCTGCCGGTTCTTCTTTGGCAGCCGGCTCTTCTTTCGCGGCCGGCTCTTCCTTGGCAGCCGGCTCTTCCTTGGCAGCCGGCTCTTCTTTCGCGGCCGGCTCTTCCTTAGCGGCCGGTTCTTCCTTCTGCACCTCTTTTTCTACTGTTGGTGCAGCTGATTCTTCGACTGCTGCCGGTTCTGCCGCTTTGGCTGCGTTGTCATCAGCGGCGTACGAAAACATCGACGTCGGTATGAACGTAACTGTTAAAGCAACCGAAAGCGCGAAGGTAAGCAGCCGTTTCATGGCCCTATGCTTCTTTCCCATATTTGATTCCTTTCGCTATAAGTTTTTTTGTTGCCAGTAGCACAACAATAAGATTGGAATTAACGAATATAATCGGAGGTTTGCGACACCTTGCCGTGTCGCAGATATTCATTAGTTACAAATTTAACAACCTTATGAATTATACATTATATATATAGGGTTAAGCAAGTCTTAAGAAAGCGTTAAATTGTGTTAAAAAAAACACAAAAAACAGCCCCCCGAAGGGGCTGCGTTGGCCTGGCTGCTGTTAAACGGTGAATTTGTACCCGAGGCCCCTTACCGTCTGGATGTACTGAGGGTCCGAAGGGTCGTCCTCGATTTTCTGGCGGAGCCTGTTCACATATACCATGATGGCGTTTTCGTCGATGATAGTCTCTCCCCAAATCATGCTGTAGATCATGTCCTTAGAGAAGATGCGCCCGACGTTATCGATGAAGAGTTTTACCATGGCGTTCTCTTTGGCGGAGAGAGGTATCTCAACGCCGTCCTTGTAGAAACGCAGAGTGTGGGTATCATAGGTGAACGGACCGACCTCAATTACAGGGTTGTCGTCGGAGACCGAACTGCGGCTTCTGCGCACGAGTGCCTTTGCCTTTGCGCCAAGAGTCACCGGATTGAAAGGCTTGGTGATGTATTCGTCGGCGCCGATATCCAGTCCGTACAGAGTATCGTAGTCAGCCTTGCGGCCGCTGACGACCATGATCGGAACATTCTCCCCGCGGCCGCGGAGCTCGTGGATGACCTCGAAGCCGTCCATGCCGTGCATGTTTATGTCGAGAAGAATCAGATCGAAATCGTGCTCCTCGACGGCGGCCAGAGCCTCCTCGCCGCTCGACGTTTCGATCACTTCGAAATCGTTGCCTGTCATGACCTTGCCGAGCATGGTGCGCACGGCCAGATCGTCATCTACTACAAGAACAAGATCTTTTCCCATAATAAACTCCTGTTTTACAGATAGAACTTTGTCACTATATCTAGTATAATTATAATGAATCAGGCGGAATATATCAACAAGGAGTGTAGAGACTTTGCAGAAGCTGCTGGAAAACAACAAAAGCAAGGAACTGATCGGAACGATTGTCGCCGCGGTGCTTATCGCCGCCGGCATATTTATTGTCGCCATGGCAGCGAACAGTTTCGATGAGCAGATCGAGAAGGATCAGGACGCCCAGCTCGAGAACATGATCGCAAGCTGCGACCGGAATATTGCGGATTCCATCGACCGTTTCGATAATCAGATGCTCCGGTTCACAGGCTCTGAAACGTTCACGGAAGACGTTGCCGTTCACGATGAAGAGGGCGGCGCGGCCCAGCTCAAGAAGCTCATGCAGAATTCGGCCGTGAGCAACTTCACTTCCTTCGAGGCCATGTTCCTGGTGGACAACGGAGACATAGAGGTCTCCACCATGGACGGCAAACAGTATTCCATCGGAAGGAAGCTCAAAGGCAATATTTACAGCTGCACGGATCCGTCGGACAACGGATATCTGGCTCTCAGGTATGACATCGACGACAGGATATCGTGCTACGGGATAATAGATATCGAGAGCCTTTACTACACGGCGGCTCACCAGACGAACGCGGCGGCCGACAGCGTCATGCTTCTTGAAGCAAAGACAGGTACGCTCTACGGACAGAACGAAGGGGAGATAATCACGTCCTCCAACGCCGCGGACATAAACGAAAAGGAAGGGCAGAATCTGCTCGAGGCACAGAATGGAAGCAGCGAGGAAGCGATCACTTACGAGAAGAAGACCGAAGATGCGGAGCGCACGACGAGAGCCCTGGCAGTTCCCGCGGAGAATCTGGACAACGGGATCTTCGCCATCTCAGCGGCGTCGGATTATGATGTAATCGAGGCGCTGGCGAGAACAACGGCGACGAAACTCATACTCGGATTCGCGCTGGTGCTGGCCGGTCTCGTGATCGCTCTGCTGATCTATCTGAGAGGACGCCGGGAGATAATCGAGGTCGACAGGGAGCTCGAAGATCTTAAGGAAAAGAACGCCCAGATGGAGGAGCTCAACAGGAAGACACAGGAGCTGGCCCACCATCAGAGACTGGAGACCATCGGTACTCTGACTTCCAGCATCGCCCACGAGTTCAACAATCTGCTGACACCGATCATGGGTTACAGCATGATGACTCTGGAGCAGCTGCCGCAGGATGAGGGCGGTCCTTACGACGACGTTCTGGAGATCTACAACGCGTCGGTCAAGGCCAAGGACATCATCTCCCGTCTGTCGGAACTCTCGCGGAAGAATACGGAGATGAAATTCCAGACGATCAATCCGGACGATCTGGTGAACAAAGTACTGCACGTGACGTCGCCGGCATTGCCGAAGAACGTGGACATCTTCAGAAACCTGCACTGCTCGGACAAGTACATTGAAGGAAACGAGGTTCAGATCTCGCAGCTCATACTGAACCTGATCATCAATGCCTTCCAGGCCCTGGGCGAGGAGGGCGGCGAAGTTACCGTCACGACGAAGCGCGTCGGCAAGGACATCATGTTCGAGGTTGCCGACAACGGCCCTGGAATTCCTGACGAGATCAGAGAGAAGATTTTCGATCCGTTCTTCACGACCAAGGAATCCGGCGCGGGAACGGGACTGGGACTTGCCATCGCACTTCAGGCGGCGGAGGACCACAAAGGCAGAATGGAAGTCGATTCAGAGGAAGGCAAAGGCACCAGCTTCAAGGTCTACATTCCTGAGCTGGAAGGCCAGCCGGAAAGAAAAATAAATTACTATGAGGAATGATGGAATACTGAGAATATATACAGACGGCGGCTGCGCGGGAAACCAGAACGAAGAGAACCTGGGCGGATGGGGATCGATCCTTGAGTTTGTGAAGAGCGGCAGCGAAGGTGAAGGCATGCAGACCGCGTGCAAGGAGCTCTACGGAAGCGAGGCGAATACCACCAACAACCGCATGGAGATGACGGCCCTGCTGGAGGCTTTACGCGCCATAAAAAAAGAAGGCCAGCGCATACAGGTCTTCTCGGACAGCGCCTATCTCATGGACTGTTTCAGAAAGAAATGGTACGTAAACTGGCAGGCTAACGGATGGAAAACTTCGCAGAAAAAACCTGTCGAAAACCAGGACCTCTGGAAGGAACTTCTTCCTTATCTCGACAGGCATGACATCGATTTTTTCCGCGTCAAAGGGCACGTGAATCTGAACAGTGAAAACGCGAATCTGATGGATCTCTACGCCCGTTTCTGCGAGTGGAACGGCGGCGGTTTTTCCCTTGATGAGTTCAGATACATCACAGAAAAAAACAACCGCGCCGACGAGCTTGCCAATAAGGGAATCGACGAGCTCAGATGAGCGCGGGCGGACGCGTGCGCGTCTACATGTTTTCGAATTTGCGGGTGGCGTCCAGATAATTCTGGAGTGTGCCTAGGTGCACATAATAATATGAAAAGCGGTCCTGCTTCTTCACCTGAAGCAGCCCTGCGTCGGCCAGTTTTTTCACGTGCTGTGAAATAGTAGCCTGCGCATACCCGAACTGCTCGACAAGATCCTTGTTGCAGACGGGTATGCGTTTTTTGTTCTGCAGCATTATGTAACGGAATATTTTGATGCGCGCAGGGTGAGCCAGCGCGTCGGAAATCTGCGCTATGAGAAGGATTTCTTTTTCCTGCATTTTGTCCGGTTCTTTTCTCAGTCTCATTTATAAAGCTCCTCCTTTTCTATTGCTTCAAGCACGTAGGCGGCCATGAATTCGTGACCCGCGGGCGTCGGATGGACGCCGTCAAGATAGGCCAGATCGGGATCGCCCAGCTCTTCTATGTAATCTCTGTACAGAAGGTTCATGTCCACGTAGGGTCTTCCGCATTCTTTGATCAGCTCCGAGAAATACTCCAGTTCCCGGTTGACCGCGTCATAGGAAATTCCGCACCCGGACAGCCACATGTACCCGGCCTTCCCCGCGTCGACGGGGGTCGGAGTGATGTACACTGACACGATGCCGTCCTCGTCGGCCCTGGCCGCCAGAGACTGCAGATTGGCGAAGGCCTCGTCAGGCGTCGCCTCCCTGTAGATGAAATCATTGGCTCCGGTCAGGTAGAAAACAATGTCCGGTTTGTGGCTCAGGACATCGTGTTCGAAACGGGCCGCGATGCCGGAAGTAGTGTCGCCGTTGATGCCTTTGTTTATGATGTCGAAGCCTGTCTGCTTCGCGTATTCAGGACGGGGGAGACCTTCGGGACCCTCGCCCTTGAGCACGTTGCGGACGACGCTTGCGAAGCTCTTGCCTTTGCCCCAGGGGTAGCCCGCCACTATGCTGTTGCCGATAAAAATGATCTTCTTTCTCATGATGTTCAACACCGCTCGGGTTGCTTTTGTATCGTCTATTGCCTATGTATATTTTAACACAAAGGCAACCCGGGGCGTCGTGCAAATATATTTGCATATAACCGGCCCGCATGGTATAATCAAGGGGCCGGAAACGGCAGGAGGATGAAAAGGAATGGCAATGAACGCAAAGGAATATCAGGCTTTGCTCAGGGCTGCGGCGGAGGCTCTGGGCGGCGCCATGCATATCGTGAACGCGGACGGAATCACGATCCTTTACAACGAGGAGATGGCAAAGCTTGAGAAAATCGACATCAAGAACGTAATCGGAAAGCCTTTCAGAGAGGTCTTCTCCAGCATACCCGAGGAGGAGAGCACCCTCATGCGGGCGCTGAAGGAGCGGAAGGCGACCAAGAATCAGCAGCAGACCTATCTGAACGTCTACGGCAAGGAGGTCAACACAGTAAACTCCACCGTGCCTATCATAGTCGACGGCAAAGTCATCGCCGCCATGGAGGTTGCCCGTGACATCACGGACATCAAGAACATGAGCGACACGATCCTTGACCTGCAGAGCGACCTGTCGGAGAGCAGGCCGGTCAGGGAGAGAGGCATCCGCAGGTACACCTTCAACGATATAATCGGCGAGAACAGGAAGTTCGAAGAAACTCTGGTGCGCGCCCGGAAGGCGTCCCAGAACGATACTTCGGTCATGCTCTACGGAGAAACCGGCGTGGGCAAGGAGCTCTTTGCCCAGAGCATCCACTACGACGGACTGAGGAAGAACGGGCCGTTCCTGGCACAGAACTGCGCGGCGATTCCCGAAAGTCTTCTGGAGGGCATGCTCTTCGGAACGGCCAAGGGCGGATTCACCGGAGCCGTTGACAGGGCGGGACTTTTCGAGCAGGCCAACGGCGGAACGCTGCTTCTTGACGAGGTCAGCGCCATGCCCATAGGCCTTCAGGGCAAGCTGCTCCGAGTCCTTCAGGAGGAGTACGTCAGGCGCGTGGGAGGAACAAAGGACATACCGATCGACGTCAGAATAATCGCGACTATAAACGAACCCGCTTCGGAGCTCATCGAGAGGGGAGCCCTCAGGCGGGACCTCTACTACAGACTGAGCACGATCAACATTTCCATCCCTGCCCTGCGCGAGAGGAAGGACGACATACCGATTCTCGTGGACGCGTTCCTGAAGAAATATGACGAGCGCTTCGGCAAGGAGATCTGGATGATCTCGGACGGCGCCGAGGAGAAACTCATGAACTACGACTATCCGGGCAACGTGCGTGAGCTGGAGAATATTATAATGGCCGCCGTTTCCATGGCGGACGAGGGTCATGTGCTTCTTAGGGAGGACATAGAGATAGGCGACAGCAGCGATGAAGCCGCGAAGGTATCGGGAAATCTGGCTGCCGGAAATTTCGTGGAAACGGGCGGTTCCCTGGCCGAATATCTGGCAGGAATCGAAGAAACTGTCATACGCCAGCACCTGACCGCGAACGATGGGAACGTGTCGAAAACGGCCAAGGAACTGGGCATGCTGAGGCAGAATCTGCAGCACAAAATCAAGAAATACGGCATATAGCAAATATTTTTGCGGATAAGAAGCAAATATATTTGCGAAACGCCTCGGAAACCCTTTCGGAAGGCTTCGCTTGACCGTGATAAAGGGCGATAGCAAAGGGCGGGAAGCCTTTACTGTCAAGGGTTTCAGGGTGAACAAAAACAATACTTTTCCCCGTGTCAAGTTGGCACGGGGATTGCTTTATAATAGAGGCATCTAAAAAATCGTTACTTATTCAATAAGAGATGAAAAGGAGAAAAAACATGGAAAACGTAAAAGTAATCATCTGGGGTCTTGGCGCTATGGGCGGCGGCGTAGCCGACATGCTTCTTTCAAAGAAGGGCGTTGACATCGTAGGAGTTGCCGGAAGAGAGCACAAGCAGGGTCACTCAATGTATGAGTACATTAAGACTGAGAAGGGTGACAGAGAAGACGTAATCATCGCTGCACCGGAAGATATCATCAAGCCGGGCGCTGCTGACATCGTAATCCTCTGCACAGACTCATTCACAAAGGAAGCTTTCCCAAGAATGAAGTTCATCCTGGAGCAGGGAATCAACTGCATCACTTCAGCTGAAGAGATGGCTTATCCGAAGGCTCAGAGCCCTGAGCTGGCTGAAGAGCTGGACAAGATCGCTAAGGAAAACGGCGTATCACTTCTGGGAACAGGCATCAACCCTGGACACATCATGGACCTGCTCGTACTGGTTATGACAGGCTGCATGATCAACGTTGAGCATATCCTTTCAAGAAGAGTTAACTCACTGTCACCGTTCGGACCTGTTGTTATGCATGAGCAGGGCATCGGCGTTTCAGTAGAAGAGTTCCAGGAAAGAAAAGCTAACGGCACAATGTCAGGCCACGTTGGATTCGCGGAATCAGTTGGCATGATGGCTGAAGGTCTTGGCCTCAAGGTAGAAGAGTTCTCACAGGACATGAACCCTATCGTAACTGACGTTGACAGAAAGTCACCTTACGGATTCGCAGCTGCCGGATCATGCGCTGGTGTTGCAATGGAAGCTGACGCTGTTCTGTCAAACGGCATGAAGGTAAGAATGGAGCATCCACAGCAGATCGAGCCTGAACAGGTTGGAGTACAGACTGGTGACTATGTAATCCTCGAAGGAACTCCTGCAGTTAACATGGTTAACAGCCCTGAGGTTGAAGGCGGACTGGGAACTATCGCAATGTGCGCTAACATGATCCCACAGGTCATCAACGCTGAGCCTGGTCTGAAGACTATGATCGACCTGCCTATTCCTCGCTGCCTGATGGGTGACGTAAGAGACAGAATCGACCCTGCCAAGAAGATCGTAAAATAAGATAGATTACTGATTATAAAATGGGGCACGGCTCGCGACACGCAGGACGTGCCTCATATTAATCAAGAATAGGAGAATAAAATGGCAAAGAAAGGCGATTGGGTACGCATCCACAGCATCGTTCTGAAAGCTGAGGAAAGAACCGCTAAGCTTCCGGAAGATACAAAGGCATGCGACCTTGAACAGTGGACAAAGGGTTTTCTGCTTGAAGACGCCGAAGTAGGCGACGAAGTAACAGTAGAGACCGTTGTCGGCAGAATTGAAAAAGGAACTCTGATCGATGATTTTCCTTACTATGACCACAGCTACGGCAAGTTCGTTCCTGAGCTTATCGAAGTTGACAAGGTACTGAGAAAGGAAATGAGAGAGATAGGAGGTGAAAGATAATGACGCTGGCTAAAGACTATGCATCCGTAATGGGAAGATCCAACGATATCCAGAAGGACGCTCTGGGACTGGACTACGCGGAATTTGAAACTTCACCTATCGCTTTCGATTATGACAAGCTTATGACTTCAACAGGCTACACTCTGGAAGAAGTCAACAGAATTCAGAGCCAGTTCGGAGTAGGCAACACTCCGCTGCTGGAGGCGAGAAACCTGACCAAGCTGGCCCGCAAGTACGCGAAGCCGGGATACGGCGCCAGAATCTTCATCAAGGATGAGGCTGCCAATCCGTCAGGATCATTCAAAGACAGACGTGCCGCCTGCGCGGTTTACCACGCGAAGAAGCTGGGATACAAGGGCGTTATGGCCGCGACTTCCGGCAACTACGGCGCAGCTGTTGCTTCACAGGCCGCTATCCAGGGCCTCAAGTGCATCATCGTTCAGGAGTGCTACGACTCACACGGCGTAGGACAGCCTGAAATCGTTGAGAAGGCACGTAAGTGCGAAGCTCTCGGAGCTGAAGTAGTTCAGCTGACAGTAGGACCTGAGCTGTTCTACTCCTTCCTGTCAATACTGGAAGACACAGGTTACTTCAATGCATCCCTGTACTCACCATTCGGTATCGCCGGCGTTGATACGCTCGGTTATGAGATCGTAATGCAGTGCAGAGAAAAGCTGGGCAAGGATCCGGACATGGTAGTCTGCACAACTGCAGGCGGCGGCATGACCACCGGTACAGCCCGCGGAGTCAGAATGGCCGGCTGCGACGCTGAGATCGTCGGAGCATCCATCGACCTCTCCGGACTTTCAATGGCATCAGACATCGACTTCAACAAGAAGTCATGTACGACCGGCCATACCGGATTCGGCGTTCCTTACGCAACAGATCCTGACCACAGCGACGTTCCTAGATCAGCTGCCCGTCCACTGAGATACATGGACAGATACGTCACGATCACTCAGGGCGAGATCATGGAGATGACCGAGATGCTGGCACAGCTGGAAGGCATCGAGAGAGGACCTGCGGGACAGACTTCACTGGCCGCGGCATTCTCACTTGCTCAGGAGCTGCCTGAAGACGCGATCCTGGTAGTATCCGAAACAGAGTACACAGGCGCCGGCAAGCACGTACAGCCTCAGCTCTGGTTCGCCAAGGAAAACGGCATCGACGTAAGACTGGGCGACCCTAAGGACGAGGTTCCGGGCAAGAGCGTTGTTCTTCCGTCAAGCCCTAGACTCTTCAAGTATAAGGAAGCTGACATCAACCACTTCAGACAGTCCCTCATCAAGAAGGCTGTCAAGAAGGCAGGCGTCAAGCCTACAGATTCAGACCTCGAGTTCCTGGCGGAAGAGACAAAGACAGACGTAGACTTCGTTAAGAAGACTCTGGAAGAAAACGGACTGCTGTAAGGACATAAAGGAAAGGAAAAAAAGGATGAGAAGAGAAGACGATTTTGCAGAACGCAGAAAGCATATCGCGAATCTGACAGATGAGGAACTGTACGACAGATTCTGGGAACTGGTTGACCAGGTTGTCGATCCTCTGCTCGAACTCGGAAGAAAGAACACTACTCCTTCAGTAGAAAGAGCAGTTCTTCTGAGAATGGGCGTTTCCTCACTTGACACGCAGAAGGTAGTTGAAGGCTGCATGGACAGAGGTCTCATGGGACACGGAGCAGGACATGTAGTCTACAAGGTAATGAAAGCACACGACCTCTCAGCAAAGGAAGCCGCTGAAAAGCTGGTTGCCGGTGAATACTGGGACGAAGTAGTCGCTAGTTTCAAGTAAGGAGGTGCAGCATGTCAGATTTCAAATTAGAACCTAACGAAAAACTGAACATCAGGGAAATCCTTAAGGACCTTGATAAGTATGAACCTAGAAGAAGAGGCTGGCACTGGAGAGAGCCGGATCCCGGCTGCAAGCTCGGGCCATTCGAGTACCACGACTGCTCAAAGCCTCTGAAGAACAGTGTAGGACTCCCTCCTGCAAAGTACTTTGAAGACGCTGACCCTCAGCCAATGCCTGTAATCACTACTGAGATCGCTTCAGGAAGATTCGAGGACGATATCAGAAGAATGAGAATGGGCGCATGGCACGGCGCTGACCACCTCATGGTAATCAGACACATGGGCCAGTCCCACATCGACGGACTGATGGAAGGTACTCCGCAGGGTATCGGCGGTGTTCCTATCACCCGTAAGCAGGTAAGAGCGCAGAGAAAAGCCTGCGACATCATCGAAGATGAAGTCGGCCGTCCGATCAACTACCACTCCTACGTATCCGGCGTTGCCGGCCCTGACGTAGCGGTAATGTTCGCGGAAGAAGGCGTCAACGGCGCTCACCAGGACCCTCAGTACAACGTACTGTACAGAGACATCAACGCAATCAGATCATTCGTAGACGCATGCGAGTCCAAGAAGATCATGGCGTGGGCCCAGATGCTTCAGATTGACGGAGCGCACAACGCCAACGCTACAGCGAGAGACGCATGGAAGGTAATGCCTGAGCTCATCGTTCAGCACTCCATCAACTCGAGATTCTCAGAGAAGGTAGGCATCAGCCCTGACCTGATCTCACTCTCGACAGTACCTCCTACAGCTGTACCTGGACCTCTCATGTACTACGACCTGCCTTACGCAGTCGCGCTCCGCGACATCTGCGGAAGATACAAGATGAGATGCCAGCAGAACACCAAGTACATCTGCTCCTCAGCAAGAGAAGCAACAGTAACCCACGTTCTGGACATGTTCATCTCCAAGCTGACTTCAGTAGATATTCAGTCAACGATTACTCCTGACGAAGGAAGAAACGTTCCTTGGCACATCTACAACATCGAAGCCTGCGACAACGCCAAGCAGACACTCATCGGCATGGACGGTCTCATGGAGATGGTCGAGCTGAAGAAGGATGGTCCGCTGAGGGACAACGCCAGAGAGATCAAGGAAAGAGCTCTTCTGTTCATGGAAGAGATGGTCGAAGTAGGCGGATACTTCAAGGCTGTTGAAGAAGGATTCTTCGTTGACTCAGGAAAGTATCCTGAGAGAAACGGCGACGGAATCGCACGTAAGCTGGACGGCGGAGTTGGCTATGGATTCATCTTTGAGAGAGAAGACGACTACATGGCTCCTGTAACGGCTCACTTCGGATACAACAATGTTGAACAGTACGGCGGAGATCCGGAGGATCCTGCAGCGCTGATCGGCGGATGCACATTCGAAGACAGAAGCAAGATCGTTTACATCGACGAACTCGATGAGGAAGACAATGTAAACGTAAGACTCGACAAGGTAGCCAAGTACCACAACGGCGAAGCCATCATTCCGGAAGTTGAATGGTGCGGAGACGGAATTATCCTGCTGACCATGTGTATTCCAACACACGCTAGAGCCGCGGAAGCTGTTGCTCTCGAAATCGGTCACAAGCTTGGACTCGATGAGCCTGTAGTAATCAGTAAGGAAGTCCTTCATCCTGCAGAAGGAACAAGAATCGAGATGAAGGGCAAGGTACCGTTCGACATCGATCCTTCAACACTCGAGATTCCTGCACCGCCGCATCACCAGTCAGATGCTGTACTCTACAAAGAGTTCGAAGAGCATCCGATGGTAGTTGTCTGCGGAACAGTCGGAAACGACGAGCACTCTGTAGGTCTGCGTGAGATAATCAACATCAAGCACGGCGGAATCGAGAAGTGGGGCGTCAAGGTCAATTACCTGGGCACTTCAGTTCCGGTAGAGAAGCTGGTAGACGCTGCTGTTGAGCTCAACGCAAACGCAATTCTGGCTTCGACGATCATCTCGCACGACAATGTTCACTATAAGAACATGAAGAGGATCAATGAGCTGGCAATCGAAAAGGGTATCCGTGACAAGGTCATCATCGCTGCCGGCGGTACTCAGGTAATTCCTGAGGAAGCCCGTGAGACAGGCATCGATGAAGGCTTCGGAAGAGACTCACACGGAATCGACGTTGCAACCTTCCTCTGCGAAGAAGCAATGAGAAGACGTGGAGAGGAACCGCCTGAAGTTCAGGAAGTTATTTAATCAAATCAATATCATGGACGTTGCGGGAGTGTTCTGTCGAACGCTCCCGTTCCGTCCTCACGCATAATGTAAGGATAAACAACGATGAAAGTTGACGTATTAGTTGCGGAGATCGGATCGACGACAACCGTAGTAAACGCATTCAGAAATATTGACACCGACGAGCCGGAATTCTGGGCCCAGGGCCAGGCGCCGACATCGGTGCTCGAAGGCGACGTGAGAGTCGGACTTCAGGGCGCCATCGACGACCTTTGCGCGAAGCAGGGCATAGACAGTCTCGAGTACGATGAGATGCTCGCCACATCTTCCGCGGCGGGCGGTCTTAAGATGACCGTGCACGGACTGGTCTACGACATGACTGCCAGAGCGGCCAAGGAGGCTGCCCTCGGTGCTGGCGGAATCATCCACTTCGTAACGGCAGGCAAACTCAGAAGAACGGATCTGGCCAGGATCAAGGAGATCAACCCTAACCTTATCCTCATTGCCGGCGGCGTGGACTACGGCGAGAGGGATACAGCCATCGACAACGCGGAGAAGATCCGCAGCCTCGGTCTGAGAACGCCGGTCATCTACGCCGGAAATATCGAGAACCAGGAGGAGATGGAACTGATCTTTGACGAGGAGTCGGGCCAGAAACTCTACAACGTTGAAAACGTTTATCCGAAGATCGACGACATGAACGTCGAGCCTTGCAGGAAGATCATCCAGGACGCTTTTGAGGATCACATCACAAACGCTCCGGGAATGGAGCACGTCCGCGACATGGTCGACGGGCCGATCGTTCCTACGCCGGGCGCAGTAATGCAGGCCACCAAGCTACTGAACGAGTGCATCGGTGAAGTCGTCGTCATAGACGTCGGCGGAGCGACCACAGATGTTCACTCTGTCTGCAGAGAATCGGACAACGTGGCAAGAATCCTTACGGCTCCGGAGCCTATGGCCAAGAGAACTGTAGAGGGAGACCTGGGAGTCTACGTCAACAGGATGAAAGTCATCGAATCCATCGGTGAAGAAGAGTTCCGCGAGAAGGCCGCGGAAGCCGGATTTGATCCTGACAAAACACTGGAGACCTACAGGGCTATTCCAAAAAATGAAGACGAAATCAAGATGGTCGAGATTCTGACGGAAGAGGCGGTAATGAAAGCCGTTGACCGTCACGCCGGCCAGATCAGATACATATACGGTCCGAGCGGACGCAGCACTGTCGCCGAAGGCAAGGACCTGACACCGGTCAAGTACATAGTCGGAACAGGCGGCGCCCTGACGAGGCTCCCGCACAGGGAGGAGATCATGGGTCGCATCTGCACATATGACCAGACGGGACTGAAACTGTTCCCGACCCACCACGCGAAGATCGCGGTCGACAACGACTACATCATGGCGTCCCTGGGAGTGCTCAGCGTCAAGCATAAGGAAGCGGCCATCAAGCTGCTGGAGAAATCACTGGGATTCAAGTTCGTGAAACCGGAAGAAGGCCAGTACGGCATCAAGACCACCGCGCAGCAGAGCGCGACGGCAGATGGCTCCGCCAACGATTTTGACGGACCGGCAGCTCTGGCTGATGTTGCGTCGGAGCTTGCCGAAAAGGACGCTTCCCGCGAGGAGATGATCAAGCACATCCTCGAGTGCGAGGAGCAGGGCTACGACATGACGGCCTACAAACTGGACTACGGTCTCATCACGGAAGAGGAAGCCGAGGCCATCGAAGCCGCAAAGGCAAAAGAAGAGGGCGAACGCATCATGGAAGAGTCGGCTCTCAAGGACCGAAAGATGGTCAGAGCCTGCGGCATAGGAGAGCTCGGCGAGGACGGACGTCCGAAGTGCAACCGCGAGTGCAACATCTGCGCTCACGTGCACTGTCCGTTCAGAAACAAGTAATGTGTCAATCGAACCGTCCCCTTTGACACTTTTTCACAAAAAGCACGAAAAAACCGGAGCCCCTTTCTCCGGTTTTTCCTTCGTCATCATTATCATTATTATCTGTATTGTGAGGAGGTGTGTCTTTCGACACTGTTATAATAGAACACTTAAATGTCGTTAATCGGTCGTTTATGTGAAGCCTTTGTGAAGAACTATGAGAATGGCGGAAAAAGTGCTATACTGATTCGGGCCGACAGGAGGGCCCATTAATTATGGCTAACGAGATCGACATGCTGCATGGATCATTAATGAAGAGGATACTCCTCTTCGCTCTGCCTCTTGCTGCAACCGGAACGGTGCAGCAGCTTTTTAATGCGACGGACGGAATGATCCTGGGCCACTTCGCGGGAAGCCACGCCCTGGCGGCGGTCGGCAGCACTTCGCCGATCATCAACATCACCATCAATCTCTTCATCGGCCTGTCCATAGGCGCCAACGTGGTCATAGCAAACTTCATCGGCCAGGGACGGCCCGATCGGGTCAGCGACGCCGTGCACACGACTGTGCTCCTGTCTCTTTTCGCGGGAGTAATAATCGCTGTGGTCGGCATAATAATCTGCAGACCGGTTCTGGTCGCCATGGACTCACCGGATAACGTCATAGAACTATCCACGACATATCTGAGGATCTTCTACGCGGGAATGCCGTTCTTCATGATCTATATCTACGCGTCGGCGATTCTCAGAAGCAAAGGCGACACGAGGCGTCCTCTGGTTATCCTTCTGTGCTCCGGCTTCATAAAAGTCGGGCTCAGTCTGCTCTTTGTAGTGGCCCTGGGAATGAGCGTAAAGGGCGTTGCTTTTGCGACGATAATCGCGAACATCCTCAACAGCGGCGCTTTGATCTATCTGCTGCGGAAGGAATCGGGACCGTTCAGGCTGGATTATCACAAAATAAGAATTAAAAGGGAACAGCTCGTCATGATTCTGAAGATCGGCGTGCCTGCCGGCATTCAGAGCATGGTGTTCTCCTTCTCGAATATAGTAATACAGTCGGCAATAAACAGCTTCGGCGCCGACGCCATCGCAGGTTCTGCCGCGGGCGTCAACTTCGAGTTCTTCTGCTACTTCGTGCTGAATGCTTTCGGCCAGGCGGCAGTCACCTTCACGAGCCAGAACTACGGCGCGCGGAACGCCGGGCGATGCAAAGAGGTGTTCAGAGACTGCATGATACTGGGAACGACCGCGATGATGATATGCAACGTGGGATTCTTCCTGGGGAGAGAAATCTTCGTCCTGGCTTTCACGACGGACGCCATCGTCATACCGTGGGCAATGGTAAGATTCAGAAGGGCGCTCCTCTTCCAGTGGATCGCCTCATCATATGAAATAAGCGGGCAGTGCCTCAGGGGCATGGGCCACTCGGTCCTGCCGGCTCTGTTCTCCGTGCTTGGTTCCTGCGTCCTCAGGATCATCTGGATATTCACCATCTTCCAGTCCTTCAGAACTTTCGAAATGCTTCTGAACATCTACCCGATCTCATGGACGATCACGGGAATAGCGACGCTCATCGCGTTCTTCATCATAAGCAGAAAAGAGTACAAAAAAATGTCCTGCTGAGCAGGGCATTTTTTAATGCGGTTTCATTCTACACGCGTATGGAAACCTCGCCGCTGGTTAGTGTCTCTCTCGTTCCGTCTTCGTATTCGACGGTCAGTCCGCCGGCGTCATCTATTCCCAAAGCAAAGGCAGGTCGCCCACCCAGTTCCCGGGTCGGGTCTTTTCTGTACGTGCCTGTGTAGACAGTTATCCTTTTGCCCAGGACCATTGAGCGGCTGCGGTACGAATCCATGAAGCCGGTCAGGTCCTTCGTATAGCGGAGGAACTTTTCGACTACCGCCGCTGCCAGAAGGGCCTTTTCGTGTCCGGTCAGATCATCATCGGAAACGCTTCCCGCGATGTCCTTCAGCTCGGGCGGAAAGCTCTTGTCCGAAGTGTTTATTCCGATGCCCGTGACCAGGGAATCTATCTGTCCTGTCTCAAAGTCCGTGTTGGCTTCGGTCAGAATGCCGCAGACTTTTTTGCCCTTCAGGTAGATGTCGTTGACCCACTTGATCTCGGTCGAACAACCGCAAACCTCATCGATGGCTTCGCTGGTGGCTGCCGCCGCCGCAACTGTGACCAGACCAGATCTGCTGATATCGAAGTCGGGATGTATGGCTATGCTCAGATACAGGCCGTCTCTCGGGGAGTAAAAACTTCTGCCGAGGCGTCCTCTTCCCGCAGTCTGCTGACGGGCGATGACGACCGCCGGAACTGGTTTTGCATTATCAGTAACGATCCTGCGGGCCTCGAGATTCGTCGAGTCGAGAATGTCGCGGACATAGAGATTCATGCCGCGAAGGTGGGCCGGAAGGGCGTTCCTGACAGCTTCCTCGTTTATAGCCGTGTCACCGGAAGGCATCATGTAGCCCCTGTTGGTGACGGCCGCTATTTCATACCCTTCGCCCCGGAGAGCCTTGACCGCCTTGCAGACAGCGGCGCGGGAAACGCCCAGCTGCCCGGACAGCTCCTCCCCCGAAAGATATTTGTCTCTGTTGCTTTCCAGCGCCTTGAGCACCGAATCCTTTACTGCCATTCCTGTTTCCTCCTGAAAACAATTGTAAACCAGAGCACGGGGATTATCAACCTTCGGGGGAAAGCCCCTCAGATTGCCTTTGCCTGCGCAGGGGAATGCGTATATAATGGAAAAGCGATGAAAACAGTTTTCAGTTACTACAGAAAATACATACCGTTCATGCTGATAGTCATGGCGGCGCTGTTCGGCCAGGTCTGGTGCGAGCTGTCTCTGCCTAACTACATGTCGGATATCATAAACAACGGCATCGTCAAGGGCGACATGGACCACATAAGAGAGGTCGGGACAGTCATGATCCTGGTCGCCGTGCTGGCAGCTGCCTGTTCGATCACGGGCAGCCTTTTTGCGACCCTCACGGCGGCGAAGACGGCGCGCCAGCTGAGGAGCGACATCTTCCGCAAAGTCACCGCTTTCAGCGCGGCGGAGCTTGACAAGTTCTCCACAGCGTCCCTCATAACCAGGTCCACCAACGATGTCCAGATGGTACAGCAGGCCACGACCATGGCCCTGCGCATGATGCTCTTCGCCCCCCTCATGGGAATCGGAGCGGTCATCATGGCTCTGCGGACCAGCGTCTCCCTTTCGTGGACCGTCGGCCTGGCCCTCATATGCGTGCTGGGCCTGATGATCTTCTCGTTCTTCGCCATCTTCCCGAGATTCAGAGTCATGCAGGAGAAGCTGGACAGAGTCAACCTCATCATGAAGGAGCGTCTGTCCGGAACTCTCGTCGTAAGGGCGTTCATGACCGAGGCAAAGGAGGAGAGCCGCTTCGACGACGCCAACATTGACCTGACGAGACTCTACATATTCGTAAACAAGTGCCTGGCCTTCATGATGCCGACCATGACATTCATAATGAGCGGCGTTGGAATTCTCATCGTCTGGGCCGGAGCTCATCTCATAGAAGCGGACAAGCTCATGATCGGCGACATGCTGGCATATCTCCAGTACGCCATGCACGTCATCATGTCGTTCATGTTCATCACAATGATCTTCGTAATGCTGCCTAGAGCGGCGGTTTCCATGAAGAGGATCGGACAGGTTCTCGACACGAAGATCTCGATCACGGATCCGGACAGCGCAAAAGCAGTCTCCTGCGGTCCGGCATTCCCTGTTGAATTCAGAAACGTTTCATTCAGCTACCCTGAGTCAGAGGAGAAGGTGCTTCAGGATATCAGCTTCACGGCGCAGCCGGGACAGACGACGGCGATCATCGGCGGTACGGGAAGCGGCAAGTCCACACTGATCAAACTCATCACCAGGTTCTTCGATGCCACGGAGGGACAGGTCCTTCTGGGCGGAGCGGACGTTAGGGATCTGCCGCAGACTGAGCTGCGCAGCCACATCGGCCTCGTGCCGCAGAAGGGCATACTCTTCAGCGGAACAATAGAGAGCAATCTGCGCTACGGAAACGAAGAGGCGACGGAGGAAGAACTGGTCAGAGCGTCGGAGATTGCCCAGGCCATGGAGTTCATAAACGAAAAGCCGAAGGGGTTGAAGGAAGAGATCGCCCAGGGCGGAACCAACGTGTCCGGCGGGCAGATGCAGAGGCTCTGCATAGCCAGGGCTCTGGTCAAGAATCCGGAAGTCCTTGTCTTCGACGACAGCTTCAGCGCCCTGGACTTCAGCACTGACAAGGCTCTGAGAAAGGCCCTTAAGGAGACCATCGGCGGAAGCACCTTTATAATCGTGGCCCAGCGTATCAACACCATACTGGACGCTGAGCAGATAATCGTCCTGGATGACGGAAAAATAGCGGGAAAGGGAACTCACGACGAGCTCCTGGCTTCCTGTGAAATATACAGAGAAATCGCCCTTTCACAGCTGAGCGAGGAAGAACTCGGCAAAGTGGCCGATTCCGGAAAGGAGGTGAACTGATGGCTGAGATCAAAGAAGAGAGAAAGCATCCTCCTAAGCAGCACGGACCCGGCGCCAGAATGATGCCCGGCGAAAAGGCCAGGGACTTCAAGGGCACGATTCTGACTCTGTTCGGTTACCTGAGACCGTACAAATGGCAGCTCGTCCTCGTGGGAGCGCTGTCCCTGCTGAGCACAGTCTTCGCCATTGTTTCACCGACGGTTCTGGGAATGGCGACGGACATTGTTGTCAAGGGCGTAATGGGAACAGGCGTGGATTACCACGCGCTGTTCATGATCATTCTTGTGCTTCTCGGCCTGTACCTTCTGAGCTGGCTCTTCGGAGCGATCCAGGGATGGGTAATGGCCGTCGTATCGCAGAAGATAATCTACACTCTGCGTGAGCGCATGTCGAAGAAGCTCGACAGACTGCCTTTGAAATACTTTGACCGCGTCTCCTACGGCGACGTTCAGAGCCGCATGGTCAACGACATAGAAACGATCAACCAGACCCTGACGGCCAGCATCACGCAGATGATCACGGCCATCATAACCCTGGTCGGAATCCTCATCATGATGCTGCGCATAAGCCTCATAATGACACTTGCCGCCATGGTGGTAATACCGGCGTCCATGATCGTAATCAAGCTGGTGGTCGGCAGATCCCAGGGACACTTCAAGAACCAGCAGAAGTACCTGGGAAAAGTCAACGGCCACGTGGAGGAGATGTTCTCCGGCCACGACATCGTCAAGGCCTTCAACAGGGAGGAGATCTCCGAGGCCCAGTTCAGCGAATACAACGACAAGCTCTATGAGTCCGCCTGGAAGTCACAGTTCCTGTCGGGTCTCATGATGCCGCTGACTCAGGTCATAGGCAACCTGGCTTACGTAATGGTCTGCTTCCTGGGCGGATACCTGGCCCTGAACGGTAAGGTCTCAATCGGACAGATCCAGGCCTTCATCCAGTACGTCAGGTCCTTCAACCAGCCAGTGCAGCAGGTGGCCAACATAGCCAACCAGCTCCAGTCGACGGCGGCCGCGGCGGAGAGAATCTTCGAGCTCCTCGACGAGGAGGAGGAGCAGGCAGCCTACGGAACCGATCTGGAGCCGGCGCCGATCACGGCGCACATGGCCAGGGACGCCAAGCCTCTGCGCGGGGACGAAAGTCTCTGGGCGGCGGCGCTGAGCTACGTGAAGGAGTCAGTCAAAGAAGCGGTCAGAAAGGACTCCCTGAAGTACGACTTCACGGAGAACGTGGACGGCGACGTGGCCTTCGAGCACGTGAAGTTCGGATACGTTCCGGGCGAGCCTATCGTCAAGGATTTCTCCTTCGAAGCGAGGGCCGGGCAGAGAATCGCCATCGTAGGACCGACCGGCGCGGGCAAGACAACACTCGTCAAGCTGCTTTTGCGGTACTATGAACTGGACGGCGGCCGCATACTTGTGGACGGCGTGGACATCAAGGGCATGAGCAGACACGAGCTCAGAAGCAAGTTCGGAATGGTCCTCCAGGAAACATGGCTTTCGAGCAATTCCATCAGGGAAAACATCAGGTACGGCAGGACGGACGCAACGGATGAAGAGGTCGAGGCGGCGGCAAAGGCAGCCCACGTGGATCACTTCATCAAGACGCTGCCGGGCGGCTATGACATGGAGATAAACGAAGAGGCGACCAACATCTCGGCGGGACAGAAGCAGCTTCTGACCATAGCCAGAGCAATTCTGGCCAACGCCCCGATACTCATCCTCGACGAGGCGACAAGCTCGGTCGACACGCGTACGGAGCGCATCATCCAGAAGGCCATGGCGAACCTTATGGAGAACAGGACCAGCTTCATCATCGCACACCGCCTTTCGACCATAAAGGATGCGGATCACATTCTCGTCCTCGACCACGGCGATATCGTCGAACAGGGCAGCCACGATGAGCTCCTGGCGAAGAACGGATTCTACGCGAAACTCTACAACAGCCAGTTCGCGAACTAGCGGAAAAACCCGCCGAAACACCGCAAAAAAACATAAAGACGCGGAAAAAAAAAGAGGCGTTTTGTGATATAATCAAACGGATGATATTAGAGATTAAAAAGCGCGACGAAAGGATACAAAATGGATAACAAAAGAACACCTGCAAGCTCGGTAGTTTTCTATATAATCGGAATCATTCTGCTCATCGTTTCACTGTTTATGCTGTGGACGGCGGTGAGCTATACGAAGACCTATCTGCAGTCATATGACGCGTCATTCTCCGACATGTGGTCCAATTCCGTGCAGTACATAATCGCTCAGTTCGTGCCGTATCTCGGCATGGGCGTAATTTGTCTGGGGCTCGGAAGGGCGATTGCGGGATCAGCCCGCGCAAAGGCAGTAGAGCCTGAGGAGGAGGAAGAAGGTCTCGCGGCGGATCTGAAGAAAGCCGCTAAGGCAAAGAAGCAGGCAGATTTCGAGGCGGAGGTTACGGCTCAGATTGAGGAGATGACGAGAAGCATTGACGCGGGCAGAGAAGTCCTCAGCATCAAGATCGAGGAGAAGGAGAAGAGAGATTCCTTCAGGATCAAGGAACTTGAGAAGAAGGTCGAGGGATTCCTCGATGACATGAAGTACATAAATGAACCGCTGGAAGAGCTTGTCTACAAGCAGGCCGCCGGAATCAGCGAAGAACCTGCTGAAGAGGAAGCCCCGGAAGCACCTGCAGCGGCTCCGGGTCCTGTACCGCAGTTCTTCAGAGTGGCAAAGGCCATGACCATGCCGGAGTGTCCGGCGGTCAAGACGACTGAAACTGATACAGCTGATGAAGCGGCAGAACCTGCGGCGGCTTCGGCGGCGCCTGGCGCAGTACCGCAGTTTTTCAGAGTGGCAAAGGTTATGACCATGCCGGCGTGCCCGGCGGTCAAGTCGGCGGAAGCGGCCGGAGCGGTGCCTCCTGTATTCAGAGTGGCGCGCACGATGACGATGACAGTATAAGCGGCAGAGGAAACATATGAAGAGATACAAATCCTCACGAATGATAAGAATGGAACACCTCAATCACCACGGAAATCTGTACGCGGGACAGGGCATTGAGTGGATGATCGAGAATTCCTTCATAGTGATCAACTGTGAATACGGCGACCCTCAGGGACTGCTCTACAAGAACACTCACAAGTTCGATTTTTACAGTTCCGTCAATCCGGGCGACATTGTCTACTACGAGGGACTGATCGTCAGGACGGGCAAGACCAGCATCACCATCAGAGTTGGGCTCTACGATGAGAAGACGGAGATCCTCAGGGCGGAGGGATTCACAACATTCGTGTCGGTCGATCCGGAGACAGGGAAACCTGTCCCTCACGGTATCGTTCTTGACGAACCGGCCGACGAGGAGGAAGCCGGATGGAGGGAAGAAGCCGAAAGCTACTTCAAAAAGAAATAGCGTTGCATGAATGAAGCAGCAGCTTCCGCCAAAGCGGGGGTTGCTTTTTTATATGGTAAAACGGTAAAGATGTGTATTTTTAGGGGAACAGGCATGGGCTTTCTTTCCTCCGGACACCTTATGTGATATAATCAAGGCTCACAAGAGGGGTATCATTTGGGTAGAAAAGAAGCGGATAGGATAGATCCAAGGTTGTTGTTATGCTAGGAAAATACAGATACCCCAGATTGGTGATCGCGCTGCTTTTGTCGGCTGCGATGATTGTTACTTTTATTCCGGAACAGCTTTTCGTATATGCGGAAGGACCCGATTCAAATGTGAAAGCTTCGGAAGATGTCCGTGACGGCGATTCCGCCGGCGGTGAAAAGGCTGCTGATAACGAGGACGAAAACCCTGCGGACCAGCAGAAACCGGATGCTGATGAAAACAAAGCCGGTGACGAAGACGAAAACCCTGCGGACCAGCAGAAGCCGGGTGCTGATGAAAACAATGACGGTGACGAACCAGCACCTGCCGCCGAGAAAGACGAAAAGGCTGACGCAGGCGATGGAAATACGGAGAAAGCGAAGGAACCTGCGAAAGAAAACAGCCGCAGCGCTGATGGCGTAAAGGCCGGTCCTTTGGCCAGTTCGGATGAGGAACTGTCTATATCGAGTAATTTCGAACTGAACGAAGACGGCACATATTACATGTCAGAAGCCAATCAGAAACATGTCTATGTCGACTATTCCGTCGAAGGTCCGAACAACAAGGTACTCGTTATTGAGGTGCCGGGATACGGTGTTGCATTTGACTCAAACTCACTTCCGTCAGCTAACAACGACATCACCGCAGTTAAGCTGATCAATTCTCATACTTTTGCCATACGTATCAAAAATACCAGCTCCAATGTTGATCTGACAAACACTTTCACACTCAAATCGGTAAAGCTTACTGCTGCGCAGGCGGCAGATTTAATCGACAACGGCATGCAGAACACGCGCATAGCCGTTACCGAGTATACATATGAAGGAAGTCTGGATAACGTAATGTCCGAGGGAACTAAAGGGCTGGAAAAAACAGTATGGGAAGGAAAGCCATACTTCAATTCTTCAGCGGTTATTACTGCCACCCATACATATAAGGGTGAAACCACTCCGTTATCCACAGCTCAGAACCCGATGTGCGATAATATGCTTGCGCGTATCGGGCGGGCCAATTCAAACGGCGGCATAGCGTACAAAAGCGGCGCGCCCCGTTTCAAACTGCCTGAGGCATATAAAGAAAACGGGTCGCTCGTAGAAATGGTTTCCATCCGTTTTTATTCACCGGACAAAAGACTGATGCTGGAAAAACTTCTGGCGGCCGAAGCACCGTCGTCCGGAATGTCAACAAGAGATCTGACATCGGCTGATTTCAGCGCTCAGTGGAATGGGTGGAAGGTAACCGAGGGAACGGTTACAGATGAAGAAGGCAACATTACCAATTATTATTACGATATAACGCCGAAATCCCGCTGGTTCAACGTGGACAGCTTTAACCTGAACGCTTTTTACGGGGGAATGGTACTCAAATGGAAGCTCAGAGATCCCGATGACCCGCTTGACGTCAAAACCGACTATGTTGCCCCGAATACTATTGTTACATACAAGCTGCCGGGAACGGGAGAGTTGGTTGAAGAAAGCATAAAGGGCTCGGAAATCCTTACTTACGATGTCCGTTACCGTAACGGGGGAACTTCCGTATATCATGACTTCTATACTGCCGCGACGCGCTCGTGGGAAACCGGCTCTGACGGGAATCATGAAGTCGTTATCGGATCGATTCACAGGGACGAGGCCTTTGGAAATATACGAAACAACAGTTACATGAATCTTTCGGGAAGGATCCAGTATATTCCTAAATATACGGGAGAAGCAACGCAGACCTGGGAATTCCCTTACCAGATACAGCCTCTGACGCTTATCATGAAGGAGGGCGCACAGCATAGCCTTAATTCATCATTCAGATCGAAGATAGATTCCATTTTCTATACGACATGGGAGGATGAAGACACGTCTGTACCGGTTGCGTCGTCTTATATCAATAGCGCAAACGAAAGGATCAAATCAAACAGGGCAAATCCGAATCAGCCGCAAAATCCGCTTCTTGTGCTTTCGTACCCATTCCCGGAAGGGGTGCATGTCAAGACGATAACCGTAAAGTGGAACAAGCTCTCCACAGATTATAAATGGAGTTATCCGTGGGATGACAATTATTCATGTACTATCAGAACTGATTTTGACTATAAAGTAAACGACTGGACAGACAAAACAGAGACGGAGCACTTGTCATCAGGATCCTGGGTTCAGGTAAGATACAGCGATTCCTTCAGTACGCCGGAGGGGGAAACGGTTAGTTATACACCGCCTGTTGTGAACGGCTATCCGAGCTCCTCGTACAGAAAAAACAAGCAAGAGGAGAATTACCTCTGGTTTAAGCTGAGACCGCAGGTGGATCCTGACTTCTACGGATATTCGTACAATTCTTATCACGATACGACCACATCCCGCAACAGTGGCACCATCCCGGTGCAGCCGATCAACAACGGCACCAGCACCTTCGGGCACTTCGGGTTCTATGTCGGGCAGTACGGCGAGAGGCGTGATGAGATTCTGAATCCGGTAATAACCCTGTCGGTATCACAGAGCAAGCAGTCCTATGATCAGTACTGGGCGTCAAACAGCAACACCTTTAACAATTATACGAGGTCGACTCTGGACGGGATCGAAGAGAATCAGATGCTCGCGTTCCTGACCGGTGAGTTCACCGCCATGCCTAAGCTCGCGGGCTGGACCTTCGAGTATACGACAAAGGATCATCCAGAAGGTCTGACATATACCGTTCCGGACAACATCCCTGAAGAGGGAAGGACTGTGAAGATCCCGCTTGAGGACGGCGACTGCTTCACTTCCTTGAAACTCAGATACGACGGCTATGCCGACCTTAGCCATGACAGCGAGGATGATACGAAGACAGTCATCTACATGATGAAAAACATCAAGATGAAGCGACTTACGGTCAATCCTTTGAACGGAGAAGAGATAAGGGTAAAGGATGATTACCATATGGTCGGGCTTACCCTTATCGGAAAGGCCGCGTGGGACGATTGCGTATGCTCGAACAGGCAGCACGACGCGACGATCGGAAATGCCCAGACGAATAAGATATCGACAGCCAGCGGTCCGGAACCGCCGAGGGTCCTGCTTTACAGTACCAGAAAGATCAGATTCAACGAGAAGACTACCCTCAATACTACAGCGGTCCAGAACATCAATCAGGGCGGAAAGACCGCAGCGGATTTCACTCTGAGATATGAATTCTGGGGGATCGGTCCGCGCACCAACGAAAGATTTGACAATCTGGCGGCAGAAGTTTATTCGAACAACCCGTTCAAGCAGGAGGGTCTGCCTTGGGGCGAGCTGAACGAAGCGGTATTCGTAGAGATAGTCGATGACGAATTCATTCCTGACCTTTCGACTACGACGTTCATGGGCTACAGGGCCGATTCGGCGCAGGTCATCGCCGAATCCGTGACGATAGACGGCAGAAGGTTCCTCAAGCTGAAGCTTGCCGACGGTGTCGTCGTCCAGAGCAAATTCACGGACAAGTATAACTACGGAACTGATGATAATGTTTACAACCAGGCCTTGAAGGTCGGCTTCACTACTCTTCCGGGCACAAGCCTGGGCGATCACCACCCGATAGGAGAGATATACTTTGACGCTTCGCTCCTGCTCGATCACTATGCCGCTCCTGAAAAGACGGGATATGACTACGACAGGACCAAATACATTTTCTCGGACAAAGCCGTAGTGGACGAACTCGGCCTTTCATACACCGATGTGACGGGCGCAAAGCTCTTCAAATCTGACGGATCCGTTTTCACGGTCCACGTCGACATCAGTCTGCAGGCCGGGGCGGATCTTGCTCCGGGCAAGAAAGAACTTACATATGACTATGGAACTCCGGGAGATCCTGACGCGCTGAGACAAATCAAGTACTATCCGGGCGAGGAAGAATCCCTCAATGGGATGATTACACTGAAGGGACCTGGCGATCTTGCCGCGGGATCCATCTACGATATGGAAGCCTACGTGATAGTTCCAAGGATAGGCACGGATATCACATGGACAAATTCGGAGACGAGCGAGAGTCATATTCAGGCCAACGAAGAACTTGATCTTTACATGCGAGGCGCTGCGAAGATTCTCTCCAACAATGGACACCTTGATGTGACAGTTACCTATACAACAGAAACGAACCCAACATCCTCGTCGGAATATGTTTCTGCTTCAGAAATTACCGACTGGAGCAGAGTTACAGGCATCAAGGTACATTCGCCTGAAGTGAAGGCTCAGACAGCAATCAATCTGCGCCTTGATCTAAGAAGCGATGCAAAGGAAAACACGGATATTCTGACCGCATACTCAGGCGGCTCGTTCCGTTACAAGCTGGCGGAGAATGGTGACTTCAGCCGTACAAGCACTCTGCCGCTTTGCGCATGGAAGTACGATAACGTTGCAGTAAAGAATGGCGGTACAGGTTCGGTATTCTGGGATGTTTACGACGAGAACGGCGTCAGGACAGTCAAGAGCGGCAGCACGTATCAGGCCGGCGAGACATTGATAAAGGGAGTGAAACTGACCCTTTATGACGCTGACGGCACTGTCATCGACACAGCAACGACAGACAACAACGGCGCGTTTACCCTTGAAACATACAAACTGGATGCGGGTCAGTACATCGTGATAGATAAGCCGACGGTTTCAGACGGTTCTGTTGTCAAGCTGACAAAGCAATCTGCGGCGGGACCTATTAACAGCAATGTCGATTCAGATTTTGACAGAGAGACCAATAAACTGACACTTGGTCAGCTGACTTCAAACGGCCTGACCAACATTTCAGCAGGATTCGTGAAACTACCCGCCATTGTCCAGCCAGAAGACGTGACAATGGAAGCGGGACAGACCATAGACATTACGGTCCTCGTCAATGAGTTCATCAGCAATACGACATATGATACGTCAAATGTCCTGCTCAGCAAATACAAGATCGCTTTTGATGAGTATGACGATACGCTTGTAACGATAAATGAACCTGCGCTGCAAAGAAACGGAACCAGCAATACGCAGATGAAGGCGGTGCCAACAATCACTGCCCTGGACAAGCCTGGATCCACAACTGTTACCGTCACAGTTACGAATTGCCTCGGGGACAAAGTGTCCAGGACATTCAAGATAAACATCAATAAGCTTGAACTTCATACAGAGGATTATTCTGATGAGTACGATGCCCAGTCGCACTATGGTGTTGCGTATGCGACACTTGACGGAAAGACTAAGCTGACTGACGCAGTCTTGGAGTACAGCACAGATAATGGTGAGACCTGGACGACTGAAGCGCCATACGCCAAGAACGTGGCGGATTCGTGCACGGTGCTTGTCAGGGCAAATTATGAAAGCTTCACCCAGGTCGAGGGTTCATACAAACTGACGATTACCCCGGCGCCGCTGACGATCACGGCAAAGGATCAGACATATGAATATAACGGCGGTCCGCAGGGTGAAGACGGCAGCGCGTACGCAAGCGACGCCGACATAACAAAGAAGGTGGAGGCGGCCGGTCTCAAGGGACAGGATGAGCTCACCAGCATAACGCTTAACGGACAGGAAACGAACGCCAAAGAATATGCAGGCAAGATCGTTCCGAGTGCCGCGGAAGTCGGAGAGGCCACAGACAACTATACGATCGAATACGTTGCCGGCAAACTGACAATAACACCGGCGTCTGCGACTATTACTGCCAACGACAAAACCAAGACATACGGGGACGCGGATCCTGAACTGACAGCTACAGAGGACGGCATACTTGAGGGAGACAATATAAACTATAAACTGAAGCGTGAAACGGGAGAGAATGTCAAGGGTTCCCCTTATGCGATCACATTCGAATACGAAGGAAGAAAGTCGTCAAAGATTTTCAGCTTTAGGCCATTCAGCAAGAGCAACACTGTAACGTTAGGAAACTATGAGGTTACATTTGTCGACGGCGAGCTCACCATCGAACCAGCGGAGATTATAATAAAGACGCCGAGCAAGGAGAAGACGTACGACGGCAGTCCGCTCACCGCAAAGGGCAGTATAAAGGGCCTCGTCAATGGCGAGACTGTTACATTTACCACTACCGGCAAGCAGACGGAAGTAGGCTCGAGTGAGAATACATACAGCCTCAAATGGGACGGCACTGCAAAAAAGAGTAATTATACGATTACAGAGAAACTCGGAACGCTTACTGTGACAGAGGCGGCCGGAGAAGATGACGATGAGGAAGATGACGATACGGATGAGCCGGGTGGCGACAACCCGGGCGGCGGTAATCCTGGAGGCGGCAACCCAGGCGGCGGTAATCCTGTCGGGAACAATCCGGGCCCTGGCGGCAATGGTGACGGAAACGGAACGATTGTTACCGCGGACAACGACATTCCGGACTCTGCTGCGCCAACCACTCTGATCGACGATAACGCGGCGCCGCGCGCAGGAAACGGATCATGGGCACTGATCAATCTAATCGCTGCAATACTGACAGCCATCGGCGCAATAGTCGCGCTGTTCCGCAGAAAGCAGGAGGAAGACGAGCAGGAGACAGACAAGGTCGATGAAAATGATGGTGATGAGGCCGACACCAGAGGCAGGAAGATGCTCGCTGCCAAGCTGGGAGGCGTTTTCACAGCAATCGTTTCCATCATTGTATTCTTCCTCACAGAAGACATGACACTGCCGATGATACTGGTCGACAAGTGGACGCTGCTGATGATCATATTCTTCGCGGTCCAGATACTGACGGCCATCCTGAACAAGCGGGCGTCCAAGGATGACGATGACGAAGAAGATGACGGGCCCGCGCCGGAAACCGCATAACTGAGTCAGGACATTACAGAGCAGAAGACAAAAAACAAGGGCGGAGATGAACAATCATCTTCGCCTTTATTATTAAATGAAAAAACTCTTTCAATGAGATGAACATTTTGGAGCGCGCGGTCTTCTAAAACAATGATCTCTGTGGTATAATATCAGATTAGGAATAAGCCTGAAAACAAGGAGAAAATGATGTTCGATAAACTGGATTTCATAACTGAAAAATACGACGAACTGTCCAGAAAAGTCTCGGATCCTGATGTGATAAACAACCAGCCTGAGTGGCAGAAATACATCAAGGAAATGGGCGAGATGGAGCCTGTCGTCAAGAAATATACGGAGTACAAGAAAGCGAAGGGAGACCTGGCCGAAGCGAAGGAAATGCTTGAAGACGGCGATGAGGAGATGAGAGAGCTGGCCAAGATGGAGATGGGCGATCTCGAGGAAACCATTGCCAGGACGGAAGACGAACTGAAAGTCCTGCTTTTGCCTAAGGATCCTAACGATGAGAAGAACGTAATCCTCGAGATAAGAGCCGGCACCGGCGGCGAGGAAGCAGCACTCTTCGGCGCGGACCTTCTGAGGATGTACACCCGCTACGCCGAGCGCAACCGCTGGAAGACCGAACTCATGGACATGAGCGAGACGGGAATGGGCGGCGTCAAGGAAGCTGTCATGCTGATCAAAGGCAAGGGAGCATATTCCAGGCTCAAGTTCGAGAGCGGCGCCCACAGGGTGCAGCGTGTACCGGAGACAGAGTCCAGCGGCAGGGTGCACACTTCCGCAGCGACTGTGGCGGTGCTTCCGGAGGTCGATGACGTCGAGGTCGATCTGGATCCGAACGACGTCAGAGTCGATGTTTACCGTGCGTCGGGCAACGGCGGCCAGTGCGTAAACACTACGGACTCGGCAGTCAGACTGACTCACGAACCGACGGGACTGGTAGTGACCTGCCAGGACGAAAAGTCCCAGATAAAGAACAAGGACAAGGCGTTTAAGGTCCTCAAGGCGAGACTCTATGACCTGGAGATGCAGAAGCAGCAGGAGGAGATCGCGGGACAGAGAAAGAGCCAGGTGGGCTCCGGCGACAGAAGCGAGAGAATCAGGACATACAACTTCCCGCAAGGCAGAGTGTCAGATCACAGGATCGGGCTTACTCTCTACAAGCTGGACACCTTCCTCGACGGGGATCTTGATGAGATAATCGACGGCCTCATCACCGACGATCAGGCCAGAAAGATGGCGGAATTCTAAACCGCCCGGATGCGATGACAGATAAGAAGAACACGTTAATACTCAAACCGACAAAAGAAGACATACAGACAGCGGCGAAGATCATAAGGAGGGGAGGCCTTGTAGCCTTTCCGACGGAGACTGTCTACGGACTGGGGGCGGACGCCATGAACGCCGAGGCGGTCGGAAAGATCTATGAAGCAAAGGGCAGACCGAGCGACAACCCGATGATCGTGCACATATCAAGGGCCAGCGACATCGGACAGCTGACCAGGATGCTCTCGCCGCAGATAGTCGAGATAATAGACAACTTCTGGCCGGGACCGCTGACGATCGTGGTGAAGAAGAGACCGGAAGTTCCGGACAGAACGACGGGCGGACTGGACACGGTTGCGGTCAGACTTCCGGACAGCCAGGTGGCAAGGGATCTCATCAGCGCGGCATGCTGCCCTATAGCGGCGCCGAGCGCCAATCTCTCAGGAGGACCCAGCCCGACCAGGGCGAAGGACGTTATCGCCGACATGATGGGAAGAGTCGACGCCATAATCGAGGGCGAAGACTGCAGAGTGGGAATCGAGTCCACAGTGCTGGACCTTACGGGTGATGAGCCGACCATACTGCGTCCTGGAATCATCACGGCGGAGGCCATCGAGGCTGCCCTGGGAAGAGAAGTGAAATACGACAAGTCCCTGACCGAAGCATCGAAGTACGTCCAGCTGGACCCGGCCAACGGAGCGGACGAGGCGGACTTTCAGCCGAAGTCGCCGGGCATGAAGTACAAGCACTACGCGCCGAAGGCGCAGATGCTCATCGTAGAAGGCGAGCGGACAAAGGTCCAGGCGGAGATAGAGAGGCTGAAGAAGCTGAACGAGGGAATCGGCAACAGCGTTGGAGTCATCCTCTTTGAAGAGAAGGCCTTTCTTGAAGCGGCCCACGACTTCTTCGCGAGACTGCGCGACCTGGACAGCGAAGGCGTTGACATGATACTGGCGGGAGCCCTGAGCGACAGCGACGGCGTAGGCTTCGCGGTCATGAACAGGATGCTCAAGTCAGCGGGATACAATATCGTCAAAGTGTAGTTTATACGACTGGAGGAAATCATGCTTATAGCAGTAGCGAGCGACCACGGCGGATTCGCGCTCAAGGAAACCATCAAGGAGTATCTAAGACAGCGCGGCGAGAAGATCGTCGACCTGGGAACCACAAGTGAGGAGTCGGTGGACTACCCGATCTACGGCAAGGCCTGCGCGGAAGCGGTGGCCGGCGGCAAGGCTGACTGCGGCATCGTATGCTGCGGCACGGGCATCGGCATATCCATAGCCGCCAACAAAGTCAAAGGCATCAGATGCGGTCTTTGCACCAGCGTCGAGATGGCGGAGCTGACGAGAAAGCACAACAACGCCAACATGCTGGCCCTGGGCGGCAGGACCACGGATCCGGAGCTGGCCCTGGAAATCGTGAAGGCGTTTCTCGATACGGAGTTCGAGGGAGGCAGGCACAAGCGCCGGACGGACATGCTCGACGAGATGTAGTTAAATGCGCGGAAACGCGATAAGTTATAGCAGTTTTTTTCAAAAGAAGAAAGGCAGGAAAAAATGGGAAAAATCTATGTTTTCGATCATCCGTTAATTCAGCACAAAGTCGCTCTTATCAGACAGAAGGAGACGGGCACCAAGGATTTCAGACAGCTGGTTGAGGAAATCGCAATGCTCATGACATTCGAATCCACCAGAGATCTGGAACTCGAAGATGTTGAGATCGAAACGCCGATCTGTCCAACGACCGTCAAGATGCTGAAGGGTCTGGACGTCGCCATCGTACCGATCCTCAGAGCCGGACTGGGAATGGTCGAAGGAATCCAGAAGATCATCCCGAATGCCAAGGTAGGACACATCGGACTTTACAGAGATCCTGTAACCCACGAGCCGCACGAGTACTACTGCAAGATGCCTGAAGACATCGACAAGAGGAAGATCCTCGTTACTGACCCGATGCTCGCGACAGGCGGAAGCGCAGTGGCGGCCATCGACTTCGTCAAGGAGAGAGGCGGCAAGGACATCACATTCATGTGCCTCATCGCAGCTCCTGAAGGAATCGAAGTGCTTCAGAAGGCTCACCCTGATGTAGACATCTACATCGCGGCCAAGGACGAGTGCCTCAACGAGAACGCGTACATCGTACCGGGTCTCGGCGACGCAGGCGACAGGATCTTCGGAACCAAGTAAGATCGGAAAAGCATAAACATCAGAAACAACCCAGAGCAGCCCGCAGCACTCTGCGGGTCTGCTTTGGTTCTCATTTTTACAGACTGCAAAAATACATACAGACAGGAGATAAAGCAATATGGATTTTAACATGATTCCGGATGACGTCAGCAGATTCGATAACGTATACGACGTCCTCAAAGAACGCGGATTCATTGAACAGACGACAGATGACGAAGGAATACGGAACCTGCTCGGAAGAGAGAAGGTTAAGTTCTACATCGGCTTCGACCCGACGGCGGACAGCCTCCACGTGGGGCACTTCATGCAGGTCATCATCATGATGTACATGCAGAAGTTCGGACACACCCCGGTGGTCCTGATCGGCGGCGGCACGACCATGATCGGAGACCCGTCAGGAAGATCCGACATGAGACAGATGATGACTCAGGAGACGATCCGCGAGAACGGGCTTAAGTTCAAGAGCCTCTTCAACAGATTCCTTGAGTTTGATGAGGAGTGGGAGTACACGCCGAGCGGAAGCGTTCTGGGCAAAGGCTCAGCCAACAAGGAACCTGAAGCAGGCAAGGCAATTTGCGTGAACAACGCCGACTGGCTGCTGGATTTCAATTACCTGGAATTCATCAGGGACATTGGGAGTAAATTCAGCGTCAACGCAATGCTCCGCGCGGAATGCTTCAAGCAGAGAATGGAGAGAGGACTGTCATTCCTGGAGTTCAACTACATGCTTCTCCAGTCATACGACTTCTACTGCCTGGCCCGTGACATAGACTGCAAGATCCAGTTCGGCGGAAACGACCAGTGGTCCAACATACTCTTCGGAGCCGACCTGTCCAGAAAACTCCTGGGTAAGGACGACTACTACGGAATGACATTCTCCCTGCTGACCAACTCGGAAGGCAAGAAAATGGGCAAGACCCAGAGCGGCGCCCTGTGGCTCAACGCTGAGAAGACTTCGCCGTACGAGTTCTACCAGTACTGGAGAAACGTAGGCGACGCCGACGTTGAGAAGTGCCTGAGAATGCTCACATTCCTGCCGATGGATGAGGTAAGACGTCTCGCTTCCCTCAAGGATCAGGAGATCAACAAGGCCAAGGAAGTTCTGGCCTTTGAAGTCACCAAGCTGGTCCACGGAGAAGAGGAAGCCGCAAAGGCACAGGAAGCGGCACGGGCTGCTTTTGGCGGAGGAGCCGGCGGCGGAATCGAGAACCTGCCTGTTGTTGAGATCGGAGCGGAAGCTCTTCAGTCCACGGATAAAGAAGGAAACGAACTTGGCGGACTGGGAGTAGCGGCATTCCTGACGAAGCTCGGCCTGACCAGCAGCAACAGAGACGCCATGGACGTCATCAAGCAGGGCGGCCTGAAGATCGACGGCGAGAAGATCACCGACCCGAAGACCCTCATCAAGGCGGACTCCTTCGGCGAAGATGGAATGCTCGTTGAAAAAGGCAAGAAGAAGAAAGTGATCGCCAAACTCAAATAGCAGACAATAAAAAACAGTCCCGCAGGAATCGCATGAAACCTGCGGGACTTTTCTTTTGCGCGTTTACAGATAGATTTCACCCTCCGCCAGAATCGCGGCGCTTCCGCCGACCTTGATCGACGGGCCGTCAGCGACAGAGCGGATCTCCGAAGGACGACCCATGGCTTCGCCCTGGATGAAAAGGCACTCGGCTTTGGAAGGGATTATTTCATTTCTCTGAAGATAATGTGTAAGAGAGCCGTTGGCCGTGCCGGTCGCGGCTTCTTCGTCTATATCGCATATCGGCGCGAAATCGCGGCAGTACGCGTCAACGTCGTCGCGTCCGCCCCTGGTGCTGCCGCCGCGGTGCTTTCCCCCGTCCAGCGTGAATGCGTGTATGCTCAGCACCTCGCGTTTTCCTGTGTATTCCGTCAGAGCCGCGAAGTCCGGAGCCATCTTTGCCAGTTCCTCTCTCGTCGCGACCGGAAGCATGATGTCCGGAAGTCCCGTTGATACGATTTCCGGTTTCAGACCGCTGCCGTCTCCGCCGTTTGCCAGACACTGTTCCTCCAGAACAGGAATGTTGTCTTCGTAGTCGAGTCCGAGAATCCGATATAATTCCCTGAGTTCTGTCTCATCAGTGATCGTTCCCGAATATTCAGGTTCGGCCATGTCCATGAGTATCGAGTCTTCACCAATTACAATGTCGAGATCGCCCGCGAGGGTTTTGTTGAATACAGTTGTGCCAGCCTTGACCAGACCCGCCTCGCGGAGGCAGCTGAATGTCGCGATTGTCGCGTGTCCGCAGAGGTCGACTTCGGCCGCCGGCGTAAAGTAGCGTACGTTGAACTTGTCATAGGCGCCGTCCGCGTCCGCCCCGGACAGGAATTTTACAAAGGCCGTCTCGGAATATCTGAGCTCCGCGGCAGTCTTTCTCATTACTTCATCTTCAGGGAAATCATTGCCTTCGCCCAGAATGACGACTCCGGCAGGATTGCCGCCGAAGACTTCTCTGGTGAAGGCGTCTGCTATATATAATTTCATGGTTCATACCTCCTGGTATCGTAAACACCTTAAACGATAAAGGTATTATACATCAGAATCGCGCGCCGCGTCATATCCGCGCAAAAAAGAAGACCTCCGCCATGAAGGCGGAGATCCTCTTCCTTTTAGATATTACACCGATAATCTGAATTTCTAATTACAGAAGGTTGTAAGCTTTGCCTACTTCTGCCAGAGCTTCGTCCAGAGCAGCCAGAACCTTGTCGATCGTCTCGTCAGCCTGTACGAGAGGCGGCTCGATTCTTACTGTCTGAGCGTTAACCAGAGTACCTGCAGTCATTACTTTTCTAGCGAAGAGGGCCTTCGTTACTTCGTGGCCGATTTCGTCAGTAGGGAATTCCATGCAGATCAGCATTCCTGCTCCTCTGGATGTGGTCAGTACCTTTGGATACTTCTCATGCAGCTTCTGCAGACCATCCAGATACTTCTTGCCCTTTGCAGCTGACAGTGCAGGGAGATCGTTCTCCAGCATGTATCTGATAGTCGAGATGAATGCTGCGCAAGCCAGTGGGTTACCGCCGAAGGTAGGTGATCCGAGGATCCATGGATTCTCGAACATCTTGCCAGGGGCGCCAGTTCCGCAGCCTGACTTGTCATAAGTCCAAGGTCTTGCGATGATACCAGTGATAGGTACCAGACCACCGGATGATGCCTTACCATAAGTCATGATGTCAGGGCATACTCCTTCGTGGTCGCATCTCCACAGCGTGCCTGTACGTCCGAGTCCTACCTGAATCTCGTCGAAGATAAGAGCTACACCGTGCTCGTCGCAGATGTCTCTCAGATCCTTGAGGTATCCATCAGGTGGGATCATAACGCCAGCTTCGCCCTGGATAGGCTCTACGATGAGTCCGGCAACCTTTTCGCCTACTGCTTCGAGGTTCTCGATAGCAACTCTTGCGGCTTCCGCGTCACCAAACTTAACATGCTGTACCTGCTGTACCATTGGAATGTAGTCTTCTCTGTAAGCGCCCTTGCCGCCCATTGAGATAGCACCCATGGACTTGCCGTGGAACGCGCCAACAGTTGAGATGTACCATCTTCCGCCGGTTGCCAGTCTTGCCAGCTTCAGAGCCATTTCTACAGCCTCAGCTCCGCCATTAGTGAAGAAGCAATACTGCAGATCGCCTGGAGTGATCAGTCCGAGCAGGTGAGCCAGATAACCTCTAAGTGGGTCAACCAGTTCCTGTGAGTGGAGTGAGTATCTGTTCAGCTGTGCGATTACAGTCTTCCTGATTTCAGGGTTGCCGTGTCCGCAGGCGAAGATACCGAATCCACCGAGACAGTCGATAAACTCAACGCCGTTCAGATCTCTGAATACATCGCCTTCATCTTCCCACTCTACGAACGCAGCGTCAGTTGATACGGACTTTCTGTATTCAAGCCATCCCGGGTTTACGTTTTCGTTGAAGTTCTTGATTGAATCATCATGAATTGCCTTCTTCTGCTCAGGAGTCAGTTCATCCGCTTCGATCATAGCCACAACTCTCTTAGCTTCTTCTAAAGCTAATGTCATGTTTCTTTCAGTCATATTATGACCTCCTAACTGTTAGAAAACTTTTTTGCTGTCCTTGGAATGACAGCATCGGTATAACTTCTAGGGCGTGCCCCGAAGGACACCTTGCCACTGAACATATTATAGACCTATTGAGATGTAAAAGAAATAACAAGTTTGTCATTTGTGCTTTAATTTGGTGAATTATATTGTCAAATATGAATAAAAATGCATCGCCGGACAGCCGGACGCCGGCTCTCCGGACCCCCTCCGTCTGCTTTGACAAGGCTTATAATAAGGGATAGAATGGATGCAGCATATTGATGAAACAGGAGATAAGATTATGTACCCTAAACTGATAGTAAACATGGACAAGCTGAAGGCCAACATCGACGCCTGCGCCAAGATCACAAAGGATGACGGAAACTGCTCCCTCATGCTGGTCACAAAGGGCGTCTGCGCCGACGACAGAGTATGCGACATGATCACGGACCATTCGCAGGTCGACTACATGGCCGATTCGAGAGTCCTCAATCTGAAAAAATACCACGACAAGGCTAATGCAAAAGGCAAACTGACCGTTCTTCTCCGCCTTCCGATGCTCTGCGAAGTTGAGGAAGTCGTGAGATACGCCGACGTCAGCTTTAATTCCGAGATGAGCACACTCAGGGCGCTGAACGATGAAGCTGCCCGCCAGGGCAAGGTCCACAAAGTCGTTCTCATGATCGACCTGGGCGACCTGCGCGAGGGTATGTTCTTCAAAAACGAAGACGAGATCTTCAGCACAGTTGAATCGGTCGAGGCGATGGAAAACCTCGAGCTCCACGGACTCGGAACCAACCTGACGTGTTACGGCGCCATAATCCCGAAGAACGATAACCTGTCGGTGCTGGCTGCCTTCGCGGAAAGAGTTGAAGAGAAAATCGGAAGAAAGCTCGACATGGTTTCGGGCGGAAACTCAAGCTCCATCTACCTGATCTGGAAGGGCGGACTGCCTGAGAAGATCAGCAACCTGAGACTGGGCGAGAGCTTCCTGCTGGGCAACGACACGGCTTACGGCGAGACTGTTCCGGGAGCCGTTCACGACACACTCATCGTCGAGGCCCAGATCATAGAGCTGAAGGAGAAGCCTTCGCTGCCGATCGGCGAAGTCGGCAAGGATGCCTTTGGAAATGTTCCTGAGTATGAGGACCGCGGCATAATCAAGAGGGCGATTCTTGGAATCGGTAAGCAGGACACGGACGTGGACGGCATGATTCCGGTGAAGCAGGACGCTGACGGCAACTGGGTCGACGATGATTCCATCGAGATCCTCGGCGGTTCGTCAGACCACACTCTCATGGACATGACCAAGGCTGACCGTGATTACAAGGTCGGTGACACTGTAACATTCAGGCTCGAGTACGGCGCTATGCTCAAGGTCGCCACGAGTCCGTATGTTGAGAAAGAATACAGATAGAAAATGGGCTACAGGGTTAAGACAAAAATATTCGAAGGGCCTTTCGATCTTCTGGTGTATCTGATCGAGCACGCCAGGATGAGCATCTATGACATAAAGATCTCTGAGATCACGGCCCAGTACATCGGATACATAAAGCAGATGCAGGAGGCGGACGTCAACCTGGCTTCCGAATTCATGGTGCTCGCGGCGCAGCTTCTCGAGATAAAGTCGAAGATGCTTTTGCCTCGAACTGTCATCGATGAGGAAGGTGAAACGGTCTACGAGGATCCGCGCACCGAGCTGGTCGCCAAGCTGGCCGAGTACAAAAAGTACAAGGCGGCCTCCGAGATGCTGGAGGAGCGCCGTGAGTACGCGGCCGCGTCCCTGGAGAAGCCTCAGGAGGATCTGGCGGAGTATACGGGAGAACCCGACGAGTATCTCATTCTGGACGAGGAAAAATTCAGGAGGGCCTTTGAGGAATTTCTCGAGCGAAAGAAAAAGCTCGAGGAAATCAGAGCCCACCACATGCGTACCGAGAAGCAGCGCATAACGACAGAGGCAAGAATCGCCGGAATCCGCAGCTTTTTCAATTCGCTTCCTGAGGGACAGAGAGCGAACTTCAACGAGCTGGTCCAGGACAAAGGCAGCAAGTACGATATTTCAGTAACATTCTCATCGGTCCTGGAGATGATGAAGAACGGACGCCTCGACGCGGAGCAGAAGAGGCTGTTCGGAGATATAGAGGTGTACGCTACGGAGCACCTGAATGATGAAGTTGCAATTGATGGAGAAGAGGTAGCCGAGGATGGCAAGCAAGACAATCAAATCAGCTATTGAGTCGATGATGTTCGTATGGGGTGAGCCCCTTGCCATAAAGGACATGGCGGACATTTTCAACTTGGAGAAGAAGGAAATATATGAGGCATGCAAAGAGCTTCAGGAGGAGTACGAGCAGGAAGGCCGCGGAATCGTTATCCGCGAAGTCAACAAGAGCTTCCAGTTTGTGACCAGAAAAGAGAACCTGGGATACATCGAGAGGCTTTGCACGCCGGTAAGGCGCAGGAGACTTTCCCAGTCGGCCCTTGAGACCCTGGCCATCGTGGCTTACAAGCAGCCTGTAACAAAGGGCGAGATCGAGGCGGTCAGAGGCATCAAGTGCGACAGAGTGCTCGAGGGTCTCATGGCAAAGGGCCTGGTGACCATCGTGGGCCGCGCGGAGACAGTCGGAAGACCGAATATCTACGGCACGACCAACGAGTTCCTGAAGCAGTTCGAGTTCGAATCCCTGAAGGATCTGCCTAAGATCGAGGACCTGGAAGGCGTCATCTTTGAGGCGGAGGAACCGCCTGTATTCGACGGCGTTATCGGGCAGATGTCCCTTGAGGAAATGGCCGGTAAGTATGAGGCCGAGGCGGATTTCGGAGAGCCGGAGGAGCCGGAAGCGACCGAGGCAGAGGAACCGGAAGCGGCCGAACCGGAAGCTGAGTAGCGGCGGTTTCTGTCTTTAGTAGTTTATTGTACAAAAATAGTAATTGAAGTATAATGAAGCCAGCATTATACTTCATTTTTTATTATCTGAAAGGAGGTTAGAAATGTCTCTTAAACAACAGAGGGAGATTCTGGAGAATGAAGTTAAGATGTTCAACGCCAGAAAATCACTGGCGGCGGCGGCAATCATCATCATCGCGGCATTCATTCTTAACTTGTTTTTACCTGATGATCCGGCCAAATTCGGACCGCTCTGCTGCATTCCGGCTCTGCTGATGATCCTCTACATCTTCATCACGAAGAGAATCATCGAGGCCCTGACTATCGGCGCAGTCGTCGGCTTCATCATGTGCTCCTCTCCCGGGGACAATGTCATGTGGACATTCTCTGACTCACTGCTGAACACTATGATGTCAGAAGACATCGCGTGGCTGATCATCGTCTGCGGACTCATGGGCGGCATAATTGCCCTGATTGAAAAATCCGGCGGAGCCATCGCGTTCGGCAACTGGGCATCCAAACGCGCCAAAACTGAAAAGACGGCGCTCATCTGGGCGTGGATCCTGGGTATCATCATCTTTATTGACGACTACCTCAACTCCATGACAGTAGGTTCCTGCATGGCAGGTCTGACAGACAAGCATAAAACCCCAAGAGAAATGCTAGCCTACGTATGCGACTCGACGGCCGCGCCGGTCTGCGTACTGATCCCGATCACTACATGGTCAGTATTCTGCGGCAAGATCCTCATCTCAAACGGATGGCAGGAAGGCGACGCAGGCGTCATCGAGATGTTTGTCAAGACGATTCCATATAACTTCTACGCGTGGATTGCGGCAATCATGGTACCGCTCGTAGCCCTCGGCATCATTCCTAAGATCTTCGGCATGAAGAAGGCTTATCAGAGAGTAGCCGACGGCGGTCCGCTAGCCCCTCCGGGATCAGAGAGAATCACTATCCTGGCAGCCGACAAGGGCGAGGAAGCCACCGATGTCGAAAATCCGAGAATGATCAACTTCTTCATTCCTCTCGCAGTACTGGTCGTAGCAACGATCTTCTTCGACAAGGAGATGGAGATGGGCGTTCTCTCCGCCCTGCTGGTAATGTTCGTAATATACATGGCACAGAACATCATGTCCGCAATGGATTTCTGGGATATCATCATCAAGGGTATCCAGAACATGATCCTTCCGCTGATGCTGATGGTAATGGCCTTCGTATTCGCCGACATGAACGAGCAGATCGGATTCACCAAGTGGTGCATCGAGTCGGCGACGACTGTAATGACTCCGGCAACAGCACCGATGATCATCTTCCTGGTACTGGCCTGCACAGAGTTCATCACCGGCACCAACTGGGGAATGTACATCATCGCCCTGCCGATCATCATACCTCTGGCGATGAATATCGGCGTATGTATGCCTCTGGCTGTAGGAGCATGCATCTCAGCCGGCGTATTCGGCTCACACATCTGCTTCTACTCAGACGCGACAGTTCTTACATCTGCGGCCTGCGGATGCGACAACTTCAGACACGCGTTCACTCAGATGCCTTACGGTATCATCGCGGCCATTTGTTCATTCATCATGTACGCGATCATGGGATTCGTAATGGCATAAGCTTAAGCAAAAGCAATCTAAAAGGACGCCGCGCTGCGGCGTCCTTTTAATGTCATTTACAATTAATATCGATGTGTCAATCGAACCGTCCCTATTGACACATCCATTCGCGGAGCAGCTGTATTTCTCTTTTGTAGCCTTCGAATTCGTTCGGTGTTTCCAGTATGCATGGCAGTCCGGCAAGCTTCGGGTGACTGATGAAGCGGCCGATCACGTCCAGTCCCAATTCGCCTTCGCCGATGCATGCGTGGCGGTCCTTGTGTGAGCCTGGCGGATTTTTGCTGTCGTTTATGTGCAGGGCCTTCAGTCTGTCCAGGCCGACAATCCGGTCGAACTCGTCCAGCACCCCGTCCAGGTCGTTTATTATGTCGTAGCCCGCGTCGCTTATGTGGCAGGAGTCCATGCAGACTCCGATCTTATCTTTCAGTTTCACCCCGTCAATGATGGCGGCCAATTCCTCGAAGGTTCCGCCCACCTCGGAGCCTTTGCCCGACATGGTTTCGAGCAGAACGGTCGTGGTCTGCTCAGGGGTGATGATGTCGTTGAGAAGGGCAGTGATCATCCCGATGCCCGCTTCGGTTCCCTGACCCACGTGGCTGCCCGGATGGAAATTGTAGTAGTTTCCCGGCAGGTACTCCATGCGCTTCATGTCATCTTCCATACACATGCGCGCGAACTCGCGCACATTCTCTTTGTCGCTGCACGGATTCAAAGTATAGGGAGCGTGAGCGACCAGCCTGCCGAAGTTGTTGCCGGTCAGGAGGCCTCTGAGAGCGGCCGCGTCGTCAGGATCTATTGCCTTTGCCTTGCCGCCCCGGGGATTGCGCGTAAAGAAGGCGAAGGTGTTCGCCCCCGCCTTTATTGCTTCGAGCCCCATGGCCAGAAAACCGTTTACTGATGACAGGTGGTATCCGATGAAGAGAGTCATGCTTCGCTTTCCCTTGCTTTTGTAAGAGCTATGCAGAGCTGGTCGGCGCAGGAGGTCTTCTTGAAACCGCAGGTGTTGCCGGCGAGCTTGGATGTGATCTCATCGACAGTCCATCCGTCCACCAGTGTTGAGATGGCCTTGAGGTTGCCGTTGCAGCCGCCTGTGAAGACGATGTTGGAAACAACGTCGCCGTCCAGGTCGAACTCGAGTTTCATAGGGCATACGCCCTTAGGGTAGTATTCGTATCTCATTCTTAAATGTTGTTATGATTTAGCAAAAACTGTAATTTTCCATATATAATATCAGGTACAAGCTATTATAACACAATAACACATGAAAGGAACAAGCAGCCATGAAAGAAAAGAAGGGAACGAAGAACCTGAAATACATCTTCGCGGCAGCATTCATTTTGATTCTTGCGATGGGCACGATCGCCCTGACCGGATGTGGAGGCGGAGACAACACGTCGGATAAGCCGGCTGAGCCTGAGGTTCTTATCAATCCGATAACAGGTATCGAAATTCAATCGGAAGAAGATCTTCCAATGAGACCTGTGCAGGTATCCATTCCGAACGATACTTACGGGGCAGTTCCACAGTCGAACATTTCCCACGCTGATATTATCTACGAGTTTCCTGTAGAAGGTGAGCTCACCAGACTGCAGGCTATATTCTATTCAGATCTTCCTGATAAGGTTGGTCCGATAAGGAGCGTCAGATACTATTTCGTAGATCTCGCTACGGAGTACAAGGCGTTCCACGTTGGCTACGGCTGGGGCAAGCACGCCAGAGCGTACATGAGAATGAACGATGTTCCGCACATCAACGGAATGCAGGAGACGGATCTGTTCTACAGAGTAAGCGACAAAACAGCGCCGAACAATGCTTACATCGACTGGTCGAGCATCGAGAACGCTGAGAAAGAACAGGGCGCGCTGAAAGAAAGGCAGATCATAAAACCTTGGAAGTTCCGCGACGACAAGTGGAAAGAAGAACAGGAGGCCGCAAAGAAAGAGGCTCAGGCTGTGATCGACGAGAAGACGGGAAGCACAGATGAAGAAGACGTGGCTGCTCTCGAAGAGGCACAGAAAGTTCTGGCCGAGCCGGAAATGGCATCTTCACTGCACGTTAAGGCTCTCGGATGCGACAGCACCTGCGAGTGGGACGCTGAGAAGGGCAAGTACCTGAGATACTGGTACGGCGAGCCGTTCATTGATAAAGAGACGGGCGAGCAGCTTGAGTTCGATAACATTCTCGTGCAGAAGGTCAACAGCACATTCATGGTTGATCCTGATACTGGAGCTACGGACCCTAAGGGCAGACTCAAGATCGACATGTTCGAGGGCGGAGAGGCGCTTCTCTTCACTCAGGGCGAAGTCATCAAGGGAACCTGGGACAGAAAGAACGTGGACAGCAGAACCGTCTTCAAGGATGAGAACGGCAAGCAGTTCAGATTCACTCCGGGCAAGACCTGGGTATACGTCCTCAATCAGGACAAGGAGTTCTCATACGAGACAGCTGCACCTGAAGACACAGGGGACACTGAAGATACTGCAGAATAATTCATAAGAAATATAAGACGGCGGGAAATCCCGCCGTCTTTTGTTTTGTCTGTTATTCGTTCAACGCCTGTATTTCGTTAATTCTTCGCTTATTCTTCGTTATTGACTATCGCCTGAAGCACCTGGTTGGCGACCGAGCCGCCGACTTCGGAGCCGTAGCCGCTGTTCTCAACGACTACTACGAAGGCGTACGGGTTGTTATCGTCGTTCAGGAAACCAACGAACCAGGCGTTCGGATTGTCCTGACCTTCGACTTCGGCAGTTCCCGACTTGGCGCAGAGCTCGAGTCCAGGGAAGGCGCTTTCGCCGCCGTAGTGGTTCTCAACATTGTTGCGCATCATGTCTGTCAGGGATTCGGCCGTGTCCTCCTCGATCATTTCCTTCGTCTTGAGGGCGGACGTCGCCTCGTCGATCTTCTCGGATACGATGTTGGAAGGCTTGATTATTGACGGCATTACCGCTGTTCCGCCGTTGGCGATGGCGCCCATGTAGACCATCATGGAGCAAGGATTGACCATGTCATGGTACTGCCCGATGCCGGTCCACGCCAGGTTGACGCCGCCTTCAGGATAGTCGAAGGTGCCGGCTCTCGTCTCCATGCCGTCGATATCGTAGCTCTTGTCGAGTCCCGTCTTTTCAACATACTCCTTCAGCGTGTCGGCTCCGACCTTCTCAGAGAGCTTGGCGAAGTAGCAGTTGCAGGACACTTCCAGAGCCTTCTTGAGGTTGACCTCTCCGTGTACTGAAAGGTCCGTGACCTCGTCGCCGTGACCGTAGTCTATGCTGCCTGTGCAGTCTATTTCATAGCTGTAGGCGTCGCTCTGAGTCTCGATGGACGCGGCGGCGGTTACGAGCTTGAATGTAGATCCCGGAGCGTAGGCCGCGGATATTAGGCGGTTTATGTAGGCCCCTTCAGGAATCGTATAAGGCGGATCCTGAGGATCGTAAGTCGGAGAGCTGACCATGCAGACCAGTTCGCCCGTCTCGTAATTATAGACGCCTACGGTGCCTTTGCGTCCCGCCAGAGCCCGGTACGCCGTAGCGCAGATATCCGAGTCAAGAGTCAGGTAGACATCCTCTCCGTCGTTGTTCAGCGAGTATATTCCGTTTATGAAATCGAAGCCAATGAGCCTGTCGAGGAATATTCTGTTGGCTCCTGTGGCGATGTTGTTGTCCTTGTCACCTGTGATGTGCATGCACGCGGCGCGGACGTCGGCGTCATCATTGTAGATCATTCCGTCGGCCGTATTGCGCATCAGGAGGTTGCCGCAGTTGTCGTAGAGGGCGCCCTTCGCAAGATCGCCGTCTGCGTAGACATCGCGGTTCCCTTCGTAGACGGCCCAGGTGCCGCCTTCATGCCAGTCTTCATATATGAAGTAGCAGAGACCTCCCAGGAGAATCAGTCCCAGCAGCACGCAAAGGAGGGCTCTTCGTTCGACTTTTCTCATCGCTTGCCTCCTTTCCTGTCATCTGTGAACATGCCGTTTTCTCCGAATATGTCATCGAGGGTCAGCGGACCATCATCTTCTTTTTTCGGTCTGGTTGTTCTGGCCGGAGGGTCGAACTTGCCGAAGAAATCGTCGTCGCTGACTTCTGTGTATCTTACTGCCTTTGGATGAGGCGGTTCTTCCTTGCGGACGCCCGGGGTCGCGGCCGGCGCCTTAGGCTGCGGTCTCGGCTGAGGAGCCGCAGGTCGTGGTTTAGGCTGCGTAGCGGCAGGTCTCGGCTGCGGCTTCGCGGTCTTGGTCGGCTGTGACTTAGGCCGCGGTTTCGCGGTCTTCGTCGGTTGAGGCTTGGCCTGCGGTTCAGCCTTCTTCGCCTCCGCCTTGCGCTCCTTCCTGTCCGGTTTTCTGTATTCTTCGCCCAGAAGAGCGTAGAGGTCTTCCGGATCGTATATATCCACAGCGGAAACTGATTCCACGGAAGCCGGACTGTTTGGATCCTTTTCGTGGATGCGCACCGCGAGACTTGCGTTCTGGCGCGTGTCGGCTGCCTTGAGGAAGGCCAGCATCGCCCAGGAGACGATCATGCTCGTTCCGCCTGAGGAAACGAACGGGAAAGTAACGCCTGTGAGCGGCAGCAGGTCCACAGAGCCGAATACGTTGAGTATCGTCTGGAACATGAACATTGAAGTCGCTGCGCAGGCTGCAATGCAGTAATATGTCGAACGGCCCGCTATGATGGACCTGTAGGCGAATACAGCCAGAGTTATTATGCAGAGCACTGCCAGGACCGCGATGACGAGGCCCCACTCCTCGGAGAGCATTCCGAAGACCAGGTCGGTGCTCGCCGCCGCCACGTCGCTCAGGTTTCCTTCGCCCGCGCCCAGGCCGGGTATGCCTCCGCTGGCGATGGAGGTCATGGTCTGCACCTGCTGGAAGCCCGCGTCAGTCGGGTCATCCCAGACGTGTCCCCATATTGAGAAGCGGTTGGCGATGTATGGTTTGAACCTCAGCACCATCATTCCCATGAGACCGGCAGCGCCGAGTATGAGGAACATCTTGGTGAAGTCGCCGCTTCGCAGGAATGAGATGACGAGAAATGTGGCGAAGAATATCATGGCGGTTCCGAAGTCTCCCATTATTGCCAGACATCCCAGGCAGAATACGCTGAAGCCCATGAATATGAGGAGGTTCTTCCGCTGCTGCAGTTCGTTCAGGGACGCGGCGCCCACGAAGATGAAGACTATCTTGACTATCTCCGAAGGCTGGAAAGTGAATCCGCCGATGGTTATCCAGTTCTGTGATCCGAAGGCGACCGTACCGATGGCCAGGTTGACTATGAGAAGCAGGACGCTGAATCCGAGAAGAACGGGGATCAGTTTCTTGGCTTTGTTGAGGTCGCGCAGGAGCCAGCACATTGCGAAGAAGAGCATCACTCCCAGCAGTACGCAGAAGGCCTGTTTCAGGACCGCGTACGGATAGGCCGACGCCGTAAGCGATATGCTCAGCGTCGACAGGAAGAATGCTATCAGTTCCACCTCGAAGCCTGTTCTCTTGAGAATGCGCAGGGCGATGACATAGACCCACATGACGATGCATACCAGCGCAAAAGCAGCCGTCAGCTGGCCCGGATACTTGTCACCAAGCGAGATGTGGAACTGGATCACTGTGAGAAGCTGGAAGACCGTGATTGCCAGCATGGACAGCCAAGGGGATGTGCGCTTGGTGTGGCGCTTCCTCTTCTCGATATTTTCAAGACGCTCTCTCGTGCTGAGAGGGTAGAGCTGGAAGTCACCGCCGCCTACCGTCAGGGTGTCGCCCGCGCGGAGAATGGCCGGCTCGGTGACTTTTCGGCCGTTGATATATGATCCGTTTTTGGAGTTTAAGTCTGTGTATTCCCAGACGCCTTCAGAGTCACGGATGAGAGTGCCGTGGCTCCTGGAGACTCCGCCCAGATTAAGGATGATGTCGCATCCTCGGGCGCGCCCCATAAGGTTTTCCCAGTGGGTCAGGGGAACTGTGCTTGAATCAGGACACTTGAGATATGCCCATATTTCAGACGGGTTGCGCATTCTGAGCAACGCAAAAATCTGGTGCAGCAGTATCAGTACTGCCAGCCCCATGCATACCCACCGCACTCCCGTTGTGAAGTAAAGCGTTACGTATTCCATTAATCCTTCGTACCCGTTTTCCATTTTGTTTTTTATAATTAAGGCCTTGTTGCCTTTGCCTTGATGTTGTTTGTTATATTGCCTGCAGCGTGAGGGCCACGATCGGGATCGTAATGAGACTGAGTATTGTCGTGAGCATTACGCCTTTGGTGGCGAACTCGACGTCCGCGTGATATCTTTCGCTGAGGATTACTGAAAGCATTGCGCAAGGCATGGCCGCTTCCAGTATTATTACTGTTCCGAACAGTGTGCCGCCGCCGATGATCAGCTTGACCAGAATCAGCGCTATGGCCGGGGCGACGAGGAGCTTGAGCAGGCAGACAAGATATGACGGCTTGCTCGTGAACATGTCCTTGAAGCTTATGCGGGCCAGGTGCGCTCCGACGACCATCATGGCCAGCGGGCTTGTGCAGCTGCCTACGGCGTCAACAGGACCGCCGATGATAGGCGGCAGTGTGATCCTGCAGACGTAGAACAGGAGCCCGATGAGCACGCCGATGAAGCACGGATTGATGAGACCGCTGACAGTCTCCTTGAAGCCCATCTTCTCCTCGCCCTTGGCCGCCTGGCGGATCAGCGTCACACCGATGGTAAACATGAGCACATCAAAGGACGAGTCGCACAGGGCGCCGTAGAAAACACCCTCATTGCCGAGAAGTCCATAAAGTACCGGAAGTCCCAGAAACCCCGTGTTGCCGAAAACCATCATGAAGGCCATGATCCCGCTTTGGGATACAGGAAGCTTGATGATGGATGTCAGTATCTTGGCGATGATCATCGCGGCGATGACCACGCCAATGAAGATGAGCACAACGTACTTGCAGTTGTTCAGAGTCTCCCAGGAGAACTCCATCTGCATGGCGGCGATTACAAGACAAGGATAAGTCACGTAGGTGATGATATTGGAAACGCCCTGTGTATGATTTGTGTTGATGATCCCGAGTTTCATGATAATGTAGCCCGGGAGAATCATTATGAAGACTTTTGCGAGTGCCAGAATGACATCTACCGCACCCATGCTGTCCATGTTTTGTGCCGCCTTTCTTAAGTGTGTCTGTGAGCTGCAAAAACTCATGATAATTATAACTTTTTTTGCCACAATAAACAAGGACACAAAGCGGGGTTTGTGTTAGAATCAGTTGAAAGGATATTATATGGAGCAGGACATGGAAAAAGGCAAAGATTACAGCAGACCGACAATGAGTATTTTCCTGAGCTATTTCAGACCCCACATGGGGCTTTTTGTGCTGGATCTTTCCTGCGCGCTCATAGCTTCGGCGGTAGACCTCATATTCCCGCTGGTGGCTCGGCATGCCATGTACAACATGCTTCCGAACAAGGCCTACGAAACCTTCTTCCAGGTGATGCTGATCGTGGCCATAGCCTTCCTGCTGAAGGCGGTCATGCACTACATCATCACCTACTGGGGGCACATGTTCGGCGTGCGGGTGGAGGCGGACCTTCGTGACGACCTGTTTTCACACATACAGAGTCTGGACTTCGCCTTCTTTAACAAAAACAGGACAGGACAGCTGCTGTCCAGGATGACGGGAGACCTCTTCGAGATCACTGAGATGGCCCACCACGGACCCGAGGATCTGTTCATAGCGAGCGTAACCATCATCGGCGCCGTCATCATCATGTTCACAATACAGTGGAAGCTGGCTCTCGTGATCCTGATACTCCTGCCGATCGCGCTCATAGTGGTAATGCTGAACCGCCGCAGGATGATCAGGACGGCAAGGACCGTCAAGGAGAAGTTGGCCGAGATCAATGGTGAAGTCGAGTCGGGCCTTTCGGGCGTACGCACCAGCAAGGCATTTGCCAACGAGGCTGCCGACTACGCCAAGTTCGCGGCTGCCAACGAGGAGTTCAAGACCTCCAAGTGCGAGAACTACAGGGCTTTCGGAATGTTCGCTTCGTCCCTTGAGTTCTTCATGAGCATCATGCCTGTGGTCATCATGGCCTTTGGCGGATGGATCATCATGCGTGACGAGATGAACTACGCGGACCTGATCACGTTCTATCTTTACATCGCCACATTCATCACGCCTATAAGGAAGCTCGCCGGCTTTATGGAGACATTCATGAACGGCTGGGCGGGCCTGACCAGATTCGTGGAGATCATGCGTCTTGATCCGGAGGAGGACCTCGCTCCGGGCGAGGGCAAGCCGGTCACCGGCTATGACATAGATATAGACAGTGTATCCTTCTCGTACGAAGATGAGAGCGTTGATGATGAGAGCATAGACGTAATAAGCGGTGTGAGCCTGCACATAGATGAGGGCGAGACCGTGGCCATCGTCGGTCCGTCGGGAGGCGGCAAGACCACGCTATGCCATCTGATTCCGCGCTTCTACGATGTGGACGACGGAGCCATAAGGATAGGCGGCACAGACATCCGCGAGATCAACAGAAGCACACTGAGAAAGAAGATCGGAATAGTCCAGCAGGATGTATTCCTGTTCCCGGACACCATCGCCGAGAACATAAGATACGGCAGACCTGACGCTACTGACGAGGAAGTCATCGAGGCCGCGAAGAAGGCGGAGATTTACGACGACGTCATGGCCATGCCGCATGGATTCGAGTCCTACACCGGAGAGAGGGGAGTTCTGCTTTCAGGCGGACAGAAGCAGCGTGTTTCCATCGCCCGCATCTTCCTGAAGAACCCGCCTGTGCTCATTCTGGACGAGGCAACATCTGCTCTGGACACAGTCACGGAGGCCAGGATACAGGGAGCCTTCGACAAACTGGCTGAGGGAAGGACTACGATCATCATCGCTCACCGTCTGTCGACCATTCGCAACGCGGACAGAATCATTCTCATCGACGAGGGCGAGATAAAAGAAGAAGGAACACATGAAGAACTGATGAAGATGAACGGACAGTACGCATCTTTGTATAAAATGTGATAACATACGGTCAATGGAAAAGAAAAGACAGAAAGAAATCCTGATGCTTGCCATCAGAGCCGGCAACATCATGATGAAGAGCGGCGCGGAGATCTACCGCGTCGAGGATACAATTGAACGTATATGCAAAAGCTGCGGGATCGATTACGTAAATGTCTTCGCGACACCTACGGGTATTTTCGTGTCCACGGATAACGAAGAAGCCAGCAACACGGTAACTTACATCAAGAGAGTCAAAAGCAGCGAGACCGATCTTACAAAAATTTCGAGGGTCAACGCTTTCTCCAGATCCTTCACCACCACCGACATGACTGTGGAGGAGGGGATGAAGATCCTGGACGACATTGCGGACAGCAAGCCGTATCCGTTCTGGATAAGGGCTATTTCAGCGGCTGTCGTCGCGGCCTGCTTCAGTCTGGTGTTCGGCGGCGCGGCTGCGGATTTCGCCGTGACCCTGCCTGTCGGATTCATGTGCTACATACTCTCCAGGTTCCTCGAGAAGTATGAGATCAACTTCTTCATAAGAGGATTTTGCTGCTGCGCGCTGGCTGCCTTTTGCGCTCTCGTGGCATCCGCGTCCTTCGGCGCCGTGAGCTACGTGCCGGTCATTACAGGCTGCATCATGCTCTTTGTCCCGGGCGTGGCGATTACCAATTCCATTCGCGACTTCCTGTCTGGCAACATGCTGTCGGGAGTGGCGCGTCTGGCTGAGGCATGCATAATAGGCGTATCACTGGCCGCCGGAGCCGGCGTGATCATCGAGATCTGGTACATGATAGGAGGTGTTTCGCTATGACGTATATCATCTCCATGTTCGTACCGGCGGTGTTCGCTATTCTCGGTCTGGCCATAATATTCAGAGTACCGGTCAACCGCATTCCTGCCTGCGTCGTTGTAGGCGCCCTCGGCTGGCTGACATATCTGGTCGCGGATCACTATCTGAGTTCACCGGTCATGGGATGCTTCTTCGGAGCCTGCATGGTCGGCCTTTGCAGCGCCGAAGCCTCGCGCATATTCAAGGAAGCCATGACAATATTCGTCATTCCGGGAATCCTCTGCCTCGTTCCGGGCGCCAAGATCTTCTACACAATGGAAGCGCTCATTAGGAACGACATCGAGGACATGGCGGAGATCGGAGTCCAGACACTGATGATGGCGGGCGCAATCGCAATGGGACTCCTGGTAATGGGCGCGCTCATCAAGGTATTCCGCGCTCTCGTGTCAAAGACAGTGACCGTAAAAGACAAACTATAACGGGGAGGTTGTCATGAAAGCGATAATAACTGTAGTCGGCAAGGATCAGGTTGGAATCATGTATAAGATTTCAAAGATACTCAACGATTACCACATCAATATCGAAGACATAACACAGACGATTCTTCAGGACTACTTCACTATGATCATGGTCGTGAAAATCGATGAGGCAAAAACAGGTTTCCACGAGATAGATGTTGCCCTCCATGAGCTTGCAGAGCAGGAAGGCCTGTCAATACATGTTCAGAAGGAAGAGATCTTCGACACTATGCACAAGATCTAAGGGCATATGTCCGAGGAGGAATAACATGACTATATATAAGGATGTCCTTGAGACGATCCATATGATCGAAAAGGAAAATCTGGATATACGAACAACAACCATGGGCATATCCCTGCTCGACTGCTTCGGAAGAGATCACAAAGCCGCGGCTGACAGAGTATACGACAAGATAACGCGCCTGGCCGGAAAACTGGTAGAAACCGCCGATGAAGTCAGCGATGATTACGGTATCCGGATCGTAAACAAGCGCATATCGGTCACTCCGATTGCTTTTGCGGGAGCGAAAACGACGGAAGACTGGCTTCTTTACGCAAAGGCTCTGGACAACGCGGCGAAGGCGGTGGGAGTCGATATTATCGGCGGGTTTTCAGCGCTGGTGCAGAAGGGCTGCACCGAAAGCGACGAGAGTTTCATCGAAGCAGTGCCTTACGCACTTGCGGAGACTGACGCAATGTGTTCCAGCATCAATCTGGGTTCGACCAAAGCAGGAATCAACATGGACGCCGTGATGATGATGGGTCCGCTGATCAAAAAGACGGCCTATCTCACAAGAGACAACAGCAGTTTCGGATGCGCCAAGTTTGTTGCTTTTGCAAATGCTGTTGAGGACAATCCTTTCATGGCTGGAGCGTTTCACGGGGTCAGCGAAGCCGAAAACGTAATAAATGTAGGCGTAAGCGGTCCGGGCGTTGTCAAGGAGGCGCTGGTAGGAATGAAAGACGCCCCCGTTGACAAGATCGCGGAGAAGATCAAGCAGACAGCATTCAAGATCACGAGGGCCGGCCAGCTCGTAGGAAGAGAAGTTTCAGACCGGCTCGGCGTTCCTTTCGGCATCTTGGATCTGTCCCTTGCGCCGACGCCTGCCGTTGGCGACAGTGTCGCTGAAATATTGGAGGTAATGGGACTCGAAAGATGCGGGACCCACGGCAGCACCGCGGCCCTTGCCATGCTGACCGACGCGGTCAAGAAGGGCGGAATCATGGCTTCGGGACATGTTGGCGGTCTTTCGGGAGCATTTATCCCCGTTAGCGAGGATAACAGAATGATAGCGGCGGCTGAAGAAGGCTGTCTGACCTTTGACAAGCTTGAGGCCATGACCAGCGTCTGCTCCGTCGGATTGGACATGATCGCGATACCGGGCGACACTTCGGAGGACACTATTTCCGCCATTATAGCTGATGAAGCGGCGATAGGAGTTATCAACAACAAGACGACTGCCGTACGCGTTATTCCTGTATACGGAATGAAGGCTGGTGACAGAGTCGATTGGGGAGGACTCTTTGGTTCCGCTCCGGTGATGGAATTGAATGGCTTTTCAAGCAGCCGGTTCATACAGAGAGGCGGACGTATGCCCGCGCCGGTACACTCGTTCAAGAACTGATTGCATATCAATGTGCCGACGGGCGCTGATATATTGATACATCTGAGAACACAGAACAAACAGGAGGACACAATGACTTATCAGGAACATTTCGAACAGATAGTTAAAGATCAGCTGGAGAGAGTTGAGAGAATGAAGAACGCGCCGGCCGCGCCGGATTTCGCGTCAAAGGAAAAGGTCGTGATCGGAGCCATAGACGGCGATGGCATCGGCCCTATCATCATGGACTCCTGCAGGGAGATTCTGAACAAGCTGCTGGCTGACGAGATCGCTTCGGGAAAGATCGAGATCCGCACGATAAAGGGACTCACGATCGAGAACAGAGTTGAGAAGCTTCAGGCCGTTCCTGATGACGTCCTGGCGGAGATCAAGGAGTGCGACCTGCTCCTCAAGGGCCCTACCATGACACCGGGCAAAGGCGACAATCTCCCGAACATCGAGAGCGCCAACGTCAAGCTGAGAAAGGAACTGGACCTCTTCGCCAACGTAAGGCCGGTCGTCATTCCTGAGAAGGGCATCGACTGGATGTTCTTCAGAGAGAATACGGAAGGCGAGTACGCTCTGGGCAACAGGGGCATCGATATAAACGACGACATCTCAATGGACTTCAAGGTCACCACGACAGCGGGAACGAGAAGACTTGCCCGCGCTGCTTTTGAGCACGCGAAGAACAACGGCAACAAGAACGTTACCATCGTTACAAAGGCCAACATCATGAAGAAGACCGACGGCAAGTTCCTGGAGCTCTGCTACGAGATGGCGAAGGAATATCCTGAGATAAAGACGAACGACAGATACGTGGACATCATGAGCGCCAACCTGATCAACGAGCTGGTCAACAAGGACTTCAACGTCTTCATCCTGCCGAACCTCTACGGCGACATTATCACCGATGAAGCGGCTCAGATGCAGGGCGGCGTCGGCACAGCGGGAAGCGCCAACATCGGCAGCAGATACGCCATGTTCGAGGCGATCCACGGCTCGGCGGAGAGAATGATCAAGGAGGGCCGCGGCCAGTTCGCGAACCCTGCCAGCATCTGCAGAGCGGCTGTCATGATGCTCCGTCACATGGGAGCTTTCGCAAAGGCAGACAAGCTCGAGAAGGCCCTTGACGCCGCGGCTGAAAACGTTCACATCATCCGCGACGGAAGCGGAGACACGGCGGCGGACTTCACCGAGTTCGTTCTGGGCCAGCTGTAGAGGCGATCTGAGGGGAGACCCCGGAGATGTACAAGTTCTCTGAGACGGCAGAAGTGAATAACGCCCCCGTTTCCACGGGACTGCTGGCGAGGATCCAGGCAGACATACTCACAGGCGAACTGAGAGCAGGCCAGAAGATTATCGAGCAGCAGCTCTGCGAGAGATACGGCGTCAGCAGGACTCCCCTGAGGGAGGCTTTGCGCCAGCTTGAAGCGGACGGACTGGTGGAGTACATCCTCAACAGAGGGTACTTCGTCGTCGGCATGACCGACCGTGATTTCGAGGACATGTTCGAGCTTCGCAAAGCCTGCGAGATCCAGGCGGTCGAGTGGGCCATCGAGCGCATTACGGAAGAGGAGATGGAGAATCTCGAGGAGACCTTCGAGTTCATGGAGTTCTACACCATGAGAAACGACACGGAGAAGATGCTCGTCATCAACGCCGGGTTCCATCAGATAATATACGAGGCGGCGAAGAACAGGATGCTTCAAAACCTCCTCACATCATTCCAGAGCTGCCTGAAATACAAGAATCCGGAAGTCGCCTACGGCGAGAATTATCTGTCCACGCTCCTGGAGGAGCACAGGGCGATTTTCAAGGCCTTCAAGGATGAAAACCCGCGCGACGGAGCGCGCGCCATGGAGATCCACATCAACAGAGCCAAAGAGCGCAGATGCGGGTAAGATATTACAGATGAGCGCACAGCTCAGGGAGAAAAGCAATGGACTTTGAGAAGATAAATGATGAGAAGAAAGAGCTGACTCAGGACGAAATGGCCCGGGAGCGTACAGCTCTGTCCGAACTCAGGACCGACATGGCCACAGAGCGAACGGACATGGCCTTCGAGAGAACAGCCCTCACCAACTCACAGACATTCCTGGCCTACTGCAGAACGGCGATAGGTACTTTTGCCGCGGGCATCGGAATGTTCGAGTTCATCAACAACCCGAGCATAATACACATCGGCATGGCGCTCATGATAGCGTCGCCGCTGATCGTTATAGTGGGAGTCGTCCACTTCTTCAGAGTGCGGAAAAGAATCAACAGCATGGCGAAACACCATTAAAAAAAGCGGTCAGCGACCGCTTACAGGAACATCTTAGTGAGGAAGAATGTCCACAGCGCCAGGGTGCCCAGTGAGAAGAAAGTGGTCGAGGCCACTCCTTCAGCGGCAAGCTTGGCGTTTTTATTGTAGCGGTGGCAGAGCACCGTGGTGATGGCCGCCGACGGCATGGCCATGAGGAATACGTGAATCACCATGACCAGATTGCTGACAGGAAGCAGTAGGTCGATGCCCAGAGTCAGGGCAGGAACGGCAAAGAGGGAGATGGCGCAGAGAATCAGATTCCTCGGGGTGAAGATCTCCTTGATTTTGCTGTTCGACAGGTTGATTCCGACGATGAACATGGCCACCGGCGAAACTGTGGCGGCGACCAGTGAAAGTGTATCGTCGATAAAGACCGGGAAGTGGAACCCGGTGACGAATATGAGCAGCCCCGCGATGGAGGCGACGAAAGGAAGGGAGAGCATGCGGACCATGAGCCTCATGGTGAACAGCTTCTCTCCTTTTTTATGCAAAAGCATCATGACGCCGACTGAATAAACCGCCGTCGTGAATACTATGTTCATGATTATGGCCAGGAACAGGGCGTATTTGCCGAAGAGCACGGTCGTCAGAGGGTACCCCATGAAGCCGCAGTTGGTGAAGACGATCTGCATCTTGTAGATACCCTTGTCCTCTTCGGGTATGGAGCTCATGGGACGCAGGGCCAGGGCGGCGATGCCTGCCAGCACCATAGTCACAAGGGCAAAGGCGATCAGCGACCATACGATATCGTCCATGATCCTGTCGTTCAGTTCATTGCGCTGCATGCTCTGCAGAATGAGGCACGGCACGGCGATGTTCAGAACATAGGCGTTCAGAGTCCGCAGGGCGTCCTGAGGGACGAGCCTGATTCTGTACGCCACGTATCCTATTCCCGTGAGCATGAAAATGCTCAGTATTTTCAGAAGTATTTCCAGAAACATAACGATATTGTAACACACAGAGACGCCGAAAAGCGCGTTTCTTTTGTGTCAGAAGGGACGGTTCGATTGACACATTACTAAATATTGAGAATATATGTTCTTGAACAGATGTTCCCAACGCGGTATAATATACCCATGGAAGAGATATTGATGCAAAAGCTTCAGATCCTGGCCGACAGCGCCAAGTACGACGTATCCTGTTCGAGCAGCGGCTCCAGCCGGGCGGCCAACGGGCGGATGGGCAACGGCCATATGGCGGGAATCTGCCACAGCTGGTCAGCTGACGGCAGGTGCGTTTCCCTCCTCAAGGTTCTGTTCACCAACAAGTGCGTCTACAACTGCGAGTACTGCGTGAACAGGAGGACCAACGACTTTCCGAGGGCCTCCTTTGAGCCTGATGAACTGGCCAGGCTGACTGTGGAATTCTACAGAAGGAACTACATAGAGGGGCTTTTCCTGAGCTCCGCTGTTGAGGTGTCCCCGGACTACACGGCCGAGCGGATACTGAAGTGTCTGGAGCTTCTCAGATATGAGTACGGATTCGCCGGTTACATCCACGCCAAGATCATCCCGGGAGTCTCGCCGGAGATCCTGCACAGGATCGGACTTGTGGCTGACAGACTGAGCGTAAACATCGAAATGCCGTCCAGCAAAAGCCTGGCTGCCTTTGCGCCTCAGAAGAATCCGAAGAAGATCTTCGCGCCTATGCGGCAGATCACCAACACTCTCATAGAAACCAATTCTCTCAAAGGCCCCGGGACCATGTTCAAGGGGCAGAATCTGAATGACTCTGCGAACTACCTGGGGCCTTCGGGTCTTTCCGGCGGGGGAACGGGCACTACGCTGCCGGCTGTACGCGGGAGCGCGGGCCGGGGCCTGAGCGGAAGGAAGCGGGGATCCTTTGCCGCGGCCGGGCAGACCACACAGATGATCATCGGCGCGGGCGGGGAGAGCGACGCCAGCATACTTGCGACCAGTGAGAACCTGTACAGGACCTTCAAGATGAAGAGGGTCTACTATTCGGCCTACATTCCTGTAGTCGACTCGCCGATTCTTCCGGACAAGAGCACCGCGCCGCCACTTAAACGGGAGCACAGGATATACCAGGCGGACTGGCTACTCAGATTCTACGGGTTCACCGTCAAGGAACTCTTCAGAAGCGGCGGGGAGAACCTGGATCCGGACCTGGATCCGAAGGTCACCTGGGCCCTGCGGAATCTGGACCAGTTTCCTATCGAGGTCAACAGAGCGTCCTATGAGCAACTGATGAGAATACCGGGCATCGGCCACACTTCGGCCATGCGCATCATCAGGCAGAGGCGCTTCGCCGCCGTCAGGTTCGACGATCTTAAGAAGATGGGCGTCGTCATCAAGAGGGCCAAGTACTTCGTGCTTTGCTGCGGAAGGTACTACGGCGACAGGAGCTTCGCTCCGGAGACAATAAGGAATTCGCTGCTCCAGATGGAGAGCGGTCTGCAGCTTTCCATGTTCGACGACAACTGGAAGCGCATAGAGGAAGGGGAGCGCCGGGAGAAGCTCTCAGCGGCAGGAGTTATATAGGAGAGAGCAGCGATGCTGGATTATCTTTACGATGAAACATTTGAAGGACTGCTCACCTGCGTCTATCACCACTACTACACTGACAGGGCGGCGGGCATCTACCCGAGGGACGATTACCAGCCGACCATGCTCAACGGTTTCATGGAGGTGGAGACGGATCAGGACAAGGCGGACAGGGTGTATAACGCAATTGGAAATAAGATCTCCAATTACGCCCTGCGCCTGATTTACCGCGCCTTTCTTTCGGGTATTCAGGGAAAAGAGAATGTCATACTCAACTATATTCTTTTAGGATTCAGGACCGGACCGTCCGTGGGCTCTTTGCACGCCGTGAAAGAGGTTAAGGAGCTGGAGGATATCGCGCGAAAGGTCGGCATCGAGCAGGAACGCATGCTGCAGTTCGTGCGTTTCGAGGTCATGGAGACGGGTGAGCCGGGATCACCTCAGATTCTGTACGCCGAGGTGGAGCCGGATCACGATGTTCTGGAACTGGCCGCCCATCACTTTGCCGAAAGGTTCAGCCACGACCCTCTCATCATCCACGACACAGGTCGCGCAAAGGCAGTCGTAGCCTATGAGCACAACTGGTACGTTACCGATTTCGACGGCAGGCACATGCCGGACGGAAGCGAGCTTGTCATTTCTGAAGACGAACGAAATTACCAGGATCTCTGGAGAACTTACTTCGACCACATCGCCATTAAAGAGCGCATTAATCCGCGCTGCCAGAGGAATCACATGCCCGTCAGATACTGGAAGCATCTCACAGAAGTTAACTTGCCATAAACACACTTATTTATTAAAATTAAAGGTGATTTATCGGCATTTTTTGTTTTGGAGGAACCCGAAGTGAAAGACCCTGAGACAAAGAAAAAAAGATTCAGAGGAGGCATCATCGCCCAGGTCGCGGTGCTGTTTGCTTTTGGCGTGCTTGCTATCGGGCTGCTGACATTCTTCACGGAGCAGTATATTTCCACTAACACCGTCAAAGCGCAGACAACCAGTCTTCTTTCCGACCTTGCGAATGAGGTCGTGATGACCGTGGAGGAGTATCCTGCGGACGAGTGGCTCATGGAATACTGGTATGAGCACGACGAGGATATGGACATAGAATATGATGCTGACTACGAGCAGGGAACAGAAACGGAGAAAAAGTGCCGCGTCTTCATGAAAAGGCATCCGGAGTTTCAGCTGGAGTACGCGTCTGAGGAAGAGATAGAAGCCCTTCCTCCGGAGGATCAGAAACTTTACGCGGAGATCGTCTATTCCTGGCTGATCACCAGAATAAATGAGATAAAGCGGACATATAACATCAGCTTCCTGTACTGCGTGCTGACCGATGATACATACAGCTACCAGTACTTCCTGTTCAGCGCTGCGGACAAGGGTGCCAAGCGGGGCACGAATTACGAGGAGGTCTATACCATCGGCGTGACCGTCGAGGCGGACGAGGGGCTGCGGAAGGCCATGCAGATGGCGACGGACAGCGACGATTATCTGAACCATACCGGCAAGTACATGGATCTGTATGAATATCTGTACGATGTCGGTAATCAGCACGCCCTGATCGGCGTGTCCTACGATACTTCAGATATGATGGTGAAGATCAGCAGGCAGACATTAAGAGATACAGCAAATGTAGTTATAGGTCTGCTGGTGCTGGCAGGTCTGTGCCTGCTTCTGATACTGTTGTACGTGCTCAGGCCTCTGAGAGAAGTACAGCAGAACATACGGCTTTACACCAGCAACAAAGACCGCGACATGATCACAAGGAATCTGAAAGCCCTGAGGCTTCAGAACGAGATGGGTCAGCTTTCCGACGACATCATAAGCCTGGCGGACGAGATCGATAATTATCTGAACGAAATCGAAACCATAACCGCCGACAGGGAGCGTATTGTCGCGGAACTGTCTCTGGCGTCACGTATACAGCTGGATATGATTCCGGACACGTTCCCGCAGGAACCGGAAAAGACGGGAGTGGATCTGTATGGAGCCATGATACCGGCCAAGGAAGTGGGCGGCGACTTCTATGACTTCTACAGACTGGACGAGGACCACCTGGCTCTGATAATGGCGGATGTTTCCGGAAAGGGAGTTCCTGGCGCGCTGTTCATGATGACCACAAAGGTAATGACTGAAAACGCGATCACAGTCGAGAGCATGGACAATCCTGCGCAGATCATGGAAATGCTGAACGAACAGATCTGCAAGCACAACAAAGAAGAAATGTTCGTCACCATGTGGCTGGGAATTCTGGATATCAGGACGGGTCTCGTCAGGGCCGTCAACGCCGGACATGAGTATCCGATCATAAAGAATGCGGGCGGTTCCTTCGAGATCATGCGCGACAAGCACGGCTTCGTACTCGGAGGAATGGAAGGCATGAAGTACAAGGAGTACGAGTTCACCATGGAACCGGGCGCCAAGTTGTTCCTCTATACTGACGGAGTTCCGGAGGCAACCAACGGGGACAATGAGATGTTCGGAATGGACCGCACAGTAGACACTCTGCGGAAGGAGGAGAACGAAACACCAAAGGCAATCCTGCAGGCCGTGAACGACTCGGTCAACGAGTTCATCGGCGACACCCTGCAGTTCGACGACCTGACAATGCTCTGCGTCCACTATATCGGAAGGAGGCAGGATTAAGATAATTATTGGCATGTAACATGCGGATTTAACACATAAGGAGAAAAATGATGGTAATCAACAAAGACATTCAGGACAAAGTCATGACACTTAAGCTCACGGGAAGGCTCGACACGACGACGTCACCGGATCTGGAACAGGAGCTGAACGCGTCTCTGGACGGGATCGGGGAGCTGAATTTTGACTTCAGCGAGCTGGAGTACATTTCATCAGCCGGTCTGAGAGTGCTGCTCGCCGCTCAGAAGAGGATGAACACCCAGGGCGCCATGAGTATCAGCGGCGTCAACGATACAATTGCGGACATCTTTGAGATAACGGGTTTTTCAGACATTCTGACAATCAAATAAACGCGATCACGGAGGGAAAAACATGAACGTGGTTAGAGGAGAAAGAAACGATCATCAGATCAATCTGTTTTTATGCGGGCGCATTGACTCCACGAACGCGGCTGAAGCGGACGCGGAGATCAAAAGCATCACGGAGGGCGCTGAGAAGCTGCCCGTTCTGATCGACGCGGAAAAGCTTGAATACATATCCAGCGCAGGCCTGAGGGTTTTGCTGCGCCTGAGAAAAACCAACGAAAAGATTCACATTATCAACGTAAACCCCGAAATTTACGAGATATTCGACATGACGGGTTTCACACAGATGATGACCATCGACCGCGCATACAGGACTGTTTCCATAGAAGGATGCGAGGTCATCGGACGTGGAGCGAACGGGACCATATACAGGATAGACCACGACAACGTTGTCAAGGTCTATAACAACGCGGACGCGCTGGAGGAGATCCAGCATGAGAGAGAAGTTGCGAGGCTTGCCCTCATTCTGGGAATTCCGACTGCAATTTCCTATGACGTAGTGCGTGTTGGCGACAGTTACGGATCCGTGTTCGAACTGCTGGACGCGAAATCATTTTCAAAGATAATCGCAACCGAACCGGAGCGTCTGGACTGGTGCGTTGAAGAATATGTAGACATGCTCAAGAAGATTCACGGAACGCTGGTTCCCGAGGGAGATCTTCCTGACATGAAGGGCACGGCTCTCGGATGGGTTCACTTCATGAAGGATTACCTGCCTGCAGAGGCGTGGCAGAAGCTGTGGGACATGGTGGATGAGATTCCTCATGACGACCACATGCTGCATGGAGATTATCACACGAAGAACCTTGAACTCGTAAACGATGAGGTAATACTCATCGACATGGACACGCTGGCTGTCGGACATCCGGTGTTCGAACTGGCGTCCATGTTCAATGCGTTCATAGGCTATTCTGAATACGATCACAATACCGTCAAGGAATTCCAGGGTTTCGATTTCGAGACGGCCACTGACTTCTGGAACAAAGTTCTAAGGTCTTACCTGGGAACAGACGATGAAAATGCCGTCCGTCAGATCGAGGACAAAGCGAGGATCATCGGGTACACCCGCATGATCCGCAGGTCCATAAGAAGGAAGGGCCTTGAGACCGAAGACGGCAGGGCGGAGATAGACCTCTGGACCGGCGAGCTCCTTGAACTGCTGGACAGGACGGACAGCCTGTTCTTTGCAAGCAGCGAGATACTGGTCGACGCTGAAGTCGGCAACCTTCAGAAAATCATCGGATTTGTGGAATCGAAGCTGGATGAATACGATTGTACGGTTAAGACAGCGATGCGGATCTGCGTGGCTGTTGAGGAGATATTCACAAATATCGCCAAGTATGCGTATCCCGGCGAAGAAGGAGTCGCTCTCATCCGTGTCGAAGCGGCAGACGGAGGCAAGGCAGTAAAGATCACCTTCACTGACAGAGGCCATCCATATGACCCGCTTACGGTAAAGGATCCGGATGTTACGCTGTCCGCTGAAGACAGAGCAATCGGCGGGCTCGGACTATTCATGGTAAAGAAGACCATGGACAGCATCGAGTACGAATACAAAGACGGAAAGAACATTTTAACCATAACCAAGGAACTGTAGAATGAGACGGAAAACCTGTCACTATGAAAATACATTCCACCTCAACGGGCTGGGAATAGACACCTTCTCAGGAGAGCTTGAAGAGGAACTTAAAAAAATTGACGTTGAGAGCCTGAATCGCACCAGAATCAGGCTTTCAATCGAAGAGGCGCTTCTTCGCATGCGCGACAGATTCGGTGAAGAGGCCGAGGTTTACGCGCGCATTTACAAGCGTTTCAGCCGTTACGTCATTGAAGTCGCCCATGAGGGGGAAATATTCAACCCTCTGGGGAGGGCCATGAATGAAATGGCCGACTGGTTAGGTTCCCTCCTGACATCAGTGGGAATGACGCCTCAATACGGCTATGAAGACGGAACGAACTCTCTGAGAATCACCCTTCACGCAAAGAGGATGAACCCGGTGCTGAAGATTATAATAGCTTTAGCGATTGGAATCATCTGCGGCCTGATCGGGGCAAACTGCCTGTCGGATTCCGCCCAGGACGTTGTAAACAGCATGGTCCTGACGCCGCTGTTCGATCTGTGGTACAGAGTGCTGCTTGCCATGTCCGGTCCGGTGATATTTTTCATGGTTATTACGACCATGCTGAACACCAGAAACGTTGCCGAACAGGGCGGAGACGGAACCAAGGTGGTAAGGAGATATTTCCTGTTCAGTCTTGTCGCGGCTCTTGTTTCACTCACGGTAGGCCAGACCTTATTCAGATCTGATTATGTCGGACAGGCCTTTGATCAGAACACCGCCGCAGGCCTTTTTGAGGAGCTGCTCCAGATCGTTCCGGAGAATGTGCTGTCGCCTCTGATCGAAGCGAACACGCCTCAGATACTGCTGCTTGCATTCCTGCTCGGATCGGCGCTCATAGTAATCGGTTCGCGCGTCGATCGTCTGACGCATATCATAAGGCAGTGCAATCTGGTTGCCATGCTCCTGGCAGAATGGGTAAGCAGGCTGGTGCCGTACTTCGCGGCGATACTGATCTGCATGCAGATCATCGCCAATGAGTCTCTCATCAAGGGACTGTGGAAAGCCTTCGTTCTTGCCCTGACCGTTTCCCTGCTCTTCCTGGGAGTCGTGCTCACTTACGTATCGATCAGGAAGGAAGTTTCGCCGGGGACTCTGGTAAGAAAACTCTGGATACCTTTCAGCAAGACTCTCAGGGCCGGTTCTCTGGAGGAGGCTTTCGGTCTTGCGGAGAAAAGCTGCATAAAGGAGCTCGGAATCGAAAGCCGTTTCGCGTCGGTCATGCTTCCGCAGGGCCTTGTTCTTTACATGCCTATTAACGTTATCGGAACGCTGGCACTTACAGTATACGCAGCGGCCCGGTTCGAAATATCAGTGACGCCGGTCTGGTTCGTTGTTGCCATGGTTCTGGCCGTTGTGCTCTTCGTGGCGACGCCGCCAGTACCGGGCGCCAATCTTCTGGCGTACATTGCCATATTCGCTCAGCTGGGAATAGCAAGCCAGACGCTTATCGACGCGATGGTATTCGACATAGTATTCGGTATTTTCGCTTCGGCGGCCAATCTGGCCATGCTTCAGCTGGAACTTATCATACAGGCCGATAATATCGGGCTTCTCAACAAGGAGCGTCTTAAAACGATGCTGTAACAGAGAGATCAGCAGTAGGGGGACTAATCAATGAAGACATTCAGATTAAGAGCAGCAAGAAGAGCTTTTGCGATTGTTTTGTTGTCTGTTTTTGCTACGGCCTTTTGTCTGATGCCGCAGGAAGCCCGGGCAGCGGGCAATTTCATAATAAAGGACTATGATGTTCAGGTCGTCGTGAACGAGGACGACACTTATGACATCACCGAGACAATAAGCGTCGAGTTCACGGCACAGAGTCACGGAATATACAGGACGATTCTGCTGCAGACAAGGCTGGACAGGGACGGCCAGCAGTCCATGTACTACGGCAAGGTAAAGGACTTTTCCGTAATGAGCGGATACCCGCTTATCTACGGTGATCCCGACAGCATGAGATATGAATACGTGGAATGGGAGGACGAGAGCGAGGACGGAGTGTTCTGCGCCCGCATCGGGGATCCGGACGCGTACGCCCCTCAATATCTGACTTATAAAATGAATTACACCTTCGATACGAAGGGCGATCACTTCAAGGACGGCGATGAGTTCTTCTACAATCTCATAGGCACGTCATGGGAAGCCAAGTCGATTGACCACGTTTCCTTTGACGTTCAGTTTCCGAAAGCAATAGACATGAGCAAGGTCGGCATCAAGACCGGCAATAATGATATGGTCAGTTTCAAGGCTGTTTCGGACACAGAAATCTCCGGAGAGACGACGGATTACGTCATGAACGGTCTGACCATGCGCGCTGTGCTCCCGGAAGGATACTTCTCAAGACAGGCAAAGGAGCCGTCCAACACACTGCTGTACATCATCACGGGACTGATGCTTCTGCTGGCGGCAGCGGGATTCTTCCTCTGGAGAAGGTACGGTGTGGATCCGCGCGTCGTTGAGACCGAGGAGTTCTATCCGCCTGAAAAACTGAGCGCCCCTGAAGTCGGATATCTGTCAGAGGGGGAAATCAGCGGCAATCATGTAATAAGTATGTTGCTGAGCCTGGCCGACAAAGGATACCTGAAGATCGTGGAGACCGACGTGCCGGCCGGAATCAGGAAAAAGAAGACAAAGAGTACGTACGAGATAGCAAAAGTCCGCGATTACGACGGAGACGTCATAGGGGAAGGGACCTTCATGGAAGGCCTCTTCGGTGACGGAGACACCGTAACTATCGACGACCTCAAGAATAAATTCTACAAGACAGTATCGACGATAAGGGGAGCCATTCTCAAACGATACAAAGGCAAGCTGTACGATAAGAAAGCCGAAAGATTTTCCAAGCTCATGCTGGCGGGCGGATGTTTCGGCATACTGGCCCTGGTGGGCGTCGCCACCTTTGTCGGAGCAGACATCAGGGATATAGGCGGCGGCTCGGTTCTCGGACCGCTCTACGTCGCGGTGATGGCCGCGGCCGTAATGGTCACCGGCTTCGTCGGCATTTCGAACAAGCTAAACGATCACCAGCATTACTTCAAGATAATTATTTACGTCATACTGGTCGCAGTCGGTCTGGGCATGTCCTATTTCTTCGAAGTCGCCCCGGGAATTCTGTTCATTCCGTTCCTCATCGGAATCGGAGCCAGCTTCGTGCTGTTCCTGCTGTCGGGCGCGTGCAGGAGGAAGACTGACTGGTACGTCGATGTGCTCGGCAAGATCAGAGGATACAAGAACTTCCTTCAGGTCGCAGAAAAGGACAGGATGGAAATGCTCGCGGAACAGGATCCGCAGTATTTCTATAAAAACCTCGCCTTTGCCTTTGCGCTGGGCGTGACAGCCGTGTACGCCAAGAACTTCGCGGCCCTGGCCACACAGCCGCCTGAATGGTATCAGAGCACCCATGTCTACGCGGGAAGCAACCCTGTGACATCGGCGTCGTTCCTGGATTCCGTGGATTCAATGATGAACAGCATCTCGACGAACATGACCTCGTCACCGTCCGGCGGAAGCGGCGGAGGATCCTTCTCCGGCGGAGGCGGAGCAGGTGGCGGCGGAGGCGGCTCCTGGTAGAGCCGAAGCCTGTTTTATGGTATAATTGCCTGTCAGTTTGTTTTTCTGTTTGAACGGTCAGAAGGGTGAAAAAATGAGAAAATCCAGGCGCAGGATCCCTGCGGTGATTCTCGGAATGATTCTCATCCTGGCGATGACCCTGGCTTTGCCTGTGGCTGTATTCGCCGATGACGGATCTTCCGTTCCGACCAGAGTAACTGAATATTTCAACGTAGATGTCAAGGTCCACGAGAACAACAGCTACGATTTCACCGAGACGGTGGGCACGGTCTTCAACACCGAAGGACACGGCATATACAGGTACGTGCCGACGGAGTTCGACGGGATAAGTGAGCGCGTTGATTCGGGCTGGTGTTCGACCGACCAGCTTGAGACCTACGAAGAGGACGGCAACTACATTCTTCAGATGGGTTCCGGAGACAGTTATATCTTCGGAAACCATGAGTTCGTATACGGATACACAATAACCTTCAGAGACGACCGCGACACGTCGGGAGACTACATGTACATCGACGTTCTGCCTACTGACTGGCGGACGCCTATCGGGTCGTCGGAGATCACGGTCCATATGCCAAAGGCAATCGAAAAGGACTGGACTACTGTCTACATCGGCAAGTACGGAGTGCAGTACGATGACACTCTGGATTCCTGGGATATGCCGGACAAAAAGACGATCACCATCAAGGCCGAGGATCTCGATGAAGGCGTCGGAATCACGGTGCTGACAAAGCTGCCTGAAGGGTACTGGGTAGGCCAGGAGGACGAGCAGGGCGCCAAGACGATCGGAATGGGACTTCCTGCCCTCCTCGCGCTGCTGTTCGGCGGGCTCTGGGCCAGATTCGGCAGGAGGCAGCACATAGTCGAGACTGTCGAGTTCCATCCGCCTGAGGGCGTGACGCCTGCAGAGATAGGTTTGATCATCGACGGCGTCCTGGACAAGAAGGACATGGTATCCATGTTCGTATACTTCGCCCATAAGGGCTACATGAAGATAGAAGAAACAGCAAAGAAGAAGTTCACTTTCACAAAGCTGAGGAACATAGACAGAAGCGAGAAACAGTTCGCTCAGACACTCTTTGACGGTCTGTTCAAGTACACCAAGGTCATCTCCACGGATACGCTTGGCGAAAGTTTCGCCTATGATTACCGCGCCGCCTGCACCATGCTCGAGGATGAGTTCGGAGACGTCAATCCGCCTTCGACCAAAATCCTGCAGAGAATCGGCGGTATCCTGATATACATGTTCGCCATCGTTGTTCCGTGCGCCGCGGCGGGATACATGCTGCGCCTTGAAGCGTTCATCTTCGGGACTATTCTCACAGCCCTCATAGCCGCCTGGATGACGGGACGCATCAGGAAGAGCTACAAAAGGAGACTGTCGGGCAGAAAGGTGGGTTCAAGGGTCTTCAGAATCATACTGTGGGCCATCGACATCGCCGCTCTGCTCATGACGTCCGTGGGAATAGCAAGCGCTTTCGACAGCGCGATAGCGGGAGGACTCTACTTCCTCTGCTTCGGAGCGTGCCAGTACTTCAACATCTACTGCGACAGGCTTTCGGACACCGCGGCGAAGTACATGGGCCAAGTGCTCGGACTCAGAGAGTTCATCAAGACGGCGGAAGTCGACAGGCTCGAAGCCCTCGTCGAAGAGGATCCGGAATACTTCTTCAGCATTCTGCCGTACGCCTATGTAATGGGTCTTACTGACAAGTGGATCAAGAAGTTCGAGAACATCAACGTCGTGGCGCCTGAATGGTACCGGACGTACAATACAAGCGGCGGGTACATGCCGATATTCTACATGCATGACTCCATGAGCGGCATGACCAGCGTAGTGACAACATCCGTCAGGTCCATGCTTCCGTCAGACGCTTTCGGCGGAAGTGATACCGGCGGCGGATGGTTCTCCGGCGGAGGCGGAGGCGGCTTCTCAGGAGGCGGCGGTGGATTCTCCGGCGGCGGAGGCGGCGGCGGAGGCGGCGGCTTCTGGTAAACACAAGGATTGGAGAAACAGGATTGAAGATACTGGTTGCAAATGATGATGGCATAGAGGCTCGCGGTCTGCGCGAACTGGTGGACGCTCTTACAGAGCGCGCCGGCGCGGAGGTTTATGTCTTTGCGCCTGACGGGCAGAGGAGCGCGGCGAGCCACGCCATAACACTCGGGAGCCCCATAAGTGTCTGGCCCGTGGAATACGACGGAGTGGAGGCTGCTTTTGCAATGGACGGCACTCCTTCCGACTGCGTAGCGGTGGGTCTGAAGATGCTCAGGCTCAGAGGCGTTGAGGTCGACATGGTCTTCGCAGGCATCAACCACGGCGCCAATGTGGGGACGGACACCGTATACTCGGGAACTGTCGGAGCGGCCCTCGAGGGATCCATACAGGGTTATCCGTCGGTCGCGGTTTCCGTGGACAGCCATCAGGCGACACACTTTGACTACGCCTGCGATCTGGCTGTCGATCTGCTTGAGAAGACCGGCGGCAAGTGGGACAGCCGCGTGATGATAAACATCAACACGCCGGATCTGCCTGCGGATGAGATAAAAGGAGTATTCTGCACGTGCCTCGGTGAGAGGGAGTACATAAACGACGTGCAGGTCAGGACGGAAGGCGAAGTGACGACTTTCGTATACGGCGGCGACGCGGTGCTCTATGAGAGCGATGAGAACCATTTTGACGTGGTTGCCCTCGAGAACGGCTACGCGTCTATATCGCCGATTCACAAGGATATGACGGCGTATTACGCCAGCGAAATGCTGGAAGACTGGAGGATAGGTAAATGACATTAAACAGAGAAGACACACTGGCTGTATTCATTGATTTTCAGGAGAAACTGGTGCCGGCCATGAGCCACAAGGAAGAACTCGTGGACAAGACCTGCAGACTCGCGAAGGGACTGGGAGTCCTGGGCATCCCGCACATCGTGACCCAGCAGTACACAAAGGGAATCGGCGAGACCATTCCTGAGGTGGCCGAGGCCATAGGCGAGTTCGAACCGATCGACAAGACATGCTTCAGCTGCATGAGCCACGTGGATTTCATCAACCAGCTCGAGATTGAGGCGAAGCAGAACATAATCGTATGCGGAATCGAAGCCCACATCTGCGTCCAGCAGACTGTCGAGAAGCTCCTCGAAGAGGGATACAACGTATACGTTCCCGTTGACTGCATCTCCTCCCGCAGCCAGAACGATTTCGTCTGGTCGGCGGAGAGAATGGAGAAGGCCGGCGCGGTCATGACCACATACGAGTCGGTTCTCTACGAGCTGTTGAAGGATTCTAAGGCTGAAGGATTCAGAGAGATCTCCAAGATCGTCAAGTAGCACCATGTTTGTTTTCGATAACAGGATAACTTTAGAGAACAGAGACATGCTGGAGGAGTACCTGAACGGGTTTGAGTACAAGACCTCCGGGCTCTCTTACAGCGCTCTTTACATGTGGCGCGACATCAACCAGTTCAGCTGGGAGATCATGGGGGACTACATGTGCATGGGCGGAGTCAGCCACCTGGAACTGGAGCAGGGGATCGAGATGCCTTTCATGTTCCCGCCGCTCACGAGGACGGGGGGCTACGACAGGGAGTCTCTCCGCGCGACGATACTTCAGGCTCGTGACTTCTTCGAAAGCAAAGGCTACCCGTTCAGCCTGAGGCTCGTTCCGTTCCACATCCTCGAGATAATCAAGGAGGCTGTGCCGGAGATGAAGTGGGAGGACGACCGTCCGAACTACGACTATATTTACCTTACAAAGGATCTGATCGATCTGGCCGGAAGGGATTTTCACAAGAAAAAGAATCATCTCAATTATTTTAAGAAGACATTTGAGTACGAATATGTTAAAATGACATCTGATATGGCTGACGAGGCCATGCAGTTCATAGACGAGTTCAACCGCCGCAAGGATATCCCGGAACACGAGATGGAGCTCCTCAAAATGGAGGAGGAAGCCATGGACGATGTGTTCAGAAATCTGGAGGCGGTGGGATACGAAGCCGGAGCGATCCGCATCGGCGGCAAGATCGAAGCGATCGCCGTGGGCGGACGCCTCGGAGCCAGAATGATAACTGAGCACGTGGAGAAGGCCAACGTGGAGTACAGGGGACTGTACCAGGCCATCAACAATGAATTCTGCAAGCACGTTGCCGGCTGGGCCAAGTACATCAACAGGGAAGAGGACATGGGCATACCGAACCTGAGGAAGGCAAAGCTTTCCTACCGTCCGTGCAGGCTTCTGGAGAAGTACATAGGGCATTTCTAGGAAAAGGGAGCCTGGGGCGGACTAAAAATCTGTTAAAAAATTAACAGATTTTGCTCCAAAACCCTTGACAACCCTTGAAACTATGGTATTATAGCGACACAGAGACAATTATTGATTTTATCGGATTAGCCGTTAAAATATTAACAAAACCCAAAAGATATACCCAGAATAAGTATATTAATTAAGGAGGAAAACAAGAATGAGAGAAGTTGTAATCGTAAGTGCTGCAAGAACACCTATCGGCAAGTTCGGCGGAACACTGAAGAATGTCCCAACAAGACAGCTTGGTGCTATTGTTATCGAAGAGGCTATCAAGAGAGCGGGCATTGAAAAGGACCAGGTTGATGAAGTAGTAATGGGGTGCGTACTTCAGGGCGGACTTGGACAGAACGTTGCAAGACAGATGATGCTTGACGCGGGACTGCCTGTAGAAGTTCCTTGCTTTACTATCAATAAAGTCTGCGGTTCAGGTCTGAGAGCAGTTGAACTGGCTGCGCAGATCATCAAGGCCGGAGACGCGGACGTCGTCGTAGCAGGTGGTGCTGAGAACATGTCAGCAACAGGCTACGCAGTTCCTGCGGCAAGATGGGGAGCCAGAATGTTCAACGCAGAGATGACCGACATGATGGTAAACGACGGCCTTTGGGACGCGTTCAACAACTATCACATGGGCATGACTGCTGAGAACGTTGCTGAGCAGTGGGGAATCACCAGAGAAGAACTGGACGAGTTCTCAGTAATCTCACAGCAGAGAGCGGAAGCTGCGGTAGACGGCGGCGTATTCGATGAGGAAATCGTTCCTGTAACGATCCCTCAGAGAAAGGGAGACCCAATCGTATTCGCAAGAGACGAGCACCTGACCAGAGGATCCACGATGGAGAAGGTTGCCAAGCTCAGACCTGCATTCAAGAAGGACGGCGGTGTCGTAACAGCTGCCAACGCTTCAGGAATCAATGACTCAGGCGCTGCGGTAGTAGTAATGAGCAAGGAAAAGGCTGACGAGCTGGGCATCAAGCCTATGGCTTACATCAAGTCATACGCTTCCGGCGGCGTAGATCCTTCAATCATGGGCGTAGGTCCTGTACCTGCTTCCAGAAAGGCTCTGGAGAAGGCCGGCCTGACTATCGAAGACATGGATCTGGTAGAAGCAAACGAAGCGTTCGCTGCACAGTCACTGGCAGTCAGAAAGGATCTGGGACTGGATCCTGAGAAGACCAACGTAAACGGCGGCGCAATCGCTCTGGGACACCCGATCGGTGCTTCCGGCTGCAGAATCCTGATCACCCTTCTGTACGAGATGCAGAGAAGAGACAGNNNCTCGCAACTCTGTGCATCGGCGGCGGCATGGGAACATCAGTCATCGTAGAGAGAAAGTAATCTCTAAGGCAAAAGCAAGACTGAATGACAGTAACGGGGCGGACTGAAAAGTCCGCCCTTTTGATATACTGCGCATATGATATATAATGACAGCATGAGTGACAGAGTATTCAGAATCGGACCGATACGTCCGCCGAGCGAGGCGAACAGCCTGCTTATCCAGGTGACCAACGGATGCACCTGGAACAAGTGCGGGTTCTGCCAGCTGTACAGGCACACGAAGTTCAAAGCCTACAGCGCGGACAGCATCAGGGCCGACATAGACAACATAGCGTATTGGGCGGAGCGCGTCAGAAAGTACGAATGCAAAGGCAGTCCTGCTTCGGATGCATATCCCGGCTGGGACATCGACGGGATCAACGAGGAACTGTCCTCCCTCACAGATGACGGCGAGAGGCAGTGCATGTACACGGTCGCCAACTGGCTCATAGCCGGCGGGGAGAACGTCTTCCTGCAGGACGGCAACAGCACCGCCCTGAGCAGCGGCAGGCTGACAGACGTGCTCATCTATCTGAGGCAGGTGTTTCCGCAGGTGAAGAGGATCACATCCTACGGAAGGGCGGAGAACCTGTCACGCTCTTCGGCTGAGGATTTCGCCGAACTCAAGGCTGCGGGCCTGGACAGGATCCACTCGGGATTTGAGAGCGGTTCGGACGCTGTTCTCAAGCGCATAAACAAGGGCGTCACCCAGGAGCAGCAGATTCGCGCAGGACAGGCCGTGAAGGCGGGAGGCATCGAGCTGAGCATATACTTCATGCCCGGCGTGGGCGGAAAGGACCTGTCAGAGGACAACGCCGTTGGAACTGCCGAAGTGATCAACGCCGTCGACCCTGACTTCGTCAGAGTCAGGACCGCGGCCATCAAGCCCGGGACGGAACTTTACAAGGATTGGCAGGACGGGCTGTATGCTCTTTGCGGTGACGATGATAAAGTGCGCGAGATACGGAAGGTGATCGAACTGGCAGACGAGGGCTTATCCACTTATCTGGTCAGCGACCACATGATCAATCTGCTTCAGGATATTGAGGGGCGACTGAGCGCGGGCAGCGACGACCGCAGCGGTGCTGGCAGCGACCGCGAGCGTATGCTGGCCCGCATAGACGAGTATCTGGACATGCCCGAGGACAGACGACGGGTATTCCAGCTTCTCAGGCGCACGCTACGCGCCTACAGCCTGGACGACATGAGGAATATCAGCAGCGTCCAGCTTGAGCAGCTTTGCGAAGAGGTAATGAAGGAAAACGAGACCGGCTGGGACGTCCGGGTGAACGGATACATCTGCCGGTATGTATAACGCGCCTTTTGGCTTTGCAGTTGGGGTTTTGACAAAACGGAGGAGAAAATGAAGCGGTTTTTTGACAAAAAAGACTGCCGCGGCGCTCTTTTGTCAAAAACAGAAGCAAAGGGCGGGGAATCTTTGGCAAATAACAGTATTCCCTTCTCCATTTGTCAAAAGAACAGGGGAAACAAAAAGAATCTTTGACAAAGGTGAGCGTGAATGCGCCAATATGCCAAATAATAGTGTCAAAAGCGAAGAATCTTTGACAAAATGAAAGATAGAGACAACGATAACAGCTTAAATACGGATAACAGAATTGAAAGCGTCAGCGCCACTGCGCGACGTTACGCGCTGATCGGCTTCGGACTGGTCATTCTGAACATCGCCTACGTTATGGTGACGGTTCCCCACGGAATCATCAACGGCGGCGTCACGAGCTTCAGCATGATACTGGCCAGACTGCCCTTTACGGAGATGCTGCCGGTCAACGCCTGGGTGACCATTGTGACGGCGCTGCTGGCCATGCTGTGCTGGATCTTCCTGGGCAGGAGGATATTTATCGCCAGCCTATACAGCTGCGTTGTTGGCGTGGCGGCCTTCAACTTCTTCACCATGATAGTGCCGAAGAGCGTCATCGAGACTATGGTCAGGCTCGGCCACGCAGGGGACAACCCGGTTATACCCGTGGGCATGGCAATTGAGCTCGTCGCCGCGGCCATCGTCGTGGGCGCGGGCTACTACTTCTGCCTGAGCAATGACTCCACCGCCGTCGGCATGGACACAATCGCCCTGATCATACACACGAAGAACGAGAAGATACCGATTGCTTACGCGCTCTACGCCATCAACATAATGGTGCTTTTGCTCGGACTGTATACCTACGGACTGCGGTGTGTGCTCATGGGAATCGCCTTCGCGGGCGTACAGGCGCTCACTCTGAACACGATGCTCAAGGTGAGTGGAAAAGACCCGGTAAAAGGCAACAAAACCGAATAAACAGCCTAAACAGAGCCGCCGAAAAGGGCGGTTTTGTGTTATAATACATTCTGTATTTGTGTGTGCAGCCGAAGGGGCCGGCCCAAGGGCAGACCGGTGGCTGCATGAAGACAGCAAAGAGGATTCAATGAAAGAATTACTGATGGGAAATGAAGCGGTCGCCATGGGCGCGCTGGCTGCGGGAGTGCAGGTAGTCGCGGGTTATCCGGGCACGCCGTCTTCAGAAGTACTGGAAACAATAGCGAAGAGAAATCCGGGCCACATCTACGTCGAGTGGTCGGTCAATGAGAAGGCCGGCGCCGAGGTCGCGGCGGGCGCTGCCTACGCAGGAGCGCGCAGTCTCGTCACCATGAAGCAGATGGGGCTGAACGTCGCTTCCGATCCCGTGATGTGCGTCAATTACATCGGCGTCAAGGGCGGGATGGTCGTCTACGTCTGCGACGACCCGGGTCCTATCTCCTCACAGACGGAGCAGGACACAAGGAGCTTCGCCAGGTACGCCCACATTCCGTGTTTCGACTGCGACTCACCTGAACAGGCATTTCAGGCCGTTCAGGATGCCTTTGCGTTTTCCGAGGAACACGAAACGCCTGTCATTCTGAGATCTACGACGAGAGTCTGCCACGCCTGCGCGGACATTGAGGTTCCTGAGATCAAGACTCCGGAGGCCCCCGAGGGATTCGTCAAGGACACGTCCAGATGGGTCATATTCCCGAAGCTTGCTTACCAGGCCAAGCTCAGGGTGGCGGGACGCGAGCCGGAGCTTGCGGCGGAGTTCTCGGAGTACAAAGGCAACACAATCGAGGGCAGCGGCCCCATTGGAATTGCCTGCGGCGGAATTTCATACTCCTACGTGAAGGAGGCCATACGCGGACACGAGGACAGCTTCACGGTTATGAAGATCGCGACGCCGTATCCGTTCCCGACAGACCTGGCCAGACAGTTCATGCTGGGCGTCGAGAAGATAATATGCTTTGAGGAACTCGATCCGTATATCGAGGATGCTCTCATCTACGAGTACGGCAATCTAAGCCTGGATATAGATAATTTCATAGAAGGCAAGAGGACCGGCACCGTTCCCCTGGGCGGAGAGCTCAGCGCGGTGGAAGCCGGAAGGGTGATCGAGGAGGTCACCGGAATCGGCACGTCCATACTGTTCAGCGAGCCTGAAGGGGCGCCGGATCTGCCGGTGAGACCTCCGGTGCTCTGCGCGGGATGCCCTCACAGAGGAGCCTTCTTCGCGGTCAAAAAAGCGGTGGGCAAAAGACCTGCCATCTACAGCGGAGACATAGGATGCTACACACTGGGCAACGCGGCGCCGCTGGACATGGTTGACACTTGCCTTTGCATGGGCGCGGGAATCACCATGGCACAGGGGCTTGATCACGCCATGAGAGGCGCGGAGAAAGAACCAGTATGCTTCGCCTTCATCGGCGACTCCACTTTCTTCGCCAGCGGAATCACGGGAACGGTGAACGCGGTCTACAATCAGTCGGACATGATACTGTGCGTTCTGGACAACTCGACGACTGCCATGACGGGGCATCAGCCTCATCCGGGCATGGGCCTTACCATGATGGGAGAGAGAGTTGAGCCTGTAGACATCGCCAAGGTTCTCGAAGGCGTCGGCGTCAAGTGGATACGCATGGTCGATCCGCAGAATCTGGCGGAGTCGAAGAAGACCGTCGAAGAGGCAATGGAAGAGAAGGGCGTTCGCGCCATCATATTCAAATCACCTTGCATCGCCCTCGAGGGACCGGGACAGCCGCTGAAGGTCGACCCTGAGAAGTGCGTGGGCTGCATGGCGTGCATAAATGAGATCGGCTGCACGGCGCTGATTCCGGACAGCGGCAATCTCACTGAGAAAGGCAGACCGAAGGCAGTCATAGACAGAGCGCTCTGCGCGGGCTGCGGCCTTTGCGCCCAGATATGCCCAACGGGAGCTATAGAATAGAGGATAGAAAATGTCAGAGAAAGAAGTTAGGAGCTGCCTCCTCTGCGGAGTCGGAGGACAGGGAACAGTTCTGGCATCGAGAATAATAGCGGCGGCTGCCATGGCCAAGGGGCTCCACGCCAAGACGGCGGAGACCATAGGGATGGCCCAGAGAGGCGGAAGCGTGGTCAGCCACGTCAGGATCGGAGAGGAGATTGCCTCTCCGATGATTCCGTTCGGAACGGCTGATGTGCTGATAGGATTCGAGCCTGGAGAGGCCGCGGCGAACATAAAGTACCTGAAGGAGGACGGCGTGCTGATTCTGAGCAGCAGGCAGGTGAAGCCTGTTACCGCGTCCCTCGGACAGAGCGGATACGACGGTGACGAATGCCTAGAGTGGCTCAGTAGCAAAGGCAGCCTTTGCGTTGTCATAGATCCTGACGAGATCATCGAGGCCTGCGGTTCGCCGAAGGTGCTCAACGTGGCAATGGCCGGAGCCCTGGCGGCGACGGGAGCCATGGGTCTCGACCTTGAGGATATGGAAGAGGCGCTCAGGATAAGGATGAAGCCTAAGCTTCTGGAGATGAACATGAAAGCGCTGCACATGGGTGCGGGTTGCGTTAAAGAGAGGTAACAATATATGAAGATGAAGAAAGCGACGCTGAAGGATATCAGAAGACAGATCAAGCGTGTCCAGGACGCGGACGGTTTTTACGCCAAGAGGCTGAAAGGCATTGACCCGGAAGACATCAAGACGCAGGAGGATTTCGAGAAACTCCCTTTCTCCGAGAAGGATGACCTGAGGGACGCCTATCCGCTGGGACTGGCGGCTGTTCCTGATGAGGAGATCGTAAGAATCCACTCATCAAGCGGCACGACCGGGCTGCCTTGCATCATCCCATATACTAAAAAGGATGTCGAGGACTGGGCGGAGCTGTTCAAGCGCTGCTATGAGATTGCCGGAATCACAAACAAGGACAGGATTCACATCACGCCCGGTTATGGGCTCTGGACGGCGGGAATAGGCTTCCAGCTGGGAGCTGAGAAACTCGGCGCCATGACGATTCCTATGGGTCCGGGCAACACGGATAAGCAGATAAAGTTCATGCAGGACATGGGTTCTACTGTTCTCTGCGCGACTTCATCATACGCGCTGCTACTTGCCGAGGAGATCGAAAAGCGCGGCGTTAAGGATACCATCAAGCTCAAGAAGGGCGTCATCGGTTCAGAACGCTGGGGCCCGAAGATGCGCGCGCGCATAGCGAATGAGCTCGGCGTCGAACTCTATGACATATACGGGCTTACCGAGGTCTACGGCCCGGGGATCGCCATCAACTGCGAATACGAGACAGGAATGCACTACTTCGACGACTATCTCTACTTCGAGGTGATCGATCCGAAGACGGGCAAGGTCCTGCCTGACGGTGAGCTGGGCGAGCTGGTAATCACCACGCTTAAGAAGGAGGGCGCGCCGCTCATCAGATACAGGACTCACGACCTGACCAGAATCATCCCAGACGATGTGCCATGTCCTTGCGGACGCAAGCTTCCGAGAATCGACGTTATCCTGGGAAGAACTGACGACATGGTCAAAGTCAAAGGCGTCAACATATTCCCGGGACAGATCGAAGACTGCCTGAAGGACATCAATGGGGCGTCAAGCGAGTACCAGATATTCATAGACCACGAGGACGGCAAGGATGTCATCAATCTCTTTGTTGAGACCGTGTTCACCAAGAAGGGCGAACGCCGCCGTCTCGAGAAGGAGATCAAGGACAAGATCAAGAGCGTCATAAACGTCGGCGTCAACCCGAAGGCCGTCGACATCGGCGATCTGCCTAGAAGCGAAAAGAAGACCACCAGAGTCTTCGACTACAGATACTGAGAAAGGATAAGTCATGACTGCAAAAACCATGATGCCCTACGTCGAAGGCAACTCGGCAATAAGGGCAATGTTCGAAGAGGGCGCGCGGATGGCCGCCGAGTTCGGCAGGGAGAACGTGTACGATTTCAGTCTGGGCAACCCCAGCGTTCCCGCGCCGGAAGAAGTGAACCGGGCCATACACGACATACTCGAGGAGGAGGATGCTCTGCTGGTGCACGGATACAACCAGAGCAACTCCGGCTACGAGGATGTGCGCCAGGTTGTGGCAGAGCATCTCAACGAACTGCACGGAACGGACTTCACGTCCGCGAACATAATAATGACCGTAGGAGCGGCCAGCGGACTCAACGTGGCTATCAAGGCCCTGGTCGATCCCGGAGAGGAAATACTTGCCTTTGCGCCATACTTCGTAGAGTACGGAAACTACGCGAAGAACCACGGGGCCCAGCTGCGGGCCGTGCCTGCCGACACGGTCACCTTCCAGCCGAACCTGGATGTGATGCGCGAGATGATCACGCCGAAGACACGGGCGGTCATCATCAACTCGCCGAACAATCCGACGGGCGTCGTCTACAGCGAGGATACCATCAAGAAGCTGGCGGCGTTCCTGAAGGAGAAGCAGGAAGAGTTTGGAACGGAGATCTACATCATCTCCGACGAGCCGTACAGAGAGCTGGCATACGACGGAGTCGACGTTCCGTATGTCACGAAGTACTACGACAACACTGTGGTCGGATATTCCTGGAGCAAGAGCCTGTCCCTTCCGGGAGAGAGAATCGGATATCTGGTATTCCCGAGCGCCATGGCGGACTTCGACAACGCCATCCAGGCGGCCAACATCGCCAACAGAGTTCTGGGATACGTCAACGCGCCGACGCTGATACAACGCGCGGCGGCGAGATGCATCAACAGCAAAGTCGACATCGAGACATACGACCGCAACAGGAGGGCTCTCTACGAGGGACTGACCGACGCGGGATACGAGTGCGTATTCCCGGAGGGCGCTTTCTACCTCTTCGTCAAATCGCCAATTGACGATGACGTGGAGTTCTGCGCGAAGGCAAAAGAGCACCACATTCTCGTGGTGCCGGGAAGATCCTTCGCCTGCCCGGGATACGTCCGCATGGCTTACTGCGTGAGCTACGATACAATAGTTAATTCAATGCCTGCCTTCGCAGCGCTTATGAAAGAGATAAAAGAATCAGAGGAAGACGAGGAGTAAAAGATGGCTGAAGTTATCGAGATGACAAACTTTATTCACGACATTATCGACAAGGACCTTGAGGACGGCAAGTACGGAGACAAGGTGCTGACCAGATTCCCGCCGGAGCCGAACGGCTACCTGCACATCGGTCACGCCAAGTCCATATGCCTGAACTTCATGACGGCCCTGAAGTACCACGGCGGATGCAATCTGAGATACGATGACACCAACCCGGTGAAGGAGGACATGGAGTACGTGGACTCCATCGAGGAAGACGTAAGATGGCTGGGGTTCGAATGGAATGAGAGACTCTGGGCGTCCGACTACTTCGATGAAATGTACGACTGCGCGGTCACGCTCATAAAGAAGGGTATGGCCTTCGTATGCGATTACAGCGCCGAGGAGATCAGAGCCACCAGAGGAACCCTGACCGAGCCGGGCAAGGAGTCGCCGTACAGAAACAGAAGCGTCGAAGAGAACATGAAGCTCTTCGAGGAGATGAGGGGCGGCAAGTACGCCGACGGCGAGAAGGTGCTCCGCGCGAAGATCGACATGGCCTCCCCTAACATCAACATGAGAGACCC
>DBYH01000007.1:0-3801 GCA_002310095.1 Firmicutes bacterium UBA1191 | reverse complement strand
TGCATCTATCCGATGTACGACTTCGCTCATCCGATCGAGGACGCCATCGAGGGAATAACTCATTCGATCTGCACCCTGGAGTTCGAGGACCACAGACCTCTCTATGACTGGGTTCTCCAGGCCGTAGGCAAGTGGCCGACGCCTCCTCAGCAGATAGAGTTCGCTCGTCTTAACATAACAAACACGATCATGTCGAAGAGATACCTGAAGGCTCTCGTCGATGAAGGCAAGGTCGACGGATGGGACGACCCGCGTATGCCGACCATCGCGGGCATCAGACGCAGAGGATATACGCCTGAAGCGGTACGTGATTTTTGCGAGAGAATCGGAGTCGCAAAGGCAAACTCCACTGTCGATGTAGCCCTCCTGGAGAGCTGCGTTCGCGACGATCTGAAGAATAAGGTGGAGAACAGGAACGTGGTCGAAAACCCTATCAAGGTCGTGATCACCAACTACCCTGCGGACCAGACTGAAGACATGCCGATTGAGAACAACCGCGAAGTGCCTGAGATGGGAGACCGCATGGTGCCGTTCAGCAACGAGCTCTGGATCGACGGCGAGGACTTCATGGAAGTACCGGTTAAGAAGTACTTCAGACTCTTCCCGGGCAACGAGGTTCGTTTCAAGGGCGCCTACTTCCTCACTTGCACAGACGTCATCAAGAATGACGACGGCAGTATAAAGGAACTTCACTGCACTTACGACCCTGACACAAAGAGCGGAACGGAAGGAGCCAACCGCAAGGTCAAAGGCACCATCCACTGGGTCGACGCCAAGACAGCAGTGAAGATAAATATCAGAAACTACGATTATCTCATGATCGAGGATGAGAACGGCGACCTGCAGCTGAATCCGGATTCACTGGTCGAGAGCTGGGGATACGCCGAGCCGCTTCTCGGAGAAGCAAAGGCAGGCGAGCGCTTCCAGTTCTTCCGCAAGGGATATTACATCTGCGATAAGGACGGAGCCTTCAACAAGATCGTAGGACTCAAATCATCATTCAAGGTAAAGAAATGATAGCAAAGATTCCGGAGCTGCTTTCGCCGGTGGGCGGAAGGGCGCAGCTCGAGGCAGCAGTAAATAATGGAGCGGATGCCGTCTATATGGGCGGCTCCCTTTTTAATGCGCGCATTAACGCCGAGAACTTCACGGAGGAATCCCTGGCGGAAGCCATTGACTGGGCCCACGGGCACGGAGTCAAAACGTACATCACATTCAACACTCTTCTGAAAGACAGCGAACTGGACAGGGCCTTCAGATACGCGTGCCGTCTCTACGAGATGGGCGCAGACGCTCTGATAATCCAGGACATGGGACTGGCCCGGCTTGTTCATAAGTTCATGCCGGATTTCCACATACACCTGTCGACTCAGGGGACGGTCTACAACGTTCAGGCCCTGGATCTTGTGAAGAAGCTGGGCTTCAGCAGGGTTGTGCCGGCGAGGGAGCTTTCCCTTGAAGAAATCGGAGCTGTGTGCAAGGAAGCTCACAGCAGCGACGCCCTTGGCGGCGGCACGGGCAAGGACCCCCTTGAGGTGGAGGTCTTCGTTCACGGAGCCCTCTGCATGTGCTACTCGGGGCAGTGCCAGATGAGCCGCGCTTTCGGCGGCGGAGGAAGAAGCGGCAACAGGGGACTCTGCGCCCAGCCGTGCAGACTCCTTTACACAGACGATAAGGGACGCAAAGGATACTTCCTCAGCCCGAAGGATCTGTGCGCTCTGGAACTGATGCCTCAGCTCATAGCGGCAGGAGTCGATTCATTCAAGATCGAAGGGCGCATCAAGTCCGCCGAGTACGTGGCGGTGACGACGGCGGTCTACAGAAAGTATCTCGACATCTACGCGAAGATGGCTTCCCGCGGTCCGGTGGACGCCGATGAATGGAAGACCATTATCGATCCGGCCGACATGGAGAGGCTGAAGCGGAGCTTCAATAGAGGAGGCTTCACCACGGGATACCTGGAGGGCAACCCGGGCGACGGCATACTTTCCGGAGAGAGTCCGAAGAACCAGGGCGTATATATCGGCACAGTCACAGGAACAACGGTCGTGAAAGGCAAAGGCAGGAACAAGGCCCTTGTCGATGTTGCGGGCAGCGACGTGTCCATTGGAGACGGTGTCGAGATAAGAAGGACCATCGACGAGGCGACAGGCGCAGCGGCAGTTACCGGCAGCAGCGTCGTGACCTTTGCGCGGAAGCAGGGAAAGAACGCGGTACGCATCGGGGATTTCGATCGGAGTGTAAGAACCGGAGACAGAGCATACAAGGTAACAGACAAAGCCCTTCGCGAGGAAGCACTGGCTACGCCTGAGAAGAAACTCCCGGTGAGCATGAGATTCCATGCTTACGCTGGACGGGAGCCTCAGCTTGAAATCAGGCTGAAGGATAAAGGCAGAAAGATTGGACCTGTCAGAGTGCAGGGTGCTTTTGCGGTGGAAAAGGCTGAAAACAGGCCTCTCACCGAGGATATGATAACAGCCCGGCTCATGAAGCTAGGCGGCACGGTGTTCGATGTACGCGAGGAGGACGTAAGGATCGAAACGGATCAGGACATCATGATTCCTGTGTCGGTGATAAACAGCATGCGCAGGGGCGTCGCTGAGGAACTGGCGGACGCTTTGCGTGGAGAAGCCAGGAAAAACCGCAGGCCACTGACGGAAGAGAAAATCGGTGAAGCGGTAGAAGGGGAGAAGCTGGGAGATGATTCTGAAGTCAGGCGGGTGGAAAGTCTGGCAGCGGAAGAGGGCAGCGACGATAAGATGCCGTCACTTCCGTGGGTGACCAAAGGAGAAGCGGACAGATACATCGAAGAGAATTTCGAAGCCCTTGCCGAAGGCGCGCGCGAGCGCGGAATAATGCTGGGCAATCTGGGATGGGCGAAGCAGTTCATGGACGCGGGAGTGAACGTATACGGAGACTGCGGACTCAACGCATGCAACAGCCAGAGCATCAGAGCTTACGAGGAACTGGGGATAAAGATGCTGCGTCTTTCTCTTGAGATGAGCCATGGAGGTGAGATTCCTCTGATGATAACAGAACACCCTTTCAGGACCGGTTATCTGATCGACCGAAAGGGCGTTAAACACGAAATAATTAGTTGTCGCGATAAATATATTGTGCTCTGATTCGTCAGGGCACTTTTTGTTGCCGCGTCACAGCTCGTTTGCGTTCTTGAACATGATTACTGCCAGGAATATCAGGATGGCACCGATGACGTTCCAGTGGAATCCCCAGTCGGAAGTCTGTGCCAGAATGATTACGATTATTCCTACGAACAGCATGAACACAGAACTGAGTATGTATTTCGGGTTTCTCTTTTGACCGTTATTTCTGAATGACATATATCTACCTCCGAGTTCAAGTCATACTAACACAAAACAGGCAGGCTTTCAACAGTAAGAGCGGCAAAAGGATTGCATGAAAAAAGCGGCGCCCCGCGGGANNGTCATTTTCTGAGGTCACATTTCATTCGAATTCTTGAACATAATAATGCCGAGGAACAGCATTACGATGCCTACGACAACGCCCCAGAACGTGCTTAAGCGCGACGAAGATGCTAACAGTAAACTCAGGATTCCGACGATAATGAGGAACGCCGCGCTAAATATGTATTTTGGCTCGCGTTTGTGGCCGTTGTTTCTGAAAGACATTTATCCACCTCCGGGTTTCTGTAATGTGATTCCGGCATCGATTCTCATGCCGCTGGTTAATGGTAACACAAACCCGGTTGTTTTTCAAATGCGGATTGAGGCACATGCGAATCAATATAATAAAAAAGCGGCGTCCTGCGGACGCCGCTTT
>DBYH01000006.1:42888-53437 GCA_002310095.1 Firmicutes bacterium UBA1191 | reverse complement strand
CCGATTTATCGTTTCGTCCTCTGACATCGTCTCTGCCCACCGGGTTTTGCTCATCGTCTGCGCCCACCCAAGATGCCAAAAGATCGGTGCGCAGGGCTGATGTTATCGTCTGTGCCTACCCGAGATTTACTCATGTTTTCGCCTCGATAAGTTCCTATTCTCCGAACCTTGCGTGGGCGAGCCCTTCTTCGCAGGAGCCGTCAATCGCTGAAAGCCCCTGTTATCAAAGGCTTTCAGCCCCATCACCCATCTATACGTGACATCAAGGCTACGCACTCCACATGCTTCGTAAACGGGAAGTTGTCGAAGGGTCTCACCGACTCGACCCTGTACCCGTAGTACTGGAAGTAGTAGAGATTCTCCGCCAGTGACTTCGGATTGCAGCTGATGTACACAATCTGATCGACGCCGTAGCTGATGATCTTGTCCAGGGCGTCGGGCTTTATGCCCACCCTCGGTGGATCTACGACGATCACGTCGGGTTTGTCATCTATTGACGCCAGGACCTTGAAACAGTCCCCCGCGATGAATCTGCAGTTGTCCAGCCCGTTCAGCTTTGCGGTCTGCCGTGCCACCTCCACGGCTTCCTCGACGATTTCAACGCCGAGAACCGTGCAGGCTTTTTTCGCCAGTACTTGGGTTATTGTTCCTGTTCCGCAGAATAAATCAAAGGCAGTCTTACCCTCGAAGTCATCAATCAGTGAAACCGCGTATGAGTAAAGATTCTCGACCGCTTCAACATTCGTCTGAAAGAAGGAAAATGCGCTGACCCTGAAGCTCAACCCCATGATCTCTTCGTTATAGTAATCGCGTCCGCTGAGCATCCGCAGCTCGTCGCAGTAAACGGCGTCCGCAAGGCGGTCATTTATAGTACGCAAAACGCCCACGACCCGGTTCTCCAGTTCCAGGCTCATGATCATCTCGGCGTAGCCCTGCTCGTCAAAGATCTCTCCTGCGCCGGCATCACCAGCCCCGCCTGCCTTTGCATCCGACGCTGTAACGATGTTCACCAGCAGCTCGCCCGTATGGACTCCCCTGCGGATGATGAGATGACGCATGAGTCCCGTGTGGCGCTTCTTGTGGTAGTGGCTGTAGCCTTTGCTCTCCACGAAGTCGAGAGTGGCGCGCAGAATAACGTTGAAATCCTCGTGCACCAGCTGGCACTCGTCCACCGTGATGATGGACATGAAACGGCCGCGGGGATGCATGCCGAGAGTCGTAGGCCCGTCTTTTTCTATGTCGCCGAAGGTGTATTCCATCTTGTTCCTGTAGGCGTATATGGACGGCGCCGGGCAAATCGGCAGAAGCTCGCCGTATCTGATGTCCTTGGCGTCCAGGAGGCTCTTCACCTCGGCCGCCTTGACCGCGAGCTGCTCCTCGTAAGGCACGCCCTGGTACCTGCAGCCGCCGCAGAGCTCCCAGTCTTTGCAGATCTCCCTGGCACCGCAGTTGTTAAGCCCGCTAGAATTCTCCGTACGCATCAAAAAACTCCTTCTTGTATTCCGTGAATCTGTCCTCATCGATGGCCTGCCTGATGTTTTCCATGGTCTTGATGAGGAAGTGCAGATTGTGTGTCGTCATGAGCATGGCCGAGAGGATCTCGTCGCACTTGAAGAGATGCCTCAGGTATGCCCTGCTGTAGTTTCTGCAGACGTAGCAGTCGCAGTTCGGATCCAGCGGCGTGAAGTCGCGCTCGTACTTCGCGTTCTTGATGTTGACTCTTCCCTGGGATGTCATGGCCATGCCGTGGCGGGCGATCCTGGTCGGAAGCACGCAGTCGAACATGTCGATTCCCCTCTCGACTCCCTCGAAAAGGCAGTCCGGGCTGCCGACTCCCATCAGGTAACGCGGCTTGTTCTTAGGCAAAAGCTCCACGCAGTCGTCCATCACGTCGTACATCATCTCCTTCGGCTCACCCACCGACAGGCCGCCGATTGAATATCCCGGCAGATCCATCTCGACTATCTGGGCAGCGCTCTCACGTCGCATGTCCTTGTAGACTCCGCCCTGCATAATGCCAAAGAGGGACTGGTTGACGCCCTCGCCCAGCACCTGGCTCTCGCCGCCGTTCTGCTCACAGTATTCTTCGTGGTAGGCCTTGCAGCGTTCCAGCCATCTGGCCGTGCGCTCGAATGAACGCTTCACATAATCTCTGTCCGCAGGATATGGCGCGCACTCGTCAAAAGCCATCATGATGTCGGAACCCAGAGCGTGCTGGACTTCGATGGACTTCTCTGGCGAGAGCATGTGCCTCGAGCCGTCTATGTGTGACTGGAATTTCACGCCCTCTTCCGTTATCTTGCGCATCTTGCCCAGGCTGAAGACCTGGAATCCGCCGCTGTCCGTAAGGATCGGCTTGTTCCAATTCATGAACTTGTGAAGTCCGCCGGCTTCCTTCACGATCTCGTGGCCCGGCCTCAGATAGAGGTGGTATGTGTTGCTCAGAATTATCTGGGCGCCCATCTCCTCGACCTGCTCCGGCCTCATGGCCTTGACCGTGGCGGCGGTGCCGACGGGCATGAATATAGGCGTCTGAATATCCCCGTGAGGCGTGTGGACTATGCCCCGCCTCGCCCGGGTCCTTTCGTCAGTCTTCAGCAAATCAAAAGTTACCGCTGTCATATTCGTTTCCTTTCTCATCCATTACTTCCGGCAATCCCGGCACATTTGTTCCGGCACTTCTTTCCGGCACGCCGGACGTATTATTCTATAAACATCGCGTCTCCGTATGAGAAGAATCTGTATTCCTCCCGCACGGCTTCCTCGTAAACTTCAAGTATCTTCTCTCTGTCGTAGAGCGCTGAAATCAGCATGAGCAACGTGGACTTCGGAAGGTGGAAATTCGTTATGAGTGAATCGATAATCTTCCACTCGTAGCCCGGGTAGATGAATATGCCCGTGCTTCCCGGCCCTTCCTTCACCTGCCAGCATCCTCTGCTTCCGTCAGCGCAAATGCAGTCTTCATCGTAGTACGCCGCGCTCTCTACGGTCCGCGTAGATGTGGTTCCGACGCTGATCACTCGCCGTCCCTCGCGCTTAGCCCTGTTGATTGTCTCAGCGGCTTCCGCGGGCACCGAGTACTCCTCGAAGTGCATGTGATGCTCCTCGATGTTCTCCACCTTGACCGGTCTGAAGGTCCCAATCCCCACGTGCAAAGTAACATAGGCCAGCTCCACTCCCTTTGCTTTTGCAGCCTCCAGAAGCTCGTCCGTAAAGTGCAGCCCCGCCGTCGGAGCCGCTACGGATCCCTCTTCCCGGCAGTAGACCGTCTGGTAGCGGTCCTTGTCATCGTCATCCGACGGTCTCTCGATATACGGAGGCAAAGGCATGCTGCCGATTTCCTCCAGCCTTTCCATGAAGATCCCTTCGTACTCGAACTCAACGATGCGGGTTCCGTCGGCCCCGAAATCCAGGATATGCGCCTTAAGCAAGGGCCCTCCGTCCAGGTCGCTCCCCGGCCCGCTGAAGATCACGTCGTCTCCCGGCTTGAGTCTTCTGCCCGGCCTGACCATGACTTCCCATGTGTCGCCGCCGCCCACTCTCTTGATGAGCAGGAATTCCACGTGGGCGCCTTTGCTCTGGCCGCCTGTGACGGCGTCTTTCAACGCTTTGCGGCCGAAGAGCCGGGCCGGGATGACTTTGCTGTCATTGAGAACCAGACAGTCCCCTTCCTTCAGGTACTCGAGGATATCAAAAAAGTGTCTGTGCTCGATCCTGACGTCGGCCCAGCTTCCGTCCTCGTTTTTATCTCTGTGTACAACAAGAAGCCTGGAGGAATCTCTCCTTCCCGCAGGCTTCTGTGCTATTAAACTCTTCGGTAATTCATAATCGAATTCTTCTATTCTCATGTTGATCCTTTCGTCTGAACGAGACAAAATTCTATTGCGGCCGCCGCCCGGCAGCCGGTCAGCGGACTATCCGTCTGCTGTGATTATACATCAAGTGACATCTGCATGTCATCATCCGCTTCATCGCTGACGTCCTCGCCGCCCGCGTACTCAAGACCCAGGTGGTTGTACGCCGCCTTCGAGACCACGCGTCCCTTCTTGGTTCTGTTCAGGAATCCTATCTGGATCAGATACGGTTCGTAAACATCCTCTATGGTCACGCGCTCTTCGCCGATGGACGCCGCGATGGTATCGATTCCCACCGGGCCGCCGTCGAATCTCTCGATGATATTGCGCAAAATCTCCCTGTCCAGGTTCTCCAGTCCCATGAAGTCGACGCCCAGAGCCTCGAGGGCTTTCTTAGTGATGTCGATGTCGATGGATCCGGTGCCTTTGACCTGGGAGAAGTCTCTCACTCTCTTGAGTATCCTGTTGGCCACACGCGGAGTGCCACGTGAGCGTCTCGCCATCTCGTAGACGGACTGCTCGTCCACATCTACGTCCAGCAGCCCCGCGGTCCTGCGGATAATGGCCGCCAGTTCTTCAGGCGTGTAGAGCTCGAACTTGCAGCTGACGCCGAAACGGTCTCTGAGCGGTGCGCTTAGGCTTCCGGCTCTCGTAGTGGCGCCGATCAGCGTGAATCTGGCGATGTCCAGTCTTATTGAACGGGCTGAAGGGCCTTTGCCTATTATGATATCCAGAGCGTAGTCCTCCATGGCCGAGTAGAGCACTTCCTCCACGCTCCTGTTCAGCCTGTGTATCTCATCTATGAACAGCACGTCGTTCTCGTTGAGGTTTGTGAGTATGGCCGCCAGATCGCCCGCTCTCTCGATGGCCGGTCCCGATGTGATCCTGATGTCGACGCCCATCTCGTTGGCGACTATGCCGGCGAGGGTCGTCTTGCCCAGTCCCGGAGGCCCGTAAAAGAGAACGTGGTCGAGAGGTTCCCCTCTCATCTTGGCCGCTTCGATGAAGACCTTGAGATTGTCCGTGGCCGCGCTCTGTCCTATGTACTCGCTGAGGGTCTTAGGCCTGATTCCGAATTCGGTTCTCTCCTCGCCTCTTCCCAGCTGAGCTGATGTAATTCTCTCCTCGTAATCCATTGTCATCTCCTAAAACAGATTCTTCAGCGCGCGCTTGATGTACTCCTCGGTCGTAAGATCCTTGTCCGCTATGGACGCCAGAGCGCTGGCCGCCTCGCCCCTCGAATAGCCGAGGGCCACAAGTGCGCTTATGGCCTCGCCGCGTCCGCCCTGGGCCGCGCCTGCGTCCTGGGCTCCTCCGTCAAGATATGAGCCGTCCGGAGCCGAAGCGGTGAATTTGTCCTTCAGTTCCAGTACGATCCTCTCGGCCGTCTTCTTGCCGATGCCGTTTGCCCTCTGGAGGGCCTTGGCGTCCTCGAAGACGATGGCCTGCTTGAACTGATCCAGCGTAAAGGAAGACAGAATGGACAAGGCTGCCTTTGGCCCTACGCCGCTCACGCCGATGAGCCTCCTGAAAGCGTCCAGCTCGCCTTTGCCCGAAAATCCGAAGAGACTCACGTCGTCCTCTCTGACTATCATGGACGTGTAGACGAGCACCTCTTCGCCCTCGGCGTTCAGGTACGCGGTCGAGTTGGCCGGTACGAAGACCTGGTAGCCCACTCCATTCACATCTATTACTATGTATCCGTCGCCCTTGTCGGCGAGGATGCCTCTAAGAAATCCTATCATTTAGTTCCCTCCGCGGCGTCCGCCGCGTTTCTTCCTGCTACTTGCCGCAGTCCGTCATCTGCCGCAGTCTGTTGTCGGCGCTGTGCCCGTGGCATATGGCCGCCGCCAGAGCGTCCGCCGTGTCGTCGGGCTTCGGGACTTCGGCCAGATTCAGCATGGTCTTAACCATGAACTGGACCTGCTGCTTGTCCGCCCTGCCGTATCCGACCAGGGCCTGCTTGATCTCAAGCGGAGTATACTCGCAGACCTTCAGGCCGCCCTTGACGCAGGCCAGCATGGCGACACCACGCGCCTGGCCCACGTTGATCGCCGTGGTCGTATTGGTATTAAAAAACAGCTTCTCAATACTCGCCTCTTCGGGGCTGTACTCCTCAATGATCTCCCTGAGACCGTCGTAGAGGATCTCCAGCCGCTGAGGCATGTCCATGTCCTTATCCGTGGTCACCGCGCCGTAGTCTATGGCTCTGAAGTGGTTGCCAGTCTTCTCGATGACGCCCCACCCCAGTATGGCGTACCCCGGATCTATTCCAAGAATAATCATCCAGCACCTCATCTGCAGCTTTCTGCACCGTAATTATACCATAGCGAACAAGTGTTTGTCTACAGATAATTGCCCTTATTCGCCGCGGGTCCGGTGTCTTTCGGAGCTGTCCGGGACTGTCTAATGAACTCTCCGAAACTGTATGAGGGGCTGTTCGCCGCCGTCCCTGCGACATCAAACAAAACTTATTCAATAAAAATGCGTCATGAGCATTTAGAAATGTCTGGCAATATGGTATAATTATACGCAAATCGGGTGCTATTTTTTTTTAGGAGGTTGTTATGCGAATATCAAGACAGAACAAGATTCTCGAACTGATAGAAAATCATGATATTGAAACACAGGACAAGCTCGCTTCGATGCTCAGAGATTACGGCTACGAAGTTACGCAGGCGACGGTGTCCCGTGATATCAAGGAACTGCAGCTGGTAAAGACCCTCTCGTCATCGGGTAATTACAAATATGTTGTTTCCAAAAGCGAGGACGGTCCTATTCCGGCCCGTCTGATAGACATATACAGAAGCACAGTCAGGTCCATTACAAAGTCAGGAAACATCGTCCTGCTCAAGTGCCTTCCGGGGTGCGCCAACGCGGCGGGCGAAGCTCTCGACTCCATGGAGCTGAAGCACGTAATCGGCACGGTTGCCGGCGACAACACGCTTCTTCTCGTTACTGACGATCCGGACAATTCGGATGAAGTCGTGGATAGACTCCGCGGCCTGCTCGAGAAGCAGTAAAAACATGATCAGACACATAAGTATAAGAAATTTTGCCATCATTGAAAATGTAGAGATCGATTTCAATGATGGTCTCAATATCATCACCGGCGAAACAGGCGCCGGCAAATCAGTAGTAATAGAAGCAGTGAGCCTGGCTCTTGGCAGCCGGGCAGACACTGCTTTTGTTCGTTCGGGAACGGACAAGGCCGTGATCCAGCTGGCCGCAGAACTGGACGGCGAAGAGTACGTGATAACCCGCGAGGTCTCCGCGGCGGGCAGGAGTCTGTGCCGCATCAACGACGAAATCGTTACCCTCGGCACGCTGAACCAGTTCTGCCGAAGCCTGGCGGACATCCACGGCCAGTACGACCACCAGTCCCTGCTCGATCCGGACAATCACATCCGCCTCGTGGACCTCTATCGTAAGGACGCGATTCTTCCTGCAAAGGCAGACGTGGCGGAGTTGTTCGAGGAGTACACCAGACTCTGCGATGAACTGACCCGCCTAAAAAGAGACCAGGCCGAAGGCAAACGCCAGCGCGACTTCATGTCCTTCGAACTTCAGGAGATCACGGACGCCCGCCTCCGCGAGGGCGAGGACGCTGAACTCGAGGACGAGATATCCCTTCTGCAGAACAGCGAGAAGATTTTCAGCTGCCTTGCGGGAGCATATCAGGCCGCTTCAGACAGCGAGTACTCCATCCTCTCGGCAATGAAAAACGTCTCCGACACTGTGGGCGAAACAGCCTCATACACGAAGGAGCTTGCCGAGCTCAGCAAGCGTCTTGAAAGTCTCTATTATGAATACGAGGACGCCTGCGCCGGTCTGCGCGAGCTGCGCGACGGAACTGTATACGACCCGGCGGCCCTCGACCTGGCCATCGGCCGCTACGAGACCATCAAGCGTCTCAAGGAAAAGCACAACCGCTCCATTCCGGAGCTTCTTGAATACGCCGACGAGCTGCGCGTACGCCTCTCGTCCATCGACAACGCGGACGAGGAAATCGCCGCGCTTCAGGCGAAGATCGGCCGTACTGCGAAAGCTCTCGAAATCGCCTCCAACAAACTCAGCGAACTGCGCCGGGCTTCGGCGGACGAGCTTGAAGAGCTCATTACGGAACAGCTGGGGCAGCTCAACTTCGGCGAGGCTGCTTTTGCTGTAGACTTCAAAAAAAATCTCGACGCTTCCGGCGATGTCCGGTTCACGCCGGAGGGCACCGACGTTGTCGAGTTCCTGATCACGACCAACAGGGGTGAGCCGCTCAAGCCGCTCAGCAGGATCGCGTCGGGCGGCGAGATGTCCCGCATCATGCTGGCCTTCAAAAAGATCATCGGAGACTACGACCACATTCCGACCATGATCTTCGACGAGATCGACAGCGGAATCAGCGGCATCGCGGCGACTGTCGTCGGACGCAAGCTCTGCGAGATCGCAAAGCGCCACCAGATCATCTGCATCACCCACCTGCCGCAGATCGCGGCCTATGGAACGAGTAATTACCGCATCTGGAAACACTCGGACGACGTCATGACCTACACTTCGGTGGATCCTCTGACGACCGAGGAAAAGGTGCGCGAGATCGCCCGCCTCCTCGGCGGCGAGAACATAACCGAAACCACCCTGGCCTCAGCCCGGGAACTGATCGAAGCGTCGAAGTAAAGCGCGGTCTGTTGTACATTTCATTATTAATTACCCAAGACCACACCAGTCTCGGGTTTTTTATTTGCAGCCAAATGATTGACACGTTAGTCTAAATGGTATATATTTACATTAATGTTTATTATAGGTATTGAGAATCGGTAGGTTATTATGGCTACGAATAACATGGTATTTACTCCGATGCTTGCACGCGCACAGGTTGGCAGGCTTCAGCAACACTTAACACAGGAACTATTGACTTTGCAAAAGGAATTTGATGATTTGCCCGAAGGAACACTTTACATATACAAAAGTCAAAGGTGGGTAAATATTTATATGCGCAAAGACGGCGTAACGCGCGGCATATCGCGTGATAAGAATCTGGTATATAAACTTGCAAGGCGGCAATTCATAGACTTTAATATGCGCCTGATAAAAGAATACTTAGACGACCCTTTTGATGAGTATTTCTCAGGAGTAATCAATACTTTTCTTGCTGAATTCAAAACCATGATATCTAAATTCGAAATGGCGGGACTTGACATTGATCGAATAACCATGACTCCAAATCAATACATTTGGAACTCCGACCGCGAGAGCAAAAAACCTACATTTCGTGAAGATCTCGTTTATCCGACAATCGGTCGTATCTACATGCGTACCAAGTCAGAACAGGCTCTTGGTAACCTTCTGGAAAGACTGCATATTCCTTACCGCTACGAGACGCCACTAAATATTAATGGCATAACTTATCATCCTGATTTCATCATAATGCTCCCAAGCGGCCGCCTCATTATTATCGAACATACCGGACGTATGGACCTTAGAGAATACAATGATGGTCTTCTTGCCCGCCTTGAGGCATATAATGACATCAATCTTCTGCTCGGCCGCGATGTATTCCTCACTTTTGAATGCGACACACGCGATGAAACCTTATTAAAGGAAGTACTGTTCCAGATTCTTACCTCGGTTCCTTCCATAAACATGTTTTTGAGAGATTTGGCTGTCGAAGCCGGTTGCTCCTATTATTAATCATAAACCGAAAATGCAGCACCAAGGGTTTCGGGGTATGCTTTTATGAGAACTCCTTCTGTTCGGTCAGCTTATTATAAAAACCTAACGCAATATCAAGGGCTTCAGATTATGCTTTTATGAGGCCGTCACTTATTTGGCCCTTTTCTCATAAAAGCCCAATGTAATACCAGGGGTTTTAGGATATGCTTTCATTAGAACCTCCCCTGTTTGGCCCTTTTCTCATAAAAGCCCAATGTAATACCAAGGGTTTTAGGATATGCTTTCATTAGAACACCGTCGAATGCCTCATTTTTATATGCAAAGGCAATAAAAGAGCCGCTCCAACCAAATGGGGCGGCTTTTGTATTTGTTCTGAAAACTTACGCTTCCTCTGCAGGAACTTCCTCAGCAGGTGCTTCTTCAGCAGCTGGTTCCTCAGCAACAGGCTCCTCAGCCGGAGCTTCCTCAGCAGGCGCTTCTTCAGCAGCTGGTTCCTCAGCCGGAGCTTCCTCTGCAGGCGCTTCCTCAGCAGGTGCTTCCTCTACAGGAGCTGGCTCTTCAGCCGGAGCTTCTTCTGCAGGTGCCTCTGCTTCAGCGGCGGCTGCCGCCTCGGCTGCCTTTGCGGCCTTCTCAGCTTCGATCTCTTCCGGAGTCGGAGGATCGATCGTCTCTCTGATGCTCAGGGAGATGCGCTTTCTGTCTTTGTCGATCTCGAGAATCTTGACATTGACGACCTGTCCTACCTGAAGCTCATTGTTGATGTTCTCAACTCTCTTGTGAGCAACCTCGGAGATGTGAACCAGTCCGTCGAGACCAGGCTCCAGTTCTACGAATGCGCCGTACTCCTTGATCTGGACTACCTTGCCTTCGATTACCTGACCTACCTCGTACTTCTCATCGATAACGCTCCATGGCTCCGGAGTGTTCTGCTTGAGGCCGAGTGAGATCTTTTCCTTCTCTTCGTTCATGGAGAGGATCTTGACGTTGACCTTCTCGCCGATCGAAAGGACTTCCTGAGGGTGCTTCAGCTTGCC
>DBYH01000006.1:0-42851 GCA_002310095.1 Firmicutes bacterium UBA1191 | reverse complement strand
GCGCCGTAGTCGGTGAATCTCATTACAGTACCTTCAACTACATCATCCACGTTGAGCTTCTCCCAGATCTCCTGGACGAGCTTCTTTCTCTCGTCTGCCAGGTACATCTTGTGTGAGAATACGGCCTTCGTCTTAGCAGGGTCGATTCTGAAAACTCTCACGTTCATGGTCTGTCCCACGAACTCCTCGGCGTCCACGACGAAGTGATCCGAAAGCTGTGAAAGTGGAATGAAGCCCGAGAACTCTTTGTACTCAGCGATCACGCCGCCTCTGACAGCTCTTGTGACTTTGACCTCGATAACTGATTTATCTTCATACGCTTTGACAACTTCTTCCCAGTTGGCAATGTATTCGAGTTTCTTAGTTGACAGCAGGATCCCGCCGTCTCCATCATCAGTCTTGATTACCTTAGCCTTGATCTCATCACCTACTTTGTAAGCATCGGCCAGGGTCTGCCCTTCCTCAAGGCTGGCTTCTGATTTCTGCAGGATTCCGTCTTTCTTGACTCCAAGATTCACAATAACTTCTTCAGCGTTGACCTGGTGCACTTTGCCGTCCACGATCTCACCGTTTCTCGGCAGCTTCAGTGTCTTGTTGAACTCTTCAGACTGAAGCAGTTCCTCCATGGTCATGTCTTTGTTTTCAAGTGCTACATCACTCATTATGGCAATAACCTCCTTAATTGTGTAGTCCGGCGTCGATGCACCGGCTACCGTTCCTATTTTATTACACTTCTCAACCTCATGCAACGGTAAATCATCTATATTTTGCACAAAATAGGTACGTTCACAATTATTGGACGCGATCTCGAAAAGCTTGCGCGTATTGGAACTTCCGCGTCCCCCGATGACGATCATCATCCCGCTTTCCTTCGCGATCCGCGCGCATTCCTCCTGCCGTTTCGACGTTGCCTCGCAAATCGTGTCGCGGGTCTCCACATCGTAACCGGCCTCCATGAGGGCCTTCTCGATTCCCTCCAGCGTCTCTTTCTTTATGGTTGTCTGAGCAACTAGAAGCAGCCTCTCATGCAAAGGCAGTCCGCACTCAGCCGCTTCTTCCGCTGTCCCGAATACCACGGCAGGCCTGTCCTCCGGGCACCATCCCGCGATGCCCTTCACTTCGGCGTGGTTCCCGTCGCCCGCAATGACCACCTGCCTGTCGGTTTCTCTGACAATCCTGTGTATCTTCTCAACAAAAGGGCACGTGGCGTCGATCAGCCTGATGCCCTTTGCTTTTGCTTCCTTATATACTGCTTCTCCCTCGCCGTGGGAGCGGATGATGACCGGAAGATCTCCCGCTTCATCCAGATTCTCAATCACGCGGACGCCCTGCTCCTCGAGGCGCGCGACAGCAGCGTCGTTGTGGATGAGCGGTCCCAGGCTCGCGGCAGGCGCCGACTCCACAGCCATATCGACAGCCCTCTTAACGCCAAAGCAAAAGCCCGCCGTCTCAGCAACTGTTATTGTCTTGTCGCCCTTCTGAATAATCATATCCGCTGTCACCTGTTGTGATTGTATCGGTTCTACTTCTTGCTCTTTCTATCGATCTCCCTCAGTTCTTCGAGGTACTTTTTGAACGCTGCCTCGCTGCCGTTTGACGACGGCTCATAGTAGCGCACGCCTTCCTTATAAAGATCATCCGGCAGGTACTGCTGGGTCACATAACCGCCGTAGGAATGCGGATACTTGTAACCCTGTCCCCTTCCCAGATCGGCCGCGCCGCTGTAGTGGGAATCCATGAGATGGGCCGGAACGTCGTCGATCTTCCTGGAATGGATGTCCGAGAGCGCGGCGTTCAGCGCCTCGTTGGCTCTGTTGGACTTCGGGCACGACGCCATGAGAATGGTCGCGTGGGCAAGCGGAATCTGGGCCTCCGGGAAGCCTATCATCTGGGCCGCCTGCACGCAGGACGTCACAATCGAGATGGCGTTCGGATAAGCCATTCCGATGTCCTCGCTGGCCATGACCATGAGCCTGCGCCCTATCATCATCTCGTCAGCACCGCCGTCGATGAGGCGGGCCAGATAATGAATGGCCGCGTCAGGATCCGAACCGCGCACCGACTTCTGCAGCGCCGAAAGCAGGTTGTACTTATCCTCTTCCTTGTCGTAGAAGGTAGTCTGCTTTTGCATGGCTTCGGCTACGATGTCTCTGTCGAGAAGCTGTCCCTCGCTCAGATTGTCCACGATGAATCCGAGTGCGTCCAAAGCCACTCTGCAGTCGCCTCCCGCCATGGCCGCCAGCGTGCGCAAAGCGTCCTCGTCGTATCTCACGTCGAGTCCGCCGAAGCCTTTCTCCGTGTCCGCCAGTGTCCGCTTCAGGATGATCAGAATATCGTCCGCCGACAGGCGTTTGAACTCGTAGATGTTTCTGACTCTGGAGATTATGGCGTTGTTGACGGAAAAGTACGGGTTCTCCGTAGTGCTTCCGATGAATTTGACGATGCCGTCCTCGAGGGCCTTGAGCAGGGAATCCTGCTGGAGTTTGTTCCATCTGTGTACCTCGTCAACGTAGAGGACCGTGGTCTCCTGGAGCAGTCCGTGGAACCTGTCTGAGGCGTTTTTCAGTATCTCCTTCAGCTCCTTGGTGCCCGTAGTCGACGCGTTTATCTCAACGAAATCGCCGTCCAGTTCCTTGGCGATGATGCGTGCCAGGGTCGTCTTGCCCGTGCCGCTCGGTCCGAAGAAAATGGCCGACTCAAATGTCTTGTTTATTATCGAGTTGTAAAACAGCGAGCCCTCGTACATGAAGTGCTTCTGCCCGACGAAGTCGGACAGTTTCGAAGGTCTCATCTTAGTTGAAAGCGGTATCATAGGTTTTCCTCCGTTGATATACTTTATCACATAACGGACGCGAAATAAAGAGACAGCGATTACTGCCGGCCGCTGTAAAACAAACGCTCGACTGCCTTTGCAACTTCCATAATAGCCTGTGTGTCCGTCCCTCCGTGAATGTCGTCGCTCGTTACGAAGAAGTTCTTCCCAAGAATAAAACCGGCCTGCAGATACCAGTAACACTTCTCGCCGAAATCGAGGGCGTATCTCTTATCAAAGAGGCGCCCGAGGTGTTCTATGATGGCCAGCGAGCTGTCGTAACACTGGATCATGAAATCCGGGCTGAGCCTCTTGGTGTTACCATGGCTGTCAGCAATGGTAATTACGCTGTCGTAGCGGAACGGGATTCCTTTGTTGATGAGAATATTTGCATGAAGGCACTCACCCTTGGACCGAACCCTTCTGCCATCCACCGCATAAATCTCCGCCTCCGGAAACGGAGCTTCATTCCTGGTGTAATCCTCGCTCGCCCACCGCTTCAGTTCTTCATAACGGGCGTCGTTAAAATCCTCATTTGCTATGTTTCTGAATGATGCCGGAAGGGCTGACATTATTGCGTCATAACTGTAGTCCTGATAATTGTGGGCCAGATTATTTAACAGTTTTTCGTCAGTAAGAAGCCGTTTGTTCTTTTCCGTGAGAAAGTGATCCCGTACAAATGCTTTCGCAGCATCTGAATCGACCTTTCCGATATACTTCTTAGACTTGTCCTTCCTTTCATAGCAGTATGTGCTGCTCCCGCGCCTTTCCAAAAGCAGAATGCCCCGTTTGTTCGCGACCTCATTTTGGGCAGCCAATTTGACCAACCGCTCAATTCGCCTCTGTTCGCGTTTTATCGCTTCCTTAAACTCATTCATTCTAATCCCAATACCCTCGCTGAAAACGGCGTTTTTTCATTTTGGGGTACGATTCTGGAAATCTATGGGGAACAATACCCCACGAATTCTTCAAAACATGTACCAAAACAATGCATTGCCGTATCCAATTATGGGTACGATTTTGGAAAAACCATGGGGAACTGTACCCCATGAAAATTAAAAATCGTACCCCATATATAATAATTGAGTATTCATATATTACCAACTTTGTAATTATTTGTCAATAATGGGCCAAAAAAGACACCGCGCAAAGCGGTGTCTTGTAGTAATCATTGTAACTATCGTATTAATCGAAGAATGTCTCGGTCTTTTCTTCCATCAGATACTTGTTGAGTGTGGCTTCTACGTCCAGCTCGTGGTCAGGAAGCGGTGGATCCTTCTTCTTGCCGACGAAGAACATAATCAGACCGAACACAATCAGGATTGCGCCGCCGATGGCAAGTCCTGTCTGAACCTGCGGAATAACATTGCAGAACACATCATAGTCGTCCGGTTCCCATTCTCCCCAGCTGATTTCGTACCATCTGAGCCAGAACTGACCGAAGAAGGCCATGGCGCCTGCGCAAAGAGAAAATACGCCGATTCTGACGGTGTCGCCCTTCGGAATGCCGAATCCATTAACAGGATTTCCTTCAGGATCATTAACGGACAGTCCGCCGCAGACCTTACGGAAAATGATGTAAGCGATCGGGCCCGAGCAAAGAGCCATCAGGCCGGTGGTCAGATAATCTGTTCCGTTGATCAGCAGCGCGATGATCGCGATGACGATCGGGAATCCGCAGTAGAAGATCAGTGCCTTGTCGCCGCCAGGGATGATGTAGAGATTCCTCTTTCTTCTCTCCTCGACCGGCAGCTTCTTACGAAGCTTTATTACCGAAATCGGCAGAATGATGTACAGCGCCAGCATGAATACTACTTCCATGGATACCAGCGTCGTAAAGTCATTGAACGAAAGAATGAATGTTACGACTGCCAGCGAAAGTATACCAACATACGGTACGCCTCTGTTTCTGCTTACCTTTACCAGGAACTGCGGGCAGAGGTGGTCGTCCGCCAGAACGAAGAATCCTCTGGAGCCTGATGCCAGATAAGTATTGAAGATGGCGCACTGTGAAATGATGGCGATTACCAGGAATACATATCCCCATGCCTGTCCCAGGTTGGCTGTAAGAACTGTAGCGTATCCAACGTGGTCGCCGGAGAATCCGCCTTCAGTTGACCACATCTCCCAGGATCCCTCAGGAAGAGTAGCAAGTCCGCCGAGTGTAGGCAGAACGTATGTCAGCGCTACCAGCGGCATTGCGATCTTAAGTCCCTTAGGAATAACCTGCGGGTTCTTGACCTCGCCGGCCATGTTGGAGATGCATTCGTATCCGCAGTACATCCAGATGCAGATGCAGATACCGCCGCCGAGACCGTCAATCAAAGTGTAGTCCTCAGGCATGAACGGTTCAACCGGATTGGTGTTCCAATTGAGGAAGCCGACGATGGCAACCAGAAGGAACGCCGCAACGATCAGGAGCGACAGAACCGTACTGACCGTTCCTACCTCTCTCAGACCTAACAGATTAACTATTGTGAAGATGGCAATCATGCCAATCTTCAGCGCCAGAGATCCAGCGTAGGACATAGGCATCATCTGGCTGACATAGCCCGACACGAGAGCGACGTAAACGCCGTTCGTAATGTATGTTGAAACCGTGGCCCACCAACCGGTCTGGAATCCCCAGAACTCGCCGAAGGCCTCTTTGACCCAGACGTACACACCGCCTTCTGACGGCATTACAGACGAGCATTCCGCTACCAGCGAGCTGATAGGATACGCCCATATAAATGGAAATACGCACAAAAGCAGGATGGTCATTCCCGGTCCGGCCTCAGGTATCATCTCCTCGATACCGAAAGCTCCGGCCGCTACCAGACAGTAGAGCATGAACACGATTCCGGAAACCTTGATGTCATGCTTTTTCAGTCCGGCGACACCCTGCAGCTGCGGCTGCTGTTGACTCATTTTGTCACCTCATAAAATACAGAAATATTATTGCACAAAAACGTACAGCGTAATTGTAACATAAAAATGTAAAAACAACACACTTTTGATGAATTATGCAAAAGCAGCCGCAACTTTGTCTGTTATCCCCTTTCCAAACTCAGCAAGATTATATGCTATTTTGTTATTGCTATATTTTGGAATCTGTGGTATTATGATTCACGAAAGGAAATATATGGTATAGATGTCATTTTATGCAAAGGCAGACGTGAAACAGTATATTCGCGATATCAGGCTCCTACTCACTGAATCCGTGGAGGAAATGACTGATGACAGGGCCCTCGGTATCATCGAAGATTACGTGTTTTCACAGGAGCGGTCCTCTTCCTGCAGCTTCAGGGACAACACCGCCCTCATCGAGAGGCTCTTCCTCTCACTGAGGTGCGAGATGGACATCCTCCAGCCTTTCATAGATGACAGGTCCATTTCGGAGATCATGGTGAACGGCCCCGACAGTATTTTCGTCGAGCGTGAAGGTGTAATAACGCAAGTTCCCCTTACCTTCGACTCCCGTGAGGATCTGCAGGAACTGATCAGAAGAATCGCCGGCAGAGTCCACCGGGAGATCAATGAGCTTAACCCCATAGTTGACGCGCGGCTAAGCGACGGATCCAGAGTCAACGCCGTTTACGGAAACATCGCACTGAACGGACCTATTCTTACCATCAGAAAATTTCCTGAGAGAGTCATGACGATGGGCGACTTCATCAGGAACGGGACCATCACCCTCGAAGGCGCGAAGGTGCTGGACGTCCTGGTGCGCTGCGGCTACAACTGTTTCGTCTCAGGCGGAACCTCCAGCGGCAAAACAACCATGCTCAATGTGCTCGCCCAACTGATTCCTTCCGGTGAGCGCGTAATCGTAATCGAGGACTCTGCCGAGCTGCAGATCGATCAGATCAGCAACATCGTTCGCATGGAATGCCGCAGTCCCAACACCTCAGGCCGCGGCCGTGTAGACATGACTCATCTGGTCAGAGCCAGTCTCAGAATGAGACCTGACCGGATAATCGTCGGGGAAGTCAGAGGCGGCGAAGTCTTCGACATGATAAACGCCATGAATACGGGCCATTCCGGATCACTCAGTACCGGGCACGCAAACAGCATACCGGGCATGCTCAAGAGGCTGGAAGCCATGTTCATGCAGGCCGTGGACTTCCCCGTTGAAGCCATAAGGGCGCAGATAAGCGAAGGGATCGACATCATGATACACATGAGCCGAATGAGGGACGGCAGCCGCAGAGTCGTTGAGATATCTGAGCTCGACGAAGTCCTGGACGGACAGATCAGGACAAATTGCCTTTACAGGGCGGACTGCGGCATGACCGGAAACAGGCTCATTCACAGAGAGAAGCTTGAGATCGGAGACATAGATGATAAGGAACTACTCCCAATATGAGATGACTGACAGAGAACGGGTCCTTTTCTTCGGCGCCGGTTATCTGGCGGCTGCCGGTCTCGTTTTCCTCTTTTACCACAGCATTATACTCTCGGCCGTGAGCGGATTATTTGTGATCAAGCTGAAACCTCTCTACGAATCCTGGCGGGCGCGTCAGCGAATGCAGAAGCTGAACGTCCAGTTCAAGGATATGCTCTATTCTCTATCTTCCTCCATCGCGGCCGGGAGGCAGATGCCTGAGGCTCTCATCGAGGCGGCCGACAGCCTGGCGGTAATGTACGGCCCCTCGGAGCCGATAATGATGGAGCTCAATCACATGAAGCGCTGTATCGTCGAGAACAACGAGAGCGACAGAGAACTCCTGGCGGACTTCGCCGAGCGAAGCTGCTGCGAGGACATAAACAACTTCGTCCAGGTCTACATCATATGCAGAAACATGGGCGGGGACCTTGAGAAGATCATCGCGCGGACATCTTCCATCCTGACGGACAAAATGAACATCGAGCGCGAAATAAAAGCCATAACGGCACAGAAAAAGTTTGAAGGAAGGCTCATTGCGCTCATGCCTGTGGCAATGCTGCTCATACTGAACCTTCTTTCACCGTCATATATTGTTCCTCTTTATTCAGGTTTGCCCGGGCGGCTGATCATGACAGGCTGCCTGGGCGCGGGCCTGTGGGGAGTGATGATGATGGAGAAGATATCCAGCGTGGAGATTTGATTTCAGATGGATGAGGCCGCACTCAACAGAAAAGCCATAAAAAGAATAATGATCGTCGTGGCCGCCGGTCTGCTGCTTTTGCTCTTCGACCTCTTTGTGGGCTTCGATTTTTCGACACTCCGACTGATGGGCGGCGTAAGCAGCCCGTATCTTGTCCGCCCCGATGAAGGAAGCAGCCCGGGCCGCATCACCCTAAAGGCAGACATAAAAACAGAAGACGGCACGGTTACGAAAGAGTACGACCTGTCCCTCTACCCTTACTCCAGGGAGAGCGCGGCAGGCAGCGCGGACGGTGAAACGGATCAGTCCGAAACGGGCGCAATGTCTGAAGAGGAACTGCTCGCCTACGAGATGCGTGGCGTCATCAGTTCACTGAACGATGACAGGAGCGCGCGTCGGGTATCACTGCCCGGACGCCTGAGGACAGGCGAGACAATCAAATGGTCAGCGCACAGGCGGACAAACACGGCCGTTATTGCTTTTGCAATGATGATGCTCACAGTGTTCATATACATGAGGAGACTGGACCCTCTCGAGAAAGCGCGGCGGGCACAGATGGATTCGGTTAGGCGGCAGCTGCCCGAATTCGTTAACAGACTTGTGCTTCTGCTCGGTGCGGGACTGGTGCTGAGTTCGGCTTTTGAGCGCATAGTCGAAGAGAGCCGGGATTCCGAATCACTCAGGGGCGACTATTTCTACGAACGCCTCAACGGAATCTACGGCAGAATAAAAGAAACGAACGGATCTCTTGAAAAAGAATTCAGAGCCTTCGCCCGGAGCAGTGAAAACTCCGGAGAAGGCTCGAGAGAGCTGATGCGTATCAGCAATATTATCAGTGACAATATCAGCAAGGGCGTGGAGCTTACCGAGAAACTCCAATCCGAGAGCGAGGCGCTCTGGCTGTCCCGGAAGCGGAACAGCGAGGAGCGCGGACGGCTGGCCGAGACGAAACTGACAATGCCCCTTACGGTTTTCCTTCTCGTCCTCGTCGTCGTTACGGTGAGCCCTGCCCTGCTGGAATTGTAACAAAAGGGCGGAGACCGAAGCTCCGCCTTTTCGATTTGCAATTTGTATTAATTCAGATATTAGTTCCAGAAGTCCGTCTTCTGCTTGAGACCGATGTTCGCGGCCTTGAAGATCGGGTTGTGACCTTCGGCCTTCTGTCTCTTGTAGTCGTCAAGACACTTGAAGGCGATGCCTCCCAGAATGAGTATCGTCGGAACGTTTGTGATGACCATGAGTCCCTGCATCATGTCCGCGATATCCCATACGAGACCGGCCGATGCGATGGAGCCTACAAAGATCAGAAGTGATGCGATTACACGCATGACGAGCAGCTCTGTCTTGGTTCCTTCTCTTCCGATTATGAATTCATAACATCCTTCGCAGTATGAATAGTTACCGATCAGGGTAGTGAACGCGAAGAAGCACATGGCGATGGCGATGAACGCAGGTCCGAATCCTCCGAATACTGACGCCAGTGAATCCTGAACGTATCCTGCAGCGTTAGGTCCGTCAGCCAGGTTATATGCAGCAGCATCTACCTTTGTTGACAGGCACATGAAGGCCGTAGCTGTACAGATCAGCAGCGTGTCGATGAATACTGAAAGCATCTGTACGAGTCCCTGCTTGGCCGGGTGTGAAACGTCCGCTCTCGCCGCAGCGTTTGGAGCAGAACCCATACCAGCTTCATTGGAGTACAGGCCTCTCTTTACACCGTACATGATGCACGATCCCGCGAATCCGCCGAAGATCGCCTCGAAGTCGAATGCGCTTGAGAAGATCATTCCGAACATGTGACCCAGGTTAGGGATGTTGATGATCAGGACGATGATCGCGACGATTACGTACATAACGCCCATTACCGGAACCAGGATCTCGGTTACGTTGATCAGTCTCTTGGCGCCGCCGAGAACGATGACTCCAAAGAGTACGCAGAGAATTATGCCGATGATGTACGGAGTTCCGCTGCCGTAGAAACTGAACGCCGCGAATGTGGACTGCAGATTGTAAGCGGCCAGCATGTTGTATCCTACCATGTATGTGAATATGATCAGGATGGAGAAGATGACGCCGAGCCATTTCTGGCCTAGTGCATCTCTCATGTAGTATGCAGGTCCGCCCATTGAACCGCCTTCCCCGTCGTGTTTCTTGTAGATCTGAGCCAACGTCGACTCAACGAACGCCGACGCGCCGCCGAAGAACGCGGTAACCCACATCCAGAAGATGGCGCCCGGACCTCCGCAGACGATGGCCGTGGAAACGCCGATGATGTTACCCGTGCCTACTCTTGACGCAGTGGATACCATCAATGCTCCGAAAGATGATATTCCGCCTTCATGAGGCTTCTCGGTAATTACCTTGCAGGCCTCCTTGAACATTCCAAACTGCAGAAATCCGCATCTGACAGTCAGATAGATGGCTCCGCCGATGAGGATCAACGGAACAATATATGGCTTGTACAGGATGTCGCTTACCGCTAATACTGCGCTATCAATAGCACCCATAATAATACCTCCAAAAAATATAATAATGACAGGTGTCTATATGCAAAAGCAGTCTAAACACCGTTAAAATTATATCAAAGCCGCACTTTGTATGCAATATGTTCATACGATAGAATTGTAACACATTAAAGCATTTTAAGAGGGTGCTAAATTTATCCTGATTGCGCCGCGATTCGTTGTTGTTATTTATTTCCATTTATGTTATAATAAGCCACACGGAAAGGGGAATTCCGTTACACCTGTCTATGGGGGATCATCACTTTTGACAGGAGGTATTGAGATGGGAAGATTCATACCAGAAGTTCTTCGTCAGCGCTCCGGAATGGAGCTGGTCCAGGTGGCCATCATGGTCGCCATCGCAGTAGCCCTCGGGCTTATATTCAGAACACAGATCACGGATTTCGTGGACAGGACATTCGAAGGACTGGACAGCTTCTGATGCATTTTCACGGAGCAGGCAGACGCGGCAGTTACATAGTCGAGGCCGCGGCCGTGCTCCCCTTCGTGATCCTGGCTGTGATCACGACTGTACTTATTATCATGTTTTTTTATGAGTCGTCCGTATCGGAAAGCCGCATGCACATGGCCCTGCGCTGCGAGGCCGGTCTCATTACTGAAAAGTTCACGTGCTATTCCGAAGACGGTTCTGCCATCTCGCCCGAGGATATCTGGGACGGGAGCATCACATCGTCAGGCATCGCCCCCGCAAAGCGCGTCAGCGGGTCGTCGGACGTGGCCATGGTTTCACGCGGCCTTCTTTCGAGGCTCGGCAGGCGCAGCATTGAGGGCGAGCTGCGGGCGGCAGATCCTGTCAGTCTTCTAAGGATAAGGCAGATCGCCGGATCAGATGACGGAAGCGGCGGTGGCGATGGAGACGGCGGTAACGGTGACGGAGACAGCGACGACGGAGGTTAATTATTAATGAAGATGGATTCGACATTAGTACGTCAGAAGCGCGGAAGCAGCGCGGTTTTTCTGGCTGTGATTCTGGCGTCCCTTGTGGCCATAACACTCAGCCTTGTTTTTGCGGGAAGGGTTCAGGCCCGGATCAGCATCGCCGACGGAACTCTGAATCTGGCCTCCGCGTCCCTGCTGTCCGAATACGACTACTATGTGCAGCGGGATTACGGCCTGTTCCTGCTTCAGGGAACGGACACGCAGCTTTCCCGGAGTCTCAGAGACTATACCGGGTTTTACGCAAAGGCTTCGGCCGGCCGCTTCAGCACCGTCAATACGGAACCTGTCCGCAAACAGATACTGGACTATATGAAGTCCACGGGCGGCGTCCAGCTGATAACTGACGCGGTGACCGGCGAGGGGGATTCGGGCGGGGGCACTGGCGACGGGAGCGACGATGCCTCGGACAACGGTGACGGCGGCGCTTCTGACGGCATCCCCGACAGGACTCTGAGGCACGGGCCGACCATCACCAGCCTGCCCTCCCGCTCTCTGCCGGACGCCGACATTGTTACTACAGCCCAAAGGCTCGGCGAGAATCTGACGAATCCCGAAGCCATTTTCAGAACCGGCACGAGCAAGTTCCTGATGAGCGAGTACATACTCAGCAAGTTCAACAGGAACGGGTATGTGAACGAAGGTGATCACTTTTTCAGCAGCGAGGTGGAATACATCATCTGCGGGAAAATGTCCGACGAGAAAAACAAGCACAGGACTGACCTGGCCCTTGAAGCCGTCAGAACGGGACTGAACCTGACCCACATCTACTCCGACCCGGAGAAGGTGCGGGCCATAACCGAAGCCGCCGAACTCATCACCCCCGGTCCGATGGGGGTCGTCACCCAGGCGGCCATAGCCGCGGCGTGGGCAGCGGCAGAAGCAATCAACGACGTGAAGCTTTTGCATAAAGATTTCCGCGTGCCGATCATCAAGACCTCAGCCAGCTGGGCCATCGATCTGGATTCCATCCTCGAAGGCTACAGCGGCGAGGATGGCTGCATCCATCCCCAGACGGATACAGGCCGGAAATACGACGACTACCTGCGCATTCTCCTGTACGTAAAGGATGACAATATTGTAACGGCGCGCGTACTTGATCTGATTCAGATCAACATGCGAAAAAACTACGACGAAGGCTTCCTCGTACAGGAGTGCGCTACAGGTGTGTCTGTGGACGCGGACATATGCGGCAGAAGTCTGTCATACGACAGAATCTACTGACGAAACAGTTCATGAAGACTCATGAGATTCAGAAATAAGGGAAACAAAAAAGGGGTTTACACAATAGAGGCCGCCATATGTCTGCCTCTGGTCATGCTGGCGGTCATAACTTTAGGCTACTTCATTGAGGCGGATTCAGCCTGGGAGAACAGCATGAACGCTGCCCTCAGGGAGTGTTCATACGCCCAGAGTTCAGGACTGGATCTTTCGAAGATGGCCATGGGCGTCAGGCTGCGAAGGGACGCTGAGGATTTCGGTCAGGATGTTAATCTCAGCCTGTCCGGGCGAATGTACGCATACTCAGACGGCAGTCACACAGACCTGAACTCGTTCAGGCTTCGCGCGGAGGTCGACCTGACTCTGCCTCTTGACTTCGGGCGTTCCTTCGAATATGACGCGGGCATAAAATACCGGGACTTCACGGGTCTAAGATACAGCCGGCCCTCCCTAGGCGCCGGGGGGCTGGAGCAGGAGGAGGATTCAAGGGAGGTCTGGATCTTTCCTCAGAGCGGAACGAAGTATCACGATAAGAGCTGCTCCTACGTCAGAGCTACAGTGCACAGCTGTGTCCTGACCAGCGCCCTGAAGCAGCAGTATTCCGCCTGCGCCATGTGCGGCTCAGGCAGCCTGCCTTTGGGGAGCATAGTCTTCTGTTTTTATGGCGACGACACCTGTTACCATCGTGGAAGCTGCCGGTCCATAAAGCGGCATACGGTCGTCATCGACAGAGGCGAGGCCGAAGAAAAAGGGTATACGCCGTGCAGCAAGTGCGGCGGATGAGAAAGGCGGCCCTGCCGGAAAGGAATTGATATGTGGGAAAACAATGAATACAAGCTCTGTTTCAAAGAGGATTCGATACTGGATTTCGAGCGGATCATGCTGTCGTCGGGCGAATGCGACTATCTGCTGCCCATGCTGTTTCTGGGCGGCAGCTCCCGGCAGGTCGCCTATTACGACTGCAGAGGTTTCGTTCCTCTAAGCAGATACCGTGTCGACAGGACCGAAGACGCCCTCTTCATACTCGAGCGTGTCCTCATCATACTCTCGCGCGCCATAGAATATCTGATCACACCCGCGAAGGTCTCTCTCAGCACGGACACGGTGTTTTTCAACGCGGAAACGGGTGAAATAAAAATAGCCTACGTGCCCGTTAAGGAAGTGCCCGCAGGCTCAAGCATCAATCTGCTGCGCCTCATCGCGCAGCTCAAGGCCGATGTTACAGATGAATACAAAAGTTATCTGGACCGGTTCGCCGCGGTGGTCTACGGAAACAACTACCACCTTCGCGAGCTTACTGACCGGATGGGTCTTCTGCGGCGGGAACTCTATCTGCAAACCAGCGCTTCTTCGTGAAGAGATAGCAGATCGGAACCAGATAGAGATAGAATGCCCAGATGAGTGCGCCGTTGCTCGCGCCGAAGAAAGTCAGCGGTACCGAGCAGGCAATCGCCCACGGAACAAGACCGACCACAACTATCGTTGAGTTTTCAATATCGATGGCCAGTTCCTGCCTGTTGCCGCCCGTGTCCAGATACGGCTTCGTCAGCAGGTCGTTGCACATGAGTGTGGCGATGGTCTGATTGCAGAAGAGCACGCTCGACGCCAGACCGACTGTAAGGGACGTGAAGAATCTACCCGTTTTTCTGCAGCAGGCGCTGATGCGGCTGAGCAGGTTTTCGAGCATTCCCGTCCTGTTGAAGATGCCGGAGTAGGCGCATGAAATGATCAGAATGATGACGATCTCGATCATGGAAACAAGCCCGCCTCCCTCGAGGATGGCTGACAGTCCCTCTCCTGCCGGATGGTAGCCCATGATGAGTACCTTTATTATTTCAATGGCGGATATGTGCTCCACCGCAAAGGCAATAACCGCGCTTGCGGCGACGCTTGCGGCGATGGACCATATGACTCCCACCTTAAGCAAAGGCAGGGCCAGCATTATGGCAGCCGGAAGAAATCCCCACGGCGAAAGAGTGAACTCCTCCTCAAAGGTGTGCATCAGGGAAGTGTCCACGTGGCTGATCGGGTTTACGAAAGACATGACGCAGTACGCCGCCAGCGTTATTCCAAAAGGCAGCGCCCCTGTTTTCATCATGAGTTTGACGTTGGTCAGTATCTCTGTTTTTGTAATGCCCGCAACCATGTTGGCGGATGACGAAACCGGTGAGGCTCTGTCGCCGAAGTAGATTCCGGACATAAGGACTCCCGCTGTGATAATCGGATCCACTCCGCCGCTCCTGGCAAGGGCCATGAAGATAACTCCGACCGTTCCGGCAACGCCGAAGGACGTGCCAAGGGCGTAGCTCAGAAGGCACGAAAGCAGGAAGGCGATTATCAGAAAAAGAGGCGGAATGATGACCTTCATTCCATAGAATACAAAGATGGTGATTGTTCCGGAGATTCTCCAGGCGGCTGTGATGAGGCCGATGATGAGCATGACCTCGATGACTATGAGCGAGTCCTTTATGGAACCCCAGCTGCTCGTCGTGAGTTCTCTGAAGCCTTCGCCGAGAGGCATGCCCTGCTGCTTCAGTGCCTTAAGACCTAAAATCGTGAACAGCAAAAGGCCGATCAGCAGGGCCCACACCATGGAGTGCCCCGTGATCAGCATCATTATCATGCTTCCTATGAATAATGCAAAGGCAATAACCAGACTCATTCGTGTACTTTAACGGTAAGATTTCTAACTATTATTCTATAAACAGCCGTAGCTTTGACCATCTCTTCCGGGAATTTGAAATCCCTGTCGGAGACCTGCCTCATCACTGCGGCAAGTCCGACCTTTTTATCTTCATCATCCTCGAGGAATGTTATCTCCCCGCTTCCGATGATACTCTCATAACGGCAGGTGTGGTCACACGGTTCCTCATTCCGGACCAGCTCGTAACCCCTGTCCATTTCGAATCCGACGATGCCTCCCTTTCTTCCCAGGTCAGCCTTGCGTCCTGCTTTTGCGCCGTGGAAGTAAAGGGTGTATTCGCCGTTCTCCTCGGTGAAACCGTAGTTTACAGGCACGACGTAAATATCTCCCTCGTCGGGGTCGTTAAAGGCGACGCGCATGATCTCGCATCCCGCAACCATCTCCTTTATGGCCGCAGGGTCGGTAATCTGTCTCTCTATTCTTCTCATCTGTCTCATGTTCAAACCTCCTGAGTTATTGTGAAAATCCATCTGATTGAATTGTATATGGTTACATGCCTGCTTGCAAATACTATCTCAGAACCTGAAGGTGATTTCCCTGTTTACCGTCAGGCTGCCAGGGGTGACACTGCAGTCATAGGCGAGGATTTCCACGCCGGCTTCGGCTGCTTTTGCGAGAGCTTCCCCGAATTCCGGATGGGTCTCGTAGTTGGGTGAAACGTCCTTCACTCCTTCCATCTGGACGATGAAGATTATGTAGGCCAGACAGCCTTCCTCCCGCGCCCGGACAAGCTCGTTTATGTGCTTTACGCCCCGCTCCGTCGGCGCGTCAGGGAATCTGGCGTGGCCGTCATCCTCAAGGGTGACCCCCTTGACCTCGATGAAAGCCTTTTTCGCTTCATCGCTGTCCCTGCCGCAGCCTTCCGCCTCGACATAAAAGTCGAATCTGGAATCGCCGTACTTTGTTTCAGGTCTTATCAGGGTGAGTCCGCCCTCCCCTGCATCCGCGTCGCAGAGACCCGGCAGACGTATCCGCCCGTCCGCAAGGGCTTCGTGGACAACCTTGTTAGGCGCCTGGGAGTCCATGTTGATCAGGAGACTTCCTCCACCGGCATCCGGTCCGGTCTTCTTCTCCACCGCAACAAGTGAGTGCCGCATGCGCCTGCTGCCCATGCGGCCTTCGAAGTCCTCCAGGTACACAGTGTTTCCCGGCACAAGCAGCTCTCTGCAGCGTCCGGTGTTCTTAACGTGCACCCTTTCGGTCCGACCCGAGACAGATTCGGCCCGGCAAGCGCCAGAACCGTCAGCCTCAGCCCCATCGACCTCCACTACAGCTACGAAGCGGTTGATTCTCTCTATGAATTTTGCCTTAACTATCTTTTCGTATTTCATGCTATCCCTACTTCCCGGCGTATCTCAAGGCGTATCTCACAGCAACAGGACACGCAAAAGGAGCTGCGCGCCGGCAGCTTACCGGCTCTGCAGCTCCTGATCACGCAAATCTTACTGAATGTCTTCGCTTGAAGGCGGCTCAAGATCAGTTTCCGGCGCAGGCGGAACATCGTCGGCCGGCGCTGCAGGCGCTTCAGGCTCAACCTTAGGCGCTGCCGCCGCAGGCTCGCCGCCCGCCAGCTTCGGACCGTCCTCAGGGTCGAAGTTCACGACAACATTCTCGCGCTCCTTGACATCATCGACCTCGTACATTTTGTACTTGCCGAAGTGGAACAGGTTGGCGATGATGTTGCTTGGGAAGGACTCGACCGAAGTGTTCATCTGTCTTACGCAGCCATTGTAGTACTTACGGCTGTTTGCGATGTCTTCCTCGAACTCGTTAAGCTGACCCATGAGCTTCATGAAGTTCTCGTTGGCTTTGAGTTCAGGATAGGCCTCGGCTGTCGCCACGATTGCGCCGAGAGCGCCGCCCAGTGCCTGGTTGGCTTCGATCTTCTCGTTCGGCGACATGGCGTCGTAGTTCCTGGTGCGGAGTGAAGTGATCTTCTCAAAAGTGCTGCTCTCATGCTTCGCGTAAGCCTGTACCGTGTTTACCAGATTAGGAACCAGATCCCATCTCTTCTTCAGGTAAACATCCATGGTCGCGAACGCTTCCTCGATCCTGTTCTTCATCTTGATGAAACCGTTGTAAGCGGCTACTACCCAGATGGCAAGGATGATTATGATGATCAGTACTACAATTCCGAATTTCATTCTGTATCCTCCTTTTTTTCAGTCTTATTCAAAAGATACCTTTTGTGATACTTTAACCTTACGTATTCCATTATTTTATTGTAATACACCGGGTTGCTGAGCCCTCCGACGACTCCCACAACAGGAAGCCCCTGGATGAACTTCAGCACCAGCATATCAAGAGCAAAATCATCGGCGGTCAGACCTATCTGGGTGTCCACCTGATCAAAATCCGGCTCGACCGGATTGCGGATGAGTTCCTCCACCTCAAGATCCGCCTTGATCCACTTCTCACGCTTGGAAATGGCGGCCGACATCATCTTGAGGATGAGCAGTCTCTCTCCAGGTTTATTGTAATCGTAACCGTACCTCAGCGCAACCTCATATATGGACTGGAGAATGAACCCCAGAAAGAGCACCACGTCCGGAAGGCCGATGCCCAGTACGCCGAGTCCGACTCCCTCAGCCGTCGTTATGATCGACTTCCACCTCTTGGATGAGGCGACATTACTGCGAAACTTCCTGAGCTCACGGCGCGTCTGGACGTCGTCGACAGCCAGGTCCTTCGTCTCAAAATCTTTGAGAAGTCTCTCCTTGCTGTAGGTCTTCTCGATAACGTCGACGCCCTTCTCAAAAATAATGTTAAAGGCAGTCGCAAAGGCAGCCCGGAGGTTTACGTATATCTTCTCCGGGATGAAGCTCTCGATGGCCCTCTTCCAGGTCTTGTCCGATGCCATTGCCTGCTTTTGCAGTTTGCGCTCCTGCTTGGCTATGTATTTTAATTCTTTTTCACAGGCGATCCTGAATTGTTCTTCGTTCATTTATCCCTTTCGTGATTCCTGCCTGTCGGCCATGGCCACGTAATCGCGCTTATTCTGTACCGAATTGTAGGCAGGACGCATGAGCTTGCCGCCGTTGACGAGCTCCTCAAGCCTGTGTGCGCACCAGCCCGACAGTCTGGCGGTGGCGAACAGAGGTGTCGCTACGTCCGTGTCGATATCCAGAGCGCTGTAGACGAATCCCGAGTAAAGGTCCACGTTGGCCGGCATGAGTATCTCCTTGCCGTGGACTTCGGCGTACAGTTCAGGCGTGCGCTTCTCTATGTAGTCGCAGAGCACCAGATCCTCGATTCTGTCGTTGGACTCGGCCAGCTTCTTGGCCATGCCCTTGAGTATCTGGGCACGCGGATCCGACTTGGTGTAGATGGCGTGTCCCATTCCGTAGACGAGACCGGTCCTGTCGTTTGCCTCGCCCTTCAGTATCTTGACCAGATAATCGTCCAGTTCTGAGTGCTTTCCTATGTCCTTGACGTGCTTCTTGATGTCGTCGATCATTTTTATTACGGCTATGTTGGCGCCGCCGTGCTTTGGTCCCTTGAGGGAGCCGACCGCCGCGGCGATGGCCGAATAAGTATCTGTTCCCGTCGACGAGATCAGATGTGTCGTGAAGGACGAGTTGTTTCCTCCGCCGTGCTCAGCGTGAAGTATCATGCAGACATCAAGTATCTTCGCTTCCAGTTCTGAGTAGTCACCCATCGGACGAAGCATCCTCAGAATGTTCTCCGAAGTGGACAGATCCCTGATCGGATCGTGCAGGTGCAGACTCTTCTTGTCGTAATAGCTGCTCTTGGCCTGGTAGGCGTAACAGATTATGGCCGGGAAGTATCCCATGAGGCTGATGGACTGGCGCAGTACATTGGACAGCGACACGTCGTCCGGATTGTCGTCGAAGCTGTAAAGAGCCAGAACGCTTCTTGCCAGCTTGTTCATGATGTTCTTCGACGGGGCGGTCAGGATCATGTCACGCGCGAAACCTGTCGGCAGCTCCCTGTGGTCGCCGAGCAGGTTGTTGAAAGTGCCCAGCTGCTTCCCGGTAGGCAGTTCGCCCATCATTAAAAGATATGAGATCTCTTCGAAACCATAGCGGTCTTCGAGAAGAACATTGTTGACCAGGTCCTCGATGTCGTAGCCCCTGTAAAAGAGCCTGCCTTCCACCGGCACCTTGTTGCCCTGCTCGTCCTTCTCGTAACCAAGGACCTCGCCGATGTGGGTCAGACCCACGACAACGCCGGTCCCATTGGAATTACGGAGACCTCTCTTGACTTTGTTTTCGATGTATAGTTCTTCCGGGATCTGGTTTCTGACTGCCAGATTCCTGGCACCGTCAGCATAGAAAGAATCCGCAGCGCCCTCCTGCCTGCGGCCGGTCTTTCTGACTGTGTCCCTTCTTATTCTCAGTTTCTCCAGCATATCGCACCCCTCTCATTGTAATGATTTAACGGATTAAAGAGGTAGCAGTATTATACCACAAATCCCCACCCCGTGAAAGCAAAGAGCTCCTCGGCGCTATTTGAACGTCAGGTTCACGGTGATGATGTCCTTCACCGATTCAATGCTTTCCGCGTTTATCTTTATCTCGCCGCTGGCCAGGCTCTCATACACAGCGTCGTACTGGCTTTGCGTCAGATTTTTGAGCTTGTTGTTCCTCAGAGCCAGACCGATTCCATCGTTGTGGGCGTTATACTCTATGACCTCGCCGCCCGGGAACTTGCCGCTCGCGTAATCTCCCAGGATCTCCTTCAGAGCGCCTCTGATCTCGTAAATGGCCGATGTGATGACTCTGTCGGACTTGCCGCTCTGGTCGGTGCAGCTTCCGATGACTTTGGCGTCTCTGGCTTCAGCGGCCTCGATGACGGCCTCCTGGATGCCGCTTCCCGCCGCGAATATGACCTGAGCACCTTCGTCGTACATTTCGATGGCCTTCTTGTAGGTCTCTTCCCTGCTGCCGCTGTCGCAGTATTTGTAGTCCAGGGTCACCGCCGCGCCGATCTCGCCCGCGGCTCTCTCCGCGCCCTTTATATATCCGCATCCGAAGGCTTTGATGTCAGCAGCCCTGCTCTGTCCGATGAATCCCAGCTCCGTCGAGCCGTCGATTACAGCGGCGTATCCGGCAAGGTAACCGGCCTGGGCGGAATCGAAGTCAGCCGCGACTGTGTTCTTCATTAGCAGCGATTCACCGGTGTCCGGATCGTAAGGCTCGGCGTCCATCATGACGAAATCTATCTCAGGATATTTCTTCTGCATCTTGTAGACAGCCTTTGACATGGCGCTGTTGTCGACAATCACGATCTTGGCGCCTTTGTTTATGGCTGCCTTGATGGCTTCGATGAAAGCGGCGTCAGTCTGCTCTGTGGCCTTGTAGTACTTGTGAGAGATGCCGTGGGTCCCGCCGAATTCCGTGATCGCGTTCCATGCGGTCTCGCTGTGGCCGCCGTCCATGACCAGGCTGTCGTCTGTGACGAGAGCGATCTCGTATTTCACGTTCTCCTCGGGGAGCGCGTCTTCTTCGCTTGCGCATCCTCCAAGGAACACAGTCAAAGCAAAGGCAACCGCGACGCCGGCCGCCAGGGCGCCGGCTCTTTTAAGTCCTAATCTGATCATTTCATGACCTCCAGAAATTCTTTTGTCATCCTGCCCGTGAGTCCCCAGATAATGCGTCCGTTCACATCGAAAACAGGAACAGGCGCGCGGCCGTCCATCCACTTGTAGGCTTCGTCGCTGGTGACTCTGTCATATGGGAAGTCCTCGGTCGGAACCTCCTTCAGCGGGTTCCAGTACATCTCACATTCCGTGTTCATCAAGTCCTCGAGAGGAACCGTGAACACCTCAGCAACCTCGTAGCCGCTGACTTTCATTTTCGCAAAGGCATCCTGCCCTATTATCCCCACGAAGGTGTGGATATGGGAACCGGCCCTCGTGCATATGGTCACCAGTTCCGCGGCGATTTCTATCTCATCGCGGCAGATGCCCAGTTCTTCCTCTGTCTCCCTTATTGCCGCTTCAAGAGGGGTCTCCCCCTTTTCTATCATGCCGCCCGGAAAACACACTTCGCCCGGCTGTCTGTCCAGGTCCTTGGCTCTCACCTCGTAGAGGATCTGAGGTCCCTTGCCGTCGCCGCATTCGACCACGGGCAGCACCACAGCGTAGTGCCGGGCCCAGTGCTCACCGATGGGCACATGGTTCTTCAGTTTTTCTCTTATATCTTCAACCTTTATCATCCTTGCTGTCTCTCAGTCTTTTAAGCGTCTTCCGCAGTCAGACTGCTTTTGCCTGTCAGTCAAAAATGGCGGTGAAACACACCGCCACTCATTGCTATCTCTCTGATGTCAGAATCAGTTCAGAATCTCACAGCCGTCGAAGTTCACGCCGATCATCTCTTCCTTGTCCGCGCTCACGCTCACGACGAAGTCCACGTCATAAAGTTCAGATATGGCTTTGAGTCTGTCGATAAATTCCGGCAGATCTCCCAGACTTACATCAGCATGCTTGAGGATGCTGTCGATGAAGATCGTTTCGATATCGTGGTCGGAACTGATTATTCCGTATATGAATCCGATGTACTCGTCGATATTCGTAATATGCTCGAAGTCCTCCATGCAGATAACTCTTATCCTGTAGGAGAGTTCGTACATCAGCCTGTGATTCTTGTTGATAAATACTATGCTGCCATCGCAGGTCTTGATGTCTTCGTTGGCGAGCTGAATCATCTTGTTAGTCTTGCCGCTTCCTTTATGTCCTATTAGCAATTGCACCATGGCCCTGTCCTCCCGAGAATCGATTCATTTTGGTTTGCCACTATTATAAACTATCCGCCTGCCGCGTACAAGTTCAAATTGTCCGCCTGAGCTGTCCGCAGGCCCCGTCTATGCTGCTTCCCAGCTGCCGCCTGACGGTGGCCGGAATCCCAGCTGCATCAAGGGTTTCAGCGATTTCGCGGGCCCTGTTTCTGCTGCTCCCCTCAAAGCCCGTCTCATCCACTTTGTTGAGTGGAATGAGGTTCACGTGACAAAGCATTCCGCCCAGTTTTTTCTTCATCAGATCCACGTCCGCGTCTGTGTCGTTCTCCCCTTCTATGAGGGCATACTCGAAGGTTATGCGCCTGTGCGTCTTCTCAGTGTAGGCGCGGGCTGCTTCCAGCAGTTCGTCCAGGGGGTATTTCCTGTTCACAGGCATGATGGCGCTCCTGCCCTCGTCCGTCAGGCGGTGCAGGGATATGGCCAGATTGACCTGAGGGAAGTCATCGGCGAACTGCTCTATCTTCGGAACAATCCCGCAGGTTGACACGGTCATGCCGCGCCAGCTCATGTTCCTGCCGTCCTCATCGTGGAGCAGCCTCAGGAACTTCGCCACATTGTCGTAGTTGTCGAATGGCTCGCCCATGCCCATGATGACTATGTGGTTGATCTTCTCGCCAGTCACACGCTCGGCCTCCAGAACCTGTCCCAGCATCTCACCAGCTTCCAGATTTCTCACAAGCCCGCCCAAAGCCGACGCGCAGAATCTGCATCCCATCCTGCATCCCACCTGGGACGATACGCATAGGGAGTTACCGTAGCTGTACTTCATGAAGACGCCTTCGAAGGTGTCGGCCCTTTTGTCCGCATTGTCTGCCGCGCCGCCGGTCTCCGCCTCGAACAGAAATTTGCGGGTGCCGTCCTCCGGGTCCTCCTGGACTTTGATTGCCCTGCATCCGCCGATGCGGGCGCAGCCGGCCAGCTTCTCACGAAGGGACTTCGGCAGATCCGTCATCTCATCGAAGCTCCTCGCTCCGCGGCTGAGCCATATAAAAAGCTGTTTGCCGCGGAAAGGCTTTTCGCCAATCTCAACAGCAAACTGCTTGAGTTCATCGATTGTCATGCCCAGTAGATTCCGCATGATTCTATATTTCTCCCCTGTCAGTAAAGGCGGAAGTTGTTGCGCACCTTGCGCTTTGGCTTGCTCGACTTGACCTTGCCCTCGACGCCGTCATCTCCGGCTTCTTTTTTGTCCGATCCGGTGTCTATCTGTCCTCTCCAGCCAGGGTGCATCTTGTCCAGGTAGGCCTCGATGCAGATCCAGTCGTTCTCAGGATGCTCGGAAGCGATTCCGGGATAGAATCTCTCCACGTACTCCTCTATGAGCAGGCGGGACAGCTTGTGCAGCCTGCCTTTGCCTGAGTAGTCCAGGGCCATTCCGAACTCTTCGATTGCCTTTGCTGTGGCCCTGTCCTCCAGAATCGCCTCGGCCAGCTTCGGATTGTTCGCGACCTCCTCGGCGGTCACGCGAAGTTTCTCACCATAGCCTTCGAGCAGGTTGATGAGGTCCTCCGGATCGATGCCGAACTTGATCGACAGGTAGTCGATGTCGCGGCCCACCGTGACATACAGGTCAAAGAGCGCGGTGTGGTCCTTCACGTCGCGCTCTGCAAGTCTTCTCAGATTCTCAATACTCGTACTCATTTCGTCACCTTATGCAAAGGCAGTCGCGGCTTAGACGCGCTCCAATGCCAGGCCGCTCTTGTGGCCGTTCAGGTTGACCTGGGCAAGGTCCTCTCCGCCGTCGCGGATCTCGACCGCCAGGGTCTCCTTCATGATGTAATCCTTGTACGCTTCGATGGCCGCCTTAACATCATCGTCGGCGTCGATGAAGATGCGGATTTTATCCATCATCTCGTAGTCGTTCTGCTTACGCATCTGCTGGATCTTCGAAATCAGCTCACGGGCCAGACCTTCGGTCTCGAGCTCAGGAGTGATGGTCGTATCCAGGATCGTGAACACGTTGTTCTCCATGGCCACGGCGAAGCCTTCCTTGGCGTCGATGCGGACGTCAACCATCTCAGGATCGATGTCCACCTGCTCGCCGTTGAGCTCCAGAGTTAGCTTGCCGTCGGCTTCGAGGGCCGCCATTACTTCCTTAGGATCAGCCTGGGCCATCGCGGCGCCAAAGGCCTTGATATTCTTGCCGAGAACCGGTCCCGCCAGCCTGAAGTTAGGTTTCAGGGAGTAGTTCATGTATTCGTCAAGGTTCTTCTCGAAGATTACCTTCTTGATGTTCAGTTCTTCCATGATCAGCGGAGTCAGGTCGCTGATGATGTCCTCATACTTACCGTCGATGAGTATCGACTCAAGCGGCTGACGAACCTTGATCTTCTCCTTCTCACGGGTTCCGCGTCCGAGGGTTACCAGGGTGCGGACGAGGTCCATTCTCTCCTCTACCGCCTCGTCGATGAGGGATTCATCGGCCTCAGGCAAAAATGCCAGATGAACTGATTCCTCTCCGGTCAGGTTGATGTACATCTCATCGGAGATGAACGGAGCGAACGGAGCAATCAGCTTCGAAACGCCGACGAGCAATTCGTATGTCGTGGCGTATACGGCCTTCTTGTCATCCGTCAGTTCCTCGCCCCAGAAACGGCGGCGGGCACGTCTGATGTACCAGTTGCTCAGATCTTCGCCGACGAATTCCTGAATGGCTCTCGTCGCCTTCATCTGGTCGTACTCGTCCATGGCGGCGCGTACGCTCCTGACTGTTCTGTTGTACTTGGAGATGATCCATCTGTCGAGCTCAGGTCTGTTCGCGTACGGAACATCCAGAGCCGCGAAATCTATGTCGTCCTCGTTCGAATAGAGAACGAAGAAGTTATATACGTTCTTCAGGGTTCCGAAGAATTTGCTCACCACGTCAACGAGGCCGTCCTCGTCGAACTTGGTCGGCGACCATGCAGGCGATACGCACATAAGGTACCATCTTGTCGCGTCGGCGCCGTACTTGTCCAGCATCTCGAACGGATCGACGGTGTTGCCCACATGCTTGGACATCTTTTTGCCTTCCTTGTCCAGAATCAGGTCGTTGACCAGGACGTTCTTGTAAGGAGCGGTGCCCTTGATGAAGGTGGAGATGGCCATCAGTGAGTAGAACCATCCTCTCGTCTGGTCGATGCCTTCGCAGATGAAGTCAGCCGGGAACAGTTCCTTGTCAAAAATGTCCGCGTTCTCGAACGGATAGTGCCACTGGGCGAAAGGCATTGCGCCGGAGTCGAACCAGCAGTCCATTACTTCAGGTATTCTGTGCATCGGCTTGCCGCAGACAGGGCATGTAAACGTAACGTCGTCAACATAAGGTCTGTGCAGCTCGATGGATCTGTCGATGTCTTCGTTTGCCTTTGCGATAAGTTCTTCCTTGCTGCCCACGCACTCAAGGTGTCCGCACTCGCAGCGCCAGATCGGAATCGGCGTGCCCCAGTATCTGTTTCTGGAAATCGCCCAGTCCTTGACCTCCTCAAGCCAGTTGCCGAAACGTTTCTCGCCCACGTAGTCAGGATACCAGTTGACCTCGTTGTTGTTGGCGACAAGCTGATCGCGCAGCTTGGTCATCTCGATGTACCATGAAGGCTTCGCGTAGTAAACCAGCGGAGTTCCGCATCTCCAGCAGTGCGGGTAGTTGTGCTCCATCTTCTGCTTTGAGTAGATGAGGCCGCGCTCACCCAGCCACTTGAGAATCTCAACGTCGAGTCCATCTTCCATTACGAAATGACCCTCCCAAGGAGTCGCCGTGAAACAACCCTTGTCGTCGACAGGCTGAAGCACAGGCAGATCGTAAACGCGTCCGCACTGGTAGTCGTCTTCACCAAAAGCAGGAGCGGTGTGTACGATTCCGGTACCGTCCTCAGTGCTGACGTAATCCATACAGCATACGAAGAAGGCTTTCTTGTCCGGCTTTACGAACGGCATGAGCTGCTCGTATTCCATGTACTCCAGATCCTTGCCCTTGGCCTCTTCGACGATTTCATACTCGTCGTTTGCCAGGACCTTGTCCGCCAGAGCCTTGCCGACCCAGAAGAGATTTCCGTCTTCCTCTCCGCCTATGATGCGGCATTTGACGTAATCTACGTCAGGACCTACAGCCAGAGCGACGTTGGAAGGAACTGTCCAAGGTGTCGTCGTCCATGCCAGAAAGTACTCGTTCTCCTTGCCCACTACCTTGAACTTGGTCGTGATTGTGTTGACCTTGACGTCCTTGTAGCCCTGAGCGACCTCGTGGGAAGCCAGGCCTGTCTGACATCTCGGGCAGTAAGGCAGGATCTTGTATCCTTCATAGATGAGTCCGGCCTTGAAGAACTCGTTGATGATCCACCAGCATGTCTCGATGTAGTCATCCTTCAGCGTAATGTACGGATTGTCCAGGTCGCACATGTAACCCATGCGCTCGCTCATCTGTGTCCACAGATCCGTGTACGTGAAGACTGACTCCTTGCACATCTCGTTGAACTTGGCGATGCCATAGTCCTCGATCTGCTGCTTGCCTTCGATGCCCAGCTTCTTCTCAACTTCTATTTCCACAGGCAGTCCGTGGGTGTCCCAGCCGGCCTTCCTGTTTACTTTATAGCCTTTCATCGTCCAGTAGCGGTTGACTGAATCCTTCAGCGTTCTGGCCATCATGTGATGGATGCCCGGCTTGCCGTTGGCCGTCGGAGGCCCCTCATAAAAGACGTAGCTCGGCATGCCTTCTCTCGTGCTGACGCACTTTCCGAGCAGGTCTTCCTTCGCCCACTTCTCAGCCTGTTCCTTCTGGACTTCTGCGATTGGTTTTTCTGATAAGTTTCTGATCATTTCTATCCTCTCTCTGCTTTTTGTATTTGCCGCGGCGTCTGCTTTTGCATCTTCAATAAGAAACGCCCCCAACATAAGTTAGGGACGATCATAAACCGCGGTACCACCCTAGTTACGGGACCATCATCCCGTCTCTCTATTGTGTTTGACTCAGAGGTGATTTTCACTTGCCGCCTCACCAGCACTGTCTCAGCTCTCACCGTTGATTTTTCAATGGTTTTGCAGCGCATCTCTGTAAGGATTTTACGCGGGGCTACTGTCCTCGTCACAGTCATTTATTCAATTACCTTGCCATTCTACAGTCCGAAGTAGCAAAAGTCAAGTGGCAACTGCTTTCAGTCGTTCCGTGGATAACATCGCACACTAACTTCTTAGAAATCGCATTTTATAGCCAAAAGTATGCTTATATTTACATCTTTGGCATAATTTTCTATTTTTCGCGTTGTTTTGAGCTACACTAATGTAAAAAACAACTATTGTTTATAAATTGTCACAACCAAGCACTCCTATCGTTTAATCGTCTGTGCTTTTTATATGACAATTCAATACTCTTTTTAATCATTTTACATTTTTATGCATTCTATCAATATCAGAATGCTTAACAGGAGACTTTTATGGATTATATTCGAAACGAGCTGGAAAATCTTGTGACTAATCTTCAAAAGCTAGAGATAAAATACATCGAAGAACTATCTTCCCTCCCTCCAGGCGGGCTCTTAAACAATTACAGTTGCGGAAAACCGCGTTTTTATCATTCGATTTACACTGATGATGGCCGCCGCCGGATTTATCTTCCGCCAGGCAATCCCATGATAGAAATCCTTTCCCGGAAGGAGTATTTGAGGATTAGTGTCTCTCATATACAGACCAACATCAAGCTCCTGAAGAATCTTCTCACGCGGTACAGTTCTCTCGATCCTGCCGACATCATCAACTCGACCAAACGCGCATATAAACTTCTTCCCGATAAGAATTTTTTTACTGGTCAACATGAGAATAAACTCTGGGAAGCAGTTGAAAACCTGGAAATGCTCACCGATGACATGATTAAGTACAGATGTGACGCGCACAGAGACTGGGCTGGCGAACCTTATCCTAAAAACAGCTACGAACACGGGAGCCTGAAACTAACAAGTTTCGGACTGCGGGTCAGATCCAGAGGCGAGATTGTTATCGCTGAGCAGGCGCACTCACTTGGAATTCCATTCAGATATGATCAGATTATCACAATGGATGATGGTTCAACTCTTTCGCCGGACTTTACGTTTGAGGACAAGTACTATGAGGAGTTTTACATTGAGTACTGCGGTCTAATGGATCTGCCCGATTATGTCAGACGCCATCTCGTGAAGCGCGCTCACTATGAGCGATGCGGCATAAACGAGTGGAACAACATCCGCTACATCTACTCAAAAGATGACAGCCTAAATGCAGCGGAAATCAAGCACATCCTTCTCGATTGGGTCGTGCCCAAGATGTAAAACGCAAAGGCAGAAGTAGTCTGTCTACTTCTGCCTTATAGCAAATATAAGTTTTATTGTTAACCGCTGCTGTTCGAACTTCAAATTATTCTCATATGAGTTTCATCAAACAGTCAGATTGCCAGGCCCGCTCCTACTCCGGCTCCCGGCTCGGGGCGCATGAGCTGAGCGAGGGTCACGCCGTCAAGATAGTCGTTGATGACCTTGTCCAGTTCGATCCACATAGGGAGAGTCCTGCACTCGCCGGCCCGCTCGCAAGGTTCGGCTCCGCATTCGATGCAGTGGACCGGAGCGAGGCTCCCTTCAGTAAGGCGTAGGATCTCGCCGACCTTGTACTCCTCGGGTTCACGTGTAAGGCGGTAGCCGCCGCCTTTGCCGTGGACGCCTTCGACGAGCTTGCCCGCCACGAGAATCGGCATTATCTTTTCCATGTATTTAAGAGAGATCTGCTGGCGCTTTGAGATATCCTTCATCGGCAGATATTCGCCGTTGCTGTGCTCCGCCATGTCGATCATGACGCGAAGAGCGTAGCGCCCTCTTGTTGAAATCATCATTTTGGGTCATTCGCCTCCTTCGCGAATATAATATCATCAACAACTTCTCAAGACAACCGCCCCGCCAATGGCGGGGCTCAATTGCAGTGGAGGATATCATGTTAATTCGTTTTTATTCTGTCTCTACAAATCCAGGTGTCGAGAGGTATCTTTCTCCCGTGTCAGGCAGCAGTGCCACGACGGTCTTGCCCTTGTTCTCCGGTCTCTTGGCCAGCTGGATCGCCGCCCAGAGGGATGCTCCTGACGAAATGCCCACCAGCACGCCGTCTTCCTTTCCTATGCGCTTGGCAGCCGCAAAGGCATCATCGTTTTCCACCGGTATAACTTCATCATATACCCCTGTATCAAGTACATCAGGAACGAATCCCGCTCCGATGCCCTGGATCTTGTGAGGGCCGGCCTTGCCTGCCGAGAGTACAGGTGAATCCGCCGGTTCAACGGCAACGACCTTGATGTCAGGATTCTTGCTCTTCAGGAACGAGCCTGTTCCTGTCAGTGTGCCGCCGGTGCCTACGCCCGCTACGAAGATATCCACCTCGCCGTCCGTGTCTTCCCAGATCTCAGGACCTGTGGTTTCGAAGTGTATTTTCGGATTAGCAGGGTTCACGAACTGTCCCGGGATGAATCCTCCAGGAATCTCCTCCTTCAGTTCCTCTGCCTTTGCTATGGCTCCCTTCATGCCCTTCGATCCCTCTGTGAGCACGATCTCCGCTCCGTAGGCCTTCATGAGCAGACGTCTCTCGATGCTCATGGTCTCAGGCATCACGATGATCGCGCGGTAACCTTTTGACGCGGCGACGGCAACGAGGCCTATTCCTGTGTTTCCCGAAGTCGGCTCGATAATGACTGAACCTTCCTTCAGTTCGCCCTTCGCTTCGGCGTCCTCGATCATTGCCTTGGCGATACGGTCCTTGACCGATCCCGCCGGGTTGAAGTATTCGAGTTTGACGAGCAGTCTTGCTTCGAGACCGTCGTTCTTTTCTATTCCCTTTAACTCAAGAAGCGGTGTTCCGCCTATCAGTTCATATGCTGCTGAATAAATCTTAGCCATTGTTGTCCTCCTGTTTCTTCTGACTTATCTATTATAATCTATCTTCGCTCTTTCTTCTATATTGCTTCAAAAGCCTGCTCAAGATCGGCTATTATGTCGTCGATGTGTTCCGTTCCGATGGACAGCCTCACTGTTGTCGGTCTGATGCCTGCTGACAGAAGCTCTTCCTCATCCATCTGGGAATGCGTCGTCGACGCCGGGTGAATCACCAGGCTCTTCACGTCGGCTACGTTGGCCAGCAGTGAGAACAGATTAAGGCTCTCAGCGAACTTCCTCGCCTCCGCTGCTGTGCCCTTGACATCGAATGTGAAAATCGACGCCGCCCCATTCGGGAAGTACTTGTCGTAGAGTTCCTTCTGCCTTCCGTTTTCAAGAGCCGGGTGGTTGATCCTCTCGACCTTCGGGTGATTCTTCAGGTACTCAATTACCGCGAGAGTGTTCTCTACGTGTCTCTCTACTCTCAGTGAGAGGGTCTCCAGACCCTGGATGAGCAGGAACGAGTTGAACGGCGAGATGGCCGCGCCCTGGTCTCTCATGAGGGTCGTCCTCAGTTTCATGATGTAAGCGATGTTCCCGCACGCCTCGGTGAACACTACTCCATGGTAGGATGGATTCGGCTGCGAGAGTCCCGGGAACTTGTCATTCTGTGCCCAGTCGAAGTTTCCTCCGTCGATGACTACGCCCCCCATTACCGTACCGTGGCCTCCGATGAATTTCGTCGCGGAGTGGACCACTATGTCTGCGCCGTGCTCGATCGGTCTCAGCAGGAACGGTGTCGCGAATGTGTTGTCTACGATGAGCGGAATGCCGTTTTCGTGGGCTATTGCCGCTATCGCTTCAATGTCGATCACATCTGAATTCGGATTACCTAATGTTTCTGCGTAAAGCAGTTTCGTGTTGGACTGGATTGCCTTTGCAAAATTCTCTGGGTCCGCCGGATCGATGAACGTAGCGTCGATTCCCTGATCCTTAAGCGTGTGAGCAAACAGGTTGTATGTTCCTCCGTAGAGGTTGGAGGATGATACGATGTGGTCTCCCGTGGTCGCAATGTTCTGGATCGCGTATGTTATTGCCGCCGATCCGGACGCGGTCGCGAGAGCCGCCGGTGCCCCTTCCAGTGCCGCGATTCGCTTTTCGAATACATCAGAGGTAGGGTTCATGAGACGAGTGTAAATGTTTCCTCCTTCGGTCAGGCCGAACCTCCCGGCCGCCTGGTCTGAGTCCTTGAATACATAGGACGTTGTCGCGTAGATCGGTACAGCGCGGGCGTCCGTCGTCGGATCCGGCTGCTCCTGTCCTACGTGAAGCTGTAATGTTTCAAATCTGTAATCTGCCATTTTATCTCTTTCTCCTCTCGTTTGTATTTACCTACCTCTTTGGTTGGTAGTTAGAGAATAGCACCATTTACCTACCTTGTCAAGGGGTAAATAAAAACTTTTTCAAAAAGTTTCAAAGTGCCCCCTTTCCCCTCCGCCGCGCTGTGTTAGAATACGGTGTATGAACGCATTTATAGCCATCATGCTTGTATTCGCAGGCATCGGATTCATAGACAAGGCCCTGGGCGGCAGATGGGGACTCGCCGCGCAGTTCGAATCGGGCCTTCATACAATGGGAGTCATGGTCATTCCTATCGTCAGCATCTGCACTGTGGGAACCGAATTCATCCGCAGGCACACTGAGCAGGTAATGGCACTCTCGGATCATCTGTTTTTTGATCCGTCCATGATAATCGGCGCAGTACTGGCTCCGGACATGGGCGGCTACTTCATTTCCCGTGAGATAGCGGCAACGCCAGAGCTGCTCATACTGAGCGGCGTGGTTCTCGGCACCCTTCTGGGTCAGGCCATCACCTTCCAGATGCCTGTCTTCATGGCGTCCATCGAAAAAGAGGACTACCCTTTCATGTTCCGCGGCTTCATCGTGGGAATAATAATGATACCGATCGGTCTCATCGTCGCCGAACTCATGCTCAGAATGCCGATGGGCCTCTTCATCCGCCAGTTCCTGCCGATACTCGTCATCTGTCTCCTGCTGGCCCTGTGCCTCTGGAAGGTCCCTAACGGAACCATGAAGTTCTTCGCGGGATTCGCCAAGGTCGTCAACTGGATGTTCTACCTGATGTTCGCCGTGGCAGTCATCGGGATCTTCGTGCCGAAGCTCGCCTACGCCAGCTTTGAGTCCGTCGAGGAGGCCATCATAATCGTATTCAAATCCGCCATCATCATAGCCGGATCCCTGGTCATGTCGGAACTCATCCTCAAGTTCTTCAGGCGTCAGATCAACGCTGTCGCCGCAAAGATGGGCATCAACGACACGGCGGCCGTATCACTTCTCATGACCTGCGCCACCTCGCTGGCCGTAATGCCTCTGTTCAGCCGCATGGACGACAAAGGCAAGGAGGTCGTTGCGGCCTTCAGCCTGAGCGGATCCTTCGTAATCGGCGGTTCCCTGGCCTTCGTATCCAACGTGGCCGACGGCTACACGGTTCTCATCTTCGTCGTCACCAAGCTCATCTGCGGCATCGTCAGCGCCTTTGTAGTCGGCAAAATGCACAGATAAACAGCCGGAACGCTTTTTATGCAAAGGCAGCCCATGCTGTTTTTTTATTGCTTTGACACTCGATGTCCATAAGTTTATACTTATGGCGAACCGATATTCATAAGTCATCGTTAATAGGAAAAAGTTATGGATAAAAAATCTATCAATTACATAAAGGCCATCGCGGAGATGAGGAGCATTTCCGCGGCGGCGGAGAGTCTGGGCATATCCCAGCCGGCACTCAGTTCCCATCTGAAGAAAATCGAGAGCGAAGTGGGCGCGGTGCTCTTTGACAGGAGCCGTCAGCCTCTGGAACTGACCGAGGCGGGCCACGCCTATCTGGACTACCTGGACCGTTCCCGCTCCCTCGAAAAGGAACTGGAGCAGACTCTGGCGGACATCGAGGGTCTTGAGACGGGAAGCGTGACGGTAGGCGGAGCAGCCTTTTTTAATGTGGCTTATCTGCCGGCGGCCGTAGGCGCCTTCGTCAAAAAGTTCCCGGGTGTGGACATCGACATCGTCGACGGAAACGTCCCATTCCTGACAACTGAAGCGCTTAAGGGCAGCATCGACCTGTTCATTACCCCGGCGGCCGACGAACCCGACAGGTTCGTCTACGAAAAACTGCTGGACGAGAAAGTCTACCTGGCAGTTCCGCCGTTATGGGATATCAATAAGAAACTGGGAGGAAGGGACGGCGCGGTCGCTGCGGCCATAAGCGCCGAGGGATTCCGCGCGCTCTGCGGCTGCCCTTTCATGGAGTTGCGCGAGGGACAGAACATCGGTCAGATGATGGAGCGACTCTTCGCCAAATTCGGCTGCCGTCCGAAGAAGATCCTGCGTGTTGAGCAGACCCTCACTTCCCTGGCCCTGACCATGGCGGGCGTGGGCGTTTCGCTCATTACAGAAAGCAGCATCAGGACCAGCGGCCTGGCCAGGCTGCCGAAGCTCTATCTTGCCGACGAGGAGATCTGTACCAGGAGCATGTACATCGCGTACCCACGCAACAAGTATCTCTCGAAGGCAGCGACGGAGTTTATCGGCGCGCTGAAGGAGGCCAACGCCGGAGCCAACACGAAGGCTGCCTCCATAGTCGAAAGTCTTGCCCGTAATGCTCTCAGAAGCCCTGACAAGCTCTGCATGGCGGACGCAGGCAGATCAGTCACATACAAGGAAGCCTGGGACGGCATATGCGGTCTAGCAATGGAACTCGACAGGCGAGGTGTGGCGAAAGGATCACGCGTCGTCATAGAGTGCAAACAGAGCGTCGACTACATGCTTTGGATCCTTGCGATCCAGCTCCTGGGCGCAATTTCAGTGCCTCTCGAAAAGAACGCGGCTGCCGGCCGCATCCTCGAAATCGCGGACGAAACGGAAGCAGTGCTGCACATCGGAGCGAAGGAGACCGACGGGCTTGCCATACCGCATTTGGACATCAGCAGCGCGCCTGCCTTTGCACTGGGACAGATCATAGACAATGTTTACCGGGGTTCCATCGACGACCTGGATTTAATAGATTTTCCAAAATCCGAAGACGTGGCGGAGATCCTCTTCTCCACAGGGACCACAGGCAAAAGCAAGGGCGTCGTCCTCACTCACAGGAACGACATGGCTCTGGCCGAGAACGTCCGCATGGGCGTCGGAATGAAACCGGACAACATGGAGCTGATCCTGATGCCGACATCCCACTCCCACGGGCTGCGCCGCACCTACGCCAATCTGGCAAATGGCAGCAGCGTCGTCTTCGCGGACAACGTCATGCTGCTCAAGAACGTGTTCGGTCTCATGGACGAATACCGTGTGACCTCCATGGATCTCTCTCCGAGCATCCTGAGCATCTTCTTCAAACTGAGCAAGGACCGTCTCGGCGACCACGCGGATGCGCTGGACTATATTCAGCTGGGCTCCGCCCCTCTCTCCGAGGAGGACAAGGAGCACCTGTCACGCATTCTCCCGAAGACGAGGCTGTACAATTTTTACGGCAGCACCGAGGCCGGATGCTCCTGCCTCATGGATTTCAACACCGGGCATGGCGAGGCCGGGAATCGTCCTCCGGGATGCATCGGACGCCCCGCGGTAAACGCTGAGTTCATAGTCGTCGACGAAAACCGCAAGCCTATCGAGTCCTCCCGGGACAATCCGGGCTTTCTGGCCAGCCGCGGCGCAATCAACATGAAGGAGTACTTCAAAGCGCCGGAGCTGACTGCCAGTGCGACCGACGGCGAGTACATATACACGAAAGACCTGGGGTACATCGACGAGGACGGCTACGTCTACATGCTGGGCCGCCGGGACGACGTCATCAACTTCGGCGGAGTCAAGATCAGCCCCGAGGAGATCGAGAGCCAGGTCATCAAAAGCGATGTGGTCCGCGACTGCGCCTGCGTGCCAGCGGATGACGCCATGACGGGCCAGGCGCCGAAGCTCTTCATAGCTCTGAAACCGGGCGCCGAGTACGACGCAAGGGCATTCCGCGCTTTCCTCACTGAAGTTCTGGACGCCAGCAAGCAGCCGAAGATCGTCGAGGTCATCGATGAGATTCCGCGCACCTTCAACGGAAAGATCAGGAGGAACGAACTGATCAACAGATAAAAACCGTGCACAATCACCTTAAAGTTGTTTGCAAAAACCCTCAAAGGCCTATATACTGAACTACATGACTGACAGAAACAACAAATCAACCGCCCTGTTTCTAGCGCAGGGAGCAATAATAGCCGCGATGTACGTCGCGCTCACAATCATATTCGCGCCAATATCTTTCGGCGCTGTTCAGGTACGCATAGCGGAAGTGCTGACCATACTGCCGCTGTTCACTCCTGCCGCCATACCGGGCCTGTTCATAGGCTGCATCATCGCCAACGGAATAGGCGGAGGAATCATCCTGGACGTGGTGTTCGGAAGCCTCGCGACTCTCATCGGCGCGGTGCTGGGCTATCTGCTGCGGTTCAACCGCTGGCTGGTGCCGATTCCGGCCATCGTATCCAACTCCGTCATCGTGCCTTTCGTGCTGAAGTACGGATACGGCATAGACATACCGATCTGGCTGATGATGATCTACATCGCGATCGGCGAAATCGTCGGATGCTACATACTGGGCGAACTCTTCGCGTCAGCAATGCTCAGGCGAAAAGTTATCCGAGGCGTTTTCAAAAGCAACAAATAAACCGCGAAAAAACTCCGGGCCGAAACCCGGAGTTTGTTTTTGTCTTCATATAATTCATTTCAGCTGACGCTTCTCGTCGCTATCAGGGCGATACCTGTCCCCGCGATATCCTCGATCAGAACATCGCCCACCGTCACAGGCGCTTTGGCCGTAACGTTGTTGATCTCCTCCATGCACTCGAAGATCTTCGACTTCGGAATCGATCCGTCCGTTCTTACAGGACAGCGCACGAGGCTGCCGCCTTCGACTTTGACTGTTGACGTCAGTACGCGCACAGGGTTCGTGACTTCATTGATCCCATACTCGATACCGCGTTCGCAGCTGGCTCCGGAAACGTTGTAGTCCCCGTTCGCCGTTTCCTCTATTCTGAGATGACATCCCTTAGGACATACTATGCATATTACTTCACGCATTAGCGCCACCTCCTTCTTCCACAGCGCTCACGACCAGAGGCCCGCCCTCCGGACTTACGTCCGCCAGGAGCTTCACCGGAATGCGGATCTTCTCCATCTTGCTGGACGCCATGTATGGACGCTTGAACGACGCGACCTGCCTGTCGCCCTGAGTGACAACGATTCGTGAGTTCTCTCCGAACATCTTTTTGACACGGAAGAATATCTCGAGATTCTTTTCCAACTTATCCAGATGAGCCATCATAGGCACTGTATATTTAACGTTGTCTCCGTTAGCGATCTTCAGAGGCTCTCCGCCCTGCTTTCCTCCGCCGAGAACGTACTCCGCAGCAGACTTGCCCGCGCGGATGCTCTCCTCCGTTACGAAGTCGACCAGATCGTGCACGTGCAGCACATTGCCGCAGGCGAATACGCCCGGAACCATCGTCTCGTTGTTTTCATATACAACGGCGCCGCTCGTCCTGTCGTCGAGAGGAATGCCGGCCTTCTTGCTGAGCTCGTTCTCCGGAATCAGTCCGATGGACAGAAGCAGCGTATCGCAGTCGAACACCTTCTCGGTGCCCGGAATAACGTTCCTGTGTTCATCCACCTGCATTGCCACCACCTGCTCGACACGGTCCTTGCCGCGTATTTCAGTAATAGTGTGGCGCAAAAGCAGAGGTATGTCGTAGTCCTCCAGGCACTGGTTCACGTTTCTGGCCAAGCCGTCCGGATGATCGCTGGCTCCGATACAGGCGAGGACCTCCGCGCCCTCCAGCTTCATTCTTCTCGCCATAATCAGACCGATGTCACCGGTACCTCTCACGACGACCCGCTTTCCGACGGAATAGCCCAGAATGTTCATGTACAGCTGGGCTGAACCGGCAGTGTAGACGCCCGCAGGTCTCGTTCCCGCTATGCCAACGGAGTCGCGGGTACGCTCGCGGCAGCCCATGGCCAGGATAACACTCTTCGCGTGAAGAATCTCGAAGCCTTTGCTGTTCGAAACATAGACATCATGCTCCGGCGTTACGTCCAGCACCATGGTGTCCGTCATGACTTCTATGCCCGTCTCCTTCACAAGACTGATGAACCTGTCCGCGTATTCCGGACCCGTCAGTTCCTCCTTGAAATGATGGAGACCGAAGCCGTTGTGGATGCACTGGTTGAGAATTCCGCCCAGGTACCTGTCTCTTTCAATTATCAGTATGGAGCGGAGGCCGTTTTCCCACGCGCTTCGCGCCGCGGCCAGTCCGGCCGGTCCTCCTCCGATTACAATCGTATCGTACTGCATGTTCTCCATTACCCTTCTTTATTGTTCTTTGATCTGTATTTCAGTATCTCACTGCCCGGCTCCTCCAGACAGATGTCAAGCATGTCGATCCCAAGCTCCCTGGAGATGATCTCGTGGATCTTCGGCGTGCAGAAACCTCCCTGGCACCGTCCCATTCCTGATCCGACCCTGCGCTTGACGCCGTTGATGGTCGTCGGAGGAATCGGCGCGTGGAGAGCGGCGACGATTTCGCCTTCCGTTACATTCTCGCAGCGGCAGATGATCCTGCCGTAGAGCGGATTCTCCTCGATGAGTTTTTTCCTCATCTCCGCGTCGCTCTTTTCGATGCGCGGACGCTTGCGGCTGTTGATGAACTGCTCTTTTTCTTTCAGTTCAAGTCCGTCTTCCGCCAGCATGCCAACGACCTGCTCGGCGATTGCCGGAGCGGCAGTCAGTCCAGGTGATTTGACACAGGCGATATCGATGAATCCCGGGAATGTTCCGCTTCTCTCTATTACGAAATCGTCATGATCCGAGTTGGCTCTCACGCCCGCGAAATTCTTTATGTTCATTCTGAAATTGATGTCCGGAACGCTCTTCCGGGCGGCAGCCCTGATGGCGTCAAGTCCCGCCTTGTCCGTCGAGGTGTCTTCACACTCTCCCACATTGGCGTCCGGTCCTACGATCAGATTGCCGTCCACCGTCGGCGATACCAGCACTCCCTTGCCCTTCTCGTTCGGGCATTGGAAGACTGTGTGGCTGACGCGTTTGCCCTCGTCCTTGTCCAGGAGGAAATACTGTCCCCTGGTCGGAACGATTTTGTATGTCGGCGTCTCGACGAGACTCCTCACCTTATCCGAATAAACGCCTGTCGCGGATATGACATGCTTAGCCTCAAAGGTTCCGTCCGTCGTTTCCACAACAAAGCGGCCGTCTCTGTAATCGATTCCCGTAACTTCCCTGTTCAGAAACAGTTCAGCGCCGTTCACGACAGCGGTCTCCGCCATGGCCAGGCAGTACTCCCACGGATTTATGATGCAGGAGGACGGCGCGTGCAGCGCACCGACCGCTTCAGCGGAGATCTCCGGTTCCATTTCATGAAGCTCTTCCGCGTTCAGTATCTTCAGTCCGGGGACGCCGTTTGCGCATCCTCTTTCGTAGAGCTTCCTGACATGCTCCAGATCCGCTTCATCAAAAGCGAGAACGAGGCTCCCGCAGTTGATGCATGGAACGTCGAGATTCTCCGCGATCTCCTTCGCCAGCTCCGTGCCGCGCACGTTCAGCCTTGCCATCTGTGTTTCCGGCGCGGGGTCGTACCCGGCGTGAATGATCGCGCTGTTTGCTTTTGTTGTTCCGTTGGCGACGTCGTTGCTCTTGTCGACTACCGCGATCTTAAGATCGTACCTCGACAGCATGTAGGCGCATGAAGCGCCGCTGACGCCGCAACCGATAATCAGAATGTCGTACATAATGATCCTCTTCTAATTAACTCTGTGTCCGACTATGTAGAACCTGCCTTCCTTCGTGTGGTAAGCGCAGGTCGAAAGAGTCACCAGCTGATCACCGAACTCAGGCGTGATTCCCGTATCGTAGCTCGATTCGGCTTTGACACCGACCACGTACTCATCGAATTTCTCCTCGTCGGTGTAGCCGGCGTATTCATAGTACTTGAAAGCCTTGGAATCCTCAGCCTTGATGTTCGAGCGGCTGACGGCGAATATCTCATACTCTCCGGTGTCGGTCTTCCCTGTCTCCGGATCGTAGACATCAAAAGTGAAAGTCTTATGCTTTTCCCAGAATTCCTGCGAGTCGTACTCCTGAAGGTCGTGGAACATGGTCCCGAACTTCATGTTGTGTCCGTAGATGAGCCAGTTCCAGGTCACGGTTCTGTCTCCGTCCGGCAGCACAACACTGACAGCGTCAAGGAACGGCGTTCCTGACGCAGAGTATTCTTTATTGAAATCTCTGTGCAGGTAGAACTCCGGGTCGTCGGCCGTCTGCATGACAGGATAATCTATCTTCGTATCCGGAACGGTGATCCAGCCGACCAGGTCGCTGTTCTGCTTATAAAGCCCTGACAGGTCGGCGGAACTCTCGCGTATCTTGCTGAACTCCTTTTCCGCTTCGATCTTGTCCTTCGAATACAGGAGCAGATGCGCCCCGCTTCCGCAGAAGACAATGGCGCATACGATTATCAGTATCCAGCTGACCAGACCCAGAGCTTTTTTATTTCCTTTATCCGCCATATCTTAAACCGCCTGCCCCATTGCAAAGGCAGTCTTATTCAATTCGACGAACTTTGGTTTAACGTACTTTTCTATGACATCCATCCACTCTTCCTGTGTGAAAGGCATGGCCTTTGACGCGGCGCCAAGGAGCACCACGTTGACGGCCTTGCTGCTGCCCGCCTCCTCGGCCAGGGCCAGAGCGTCGAATTTGACAAGAGTGGAGGCTGCTTTTGCGAGAGCCTCATCGATGTCCGAAGGATACTCGACCTGTCCGAGCACCACCGGCATCGGCATTATCTGCTGCTCGTTGACGTACATGGCTCCGCCCTCTCTCAGATACGGCAGCCAGCGGTAGGCTTCCAGTTTCTCGAAGGCGATTATGATGTCCGCTTCGCCCTTCTCGATGAGAGGCGACGCCACGATAGTATCGTTGATCTTCACGTGGGTGACAACGTCGCCGCCGCGCTGACTCATTCCGTGAACCTCGGAGAGTTTCACGTCGTAGCCCTTCTGCAGAGCCAGGTTGCCCAGAAGGACGCTTGCCAGCAGAGTTCCCTGTCCGCCGACGCCTACGATGAGAATGTTCTTTTCCATCTTACTCGTCCCCCCTTCCTGCTTCCACGCCCCGGGCTGTGCTTTCGATGGCGTCGAACGGGCAAACTCTCGCGCAAAGTCCGCAGCCCACGCAGCTTTCTTTTATTATGTAAGGTCTGCCGTCCTTCATTCCTATGGCCGGACATCCGACCTTGATGCACTGGCGGCAGTTTTTGCATCTGTCTGTAATGACGTTAGGCACGCCTGTCTGCTTGACGATCATGGCGCAAGGTCTCTTGGTGATGATCACGCTGAGCTCGTCCCTCGACGTCTCCGCCTTGATCAGCTCCTCCAGCTCCCTGATCTCGAACGGATCGATCTCGAAGACGTTCTTAACGCCGATTGCTCTGCAGAGAGACGCCAGATCAAGGGCAGGAGCAAGTTCTCCCTTGGCGTTCTTTCCGGACGCCGGATTCTGCTGGTGTCCCGTCATACCTGTGATCCTGTTGTCCAGGATGATGACCGTGCCCTTTGCCTCGTTGTATACCATGTTCACGAGTCCCGTTATTCCTGAATGAATGAAAGTGGAATCGCCGAGAACCGCCACCAGATTGTCGTTTCTGCCGGTGGCCTTCTCGAATCCGTGCTCCATACCGATGGAGCCTCCCATGCAAAGGCAGGAATCTATGGCGTTGGTCGGCGCCAGGGCCGCCAGAGTATAGCAGCCGATGTCGCCCATGACCGTGGTCTTCAGCTTGCTCAGCACGTAGAAGAGTCCCTTGTGCGGACATCCCGCGCAGAGGAGCGGCGGTCTTCCCGGAGCGTTAACATCTTCAGTCTCAGGAACTTCGATTCCAAAAGCCTTTCTTATCATGTTGGCGCTGTACTCGCCCTGGATTGTGAACAATTCCTTGCCTCCGTGTACCGGGATTCCGGCCGCGCGGATCTGTTCCTCCAGGAACGGGTTGCCTTCTTCTATCACGTAAAGCCTGCTCACCTTTGACGCAAAGGCGGCGATATCCTGCAGCGGCAGCGGATTCACGAGGCCCAGCTTGAATACGCTGGCCTCCGGCAGAGCTTCCTTCACGTACTGGTAGCAGATGCCGCTTGTGACAACGCCGATTTCAGGATCGTTCATTTCTTCTTTTATCAGGCCGAGCTTGCCGGCGTCCTCGGCGATCTGCGCCAGGCGCTTCTCCTGCTTCACATGGTTGACCCTTGCCATTGCCGGCATGGCCACGTACTTGAGGAAGTCCTTCTCGTAAGGAATGACCTCGCGCTCCACGCGCTCGCCCTCTTCGACGATTCCTCTTGAGTGGGACATGCGCGTGCCCGAACGGATGAGAACGACAGTGTCGTAGTTCTCACTCATGTCGAAGGCCAGCTTCATGTAATCTTTGCACTCGGACGGATCCGCCGGTTCAAGGACCGGAACTCCGGCGCCTCTTCCGTGGTATCTTGAATCCTGTTCGTTCTGGCTCGAGTGGCATCCGTTGTCATCGGCCACGAGAACGACCAGTCCGCCGGTCACGCCGTTATACGCCGCCGTGAAGAAAGGATCCGCGGCCACGTTCAGTCCGACGTGCTTCATACATGACAGAGCTCTGGCTCCGCCCATGGAAGCGCCCACGGCAACCTCGACGCCGACTTTCTCGTTCGGCGCCCACTCGACGTGCACCTCGTCTCCGCATTTTGCCAGTGTCTCAGTGACCTCGGTGCTCGGAGTTCCCGGGTACGAGCTCACCACCCTGACGCCCGCTTCCCAGGCGCCTCTGGCAAAAGCCTCATTGCCTAACATTATCCTTTTCATTGTAAATACTCCTTGTGCTGATTTATCCATCAGCTTTATTTTCATCCCGCCTCTCAGTCACGGTGCGGGAGTATGTTCACTATTTCCTCCGCCGCGATGGCGTCTTTTATTAGCTGTTCGCAGTCCAGCTTCGACTCGCTCTCAAGGATGCGCTCCAGCCTGGGCTTCGTCGAAGGATGCTTCGGCAGGAACACCGTGCAGCAGTCCTCGTAAGGTTCGATTGACTTCTCGTATGTTCCTATCTCCTGGGCAAGGTCCATAATGTCCACCTTGTCCATGCCGATGAGCGGTCTCATGACAGGCATCTTCACGCTGGCGTCAGTCACGACCAGGGCTTCCGCCGTCTGGCTCGCCACCTGTCCCAGATTCTCGCCTGTGATGAGCATGCTACAGCCGTTCTCCTTCGCCAGTTCCTCGGCGATCCTCATCATGAATCGTCTGACCAGAATCGTAGTCTCTTCCTCAGGACAGTTGGTCACGATCTGCTCCTGTATAGGCAGGAGATTGATTACGTGCATCCTGAATCTGCCGCAGTATGTGGCGACCAAAGAGGCAAGTTCCTCCACCTTCTCCCTGGCCCTCTGGCTCGTGTAGGGATAAGAGTGGAAGTGGACAGCTTCGATGAGCATGCCTCTCTTGGCCATCATCCACGTGGCCACCGGCGAGTCGATTCCGCCGCTGAGCAGGGTCATGCCTTTGCCGTTCGTTCCGAGAGGCAGTCCGCCGAATCCCGGGATCTTGTCCTGGTAGATGTATGACTTGTCGTGTCTGACGTCGACAAAAAGCCTCACATCAGGATCGTGAACGTCGACCTTGAGGACTTTGCATCCCTTGAGCACGGCGGCTCCCGTCTTCCTGGCGATGTCCGGAGACTTGACCGGGAAGTTCTTGTCCGCCCGCTTGGCCTCGACCTTGAAAGTCTTTACGCCCCGCTCCTCGATGGCTTCCAACATGTAATCGACGGCCGTGCGCCCGATGTCCTCCATGGTGCTCTCGCACTCCATGGCCGG